>NZ_JBXAFT010000008.1:0-137399 GCF_058793415.1 Rhodoferax sp. MLSD5-FHT05B10 | reverse complement strand
GCCCTGGGCCCTGCTGCGCCTGCCGGTGTGGCGGGCCCGCTGGGTGCGCGGTGACCGTGGCGCCAGCCCCGCCACGGCCGCCCGGTGGCCGTCCTGCAGCGGCTGCGGGGTGGCGCTGTTGGCCGGTGTGTACGCCGCCGTGCTGCTGGCGCTGGGTGTGGGCAGTGTGTTCGGAAACTGGCCCTTTCCGGCCCTGTGGCCGCAGAGCTGGACCGGCAATGCCTGGCGCTCGGTGTGGGAGAGCCGTGGCACCGTGCTCACCACTGTGTGGCTGGGTGGGGGCAGTGCGCTGGCGGCACTACTGTGGGCAGTGGCCTGGCTGGAGATGGCCCCTGCGCGCTGGCACGCGAGCCTGCGCGGCGTGCTGCTGGTGCCGCTGGTGTTGCCTGCCGTGCTGTGGGTGGTGGGCCTGCACCACCTGACGCTGGCCTGGGGCCTGGACAGCCAGGGACCGGGGCTGTGGCTGGCGCACACGCTGGCCACGTTGCCCTACGTGCTGATGGCGCTGCACGGCCCCTACGCCGGCTTTGACCCGCGCCTGCGCCACGTGGCCGCCAGCCTGGGGCACGGACGCGGGGTGTTTCTGCTGCGTGTCAAATGGCCGCTGCTGCGCGCCGCGCTGGCGGCCAGCTTCGCCGTCGGCTTTGCCGTGAGCGTGGCGCAGTACCTGCCCACGCTCTACGTGGGCGGCGGGCGCTTTGCCACCGTGACCACCGAAGCCGTGACCCTGGCCGCTGGCGCGCAACGCTCGCTCACGGCCGCCTACGCCTGGCTGCAGTGGCTGTTGCCGGTGCTGGTGTTCGCGCTGGCAGCCCGCGCGGGACGGGCGCGGCGCTTCTGAAACCACGGCACCCGCGCCGGCAGGACGGCGGTTACCATCGCAACCCAGCCCGAACAAACCCATGCCAGCCCTGCCCCAAGCCCCCCTCTGGTCTGACCTGCCCCACGCGCCTGCACCTGGCGCATTGGTGGGCTCGCGTGACGCCCTGGCGGACGGCCAGGCCACCCTGCTGGCGCTGGACACCGGCGGTGGCGCCGAGCAACCATTTCGGCTGCTGCTGTTGCGCAGCGGGCTGGCGGTGCACGCCTTCGTCAACCGCTGCGCCCACTTTGGCGTGCCGCTGGCGGCCCGCCAGGAACACCTCATCCAGACACCGCTGGTTAGCCTCACCTGCAACGTGCACTACGCGCGCTACCGCTGGGCCGACGGCGTGTGCGAATGGGGCGACTGCGAGGGCGAGTCGCTCATCCCCGTGCCGCTGGACGTCGCCCGCGACGGCACCATCCGCATCGGCATGCACCCCACCGAGGCACCCCGCCCATGACACTGGCGATCGACCTGCACGCGCTCACCGCGCCCGGCACCACGCTGCTGCGTGCCCTGCAGCTGCAGGTGCCGCCCGGTGTGGTGCACACCGTGATGGGCGCCAGCGGCTCGGGCAAGTCCAGCCTGCTGTCGGCAGTGTGCGGCACGCTGCCCGAGGGGCTGGTGTTTGACGGCACGGTGCACCTGGACGGCCAGCGCATTGAAACGCTGCCCACACAGGCGCGCCGCGTGGGCATCCTGTTCCAGGAGGACCTGCTGTTTGCCCACATGACGGTGCGCGAGAACCTGCTGTTTGCCGTGCCCGCCGGTGTCCGCGCCGCGCGCGAGGCCCAGGTGGTGCAGGGTCTGGCCGACGTGGAGATGGACGCCTTCGCCCACGCCAACCCTGCCACACTCTCGGGCGGGCAGCGTGCCCGCGTGGCCCTGGTGCGCGCCCTGCTGGCGCAGCCGCACGCCCTGCTGCTGGACGAGCCGTTTTCCAAGCTCGATGCGGCCTTGCGCGCGCGCATGCGCGAGCTGGTGTTCGGCCTGGTGCGCCAGCGCCGGATTCCGGCCCTGCTGGTCACGCACGACCCCGGCGATGTCGCCGACCCGCAGCACCTGACGCAGCTGGATTGAACCGGACCGACCATGCTGGACCGCGTTGCCACCGCCCTCATCCGCCCCACTGTGGACGCCACGGCACGCGCCCTGGTACGGGCCGGCGTGCGGGCCAACACCATCACCGTATCCGGCTTTTCCATCGGCCTGGGTGCTGCTGTTTTGATAGCTATACACGCATATTCCATGGGTCTTGCAGCCATTTTCATATCCAGAATCTGCGATGCACTGGACGGCGCCGTGGCGCGCCAGACCCGCACCAGCGACGCCGGCGGCTTTCTGGACATTGCGCTGGATTTCGTGTTTTACGCCAGCGTTCCGCTGGCCTTCGCCGTGGCCGACCCCGCGGCCAACGCGCTGCCCGCCGCCGCGCTGCTGGCGGCGTTTGTGGGCACCAGTTCCAGCTTCCTGGCCTTTGCCGTGCTCGCGGCCAAGCGCGGCCTCGCCAGCCTGGCCTACCCCGACAAGTCGTTCTACTTTCTGGGCGGGCTGACCGAAGCCACCGAGACGCTGGCCTGCTTTTCCGCCATGTGCCTGTGGCCGCAGCACTTCGCACTCCTGGCCTGGGTGTTCACCGGCCTGTGCGCCGTCACCACCGTCACCCGCATCGGCTGGGGCTGGCGCACGTTCTCCTGAATCCGCGTCAACCGCGGGCTTAGATGTTTGGCCCATAAGCGCCATCGTTTTCTGTCGTTTGAATTTCGTGCCTCCGGAAATAGACTGCAAACCCTCTCGCGTTCATTCGCGTTGTTCCATTTTTTTAGGGGTCTGCATGCAATCCTATTTTTTGAAATTCATCCGCCGGATGTCGGCCGCTCTGGTGCTCGGCGCCGGCGCTTCTATGGCCGCCTTTGCACCGGCGGCACAGGCCACGACGGCAGCCGTCGACGGGGCATCCGTCGCGTTTTACCGGGACTGGATCGTCACCCCCCAAGCGGCCTTTGACCTGATCCAGCAAGGTGCGCTGGTCGTCGATGCACGGGGGCAGGATCTGAAGAAGAAGACGGGCGCCCTGGCCGGTGCCGTGGCGCTGGAATGGCAGGACCTGGCCGAGCCCAACCTGCCCACCAAAGGCCGTCCCCTGCCAGTGGAGCAGGCCAGCAAAAAGCTGCAGGCCCTGGGCATTTCCAGCAACCGTCCGATCGTCGTTGTCGCGGACTCGGTCAAGGGCTGGGGTGAAGACGGCCGGGTGACCTGGCTGCTGCGGGCGTGGGGCCACACGCGTGTCGTCCTGGTCGACGGCGGCCTGGGTGCGCTGGAACAGATCGGCAAGCTGGCCATCCAGCCGGCCGTTGCGCCAGGCAATTTTGTTGCCAGCGAACTCTCGCAGCTGGAAATCAAGAAGGAAGAAGTCAAGTCCAAACTGGAGCGCAAGGACGTGGCCTTCCTGGATGTGCGCGAGCCCCGCGAGTACCAGGGCCAGACCCCTTACGGTGAAAGGCGCGGCGGGCATCTGTCGCCTGCCCAGCACCTCTTCTTCAAGGATCTGCTGGACCGGAATGGCCGCCTGCTGCCCCGGGAAACCATCGAGAAGGTGTTGGCGTCCAAAGGCGTGACCCGGGACAAGGAAATCGTTTCATACTGCACGGGCGGCATCCGCTCCGGCTGGGTCACCACGGTTCTCAACGACATGGGTTACAAAGCCCGCAATTACGCCGGCTCCATGTGGGAGTGGTCGGCCCAGCCGGCGGAGCTGTATCCGCTGCAGAAATAATCCGTTCGAAGCCGTCCGGCGCGCACCCTGGTGCCGCCTCATGTGAAAGTTGGATATGAAATTGAAAAATACCCATGCGGGCGCCCTGGCCGTGCTGGCCATCCTGCTGGCGGCGGCTTTGCTCTACGCCCTGGTCACGCCCGTACGCTCGGCGGTCAACAACGCCGTGGCCATTCTGACCCTGCCTGACCCACAGGCGGCCATTGCCGCCTTTCGGGACTACCTGCTGGGCTTTGGGGCCTGGGCCGCCGTGGTGTCAGCAGCCCTGATGGTGTTCCAGGCGGTGGCTGCGCCGCTGCCGGCCTTTGTGGTGACCTTTGCCAATGGCCTGCTGTTCGGCTGGGCCTGGGGCGCGCTGCTGTCGTGGACGAGCGCCATGCTGGGCGCAGTCCTGTGTTTCTGGATTGCCCGCGCGCTGGGGCGACCAGCCGTGGAAAAGCTGGTCGGCGGCAGCCATGCGCTGGCGACATGGGACCTGTTCTTTGCGCGCTATGGCAACCGGGCCATTCTGGTGGCGCGCCTGCTGCCCTTTGTGTCGTTTGACATCGTGAGCTATGGCGCCGGCCTGACGTCCATCTCGCTGTGGAATTTTGTCTGGTCCACTGGCCTGGGGCAGCTGCCGGCCACCCTGCTGTATTCGTACCTGGGCCAGAACCTGACGGGTTCCATCCAGGTTCTGTTCTGGGTTTTCTCCATTACCGTTGCGCTGTTTGTCATTGGCTCGGCCCTTGGTCCCCGGGTACTGCGGAAAATCCGCGCGGCCCAGGCCTGCCGTGCGGGCGAAGGTGGGTGCGGGGTTGCCAAACCGGATGACCAGGCGGTGCAGCCATGATCACTAAAGAGAAAATTAGCTTGTGGGTCCGCATTGCCATCACGCTGGGTCTGCTGGCGACCTTGGCGTGGAAACTGGACTTTCAGCAGCTGCTCACCCGCCTGGCGGGGCTGAGCTGGCAGGGGTCGGTGCTGGCCTTTGCCGTGGTGCTGCTGGCCATTGCCATTTCGGCCGGGAAGTGGGGGCTGATCCTGCGGGCACGCCAGCACCCGCTGCCCTACCACGCACTGCTGCGTCTGTACTTCATCGGCCTGTTCTTCAACAATGTGCTGCCCACAGCCGTGGGGGGCGATGCCGTGCGGGCCTGGGAGACCACGAAGGAAACCGGCGAGGTGCCCGAAGCGATTGCCTCAGTGGTGTCCGAACGCCTGATTGCCGGCGTGGCCCTGGGTTTCACGGCGCTGCTGGGTCTGCCCTTCATGGATGCAGACGCCCGCACCGTGCAGATGGTGCTGGTCTTCCTGCTGGTGGATGTGGGCCTGGTGGCGCTGTTCCTGGTTCCCAGGGTGGCCGAAGGCATTGTCGGCAAGACGCTGCCCAACCGCTTTGCGCTGGTCCGGGACATGGTGACCCAGACCGTGCAGGTGGTGCGCGACACCCTGCGCCAACCGGGCTTGTTCCTGGTCATCCTGCTGCTGTCGGTCCTGTTCCAGATCTGCGTGGCCGGTGTCAACGCCGCCATTTTTTATGCGCTGGGAGCCCCTGTGTCGCTGGCGCAGTGCATCATCTTCACGCCCATGATTTTCACGGTGGCCATGCTGCCAATCTCCATCTCGGGCTTTGGCGTGCGGGAAGCCGCGTACTGGTACTTCTTTTCGCAGGTCGGCGTGACCCAGGGCGATGCCATTGCCACCTCGCTGCTGTTCTTTGTGGTGGTGGGTCTGTGCAGCCTGCCCGGTGCACCGCTGTTTGTCTTCTCCAAGAACAAGCTGCAGGCGGCTTGATGCGCTCAGGAGTTCCGCTGTGAATATTGCATTTTTACTTGTTGCTGCCGCCTTGGCCGGCTTTGCGTTTTGGCGCCTGACGCGCTATTTCTGGCTGAAGATCTACTACCGCTGGCGCGGTGTCCAGGACGTGGATGCTCTGAGCGCCCATGCACTGCGCCGCACCCGCAGCGTGCCCGTGCTGGACGTGCGCGAGCCGTTCGAGTTTGAAGCGGCCCACATTGAGGGGGTGATGCTCATCCCGCTGGGGGAACTGGCCAGCCGGGTCGGCGAGCTGGAGCACCTCCGGCAGGACACCTTGCTGGTGGTCTGCCGCGGTGGCGTGCGGTCGGCCCAGGCCTGCCTGATACTGGACCGGCTCGGTTTTTCCGCGCCCCGCAACCTGGCAGGCGGCATGAACGACTGGAAGCGGCACCGGCTTCCCTATATCGCACAGGCACAGCCCACGGCTTCATAGCCCCACGCGGGTGGGTGCGCCACTCATGGAACAATACGGCCCATGACTGCCGCAACCGCACCTGCGCCCCACAGCGCCCCGGACAGCACCCTACAGCGCCCCCGCCAGCTGGTTCTGCTGGGAGCCGGCCATGCCCATGTGCATGTGCTGTCCGCCCTGGCGGAGCACCCACTGGCCGGTGTGGAGGTCACGCTGGTGGCGCCCTACCCGCGCCAGATGTACTCGGGCATGGTGCCCGGTTTCGTGGCAGGGCACTACGCGCTGGAAGACTGCGTCATTCCGCTGGAGCCCCTGGTGCGGCGCGGCGGCGTGCGCTGGCTGCAGCGCAGCGTCCAGTCACTGGATGCGCAGGGCCAGACCGTGGAGCTCGATGACGGCAGCCGCCTGCCCTTCGACTGGGTGTCGGTCAACACCGGCCCCATCCAGGACCGCGAGCACATCGAGCGCGAGATTCCCGGTGCCCGCGAGCACGCGCTGTTCATCCGCCCGATCGAAGCCTTTGGCGCCCTGTGGCCCCAGGTGGCCGCGATGGGCGATGCCCGCCCGCTGCGCATCGCCGTGATCGGTGCGGGCGCCGCCGGGGTGGAAATGGCCCTGGCCGTACGCCACCGCCTGCCCCACGCAGCCGTCACGCTGCTGTGCGGCGACACCCCGCCCGGTGCCAACTACTCGCTGCGGGTGCAGCAGCGCCTGCTGCGGGTCCTGAAGGCGCGCAAGGTCGCGGTGCTGCAGGACCGGGCTGTGGCGCTCAAGCCCGGTGCCGTGCATCTGGGCTGCGGCGCCGACCTGGCCTGCGATGTGCCCCTGCTGACCACCGGCGCGCACGCGCCCGGCTGGCTGGCTGGCAGCGGGATGGCGCTGGACGAACAGGGCTTCATTGCCGTGGACATGTACCAGCGCTCCACCAGCCACAGCCGCGTATTTGCCGCCGGCGACGTCAGCACCCGCATGGACCAGCCCCTGGCCCGCAACGGCGCCTACGCGGTGCGGGCCGGCCCGGCCCTGCTGCACAACCTGACAGCAGCCATGGCCAGTGCCGCCCTCAAGCCGCACCAGCCCCCCACCGCCACCCTCAACCTGCTGGCGTGCGGCGACCGCTACGCCGTGGCCAGCTGGGGACGCACCAGCGCGCAGGGGCGCTGGGTGTGGTGGCTCAAGGACTGGATCGACCGCCGCTTCCTGGCGCGCTACACGCGCCTGGGCACCTGAACCGCGCCTAGACGATGTGCAGGTGCGCGCTGGCCGGCGCGCTGCCTGCCGGCAGCACCGAGCCGATTTCCGCGGCGTCGGCAAAGCCGTGGCGCCGGAAGGTTTCCAGCACGGCATCCACCGCCTCGGGCGCACAGCTCACCAGCAGGCCACCGCTGGTTTGCGGGTCGCTGAGCAGGGCCTGATTCACCGCGCCAAAGTCGGCTGGCAACGCAATCTCGTGCCCATAAGCCGCCCAGTTGCGCCCGGACGCACCCGTCACCATGCCGGCGCTGGCCAGGGCCTGCACACCGGTTATCAGTGGCACGCGTGACCAGTCCACCTGCACCACGCACTGCGCGCCGCGCGCAATTTCCAGCGCGTGGCCGGCCAGGCCAAAGCCGGTGACGTCGGTCAGCGCATGCACGCCCGCCAGCGCGGCCAGGTCGGGGCCCGGGGTGTTGAGCTGGGTGGTCACGGCCAGCATGCGGGCGTAGCCGGCATCGTCCAGCTTCTCTTTCTTCAGCGCGGCGGACAGGATGCCCACGCCCAGCGGCTTGCCCAGGATCAGCCGGTCGCCCACGCGGGCATCGGCGTTGCGTTTGACGCGCTGGGGGTGCACCAGCCCCATAGCCACCAAGCCGTAGATGGGCTCCACCGAATCAATGGTGTGGCCGCCGGCGATGGGGATGCCCGCAGCCTTGCAGACCGACGCACCGCCGGCCAGGATCTGGCCGATGGTCTCGGTGGAGAGCACGTTGATGGGCATGCCCACCAGCGCCAGCGCCATGATGGGCGTGCCGCCCATGGCATACACGTCGGAGATGGCGTTGGTGGCGGCGATGCGGCCAAAGTCGAACGCGTTGTCGACGATGGGCATGAAGAAATCGGTGGTGGCAATCAGCGCCTGCTCGGCATTGAGCTGGTACACGGCCGCGTCGTCCGCCGTCTCGATGCCCACCAGCAACTCGGGTGGCAGGGGCATGGCGGTGGTGGTCTTCAGGATCTGCGACAGCACACCGGGTGCAATCTTGCAGCCGCAACCGCCCCCGTGCGACAGGGAGGTCAGGCGAGGTTCGGGGCGGGCGCTGGAAGGGGTGGACATGGCGTTGGGGAAGGTGTTTCCAAAGGGCAGCAGGCTGCAAGTATCCCAAACTTCGGCCCACCCGGCGCTGCAGTGCGAGAATAGAGGGCTTTCTCCCTTCTCTTCGCTTCGGCGCCTCCCCTCCCGTGATCATTCGTCCCCGCCCCCACTGGGTGCATCTGCTTTTTGTCCGCCGTGGTTCTCTGATTCAGCGCATTCTGGGCCAGCAACTCTTCATCTTCATCCTGTCCAGCGCCGTCGTGGTGGCACACGGCCAGTTTTTCCACTGGAAAGTCACGCTCACGTCCAGCCCGTTCTCGCTCATGGGCGTGGCGCTGGCCATTTTTCTGGGCTTTCGCATCAACGCCAGCTACGACCGCTACTGGGAAGCCCGCAAGCAATGGGGCAGCATTCTGGTAGACACCCGCAACCTGGCGCGCCAGGCCCTGACCCTGATCGGCCCGGGCCGTGAGGCGCGTCCCTTTGTGCTGGGCCTGATCGGTTTTGCCACCACCCTGCGCAACCAGTTGCGCAACCAGCCGAGCGCCGCCCACACCGCCGGGCTCCTGCCCGAGACGCTGCGCACGCAGCTGCAGGACGCGCGCAGCGCCCCCACGCTGGTGCTGCTGTGGCTGGGCCAGTGGCTGCGCGAATGCCGGGAGACGGGAGCGCTGGAGCCGCTGCTGTCGCACAAGATGGAAGATTCGCTGAACGGCCTTTCGGCCGCGCTGGGCAGCTGCGAACGCATTGCCAACACGCCGCTGCCCTTCACCTACTCGGTCATCCTGCACCGCAGTGCCTACATCTACTGCATGCTGCTGCCCTTTGGCCTGGTGGACGATATCGGGCTCATGACGCCGCTGGTGGTGAGCTTTGTGTCCTACACCTTCTTTGCCCTGGAAGCCCTGAGCGACGAGATCGAGGAACCCTTTGGCACGGCTGCCAATGACCTGGCTCTGAACACTATGGTGGCGGGCATTGACGCCAGTCTGCGTGAAATGCTGGGGGAAACCCCGCCAGCGCCGCCGCAGCCCGACGCCAACTTCGTCCTGGACTGAGTCGCCCCCGGCCGGGCGGGCGCGGTATGCTTGTTGCATTGCCATCCTGGAAATTCCTCAGATGCCCGCCTCTGACGCCCTGACACCGGACCTGCTCTACACCGTCTGCGACCCCGCCACGCTGGGTTTCGGCAACACCCAGGAGCTGTCCGACCTGGACGCCTCCGCCATCCACTCCCGCGCCATCGAGGCCATGCACCTGGGGCTGGACATACGCCATGAGGGCTACAACCTCTTCGTGCTGGGGGACACCGGCAGTGGGCGCCACGCCATGGTGCGCCGCCTGCTGGAAGACGAGCGCCACCACGGCGATGCCGCTGCCGACTGGTGCTATGTGTACAACTTTGCCGACGCCACCCGGCCCCAGCTGTTGCGCCTGCCATGCGGACGCGGCCCGGCACTGCGCGACAGCATGCAGCACTTTGTGGAGCAGCTCACGCCGGCCATCAACGCGGTGTTCCAGAGCAACGAGTACCGGGACCGCATCTCCGCCCTGCAGGAAGAAGCCAAGCTGCGTGAGGAACAGGCCCTGAAGGCGTTGGGCGACGAGGCCGCCGCACTGGAGGTGGGGCTGGTGCGCACGCCGCAGGGCTTTGTGCTGGTGCCCATGAAGGACAAGGAAACGCCGCTGACGACGGACGAGTTCGCCGCGCTGCCGCCCGAGCGCCAGCAGACTTTCACCGACACCATCAGCACCCTGCACGAGCGCATGCAGAAATTGCTGAAAGAATTTCCACGCTGGCGCCAGGAGGCCGTGGGTCGCATGAAGCAAACCGGCAGCGACGCCCTGCACACGACGCTGGTGCAGTTGCTGGACGACATCAAGCCGAAATACGCCGATCTGCCGGAAGTGGCCGCCTACCTGGAAGCCGTGTTGCAGGACATCACCGAAACCGGCGAGTCGCTGCACGCTTCGTCCAAGAGCGAGGGCGACACCGAAACCACGACCTACACCGGTTCGATTTCCGTCCAGCGTTATCTGGTCAACCTGCTGGTGGAGAACTCCATCGGCGACGCGCGCCCGGTGGTCTACGAGGACCACCCCACCCTGCAAAACCTGGTGGGCCGCATCGAGCACCAGGTGCACATGGGCACGCTGGTCAGCGACTTCACCCTCATTCGCGCCGGTGCCCTGCACCGCGCCAACGGCGGTTTTCTCATCCTGGACGCGCTGAAGGTGCTGTCGCAGCCCTACGCCTGGGAAGGCATCAAGCGCTGCCTGCAGGCCGGGCAGGTCCGCATCGAGTCGCTGTCGGACCTGATCGGCCTGACCAGCACCGTGCAGCTGGAGCCTGAGCCTGTTCCGCTGGACCTCAAGATCGTGCTCATCGGCGAGCGGCTGGTGTACTACCTTTTGACCCAGTACGACCCGGACTTTGCCACGCTGTTCCGGATCAACGCCGACATGGAAAGCGACATCCGGCGCAACCCGGACAACACGCAGACCTACGCGCGCCTGGTGGCCACGCTGGCACGCAACGACGGCATGCGGCCCCTGACGGCTGCCGCCGTGGCCCGCGTCATCGAGCACGCGGCCCGGCTGGCCAATGACGCCCAGCGCCTGACCACGCAGACGCAACCGCTGGACAACCTGATCCGCGAGGCCGACCATTTCGCGCACGCGGCGCAGGCCCCGCTGGTGGACCGCGAACACATCGAGGCGGCGTTGGCAGCCCACCAGCGCCGCCATGCGCGCTTCCACGAGCGCTACCAGGAAGAAGTCCTGCGCGGCCAGCTGCTGGTGGACACGGCCGGCGTGCAGGTGGGGCAGATCAACGGCCTGGCCGTGGTGTCACTGGGCGACAGCACGTTCGCCCATCCGGTGCGCATCACCGCCACGGTGCGCGTGGGCGACGGCGAGGTGGTCGACATTGAACGCGAGGTCAAGCTGGGCGGCCCCATCCACTCCAAGGGGGTGTTGATCCTGTCGTCGTTCATTGCGTCACGGTTCGGTCGGCACATGCCGCTGTCGCTCAAGGCCAGTCTGGTGTTCGAACAGTCGTATGGCGGTGTCGAGGGCGACAGCGCCTCGCTGGCGGAGCTGGCGGCGCTGCTGTCGGCCATTGCCGGCGCACCGTTGCGCCAGTCGCTGGCGGTGACCGGCTCGGTCAACCAGTTTGGCGTGGTGCAGGCCGTGGGCGGCATCAACGAAAAGATCGAAGGCTTCTTCGACCTCTGCCAGGCCCGGGGACTGACGGGCGAACAGGGGGTGCTGATTCCGGCCAGCAACGTCTGCCACCTGATGCTGCGCCGCGACGTGGTGGAGGCCGTGCGGGCCGGACAGTTTTTTGTCTGGCCGGTAGCCACCATGGAAGAAGCCCTGGAACGGCTGACCGGGCTGCCCATGGGGACGCTGGACGCGCAGGGTCAGGCACCAGACGGCACCGTCTACGCCGCGGTGGCTGCTGGGTTGCGCCAGCTGGCCCGGCTGCGCCGGGAATTCAGCAAGCCGCCCGTGCAGGACGACGTGGGCGATTGATTCCGGTCCGGCCAGCGCGTCAGTTGCCGGCCTGCCGCAGAGTCTGCAGGATCATGCGGTACAGACTGTCCACGGCCTTGGAACCGCGCGACGCCGCGCTGCGGTAGACGGCGACCAGCATGGGCTCCAGCGGCCCGAGTCCCTGCTCCGCGCCCAGAATCTGCAAGTGCGCCGGCGCGCTGCACTGTGTGAGCGCCGCCACGGCCAGACCGCTTTCCACGGCCGCGATCTGGCCCGCTACGTTCGAACTGTTGTAGACCACCTTGTACGGCCGCCCCTGCAGGGTCAGGGACTCGATGGCACTGCGCCGCCCCAGGCTGGCTGCCTCGTACACGGCAATCGGCAGGGGGGAGCGGTTCCACACATCGAACCGCGCGGAGCCGACCCAGACCATGGGTTCATGGAACAGCGGCGTGCCACGACGGGCGTGGTCCTGTGAAATCAGGGCAAGGTCCAGGTCACCCCGGGCCACGCGGGGTATCAGTGAGGTGGATTGCTCGCAGTCCAGCTGGATTTCCACGCCGCTGTGCCGTGGGGCATAGCGCCTGAGGACCGGCGTCAGGTACTTGCCGGCGTAGTCGTCCGGCACGCCCAGGCGCACCAGGCCGGTAAGGGGTTGCTCGTGCAGCGCAGCCAGGGCCTCGGCCTGCAGGTCGAGCATGCGCCGGGCAAAGCCCAGCAGCACCTGGCCATCGTGCGTGAGGCTGAGGTGCCGGGGGCCGCGCTCGAGAAGCGTCCGCCCCACCGCCGCTTCCAGCTTCTTGATCTGCATGCTGATGGCGGACTGCGAGCGATGCACCTCCTGCGCCGCGCCCGACAGGGTGCCCGCGTCCACCGTAGCGACGAAGGCCTTGAGCCAGTCTGTCTGCAAGTCGCTCATAGATTCGATAATCGCATTGTATTCATGCGAATTATCCGCTTTTCTAAACATGGATGGACGGGCACAGTCAGTGCCTATGCCAAGCCTGTCCACACTCCCTGAGCATTCCACCCCACCGGTCCGGACCGCCCTGGCCCTGCAGCAGATCTCGCTCAAGGCCGCGGCACCTGCCATCAGCCCCATGCTGCTGGTCGCCCTACGTTCGCTGATGGCGCTGGCGCTGCTGGCCGTACTGATGCGGCGCACCGCCGAGGGACTGCACCGCAGGCATTGGCGGGCCGGGTCCGCCGTGGGGATTCTCTTTGCGCTGGAATACCTGCTGGTCTCGGAGGCGTTGCGCCTGACACAGGCTTCCCACGTCGTCGTGTTTCTCTACACCGCCCCCCTGTTTGCGGCCATCGGGTTGCACTGGCGCATTCCCGCCGAGCGTCTGGGCGCCGTGCCATGGGCGGGGATCTTGCTGGCGTTCATTGGCATTGCCATCGCCTTCGTCGGCGGCGACTCCCGGACTAGCGGCGTTGCCCTGCCGGGCGCGGTGATGGGCGATGCACTAGCTGTGCTGGCCGGCGCCATGTGGGGCGCCACCACCATCACCATCCGTTGCTCCACGCTGGCCACCGCGCCGGCGAAAGAGACACTGGCGTACCAACTAATGGGAGCCTTCGTGCTGCTGCTGCCGGCCGCGTGGCTCACGGGTCAGTGGCGCTTCGTGCCATCGCCACAACTGTGGCTGCACCTGGCCTTCCAGGGACTGGTGGTGTCCTTTGCCAGCTTTCTCCTCTGGTTCTCGCTGTTGCGCAGGTACCAGGCATCACGCCTGGGTGTCTATTCATTTTTGACACCCCTGTTTGGGGTGGTGCTGGGGGTCTGGCTGCTGGGCGAAGCCATCGAAACCGAGTTCGTCATCGGCAGCGCCCTGGTGCTGGCAGGCATTGGATTGGTCAACGCCGGGGCGGGGCTGCGCAGGCGCTAGACCACAAGGGGCACTGCACACTGCCCCGGCACGCCATGCGATCCGGGAGTACCATGCGGCCGATTGGGCTTTGGGGCAGGTCCGCCCCGATGTTCCCTCTGCAAGGAGGCACCAGATGACCCTGAGCAAAAACACCATCTGCCTGTGGTACGACGGCACCGCGCTGGACGCAGCCACGTTCTACGCGCAAACCTTTCCCGACAGCGCGGTGGTTGCCGTGCACCGCGCACCCAGCGACTACCCGGCAGGCAAGGAGGGCGATGTCATCACCGTGGAGTTCACGGTGATGGGTATCCCGTGCCTGGGCCTCAACGGCGGGCCGGGCATCCAGCACACCATCGCGTTCTCGTTCCAGGTGGCAACCGACGACCAAGCCGAGACCGACCGCCTGTGGAACGCCATCGTCCGCAACGGCGGACAGGAAAACGACTGCGGCTGGTGCCAGGACAAGTGGGGTGTGTCGTGGCAGATCACGCCGCGCGTGCTGACGGATGCGTACACCAGCCCCGACCGCGCCGCCGCCAAGCGCGCGTTCGCGGCCATGATGACCATGCGCAAGATTGATGTGGCCGCCATTGAGGCGGCGGTGCGCAGCGGAGACCAGCCATGACCCGCGTGCGTGTGGAGAGCTTCACCCTCTCGCTGGACGGCTACGGCGCCGGCCCCAACCAGAGCCTCAACAACCCGCTGGGCGAAGGCGGAACAGAGCTGCACCAGTGGCTGTTACCCACCCGCACCTTCCAGCGGGCCCTGTTCGGCAAGGACGACGGTACCACCGGTGTGGACAATGACTTTGCCGTCCGTGGCTTCCACAACGTGGGCGCCTGGATTCTGGGGCGCAACATGTTCAGCCCCCACCGTGGCCCCTGGCCGGACATGACCTGGAAAGGCTGGTGGGGCGACAACCCGCCGTACCACGTGCCGGTCTTCATCCTGACCCACTATGCGCGCCCTTCCATCGAGATGGAAGGCGGCACGACGTTTCACTTCGTTACCGGTGGCGTCCACGAGGCGCTAGCCCGCGCACGCGAGGCCGCCGCGGGCAAGGACGTGCGCATAGGCGGCGGGCCGGACACCATCCGGCAGTACCTGCGGGAGGGGCTGATTGATGAACTGCACATCGCCATCTCGCCGGTGTTGCTGGGGCGAGGTGAGGCCCTGTTCGCAGGGGTGGACTTGCGGGCGCTGGGGTATGCGTGCGTGGAGTCCGTGGGGACGGAGAAGGCTACGCATGTGGTGTTGCGGCGAGTTAGATGAAACAACCACAGCGTCAGATGAAACTCAACACCCCATTCCGGCATCGGCAAGCGCCACCCGAGCGCCCGACTTGAAATAGCCCAAAAAGGCTTTATCATTAGCACTCGTTGGGATGGAGTGCTAACAGCACCCGCCCCACAAGTTAATGAGCGCCCACTTAATCAGGTGGGCGTGCAGCAACCCCTGTTTCAACACCTAGGAGATTCCTCATGAAACTGCGTCCTTTGGCAGACCGCGTGATTGTTAAGCGCATCGAAAGCGAAACCAAAACTGCCTCTGGCATCGTCATTCCTGACAGCGCAACCGAAAAGCCCGATCAAGGCGAAGTGCTGGCCGTGGGCCCTGGCAAGAAGAACGACAAGGGTGAACTGATTGCCATGAACGTCAAGGTCGGTGACCGCGTTTTGTTTGGCAAGTACAGCGGCCAGACCGTCAAGGTGGCTGGCGACGAGCTGTTGGTCATGAAAGAAGACGACCTGTTCGCAGTCGTCGAAGGCAAGTAATTTCTCGCGCTATCGCGACCCATTTTTTTAACGAATTCGGAGAATACACATGGCAGCAAAAGACGTCATTTTCGGCGGCGAAGCCCGCGCACGCATGGTTGAAGGCGTGAACATCCTGGCCAACGCGGTCAAGGTTACCCTGGGCCCCAAGGGTCGTAACGTGGTGCTGGAGCGCTCGTTCGGCGCCCCCACCGTGACCAAGGACGGTGTGTCCGTGGCCAAGGAAATCGAACTGAAGGACAAGCTGCAGAACATGGGCGCCCAGATGGTCAAGGAAGTTGCTTCCAAGACGTCTGACAACGCTGGCGACGGCACCACCACCGCTACCGTGCTGGCCCAGGCCATCGTGCGCGAAGGCATGAAGTACGTGGCTGCCGGCATGAACCCCATGGATCTGAAGCGCGGTATCGACAAGGCCGTTGCCGCCCTGATCGAGCAGCTGAAGAAGGCTTCCAAGCCCACCACCACGTCCAAGGAAATCGCCCAGGTCGGCTCCATTTCCGCCAACTCCGATGCATCCATCGGTGAAATCATCGCCAACGCGATGGACAAGGTCGGCAAGGAAGGCGTGATCACCGTGGAAGACGGCAAGTCCCTGCAAAATGAACTCGACGTGGTCGAGGGCATGCAGTTCGACCGCGGCTACCTGTCGCCCTACTTCATCAACAACCCCGAAAAACAGGCTGCCCTGCTGGACAACCCCTTCGTGCTGCTGTTCGACAAGAAGATCAGCAACATCCGCGACCTGCTGCCCACGCTGGAGCAAGTGGCCAAGGCCGGCCGTCCCCTGCTGATCATTGCTGAAGATGTCGATGGCGAAGCCCTGGCAACTCTGGTGGTGAACACCCTGCGCGGCATCCTGAAGGTCGTGGCTGTGAAGGCCCCTGGCTTTGGTGACCGTCGCAAGGCCATGCTGGAAGACATCGCCATCCTGACCGGTGGCAAGGTCATCGCCGAGGAAATCGGTCTGAGCCTGGAAAAAGTGACGCTGGCCGACCTGGGCCAGGCCAAGCGCATCGAAGTGGGCAAGGAAAACACCATCATCATCGACGGTGCTGGCGCTGCTGCCGACATCGAAGCCCGCGTGAAGCAGATCCGCGTGCAGATCGAAGAAGCCACGTCCGACTACGACCGCGAGAAGCTGCAAGAGCGCGTGGCCAAGCTGGCCGGCGGTGTGGCCGTGATCAAGGTGGGCGCTGCCACCGAAGTCGAAATGAAGGAAAAGAAGGCCCGCGTGGAAGACGCCCTGCACGCCACCCGCGCTGCCGTGGAAGAAGGCATTGTGGCTGGTGGTGGCGTGGCTCTGCTGCGCGCCAAGCAAGCCGCTGGCGCCATCAAGGGTGACAACGCCGACCAGGACCACGGCATTGCCCTGGTGTTGAAGGCCATCGAAGCTCCCCTGCGCGAGATCGTGTACAACGCCGGCGGCGAAGCCTCGGTGGTGGTGAACGCGGTGCTGGCTGGCAAGGGCAACTACGGCTTCAACGCTGCCAACGACACCTACGGCGACATGATCGAAATGGGTATTCTGGACCCCACCAAGGTGACCCGCACGGCTCTGCAAAACGCAGCGTCGGTCGCGTCCCTGATGCTCACCACCGAGTGCATGGTGGCCGAGACGCCCAAGGCTGAAGGCGCTGCCGGCGGCGGCATGCCCGACATGGGTGGCATGGGCGGCATGGGTGGCATGGGCATGTAATTGCCTCCTGCCCTGGCAACCTGAAGCGCCGGTTAGCGCAAAAGCAAACCGGCGCCCACTTGCAAAAACCCGCACGGTGCAGACTGTGCGGGTTTTTTTATTGGGTATTTGCTCTGTTTTTGATAGCTGCCTGCGCAATATTTGCAAGGCTCACGGGGCTTTTTTATTCTCAAACCAGGCATCCAGCTCCGCCAGTGCCTGCGCCGCGGATGTGAAGTGAATGCCGTGCCAGCCCAGCGCCTGGGCGGCATGCACATTGCCTTTCAGGTCATCCAGGAACACGGTCTGCGCAGGCTCCAGGGCGTAGCGCGCCTCCAGCAGTTGGTAGATAGCAGGTTCGGGCTTGATGTGCTGCACGTCGCCGGAAAAAATACCGCCATCAAACCACTGCAGGAACGGGTGCAGGCGCTCCAGCGTGCGGGCGTAGGGCACCGGCATGTTGGACAGGTAGTACAGGCGCAGATCCGGTTGCCGGGCGCGCTGGCCATGCAAGTGCGCCAGCAGGTCCACGGACGGGGTGATGGGCGTCAACCGCACGCCAATGCTGTCGACCAGAGCGGTCAGCACCTGTGCATCCAGCCCCAGCCGCCCGGCGGTGCGCTCCACCACCGTGGCCATGGACAGGGTGCCGCGGTCAAAGGCATGCCAGTCGGCATGGCCAAACACCGCGTGGGCCAACTCCGCCGCGGCCTGGGGCGCGCCGGCCTCGTGGGGAAAACTCTGCGCCAGCAACTCGGCGGGCTTCCAGGTGAACAGCACGGCGCCGAAATCAAACACCACGTTCATGCGCTGCAGCCCGGTGTGGCTCACTCCTGCAGGCGGGCCAGCAAGCCCGCGGTGGAGCCGTCCAGCCCGGTGGCATCGCCACGCAGCAGGCGCGCCTCCACATCCTTGGCCAGCACCTTGCCCAGCTCGACGCCCCACTGGTCAAAACTGTTGATGCCCCAGACCGAGCCGCTGACGAACACACGATGCTCCTGCAGGGCAATCAGCGCCCCCAGGCTGGTGGGGGTGAGGTCGTCGAGCAGCAGGAAGGTGCTGGGCCGGTTGCCCGTGAAACGACGGTGGCCTTCCCCGCCGGTGTCGGGGTCGGTCTGGCCCAGCATCAGCGCCTGGGCCTGCGCCAGCGCGTTGGCCAGCAGCAGTGTGTGATGGCCTGTCAGGCCGTGGCGGGGCTTCTTGACGGCCACGAATTCAACCGGAACCACTTCGGTACCCTGGTGCAGCATCTGGAAGTAGGCATGCTGGCCGTTGGTGCCGGGCTCGCCCCACAGCACGGGTGCCGTGGCAAACGGCAAGGCCTTGCCACAGGTGTCCACGCGCTTGCCGTTGCTCTCCATCTCCAGTTGCTGCAGGTAGGCCGGCAGGCGGCGCAAGGCGCTGTGGTAGGGCGCAATGCTGCGGCTGGTGAAGCCGTGGAAGTTGCGGTACCAGACATCGAGCAGCGCCAGGCGCACCGGCAGATTGCGCTCCAGCGGCGCGGTGCGAAAGTGCTCGTCCATGTCGTACGCGCCAGCCAGAAAAGCCCGAAAGCCGTGTGCCCCGATGGCAATAGCCAGCGGCAGACCAATGGCGGACCACACCGAATAGCGTCCGCCCACCCAGTCCCAGAAACCGAACGTGGTGGTAATGCCAAAGGCATTGGCCGCCGCCACGTTGGTGGTCAGCGCGGCAAAGTGGCGGCCAATGTCTGTGCCACCCTGATTCTCGAACCAGCGCTTGGCCGACTGCGCGTTGGTCATGGTTTCGATGGTGGTGAAGGTCTTGCTGGCCACCAGGAACAGGGTGCTCTGGGGCTTGACGCGCGCCAGCGTGGCGGCCAGCTCGTGCCCATCCACGTTCGAGACAAAGTGAAAACGCTTGCCCGGCAGGGCAAAGGCATCGAGCGCCAGCACGGCCATCTGCGGCCCCAGGTCCGAACCGCCAATGCCGATGTTGACCACGTCGGTGATGGCGTCGTCGCTGCGCACACGCTCGGCAAACGCCAACATGGCGTCCAGCGTGGCGTGCACCTGCGCTTGCTCATCTGGTATGTTTTTGCTAGCGGGTTGCGCAGTATCTGCGTGCATCGGAGCCGGATTTCGCAACAACCAGTGCATCACCGCCCGCTGCTCGGTGCTGTTGATGGCCGCGCCCGCAAACAGGGCCTGGCGGTGCTCTTCCACACCGCACTGGCGCGCCAGTGCAAAGAGCAGGCACTCGATGTCCGCATCCAGCAGGTTCTTGGACAGATCGGCAAACACATGGGGGGCTTCCTGGCTGAAGCGCTCGAAACGCCCGGCGTCGCCCGCAAATGCGGCACGCACGTCCAGACGGTGGCCTTTGCCCTGAAAGACCGTCTGCAGCTCGCCCCAGGCAGCGGTACGGTCGCAACGGATGCGGGTCATGGTGGGCCGTACCGGGGTCAGGCTGCGAGCAGCAGGTGTTCGAGCTTGACGGCGTCGACGCAGAATGCGCGAATGCCTTCGGCCAGCTTCTCGGTGGCCATGGCGTCTTCGTTGAGGGCGAAGCGGAAGCCTGCCTCATCGAAGCTCACGTGGGCCAGGTCCATGGCCTGCGCCGCCTGGGCGTCCAGCGCCCGGGGCAGCGGGGCTTCGCTGACCGCCAGAGTGGCCAGCAGGTCGGGGCTGATGGTCAGCAGGTCGCAGCCGGCCAAGGCGGTGATTTGTCCGACGTTGCGAAAGCTCGCACCCATCACCTCGGTAGCGATACCGAACTTCTTGTAGTACTGGTAAATCTGGGCAACGGACTTCACGCCCGGGTCATTGGCACCGGCGTTGTCGGCCTCCACCCAGGCAGCGCCGGCGGATTTCTTGTACCAGTCGTAGATACGGCCCACAAACGGCGAGATCAGCTGCACCTTGGCCTGCCCGCAGGCTACCGCCTGGCAGAAGGAAAACAGCAAGGTCAGGTTGGTGTGAATGCCCTTGCGTTCGAGCTGCTGCGCAGCCGCAATGCCTTCCCAGGTGGCGGCCACCTTGATGAGCACGCGGTCCACGTGCACGCCCTGCGCCTGGTACAGCTCGATCAGCCGTTCCGCGCGGGCCACCGTGGCGCTGGTGTCAAAGCTCAGGCGGGCATCCACTTCTGTCGACACGCGCCCCGGAATGATGGACAGGATTTCGCAACCGAAGCGCACCAGCAGCCGGTCGACCAGCTCGTCCAGCGCGCGACCACGGAACTGGTTGACGGTGTCCTTGAGCAAAGGCGCGTAGTCGGGCTTTTGCACCGCCTTCAGGATCAGCGAGGGGTTGGTGGTGGCATCCTGCGGCTTGAAAGCGCTGAGTTGCTTGAAATCGCCCGTATCGGCCACCACGGTGGTGAATTGTTTGAGTGCATCGAGTTGGTTCATGGCTTGAATTATGAGTGAAACAAAGTTACATTACAACCTCCGTATTTATGTAACTCAAGAACCATGGGCTTTGATCTTGTCTTGTTTGGTGGCACCGGCGATCTGGCGTGGCGCAAGCTGATGCCAGCTCTGTTTCAGGCCTTTCGGCACGGCACCCTGCCCGAAGGCGGCCGCATCATCGGGGTGGGCCGCGACGACCTGAGCGACGACCAGTACCGGGCCCTCATGCAGTCCCGCTTTGACAAGGTCGAGCTGGCCAAGCGCCCCAGCGCGGAGGAGTTTGCGCGCTTTGCCGCACTGCTGGAATTCGTGCGCATGGACCTCTCCAAGCCCGAAGACTATGCACGCCTGGCCAGCACCCTGCAGGCCCGCAATGCCGACACCGTGGTGATGTACGTGGCGACGGCACCGGCACTGTTCACCACCGTGTGCGAGCAGCTGGCCGCCTCGGGCCTGAACACCGCCAAGACCCGCATCGTCCTGGAAAAACCGCTGGGCCATGACCTGGCCTCCAACCGTGCCATCAACCGTGCCGTGCGCCAGGTGTTTGAAGAGAAGCAGGTCTTTCGCATCGACCACTACCTGGGCAAGCCTGCGGTGCAGAACCTGTTTGCCCTGCGCTTTGGCAACGCCTTGTTCGAGCCACTGTGGCGGCGCGAGCACATTGCCAACATCCAAATCACGATTGCCGAAGACCTGGGCGTGGAAAGCCGTGGCGCGTTTTACGAGACCACCGGCGCCCTGCGTGACATGGTGCAAAACCACGCGCTGCAGCTGCTATGCGCCATTGGCATGGAGCCCCCCATCAATTCCCACGCCGACGCCATCCGCGATGAAAAACTCAAGGTGCTGCGCTCGCTCAAGCCCTGGACCCAGGAGTCTCTGGCGCAGGACGTCGTACGGGGGCAGTACGGCAGCGGAACCAGTGGGGGCGCCAAGGTGCCAGCCTACCGCGAGGAACCCGGCGTCAACCCACAGAGCAACACGGAGACCTTTGTGGCGCTGCGCACCGAAATCGCCAACTGGCGCTGGGCCGGTGTGCCGTTCTACATCCGCACCGGCAAGCGTCTGGCGGGGCGTGACGCGCGCATCGTGATCAACTTCCGCCCCACGCCGCACGCCATCTTCAATTCGCAAATGGGCATGGCCAATAGCCTAGTCATCAACCTGCAGCCCAAGGACGGGCTGGAGCTGCATTTGCTGGCGCAGGGGCAAAGCAACCGCCAGAGCCGCCATGCCGCCGCGCAGGCGCTGGCCCCCGTGCAACTGGATCTGGATTTTGACAAGCGCTTTGGCTCCGAGCGCGTGGGCGCCTACGAGCGCCTGCTGCTGGACGTGATTGACGGCCGCCTGAACCTGTTTGTGCGCAGCGACGAACAGGAAGAAGCCTGGCGCTGGGTGGAGCCCATACTGGACTTCTGGGCCAACGACGCCCAGGGACCACGCCCCTACGCCTCCGGCACCTGGGGACCCAGCGCGTCCAGCGCCATGATCGCGCGCGACAGTTTTTGCTGGTCGGAAGAAAGTTGAGCATGCTGGACCGCATCCTGGCCGCCCTCCCCTCGTTGGCTCCCGCCGAGCAGCGCGTTGGCAAGCTGTGCCTGGCCGACCCGCGTGCTTTTGCCCAGCTGCCCGTCACCGAGCTGGCCGACCGGGCCCATGTGAGCAAACCCACGGTCGTACGCTTTTGCCGCAGCGTGGGCTACGATGGCCTGTCGGATTTCAAACTGAAATTGGCCGGTACGGTGAACGAGGGCGTGCCCTTCATCCACCGCAGTGTGGACGCCGACGACAAGACCGGCGACGTCATGGTCAAGGTCATCGACAACACGGTGGCCGCCTTCCTGAAGTACCGCAACGATGCCAGCAGTGTCGCCATCGACAAGGCCGTTGGCGCCCTGGTCACGGCCTACCAGGCCCACAAGCAGATTCAGTTTTTTGGCGTGGGCAACTCGGGCATCGTGGCACAGGACGCACAGCACAAGTTCTTCCGTCTGGGGATCCATTCCGTGGCCTACAGCGACGGCCACATGCAGGTCATGAGCGCCTCCCTGCTGGGGCCGGGCGACTGCGTTGTGGTCATCAGCAACTCCGGGCGCACCCGGGACTTGATGGACGCCTGCGACATTGCCCGCAAAAACGGCGCCACCACCATCGTCATCACCGCCAGCGGCTCGCCGTTGGCCAGCGCCGGCCACATCCACCTCAGCGCCGACCACCCCGAGGGTTTCGACAAATACAGTCCCATGGTGTCGCGCCTGCTGCACCTGATGATCATCGACATCCTGGCCACCTGCGTGGCTCTGCGCATTGGGGGCAGCACACTGCAGCCCCTGCTGCGCGAGATGAAACACAATTTGCGCAGCAAACGGTATGCATGAAAAAGCCCCGGCAGTTTCCTGCCGGGGCTTGTCAGACGATCCGTGCCGGCCTACGCCGGCGGTGGATCAGAACGTGTGGGCCAGCAGAAGGCTGGTTTCGCTGGCTCTGTCAGAATATCCGAACTCGTTCAGGCCCGCAATGGAAGCGCCAGCCTTGGCTCTGGCACCCCAGGCTTCAAACTGCTCGTAGCCGCTACGGGTCCAGGTTGCGTACTTCAACGTCAGGCTCGTGCGCTTGCTCAGGTCGTATTTGGCACCAACGCTCACACTGTCAGCAGTTCCGTCCGCCCGCTGCATGGCAGACTTGAATAGCGCGTCAGCACCTGCACCGCCAGGGAAGACCGATACAGCCGCATCCGCAACGCCAGAAACTGTTGAGCGTCCGAAAGTCATGCCGAACGTCCAGGCGCGCACGGGGATCGACACGCCCAACATCATGTCAGACACCTTGGGCCCCACCGAAGCCGTGGTATTGACTATGCCAAAACCCAGCTTGGCTACCCCAAAATCGTAACCCGCCTGAATTGCAATCGCCTCGTTCTTGGTCAGCCCTTCAGCGGTAGCGACCGATACCGCGTTGCGGTTGTCATACGAGCGATAAACACCCACCAACTGCAGCGGGCCCTTGCCATAGACCACGGCAAAGTCACTGGTTCGCTGCCCCACGGTCACACCAGAGGTGCCGCTAGAGCCTGCGCCCAGACCCAGCCCTTTGGAGGACTCCGACAGCTTGTACTGGAAAATAACGGGGCCAATGGGCGCGGCGTAGCTGATGAAATCGCTGCTCGTACGGATCTCAAAGAGCTTGCCATCCATATCGATGACAGGCGCACCTGCAGAAGGGATGCCGCTGTTCACCGCGGCTTCCATCGTCGTACCCATCTGGATGCGGCCAAAAGCGTTGTTGGTGTAGGACAGCGTTGCATCACGGCCCGAAACCGCGTTGCCGGAACCGGCTGCAATGGAATTGGATTCGCCACTGCGGTCTGCTCCTGCAAGTGCCAACTTGGCTTCGACGCTTTGTCCCCCGCCCAGATTTTCGGTAGCAGTAATGTCAATTTCAGAAGTATCAACACCAAAGCCCGAAGCCTCTCCCCCAGCAACTGCGGCTGCATTAAGCCCTAAACCAGGAATACTAATGGCATTAGTTCCCGTAGATTTTGTGGCTTTGTAGCCCATGATCAGGCTACCGGAAATGGTGACTTCGGCAAAGGAAACGCCGCTCACCGCCAAGGCAGCCAGCGCAATCAGAGTTTTTTTCATGTCAGTTTTGTCTCTTCGTTGGATTTAAAAAGACCATGGCAAGGCAGCAACACCCCAATCCATGGCATCTTTGGCTCCGTGTCCCGGAGTTGACACTATTTGACCAAAAACTCAGAAAAAAAACACGATCGTGCTAAATAAAAACTAGGTTTTTTTAAGAAAACGATGGGATGTTGTCCCTATGCGACAAAAGCAATACGCAATAAAAAAACCCCGCTGTATTGCTACAGCGGGGTTTTGCATTCAACTACCCAGCTAGCTTACGCTAGCCGTGCAATTAGAACGAGTGCGACAGCAACAGGTTGAACTGGCTGGAAGTATCGTTACCGGCAACAGCAGTCCAACGAGCATAGTTACCAATCACGGCAGTACGCTTGCTCAGAGCATAGGTTGCTTGCAAGGAGGTACCAGTGATCGTGCCAACGCCTTGGCCGGTGAAGGCGACGTCGTCAATCTTGCGCTGAACGAATTCAGCACCCAGAGTCAGGGCACCCATAGGAGCGCTCAGGCCCAACAGCAGGTCAGTTGCCTTGCCGCCAGCGCCAGCGTCGGAAGCAGTAACCACACCACCCAGACCCAGCTTCACAGCACCGAAGTCATAGTTGCCAGACAGACGGGTTTGGCTCTTGGTTGCACCAACGTTGGAGTTGAAGTTCAAGTAGGTGAAGTTAGCATTGGCAGCGCCCTTGGCGTAGGTAGCACCCCACACAGTCAGGGATTGACCGGTCACGCCAGCAGTACCGGTGGTACCCAGGCCCAGACCTTGGTTTGCTTGAACCGAAGTTTCTTGGTACGAAGCGAACAGGGAAACAGCGCCCACGGGAACGATGTAAGTCACGGTATCGCGGTTGGTACGAGCGGACAGAACCTTGCCATCCCAGCCGTTGTAGTAAGCGCCAACGCCAGCGAAGCCAGCGGTCAGGCCTTGTGCGCCAGACAGGTAGTCAGCAGCGCGCACGGAACCCAGAACGATAGCACCAGCGTTGGTCGTCAGAGTTAGCGTTGCGTCACGGCCGGACACAGCGTTACCGACACCAGCGGCAACAGTGTTGGATTCGCCGCTGCGATCAGCACCAGCCAACGCCAGCTTGGCGGTAGCCTTCATGCCGCCGCCGAGGTCTTCGGTCGCTGCGAAATCGATTTCGGAAGTATCAACACCGAAACCAGCGGAATCGGAAGAAGTGCCAACAGCACCCGTGGTGGTGGCTTGGTAGCCCATGGCCAGGTTGCCGGAGATGGTGACTTGAGCGAAGGAAGCGCCGGAAGCAGCCAGAACGGCCAAGGCGATGAGGGTCTTTTTCATGTAGAAATACTCCAAGGTTAAACGAAGGGCTCCGGTCCGAGAGGTTCGGAACCCCGGGCCAACCTCCTAATTCAGGAAGTTGGATGTATTGCACCAGACGCTCCGGCTTTTGGCAAAGCAAAGCTCCCCAAAAAACCAAAAAAGCCCGGGTTAACCCCTTTTTCGTTGCTGGGGTGCAACAATTTGTCACACCCCGGCCCCAGTAGCCGGACCTGCCTCTTTAGGTCCGGCTAGACGTCGCTATCAGAACGTGTGGGAAAGCAGGAGCTGGAACTGGGTGGAGGCGTCGTTGCCCACCACCTGGGTCCAACGTGCGTAGTTGGCAATCAGCATGGTGCGCTTGCTCAAAGCGTAATCCGCCTCCAGGGCCGTACCCGAGATGGTTCCCAGTCCTTGGGCCGCCTTCACGCCTGCGCTGTTGGTATTGGAGATGAACGCGACATCGTCAATCTTGCGCGACGCGAACTGCGCACCCAGGGACAACGCACCCAGAGGGGCCTTGATGCCCAGCAGCAGGTCGGTGGCACGGCCACCCGCCGCATTGCCGGAGTTGCGTACGTTGGCGCCCAGGCCGACCTTGACGACGCCAAAGTCATACGAACCTGCCAGGCGAGATTCGTCCTTGTACGTGCTGCCTTGGTTGGCGTTGACGGAGTAGTAGGCGAAGTTGGCAGCAACCGGGCCTTGGGTGTAAGTCGCCGACACGCCGACCTGGGATTGGCCGGTGGTGGCGGCAGCCCCGGTGGTACCAGCGCCCAGACCCAGCAGGTTGGAAGCTTCCTGGTAGGTGGCCGACAGCGCGAACGCGCCAACGGGAACGGTGTAGGTCACGGAATCGCGGTTGGAGCGATCATTAAAGACCTTGCTGTCAAAACCTGCGTAGTAGGCACCAACGCCGGCAATGCCACCCGACAGATAGTCTGCACCGCGGGCGGTGCTCAACGAAATGACGCCTGCGCTGGTGGTCAGGGCCAAGGATGCGTCACGGCCTTGAACCGCGTTGCCGGAGCCTGCAGCCACGGCGTTGGATTCACCGCTGCGGTCTGCACCAGCCAAAGCCAGCTTGGCAACGGCCTTCATGCCGCCACCGAGGTCTTCGGTCGCTGCAAAGTCGATTTCGGACGTTTCAACACCGAAACCAGCGGAATCGGAAGAGGTACCAACCGCACCAATGGTGGTGGCCTGGTAGCCCATGGCCAGCTTGCCGGAGATGGTGACTTGTGCGAAAGAAGCGCCGGAAGCAGCCAGAACGGCCAGGGCGACAAGGGTTTTTTTCATGGGGAAATACTCCAAGGTTAAACAGAGGGCAGCGAATCACAGGACTCGGTACCCAGGGCCAACCTCCTGAATCAGGAAGTTGTATGGAGTACACCAGTGCACCCTGTTTTTTTTGATGTCAGTTTCGTGACGCGTGAAAGGTGAATCCGCACAAACCCGTATTCGTTGTTGGATTGCAACAATTGGCGCCTTCTAGCTCCTACGGCCAGGGCCTGCCCCATGCAGACCCTGGCTATGCCAACCGCTCAGAACGAATGGGACAACAGCAACTGGTACTGGCTGGAAGCGTCGTTACCCACGGTCTGGGTCCAGCGCGCGTAGTTGCCAATCAGGCTGGTGCGCTTGCTCAGGGCATAGCTGGCTTGCACCGCGGAACCGGAGATCGTGCCGACGCCCTGGGTCGTGAACGCGACGTCGTCAATCTTGCGCTGCACAAACTCAGCTCCCAGCGTCAAGGCCCCCATGGGAACACTCACCCCCAGGAGCAGATCCGTTGCACGCCCGGTCGCAGGTGCCGTGTTGGCATTGGTCACCACAGCCCCGAGCCCCAACTTGGCCACACCAAAGTCGTACGAACCGGACAGGCGCGTCTGGTCTTTCAGGCGCCCGACATTGCTGTTGAACGACAGGTAGGTCAGGTTGGCGGCAACTGCGCCACTGGTGTAGGTTGCCAGCAAGCCTGCCAGGCTTTGCCCGGTCGTCGCGGCAGTGCCCGTTGTGCCGGCACCCAGGCCTTGCAGGCCGGCCGCCTCCTGGTAGGTCGCCGCCAGCTCCAGTGCACCCACCGGAATCGAATAGGTCACGGTGTCGCGGTTCACGCGGGCATCGAACACCTTGCCGTTGAAGCCGCTGTAGTAGGCACCCACCCCCGCAATGCCGCCCGACAGGTAGTCAGGCGCCTGCTCCGAAGCCAATGTCAAGGTTCCTGCGCCAGTGGCCAAGGCCAGGGAAGCATCACGGCCGGACACCGCGTTGCCGGAGCCCGCCGCCACGGTGCTGGATTCCCCGCTGCGGTCGGCGCCGGCCAACGCCAGCTTGGCCGTGGCCTTCATGCCGCCGCCGAGGTCTTCGGTCGCCGTGAAATCGATTTCGGAGGTATCCACACCGAAGCCGGCGGAATCCGCAGAAGAGCCGACACCACCGGTGGTCGCCGCCTGATAGCCCATGGTCAGATTGCCCGTGACGGTGACTTGGGCAAAGGAAACGCCCGATGTGGCCAGAACAGCCAGGGCAACAAGATTTTTTTTCATGCAGGAGTACTCCAGGTTGGAACAAAGGACTTTCGTCCACAAGGGACAGTCCGTCTCCGCAAAAACCGTGCCACGCTAAACTAGCCGCTGGATTGATTCAAAGCCCCAAAATGGACGCGCTACTCACCTCGCTGGACACCGCCTTGCGCACCCTGTTTGCCAAACCGCACGCGTCGCAGGTCTGCCCCACGCTGGCGGACCAGGTCACCACCCTGACACCCGAAGAGCGCCGCCGCGCTGCGGGGCTGATGCGCGTGAACCACGTGGGCGAGGTATGCGCCCAGGCGCTCTACACCGCGCAGGCACTGGCCACACCCAACCCGGCGTTGCGCGCGCACTTCAAACGTGCCTGCACCGAAGAAACCGACCACCTGGCCTGGACCGCCGAGCGGCTGGAGGAACTGGGGGAACGCCCCTCCCTGCTCAACCCGCTGTGGTACGCCGGCGCCTTCGGACTGGGCCTGCTGGCCGGCCGCCTGGGGGACCCGGTCAGCCTGGGCTTCGTCGTGGAAACCGAACGCCAGGTCGGCGCCCATCTGCAGAGCCACCTCGACCTGCTGCCCGAAAACGACCACGCCTCACGTGCCATCGTGGTGCAGATGCACGACGATGAACTGCGCCACGCCCAGGACGCGCAGGACGCCGGCGCGGTGGAGCTGCCTCAGCCAGTGAAGGAACTGATGCGCACCGCCGCCAAGGTCATGACGACGGTGGCGCAGCGGATTTAGGCCTCGACCAGCTCGAAACTGGTGGTGATTTCCGCCGTCTTGGCCAGCATGATGCTGGCCGAGCAGTATTTCTCGTGGCTCATGGCGATGGCGCGCTCCACCGCCGCCGCCGGCAGCGCCTTGCCCGCCACCGTGAAATGCATGTTGATCCGGGTGAACACCTTGGGGTCGGTTTCGGCACGCTCGGCCGTGAGCTTGACCGTGCAGCCCTGCACCGCGTGGCGGCCGCGCTTGAGGATCAGCACCACGTCATAGGCCGTGCAGCCGCCGGTCCCCGCCAGCAGCAGCTCCAGGGGGCGGGGCGCCAGGTTCATGCCGCCGTTTTCCGGCTTGGCGGCATCGGGTGCACCATCCATCATGAGGGTGTGACCACTGCCGGTTTCGGCCACAAAACCCATGCCCGAGCGGGTGTTCAACCCGCCGGTCCAGCTGACTGTGCATTCCATTGTGTAACTCCTGCGCACCGGGCGCGCTGCCTGTTCAAAGTAGGACGGGGATTATCATCTGTAGATCACACCGTACCCGCCATGACGACCAAAGCCCCCAAATCCCCCCAGCCTCTGACACCCGCCGATTACCTCAAGAAAATTCTGACCGCCCGCGTCTACGACGTGGCCAGCGAGTCGACCCTGGAGCCGGCCCGTGCCCTGAGCAAACGGCTGCATAACACCGTGCTGCTCAAGCGGGAAGACCAGCAGGTGGTGCGCAGCTTCAAGCTGCGGGGGGCCTACAACAAGATGGCGCACCTGAGCGCCGAGCAGCTCAAGAAAGGCGTGATCTGCGCCTCGGCCGGCAACCACGCCCAGGGCGTGGCCCTGAGCGCGCGCAAGCTGGGCACCCGGGCGGTCATCGTCATGCCCACCACCACGCCCCAGCTCAAGATCGATGCGGTAAAAGGATTTGGCGGCGAGGTCGTGCTGTTTGGCGACAGCTACTCCGACGCCTATGCCCATTCCGTGACCCTGCAGAAGAAACAGGGGCTCACCTTCGTCCACCCCTTCGATGACCCGGACGTGATTGCCGGCCAGGGCACCATTGCCATGGAAATGCTGCGCCAGGTGCAGACCCTGGGCGGCACGCACAACGGCATGCGGCTGGACGCGGTGTTTGTGGCCATCGGCGGCGGCGGTCTGGTGGCGGGCGTGGCCAACTACATCAAGGCGGTGGACCCGCGCATCAAGGTCATTGGCGTGCAGATGAACGACTCCGACGCCATGATGCAGTCAGTCGCCGCCAAAAAACGCGTCACCCTGCCCGACGTCGGCCTGTTCTCCGACGGCACGGCCGTCAAGCTGGTGGGCGAGGAGACCTTCCGCATTTCCCGCGGTCTGGTCGATGAGTTCATCGCCGTGGACACCGACGCCGTGTGCGCCGCCATCAAGGACATCTTCGTGGACACCCGCTCCATCGTGGAGCCCGCCGGCGCACTGGCCGTGGCCGCCATCAAACAGTACGTGGCCCAGCACAAGACCAAGGGCGAGACCTACGCCGCCATCCTGTGCGGCGCCAACATGAACTTCGACCGCCTGCGCTTCGTGGCCGAGCGCGCCGAGGTGGGCGAGGAGCGCGAAGCCTTGTTCGCCGTCACCATCCCCGAAGAGCGCGGCAGCTTCAAGCGTTTCTGCGAACTGATCGACCAGCTGCCCGGCGGGCCGCGCAGCGTGACGGAATTCAACTACCGCATCAGCGATGGCGCCAAGGCCCATGTGTTCGTGGGCCTGACCACCCACGGCCAGGGCGAGTCGCAGAAAATTGCCAAGCACTTCAACAAGCACCGCTTCGCCACGCTGGACCTCACGCACGACGAACTGGCCAAGGAACACATCCGCCACATGGTGGGCGGCCACTCCACCCTGGCCCACGACGAGCGCCTCTTGCGCTTCATCTTCCCCGAGCGCCCGGGTGCCCTAATGAAATTCCTGAGCCTGATGCGCCCAGGCTGGAACATCAGCCTGTTCCACTACCGCAACCAGGGCGCCGACTACGGCCGCATCCTGGTCGGCCTGCAGGTGCCCAAGACCGACGACAAGGCCTTTGCCCAGTTCCTGCAGACGCTGGACTACCCTTATGTGGAAGAAACCGCCAACCCGGTGTACCGCATGTTCCTGCAGCAGTGAGCGCGCAGGCTCTGTCTGCTATGGAATGCATAGCAGTCTGCGCAGGATCTACGCCGCCTAGAACCCTTTTTTAGCACCAATCGGTGCTGACATGTCCAGCACTAGGACGGTGGCATCCGCCGAATCCTTCTGCGCCAGCACGGCGCGGCGCGCCTGCACCGCACGCAGCACCCAGCCATCGCCCACCGCAGCGCCCACCACAAAGGGTTTGGGTGGCTTGCCATCCACCGCAATCAACGCCGCGCCGGCCTGGCTCGCGCCCGCCACCACGCCGGTCAGGGCAAAGCGGCTGGACGCCAGGGCTGGCGCCGCCAGGGCCGGATTGCCCCCGCCAACGCCCGCACCACCGGGGGCTCCCAGCGCCCAGGCCACGGCCGCTGCAGGGGCCTGTACCGGCGGCTGCAAATCGGCAGCCGCCACGCCGGACGGTGCCGCCGGCGCTGGCCATTGCAGCACCCAATAAGCGGCACTGCCCGCCGCCACCGCCGCCAGAGCGAAGGCAACGATGCGGGGCAACCAGAGCGTGCGGGGTGACAGGGTCATGGGGCGCATTATCATGGAAGCCCCTAGCGTTTACCGGTCACCCCGCAACACACCATGCCACGAACCGCCCGATTGCTGTCCCGCCGCCTTGTCAAAGGCTTCACGCTGATTGAGTTGATGGTGGTGCTGGTCATCATCGGCGTGCTGGCTGCCCTGATCGTGCCCAACGTGCTGGACCGCGCCGACGACGCCCGCGTCACCGCTGCCAAGACCGATATTGCCAACCTGGTCCAGGCACTCAAGCTCTACAAGCTCGACAACCAGCGCTACCCCACGGCCGAGCAGGGCCTGCGCGCCCTGGTTGTCAAACCCGCCAGCGGCCCGGCCCCCACCAACTGGCGCCCCTACCTGGACAAGCTGCCCAACGATCCATGGGACCGCCCCTACCTCTACATGAACCCCGGCATCAAGGGCGAAATTGACGTGCTGTCCTTCGGCGCCGACGGCCAGGCCGGCGGCGAAGGCAAGAATGCCGATATTGGCAGCTGGCAGTAGGTGGCCCCGCAGGGCGCCGTCTCGCGGCTTCACCCTGCTGGAACTGCTGATCGTGGTGGCCATTGTGGCCCTGGCGTCGGCGGGCGTCAGCCTGGCACTGCGCGACTCGGCCCAGTCCCGCCTCGATACCCAGGCCCAGCGCCTGGCCGCCTTGCTGGAATCGGCCCGCGCCCAGTCCCGCACGCTGGGGGTACCGGTGCGCTGGCGTGCCACACCCAACGGCTTTGCGTGGGATGGCCTGCCCGCCACGGGCCCATCGCCGCTGCCCACCGGCTGGACGGAAGACGGCGTTTCCGCCAGCAGCGCCCAGCCCGTGCTGCTGGGACCCGAACCCCTGATTCCGCCGCAAAGCGTGCGCCTGTGGCTCCCCGACCAGCCCGAGCGCAGCCTGCAGGTGGGCACCGACGGCGTACGCCCCTTTGCCGTGCAGCCCCCCGGAGCCGCGCCACCATGACCCGTGCGCGCGGTTTCACGCTGATCGAGGTGCTGGTGGCGCTGGCCATCGTGGCCACGGCGCTGATCGCCGGCCTGCAGGCCACCAGCGCCCTGACCCGCAATACCGAGCGCCAGAGCGACCGCGTCCTGGCCCAGCTGTGCGCGGAGAACGCCCTGGCCCAGATCCGGCTATCGCGCCAGTTGCCCGATGTCGGCGACCGCACCGCACCCTGCGAGCAAGCGGGTCGCACGCTCGACCTGCAACTGGTGGTGCAACCCACCCCCAACCCCAACTTCCGCCGGGTCGAAGTCCGCTTGCTGCGCGCACAGCAACCTCTGCTGCAACTCAGCACCGTGGTGGGGCGCTACTGATGTTGAGCCGCACCCGCACCCCCCGCCCCGCGCAGGGCGGCTTCACCCTGATCGAGCTGCTGGTGGCCATCGGCATCCTGGCGTTGATGGCGGTCATGGGCTGGCGCGCCCTGGACGGCATGCAGGTCGCCAATGCCCGCACGCGCGACCACACCGATGCCGTGCTGACGCTGGAAGCCGGGCTGGCCCAATGGGGTGCCGATCTGGACGCCCTGCTGGAACTGCCCCAGACCACCCCCATCGACTGGGATGGCCGCGTGCTGCGCATCACCCGTCGCTCCAGCACGGATACCACCGAGGGGGTTCTGGTGGTTGCCTGGACACGCGCCAACCGCAACGGCACCGACCAGTGGCTGCGCTGGCAGTCCACCCCTGCACGCACCCGAGCCGACTGGCAGACGGCCTGGCAGGCCGCCGCGCAGTGGGCGCAAAGCCCCGGCGACACCGCCCGCCAGCGCGAAGTGGCTCTGGCGCCGCTGGCACAGTGGCAGCTGTATTACGCCCGGGGAGGCGCCTGGAGCAATCCGCTCTCCAGCGCCGGCGCGCCCGCTGCCGGGGCCAGCCCCGCCGGCAACGCCCCCGTGCCCGACGGCGTGCGCCTGGTCCTGCAACTACCCGCTACGCATCCCCTGGCCGGCACACTCACCCGCGACTGGGTGCGGCCCACCCTGAGCAGCAGCACGCCATGAGCCCCCGGCCCCTTGCCCGCACCCAACGCGGCGCCGCCATTCTGGTGGCCATGCTGCTGGTCACTCTGGTGGCCGTGCTGAGCACCACCGCGCTGTGGCGGCAATGGCGGGGCGTGGAGGTCGAGACCGCCGAACGCGCCCGGGTGCAATCCGGCTGGCTGCTGCAGGGCGCGCTGGACTGGGCCCGCCTCATCCTGCGCGAAGACGCCCGTGCCGGCAGCACCGACCACCTGGCCGAACCCTGGGCCGTGCCCCTGCAGGAAGCGCGGCTGTCTGCGTTTCTGGCCAGCGCCCAGGGCCACAGCGACACCACCGACACGCTGCAGGCGGCATTCCTCTCCGGCAGCATCACCGACCTGCAGGCCCGCCTCAACGTGACCAACCTGGTGCAGGACGGCCGCCCCTACGCTCCGTCGGTGCGGGCCTTTACCCGCCTGTTTGCCGCGCTACACCTGCCCGGCGCCGAACTGACAACCCTGGTTCAGAACCTGCAACGGGCACTGGAGCCCGACAGCCCCGCGCGCGGCCCGGCCCCAACAGGCGCGCCCAGCGCCACCTACACGCCCCTGCTGCCCCGCAGCACCGATCAGCTCACCTGGCTGGGCCTGTCGCCCCAGAGCCTTGCCGTGCTGCAACCCTACATCACCGTGCTGCCCGAGCGCACGCCCGTCAACCTCAACACGGCACCCGCGCTGGTGCTGCATGCCTGCATCAGCAGCCTGGACCTGGCCGGCGCGCAGGGGCTGGTCACCGCACGGGCGCAGTCCCATTTCCGCACCCTGGGCGATGCCACCCGCGCCATGGGCGCCGCCGACACCGCACTCGACGAGGGCGAACACAGCGTCAACTCCCGCTACTTCGAAGTGCGCGGGCAACTGCGCCTGGATGACCGGGTGGTGCAGGAACGCTCAGTGCTCCAGCGCGACGGTCTGGTGGTCCGGGTCCTGTGGCGCGAACGGGGTGCCCAGGCCCCGTTGGCCTCCGTACAATGAGCCGCAAAACGCCCCCCATGACCACGCTACTCATCACCCTTGCACCACCCAACGCCCCCGCCACGGCGCTGGACTACGTGCTGTCCCGGGACGGCCATGCGGTTACGGCCCACGCCAGCGGCACGGCGGCGCAACTGGCGGCGGTTGCGGGTACCGCCACCCAGACCATCGCCATGGTGCCGGGCAGCGCGCTGTCATGGCACCGGGTGCAACTGCCGACGGGAACCCTGCCCCGCGGCTTGGGGCCCCAGCGCCAGGCGCCGCGCCTGCGCGCCGTGCTCGAAGGCCTGCTGGAAGACCATTTGCTCGACGACCCGGCCCAGCTCCACTTTGCCTTGCAGGCCCCGGCGCAGGCCGATGGCGCGGTGTGGGTCGCCGTGTGCGACCGGCCCTGGTTGCGCAGCGCCTTGCAGGCCCTGCAGCAGGCCGGAATCACACCCGACCGTGTGGTGCCCGAATGGGCGCCCGGCAACCAGGCGACATCCGATCTCTGGGTTACCGGCTCGCCCGACGCCGCCCAGCTGGTCTGGATCGATTCCGACGGCGTGCACACCCTGCCAGTTGCGGCAGACCAGCCCCTGCCCCGCCAGCTCCCCGACACCCTGCGCGCCAACGCCACCCTGCGTGCCGAACCGGCTGTGGCCCAGCGCGCCGAACAGCTGCTGCACCGCCAGGCCACTATCGTCCCGCCGGCCCAGCGCCTGCTGGACGCCGCGCAGACCGACTGGAACCTGGCGCAGTTCGACCTGGCCCGCCAGAACCCCTGGCTCGCCCGTGTGGCCGCCGCCGCCACCAGCTTCTGGACCACTGCCGCCTGGCGGCCGGCCCGCTGGGCCGCGCTGACCCTGGCAGTAGTACAGGTGCTGGGCCTCAACGCCTTTGCCTGGCGCGCCCAGACCCAGCTGGAGCAGCAACGCGCCGCCATCCGCAACACGCTGCTCGCCACCTTCCCCCAGGTCACCGTGGTGGTGGACGCCCCCTTGCAAATGGCACGCGAGGTGGCGGCCCTGCAGCAGGCCGGCGGCATGGCCTCGCCCCGCGACCTGGAAGCCCTGCTCGGCGCCCTGGGCACTTCCGGCCCGCCCACCCTCCCTGCCCTGGCCCCCACCGCCCTGGAATTTTCCGCCGGTGAATTGCGCCTGAACGGCCTGCAAATCAACCCCGCGCAGGCTGACGCACTGGACCAAGCCCTGCAGGCCCAGGGCATGCGCAGCCACCTGGACGGCGCCACGCTGGTGCTGCAAACCCGGAGCACCCCATGAACACCCCTGCCCTGCACGCCTGGTGGAGCCAGCGCCCGCCCCGGGAAAAGACCCTGCTGCGCAGTGGCGGCGTGCTGCTGGGTCTGGCCCTGTTGTGGGCGGTGGCGCTGGCGCCGGCCCTGCGCACCCTGCGCGGCTACGAACCCCAGCGCGCCACCCAGCAAGCCCAGCTGCAAACCATGCTGCGCCTGCAGGCACAGGCGCAGGCCGCACAGGCCCTGCCCCGCCTGACACCGGCCGCCGCAACGCAGGCGCTGCAGGCCTCGGTCGCCCAAGCATTCGGTACGCGGGCGGAACTGGCCCTGGCCGGCGGCACCGCCACCGTCACCCTGCGCGGCGTGGACGCCACCGCTTTGGCCCAGTGGCTTGCCAGCGCCCGCACCAATGCGCGCTCGGCACCAGTGCAGGCCCGCCTGACCCACGCCGCCAACGGCTGGAGCGGCACCCTGCAAATGGCCCTGCCCCAACCGTAAACCCACCCCATGCGCCCACCACGCACCCTTGCCACTCCCCGCTCCCGCCACGGCCGCGCGCCCTGGGGCTGGGCTGCGGCGGGTGTGCTGCTGGGCGGCCTGCTGGGTACCGTTGCCTTTGCTCCGGCACGCTGGCTGGCCGCCAGCGTCGCGCAGGGCAGCGACGCCCGGGTCCAACTGCTGGCCTCCCAGGGTACGGTCTGGAACGGCTCCGCCGAGCTGGCGCTGGGCGCCGGTCCTGGCAGCCAGGACGCCACCGCCCTGCCCGGGCGCCTGGCCTGGCGCATCCGCCCCACGCTGAGCGGGCTGCAGCTGGCCCTGCAGGCGCCTTGCTGCCTGCCCGGCCCGTGGGTATGGACCGCCAGAGCGTCGTTGGCCGGCCTGCAACTGCAGCTGTCCGACCTGAGCGACGCCCAGCCGGCGCACTGGCCCAGCGCGCTGCTGGCTGGCCTGGGCACGCCCTGGAACACCCTGCAGCTGCAGGGCACACTGGCGCTTTCAAGCCAGCAGCTGGCGCTGCACTGGCAGCGCGCCGGCTGGAGCGTGAGCGGGCAGGCCCGGCTGGACGCCACCCGGATGTCCACCAGCCTGTCTACCCTCAAGCCCGTGGGCAGCTACCGCCTGACCCTGGTGGGCGGCCCCTCTCCCGTGCTGGACCTGCGCACGCTGGACGGCAGTCTGCAACTCAGCGGCAGCGGCCGCTGGAACGGCGGGCAGCTACAGTTCAGCGGCGAAGCCCGCGCCGCACCGGAGCGCGCCGACGCGCTGGCCAATCTCCTCAACATCATTGGTCGTCGCGACGGCGCGCGTTCCATCATCAAAGTGGGTTAGATCGCATGCATTACCACACACCACCAATGGCCACCTCCCGGACTTTTGCTATTGTTTCCATAGCTGTCTACGCAGCATTGACGGCATCCATCGGCACTTTTGGCACGGAATTGCGGGCACAGACAGTGGCCACACCCAAGCGCGGCGAACCGGTCACGCTGAACTTCAACAACGCCGAGATCGAGGCCGTGGCCCGCACCATGGCCACGCTCACCGGGCGCAACGTGGTGGTAGACCCGCGCGTCAAGGGCAGCATGACCCTGACCACCGACACGCCGGTATCCCCCACCGTGGCCTACAACCAGTTCCTGGCCCTGCTGCGCCTGCAGGGCTATGCCGTGGTGCAGACCGACGGGCTGGACAAGATCGTGCCCGAGGCCGACGCCAAGCTGCAAGGCGGCCTGGTGGCCTCCAGCGACACCAGCAGCAGCGGCGCCGTGGGCAACCAGCTGGTCACCCAGGTCATCCGCCTGCAGCATGAAAACGCCAACAACCTGGTGGCCGTGCTGCGCCCGCTGATCAACCCCAACAACCCCATCAACATCAACCCCGGCAACAACGCGCTCGTCATCACCGACTACGCCGACAACCTGCGCCGCCTGGCCCGCATCGTGGCGGCACTGGACGTGCCCAATGCCACCGACCTCGACGTCATCCCACTCAAGAACGCCAGTGCGCCCGATCTGGCGCCGCTGGTGCTGCGTCTGCTCGAATCCGGCGGCACCGGCGCCGCCGGCCAGGGCGACGCCAGCTACAAGACCACCATCCTGGCCGAGCCGCGCTCCAATGCCCTGATCGTGCGCGCCGCCAACCAGGCGCGCCTGGCCCTGGCCCGCTCGCTCATCGACAAGCTCGATCAGCCCCTGGGCAACAGCGCCAACGGTGCGGCCGGCAACATCTACGTGGTGTACCTGAAGAACGCCAGCGCCACGCAGCTGGCCACCACGCTGCGCGCGGCCCTCAGCGGCGAAGCCCGACCCGCTGCCACAGCCAGTGGCACCAGTGCCGCTCCGGCGGCGGCCGGGGCGACTGCCGCCACTGCGGCTGGCGGAGCCAACACCGGCGGCCAGATTCAGGCCGACCCGGCCACCAACTCGCTCATCATCACGGCCAGTGAACCGCAGTACCGCCAGTTGCGTGCCGTCATCGACAAGCTTGATGCCCGCCGCGCCCAGGTGTTTGTGGAGAGCCTGATTGCCGAAGTCAGCGCCGACAAGGCGGCAGAGTTCGGCATCCAGTGGCAAGGCGCTTCCGGCGGCACCGGCGACAGCGTGGTCGGCTTGATGGGCACCAACTTCGGCACCGGCGGCAGCAACATCGTGAACCTGGCCATCCAGGGGGCCAGCGGTACCGTCACCCCGTCGCACGGCCTGAACATCGGTGCCGCCCAGAAAACCAACGGCGTCTATGTGCTGGGCTTTCTGGCCCGTTTCCTGGAGCAAAGCGGCGCCGGCAACGTGCTGTCCACCCCGAACCTGCTGACGCTGGACAACGAGGAAGCCAAGATCGTGATCGGCCAGAACGTGCCGTTTGTCACCGGCCAGTTCACCAACTCGGGCGCCGCCAACGGCTCGGTCAACCCGTTCCAGACCATTGAGCGCAAGGACGTGGGCCTGACCCTGAAGGTGCGCCCGCAGATCAGCGAGAGCGGCACCGTCAAGCTCGCCATTTACCAGGAAGTCTCCAGCGTGCTGGCCTCCACCATCAATGCGCCCAACGGCCCCACCACCAACAAGCGCACCATCGAGTCCAACGTGCTGGTGGAGGATGGCGCCATCGTCGTGCTCGGCGGGCTGCTGCAGGACGAGTACGCGGGCAACCAGGAGAAGGTGCCCGGCCTGGGCGACGTGCCCTTCTTCGGCGCCCTGTTCAAGAGCGAAGGCCGTTCGCGCAAGAAGACCAATCTGATGGTGTTCCTGCGCCCGGTGGTCGTGCGTGACGCCACTGCCACCGACCGGCTCTCGGTCGACCGCTACGAGTCCATGCGCAGCGGCCTGCAGGCGGCGCAGCCTGAACCCAGCACCACCGTGCCCATCAACGAGGCCGCCACGCTGCCCCCGCTGCCGCGCAACGCGCCGGCACCGGCCAAGGCCCCCTGAGCCCGCACACCACCGCCATGCGCTACCCCCTGCCCTACGCCTTTGCCCGCACCCAGCAGCTGCTGCTGGAGGACCAGTCGGGGGCGCTCACGCTGTGGGTGCACGCCGCCACGTCTCCTTCCGCCCTGGGCGAGGTGATACGCAAATTTGCCCCGCACGCGGTGGAGACGCTGGATGCGCCCGTGCTCACACAGCGCATCAGCGCCGCCTACGCACAGGGCGAGTCCAGTGCCGCCACCGTGATGAGCGAGGTGCAGGGCGACGCCGATTTTTCCCGCATGATGCAGGAGCTGCCGGCCGTGGAAGACCTGCTGGAGACGGCCGACGACGCGCCCATCATCCGCATGCTCAATGCGCTGCTGACCCAGGCCGCGCGCGATGGCGCCAGCGACATCCATATCGAGCCCTACGAGCGCCATTCCAGCGTGCGCTTCCGGGTGGACGGCACGCTGCGCGAGGTGGTGCAGGCGCACCGTGCGCTGCATGCGGCACTGATCTCGCGTCTGAAGATCATGGCCGACCTGGACATCTCCGAAAAGCGCCTGCCGCAGGACGGCCGCATTTCGCTGCGCATCGGGACCCGCGCGGTGGATGTGCGGGTCAGCACCCTACCCAGCGCCCACGGCGAGCGTGCCGTGCTGCGCCTGCTGGACAAGAGCCAGGACCACCTCAGCCTGGAGGCCGTGGGCATGCAGGGCGATGTGCTCGCCCGTTTTGAAGGGCTGGTGGCCCAACCCCACGGCATCATCCTGGTGACAGGCCCCACCGGCTCGGGCAAGACCACCACGCTGTACGCGGCGCTGGGCCGCCTGGACGCCGCGCGCCAGAACATCATGACGGTTGAAGACCCCATCGAGTACGAGTTGCCCGGTGTCGGCCAGACCCAGGTCAACCCCAAGATCGACCTGACCTTTGCCAAGGCCCTGCGCGCGATCCTGCGCCAGGACCCGGACGTGATCATGATCGGCGAAATCCGCGATTTCGAGACCGCGCAGATCGCCATCCAGGCCTCGCTCACCGGCCACCTGGTGCTGGCCACACTGCACACCAACGACGCGGCCAGCGCCGTCACGCGCCTGACCGACATGGGCGTGGAGCCGTTCCTGCTGAGCTCGTCCCTGCTGGGCGTGCTGGCGCAGCGCCTGGTGCGCAAGGTCTGCCACGCCTGCGCCGGCAAGGGCTGCGGCACCTGCGGCCATACCGGTTACGCCGGCCGCACGGGGGTGTTCGAACTGCTGGTGACCAACGACGCCATCCGTGCCCAGATCCACAACCAGGCCTCCGAAGCCGACATCCGCACCGCCGCCCTGGCCAGTGGCATGGCGCTGATGCGCGAGGACGGTGAACGGCTGGTGCGTCAGGGCATCACCAGCCGCGAAGAACTGGTGCGCGTCACCCGCGACTAGCCCTACTCGTAGGCCGCCAGCCGGGGGCGTTCCTCGGCGCTGAACTGCGACTGCTGCAGCTGGCTGAGCGCCGCCTGGCGCTCGGACTCGCTCGCATTGGCCAGCGTTTTGAGCAACTTGCCGCGCTCGCTCTGGTACTGGGTGATACGGTTTTTCCAGGCCGCTTCCTCGCGGTCCAGATCGGCCAGGCGCGAGGCGGCTGCCGGGTCGAAGGCCTTGGCGCGCATGCGGAAGATGTCATCCTCGCTGGCGCCGTTGGCCCGCATCTCCTGGGCTTTCTGCTCGGTGCGCAGCACCACGCGCGGCGCTTCGCGATCGGCCCGCAAGGCCGCGGGCATGGCGGCGTCCAGCGCCGCCAGTTGCTCGCGCTTCTGCGCAGCGCTCAGGGCCGGGTTCTGGTCAATTTCCAGGCGCGCCAGGGCGTCGGCGTCGTACATGTCTTCAAAGGCGAACAGGCCCTGTTCCTCGGCCGCGTTGAAAAACCGGGCCCGCAGGTCCTGCATGGCGACAAAGCGCTTGCGCAGGGCCTGCACGCCAGTGGGGCCGGCGCCCAGTTCCTTCTCCAGTGTCACCAGTTCCCGCTTGAACGCAAGGTACTGGCCCAGCAGGCGCTTGGCCGCCGGCGCCTGGGCAGGCGACAGGCGCTGGTCCAGCACGGTGCGGATCTGCTGCGCGATAGTTTCGATGCTTTGCTCCCCCACCGCGCTCAGGTAGTAGTCGAACAGGCGTTTGAGTTCGGCGTAGGGCAGCGCCCCGGCCGCTGCGCCGGTACCAGGCGCAGCCAGCGCGGACAACAGATCACCATCGGGGGCGGTGCCCTCCATGGACCGCACAAAGGCGCCGCCCGGTGCCGTGCCGGACGCGACGCCGTCGGCCGGGCCCTCGCCCGGACCGGACGGCCACAGCCACCAGCCGGCACCCAGCAACGCCAGCCCCAGCAGGCCCGCGCCTGCCAGGGTTCTTCGCGACGCCATGGGGTTTACAGACCCGCGTTCTTCAGGCGGTTGGCCTGCTGGCGGAACAGGGTGACCGGGCTGGTCTCAAACAGGTTCACCAGGCCAATGGTCTGGTTGACCTCATCCATGTGGTTCATGGCGTAGTCGTCGCGGATCACGCGGCCCAGGCGCGAGGAGCAGCTGCTCACCAGGCCGTCGTTCTTGGCACCGCTGAATGCCAGCGAGGTCAGCGCCAGCGCCGGGTCCATCACGTCGAGCAGGTTGGTGTAGGGCTTGGCGCCACTCCAGGAGTAGTAGGCCACGCCGCGTGCGGTATAGGCACCCTCACCGCAGGCGGTGGTGGGCACGCCCTCGGGGTGGGCCGCATTGAACTGGGCCGAGCCGGCCGTGCTGAGCGACTGTGCCGCCGCCAGCGAGTTCTGTGTCTGGCCGGCACCGCCGGAGAGGAAGTCGATGATGGTACCCAGACCGTTGGTGATGGACACCAGTACGGTATTGGAGAACGAGCCAGCAGGCGCCACGCCCAGAATCAGGTCCGCCACCGCAGAGCCCTTGTTGACGCCGCCGATCGAGGTGACGGAAGCGACCAGATCCGGCCGCACCGACGCCACGTAGCGGGAGGTCGGGCCGCCGTGGCTGTGCCCCATCAGGTTCACCTTGGCGGCGCCCGTGGCAGCCAGGATCTGCTTGACCTGGGTGAGCAGCTGCTCGCCACGCACTTCGGTGCTGTTGGCGGCGGAAACCTGCACCACGAACACCTTGGCACCGTCGGCCCGCAGCGCCGAGGGAATGCCGTAGAAATACTCGACCGGACCAATGTTGTCAAAGCCGAACAGGCCATGCACCAGCACGATGGGATAGGCGGTTTGCGTGTAGCCCGCCGCCTGCGCCGACAGGGGCCACAGCGGCAGCGCCAGCAGGGCAGCAGCCAGCCAAGTCATCAACGTTTTCTTCATATGTGTCTCCTCGTGACCTCTGAGGGTCTGTGGTTGTGAAGGAATACCGACTGAATAACCGGTGCGACCTCTGGGGTGGGGGCGCTGTCGCGGGCTGACCCGCTGCCCACCGCGGGTACGGGCGGGCACGGATCAAACTAGCACGGTCGTGCTATTTTTGAAGCATAAGGATTCCGGCCGGTCCTGTCATGGTGGAAAACCCGCAGCAGGCGCGGCGCTACCATTGGGACCATGCCTGCCTACTCCTACGAAGCCCTGGACGCCAGTGGCAAGACCCGCACCGGCGTGCTGGAAGCCGACTCCGCCCGCGCGGCGCGCAGCCTGCTGCGCACCCAGGCGTTGGTGCCCCTGGCGGTGGCGGCGCTGGGCAGCGCCACGCCAGCGTCCCCGGCCCCGCGCTGGCAGCGCCGGGCCTTCACAGCCACCCAGCTGGCCATCTGGACCCGCCAGCTGGCCGGGCTGGTGACGGCCGGCCTGCCGCTGGAGCGGGCGCTGACTTCGCTGGCCGATGAGGCCGAATACCCGGCGCAGCGCGACCTGGTGGCCACCATCCGCGCCGAGGTCAACGCCGGCTCCGCCCTGGCGGCGGCGCTGGCACACCACCCGCGGGAGTTTTCCGGCATCTTCATTGCAGTGATTGGCGCGGGCGAGCACAGTGGCCAGCTCGGCCTGGTGCTGGAGCGCCTGGCCGACGAGCTGGAGGAGCAGCAGAACCTGCAGGCCAAGCTGCTGGGCGCAGCGCTCTACCCGGCCATCGTCAGTGCCGTGGCGCTGGCCATCGTGCTGTTCCTGCTGGCCTATGTGGTGCCGCAGATTGCCAATGTGTTTGCCAGTTCCAAACAGGCCTTGCCCCTGCTCACACGCATCATGCTGGGCATCAGCGGTTTTGTGCGCCACTACGGCTGGCTCCTGCTGGCTGCTCTGCTTTTCATAGCAGTTGGCGCACGTTTGGCCTGGTCCAGGGCCGTATTCCGTGAGCAATTTGACGCGACCTGGCTGCGCCTGCCGGTGCTGGGCCGCATGGCGCGCAGCTACAACGCGGCTCGGTTTGCCAGCACGCTGGCCATGCTGGGCGGCGCCGGTGTGCCGATTCTCAAGGCCCTGCAGGCGGCGGCCGAAACCCTGTCCAACCGCGCCATGCGCGCCGACGCGCTGCAGGCGCTGGCCCTGGTGCGCGAAGGCGCGCCGCTGGCCAGCGCCCTGGCGCACCGTGCACGCTTTCCGGCGCTGCTGGCCATGTTCGCCCGGCTGGGCGAGCAGACCGGGCAGCTGCCCGCCATGCTGGACCGCGCCGCCCTCCAGCTGCGCACCGAGGTGCAGCGCCGGGCCCTGCAACTGGCTACCCTGCTGGAGCCCCTGCTGATTGTGGCCATGGGCCTGGTGGTAATGCTGATCGTGCTGGCCGTGCTGATGCCCATCATCCAGCTCAACCAGCTCGTCAAGTGAATATGAATGTGCCTGCGCACGCGAAGGAAACCCCATGGCGATGACTCTGGACGACAAACTGGTGGTGGCCATCTCCAGCCGTGCCCTGTTTGATTTTGAAGAAGAAAACGAAGTCTTCGAGCAGGGCGACGACAGCACCTACATGGGCCTGCAGCTGGAACGGCTGGAAACGCCGGCCAAGGCCGGCGTGGCGTTTTCCATGGTCAGGAAGCTGCTGGCCTTCAACACCACGTCGTCCCAGCAGGTGGAGGTGGTCATCCTCTCGCGCAACGATCCGGTGAGTGGCCTACGCGTCATGAAGTCCGCCGAGCACTACACCCTGCCCATCATCCGCTGCGTATTCACCCGCGGCGCGCCCCCCTGGCGCTACCTCAAGCCGCTGCGGGCCAACCTGTTCCTGAGCACGCACCTGAGCGACGTACGCGCCGCGCTGGCCGCCGGCGTGCCGGCCGCACAGGTGTACCCGCGGTCAGCCCACGCCACGGACGCGCACCCCACCGAAGTGCGCATTGCCTTTGACGGCGACGCCGTGCTGTTCAGCGACGAGGCCGAACGGGTGTTCCACGCCCAGGGCCTCAACGCCTTCCAGCAGCACGAGACCGACAAGGCCGCCCTGCCGCTGCCGGATGGTCCATTCAAACCCCTGCTGGTGGCGCTGCACCGGCTGCAACAGGCGGCCACACCGCAGATGCGCATCCGCACCGTGCTGGTGACGGCCCGCAGCGCTCCGGCGCACGAGCGCGCCATCCGCACCCTGATGGACTGGAACATCGCCGTGGACGAAGCCATGTTCCTGGGCGGCCTGGACAAGGGCGAATTCCTGCGCGAATTCGAACCCGACTTTTTCTTCGATGACCAGACCGGCCACATCGAATCGGCCGCGCGCCATGTGCCCTCGGGCCATGTGGCCAGCGGCGTGCGCAATTTCTGACCCCCTCTTGCGAGCCTCCACGCCATGCCCCCTGTTTCCGTTACCGGCGCCAAATGGGCGTCGTTCCAGTTGCTGGTGCGCCGCGTGCTGGCGCTGTCGCGGCCCTACTTTTCTTCCGAGGAGAAATGGAAGGCGCGCGGCCTGCTGGCTGCCATCGTGCTGCTCAACCTGGGGGCGGTGTACATGCTGGTGCTGCTCAACGACTGGAACCGCCTGTTCTACGACGCCCTGCAGAACAAGGACGCCGGCGTGTTCTGGACCCAGCTGGGGCGCTTCACCTACCTGGCCTTTGCCTTCGTCCTCATTGCGGTCTACAAGTTCTACCTGACGCAGCTGCTGGAAATGCGCTGGCGGGCCTGGATGACCGGCCACTACCTGGAACGCTGGCTCGCCCACCAGGCCTTCTACAAGCTGGAACTGGCCCGCTTTGCGCCCAACCATGGCAACGGCGGCAGCCCGGACAACCCCGACCAGCGCATCCAGGAAGACGTGGGGCAGTTCACCAGCTACACGGTGTCGCTCACCATGGGCCTGCTCAATGCGGTGGTGACGCTGCTGAGCTTTGTCGGCATCCTGTGGAGCCTGAGCGGCAACTTCGCCTTCACGCTGGGCGGGCAGGCCTTCGACATTCCCGGCTTCATGGTCTGGGCAGCCGTGCTGTACAGCGTGGCGGGCAGCGTGGCGTCGCACTACATCGGGCGCCCGCAGATCCGGCTCAACTTTGAGCAGCAGCGCCGCGAAGCCGATTTCCGCCACCACATGGTCCGCGTGCGCGAATTCAGCGAGTCCATCGCCCTGGACCGCGGCGAGCCGGCCGAGCGCGTGCAGCTGGAGCGGCGCTTTGCCGGCGTGCTGCGCAACTTTCTGGCCCTGCTCAAGGCGCAGAAGAACCTGACCTGGTTTACCGTGGGCTTCGGCCAGGCGGCGGTGGTCTTCCCCTTCATCGTGGCGGCACCGCGCTTTTTCAGTGGCGCCATCCAGCTCGGCGAGCTGATGCAGATTGCCTCGGCCTTCGGCCAGGTGCAGGGTTCACTGAGCTGGTTTGTCGACAACTACAGCAGCTTGGCCACCTGGCGCGCCACGACCGACCGCCTGACCAGTTTTGAAGAAGCCATGACGACCGCAGCCACCGCAAATCCTGCGCTGACCGCTACGGATTCCATAGCAATTGACAGCACCGACCTGACCATTGCCCTGCCCACGGGCGACACCCTGCTGGCCGGCGCCGTGCTGCACGCCCGGGGCGGCGAGCGGATTCTGCTCAGTGGCCCCTCGGGCAGCGGCAAGTCCACGCTGTTTCGCACACTGGCCGGTATCTGGCCCTTTGCCCAAGGTCACCTGGAACGCCCGGCGGACGCCATGTTCATTCCCCAGCGCCCGTATTTCCCCAACGGCCCGCTGCGCGACGCCCTGGCCTATCCGGAGCCCGCCAGCCACTACGCCGACGCCGCCTTGCAACAGGCGCTGCACGAGGCCCTGCTGCCGCAGCTGGCCAGCCAGCTGGACCTGGCCGACGCGTGGAGCCAGAAGCTCTCCGGTGGGGAGCAGCAACGCCTGGCGATCGCCCGCGTGCTGCTGAAGAAACCACAATGGGTGTTTGCAGACGAAGCAACCAGCGCGCTGGACGCCGCGGCCGAAACAACGCTGTACCAGCGCCTGCTGGCCCTGGTAGCCGAACGCCAGGGCGGGCTGGTGTCTATCGCACACCGTCCCAGCGTGGCGGCATTCCACACCCGCCAGTGGGTGCTGGTGCCTCAGCCGCAGGGCGACGCGGCCCGGTTCACGCTCTGCGAAAAACCCGCGTAACCGTTGGCCCGCAACAGGCAGGCCGGGCACTCCCCGCAGCCGTAGCCCCAGGGGTGGCGGTGCGTGCGGTCGCCGAGGTAGCAGGTGTGGGTGTGCTCCACGATCAGGTCCACCAGCGGCTGGCCGCCCAGCGACTGCGCCAAGGCCCAGGTGGTGGCCTTGTCGATCCACATCAGTGGGGTTTCGATCAGGAAGCGCTTGTCCATGCCCAGCGAGAGCGCCAGCTGCATGGCTTTCATGGTGTCGTCACGGCAATCCGGGTAGCCCGAGAAATCGGTCTCGCACACGCCGGTGACCATGACCTGTAGGTCACGCCGGTAGGCCACGGCGGCCGCCAGCGTCAGGAACAGCAGATTGCGTCCGGGCACAAAGGTGTTGGGCAGGCCACTGGCCTCCATCTTGAAAGCCGTGTCGCGGGTCAGCGAGGTTTCGCTGACGGCCCCCAGCACGGCCAGGTCCAGCAAGTGGTCTTCGCCCAGCTTGGCCGCCCACTGCGGGAACCGGCTGCGGATTTCGCGCAGCACCGCCAAGCGGGCGTCGAGTTCCACGCTGTGCCGCTGGCGGTAGTCAAAGGCAATGGTTTCCACGCGTGCATAGCGTTCGAGCGCGTAGGCCAGACAGGTGGTGGAGTCCTGGCCACCGGAAAAGAGAACAAGGGCGGAGGTGTGCATGGCCGAAATGGTAGACCATGCGGGAGAACGGCTGCTTAGAGGTTCTCGGTCTTTTTGATCTTGCTGGGCGTGTACGTCAGTGCTTCCCGCGCCAGCTCGCCCGGCACGGCGGTGGGCGACGTCGGAATGGGCGGGGTCATCTGGTCTTTCACCTGCTCCAGTTGCGCGGCAGCGGCGCTGGCCGTCCACATGGCCCGCAGGTGCTCGATGAGCATCTGCGCGATCGGCTTCTTGGGCGGGTCTTCCACTTTCTCGGGGGCCGGGCGGTGGATGGTCCAGTCCTTGGGCGACGTGGCCGCCTCCGAGCCGCGCTGGGCGGGGTCCGAAACACTGGTGTACAACGCCTCGCCCTCGTTGGGCTTCTTCGCCATGTTCACCATGTTGACGACACTGGGGGTCGGTTCAAGGGACGGACTGGCGCTCACCGACGGGTTGACGGGCGCCACCGGGATCACCTTGTTTGCCGCGGGCGAAGCCAACTCTACGCCGGCAGGGCGCATGCTGGGGTTTCGATCGATAGAAGGCAATTGCATTGGGTGTAAGGCTCCAGGCCCCTCCGGTGTCTTTTCTGGCTAGACGTACGATTGGTAACGGCAGATTTAGGGGGTTATTTAGGGTTATTTTTAAAAATTCAGGCTTTTTTCGGAAAAAACAGGAAAAAGTACACAAAAACGCACCACGAAGGTGCGTTTTGACTGCAATTCCCGACGCGGTCGGAGCCGGTTCAGGCGCTCAGGAGGTGGTGCCGGGCACCCTGAGTGATAGCCACCACGCAGGGGTGGGTGATGCGGCGTTCGACCGAGATGGCAAAAAACTCCTCCACCAGCTCCGCGGTCCGGCCAATCACCTGCACGCCATATTGGGCGCAGATCTCGTCCTCCAGCGCGCTGGGCGACATGAACACCCCGCGTCCTTCACGGCCAAAGGCTTTCATCAGCGCGGCATCGTCAAACTCCCCCACCGGTTGGGGCCGCAGCCCCCGCTCGGAGAGCCACAAGTCCAGTCGCTGGCGCATGGCCGACGCCCGCCCCTGGATCAGCATGGGGGCTTGGTCCAGACACTGGGGAAACGTGCCCTGCAAGGTGGACGCCAACTGGGCTGTGGCAAAAAATGCCATGCTGGTGGTACCCAGCCGGTGGCTGAAGGCCTTGACGCTGGTGCGCTTGCTCATGGCCTCGTCGGCAATCACCAGGTCCAGCCGATGGACCGACAACTGCGCCAACAGGTCCTGCAGCTTGCCTTCATGGCAGATCAGCCGCACGGGCGTGCTCACCGTCAGCGCAGGTTCCAGCAAGCGGTAGGCGATGGCCTTGGGAATCGCGTCGGCCAGGCCCACGCGGAACGTCAGGCCCTGCGCCGCGTCACGGGAACGCCCCAGCGCTGCTTCCAGTTCGCTGCCCAGCGCAAAGATCTGGTCCGAGTACCGCAGGGCGATGCGGCCATCGTCGGTCAATTCCAGCCGGCGGCCGGTCTTGCGAAACAGGGCGCACCCCAGACGCGCTTCCAGCAACTTGATCTGGCCAGACAGGGTTTGCGGCGAGATGTGCAGTTGCTCGCCCGCCCGCACGATGCCCCCTGCCTTGGCGGTCGCCCAGAAGTAATACAGGTGCTTGAAGTTCATGCAACGGTCCTTGTGAAAGGTCTAACTATGCGGTTTTTTCGAATTGAATGCTATGTAAATTCGAATTTACCAAAATAGTGAATTCCATTACCTTCAACGCCTGACCCCATTACGGCCGGTGAACGGCCCCTATAGCCATGGAATTTCTTGTCGACCCGAATATCTGGCTTGCCTTCGGCATGCTGACCGCCCTGGAGATCGTCCTGGGCGTGGACAACATCATCTTCATCTCCATCCTGGTGGGCCGCCTGCCGCAAGAGCTGCGCGACAAGGCGCGCCGGCTGGGCCTGGGTTTTGCCATGGTCTCGCGCCTGCTGCTGCTGTTCTCACTGAGCTGGGTCATGGGCCTCAAGGCCGACCTGTTCACCGTGTTTGATCAAGGTTTCAGCGGCCGCGACCTGGTGCTGCTGGCTGGCGGCCTGTTCCTGCTCTACAAGGCCTCGCACGAGATTTTTGTGGAAGTGGAAGCGCGGGAGGAGGACGGCCCCCCCGCCACCGACCGCGCCGCCCTGCAATCGGCGGGGCGCAAGCTGTTCTGGACCATCATCGGGCAGATTGCCGTCATCGATGTCGTGTTCTCGCTGGACTCGGTGATCACCGCGGTGGGCATGGTGGACCAGCTCGGCGTCATGGTGGCCGCCGTCGTGACCGCCGTAGGCGTGATGCTGGTGGCCGCAAAGCCCATTGGCGACTTCGTCGACCGCCACCCTTCGGTCAAGGTGCTGGCGCTGGCCTTCCTCGTCATGGTGGGCATGGCGCTCACCGGCGAAGCCTTTGGCCTGCACATCCCCAAGGGCTATCTCTACGGCGCCATGGCGTTCTCGCTGGCGGTAGAAGCGCTCAACATCCGGGCCCGCGGCAAACGGCTGGCCCACCGGGCGCCCGGACCCCAAAGCGCCTGACCGCCCCCACAACCCCGCTTTTTCCCTGTTCCATCCACTAGAAAGGAAACACCATGAACACCTCCCTGCAAACCTACGGCACGGCCCCGCGAACCCTGGGCGCCTCCGCGGCCGAGCGCAACCGCGTACTGCGCAACACCTACTGGCTGCTGGCCCTCTCCATGGTGCCCACGGTGCTGGGCGCCTGGCTCGGCGTGAGCACCGGCATCACCCGAGCCCTGTCGCCCATGGTCAGCCTGGTGGTCTTCATGGCGGGCGCCTTTGGCCTCATGTTCGCCATTGAGAAAACCAAGAACTCCGCCGCGGGCGTGCCGGTGCTGCTGGCGTTCACTTTCTTCATGGGCCTGATGCTGTCGCATCTGGTGGGTACGGTACTGGGCCTGTCCAACGGCGCGGGCCTGATCATGACGGCCTTTGCCGGTACGGGCGCCATCTTCCTGGGCATGGCGTCGCTGTCCACGGTGATCAAGCGCGATCTATCCTCCATGGGCAAGTGGCTGTTTGTGGGCGTCATCGGCCTGCTGGCCGTGGGTATTGCCAACATCTTCATCCAGTCCAGCGCGCTGGTACTCACGCTGTCGGTCCTGTCGGTGGGCATTTTCTCGGCCTTTATCCTGCACGACCTCAAACGCGTCCAGGACGGCCACGAAACCAACTACATCACGGCCACGCTGGGCGTATACCTCAGTCTGTACAACGTGTTCCAGTCCCTGCTTGCGATCCTGGGCATCGTGGGCGGCAACAACGAATAACGGGGCCTGGGGGGCTCTCCCCCTGCCGGCCAGTCGCAACGCTGTTTGGTCCGCGGTCGGACATCAGATTCCCCCGCGTTGCGAATTATCAAAAAACAGACGGCGAACGCGGGGAAACAATGGGTGTACTTCAAGGAGCACACCATGCGGCGTCCCGCAATCATCCACAAGCGCCCTGCGGATTGGACCGTTCCGCCCAACCTGGTGGACCATGCGGCAACCTGCGCACACTTTTCCTGGGATGCGGCCCGGCGCGAGCTGGCAGGCCTGCCCGGTGGCGGCTTGAACATTGCCCATGAAGCAGTGGACCGGCATGCGCAAGGGCCCCGCGCCGACCATGTGGCCTTCCGCTTTCTGGGCAGCCAGGGACAGCGCGACATCACCTACAACGCGCTCGCCCGCCTCACCAACCGTTTTGCCAATGTACTGAAGACACTGGGCGTGCAACGCGGCGAGCGCGTATTTGTGCTGACCGGGCGCATTCCCGAGCTGTACACGGCCGTGCTGGGCAGCTTCAAGAACGGCTGCGTCGTCTCGCCCCTGTTCTCGGCTTTCGGCCCCGAGCCTTTGGCCACCCGGCTCACCCTGGGAGAAGGCGCCGTGCTGGTCACCACCGAAAGCCTGTACGAACGCAAGGTCGCCAAGATCCGCAACCAGCTGCCGGCCCTGCGCCACGTGCTGCTGGTGGGTGACGAAGGCGCGCCCACCAGCGTGCCCGGCACGCAGGATCTGGCCAGCCTCATGGCGCAGGCACCGGAGACATTTGACATCGTGGCCACCCAGCCCGAGGACCCGGCCTTGCTGCACTTCACCAGCGGCACCACCGGCGCACCCAAAGGCGCCATGCACGTGCACGGCGCCGTGGTGACGCACTGGGCCACCGGCCGCTACGCCCTGGACCTGCATGCAGACGACGTGTTCTGGTGTACCGCCGACCCAGGCTGGGTCACCGGAACGTCCTACGGCATCATTGCACCGCTGCTGCATGGCGTGACCTCCATCGTTGACGAGGCCGAATTCGATGCCGAACGCTGGTGGCGCATCCTGCAGGAGCAACAGGTCAGCGTCTGGTACACCGCGCCCACCGCCATCCGCATGCTCATGAAAGCTGGCGCCGACCTGGCCCGCCGCTACACCTACCCCAAGCTGCGCTTCATCGCCAGTGTGGGGGAACCCCTCAACCCCGAGGCCGTCTGGTGGGGCAAGGATGTGCTGGGGCGGCCGATTCACGACAACTGGTGGCAAACCGAGACGGGCGGCATCATGGTTGCCAATCTGCCGGCACTGGACATCAAGCCGGGCTCCATGGGGCTGCCGCTGCCGGGCGTGGAAGCGGCCATCGTGCACCAGCAACCCGACGGTTCGGTGCGGGTACTGACCGAACCGGGTCAGGAAGGTGAACTGGCGCTCAAACGCGGCTGGCCGTCCATGCTGCGCGGCTACCTCAACAATGCGGAACGCTACCGGAAGTGTTTCGCGGGCGACTGGTATCTCACCGGCGACCTGGCCCGGCGGGACGCCGACGGCTACTACTGGTTTGTGGGCCGCATGGACGATGTCATCAAGTCGGCCGGGCACCTGATTGGCCCCTTCGAAGTGGAAAGTGCGCTGATGGAACACCCCGCGGTGGCCGAGGCCGGCGTCATCGGCAAGCCCGACCCCATGGTGGGCGAAGTGGTCAAGGCCTTTGTCTCGCTGAAAGCGGGCTTCGAGCCCGGTGAAGCCCTGCGCATGGAACTGTTGGGGCATGCGCGCAAAAAACTGGGGGCCGCCGTGGCACCCAAGGAAATTGCCTTTTTGCCGACCTTGCCGCGCACGCGCAGCGGCAAGATCATGCGCCGCCTGCTCAAGGCGCGGGAACTGGGCCTGCCCGAAGGCGACACGTCAACGCTGGAGGCCGGAGCATGAACACCCGGAAAACCGCGCCGGACAGCACCACGCACGCGCGACAGCTGCTGGCGGACATGCTGCGCGTTCGCCGCATGGAAGAAAAATGTGCCGAGGTGTACGGCGCCGGCAAGATCCGCGGCTTCCTGCACCTCTACATCGGTGAGGAGGCCTGTGCCGTGGGGGCTGTGAGCGCACTGGCTGCCGACGACAACGTGCTGGCCACCTACCGCGAACATGCCCACGCCCTGATGCGCGCCATCCCCATGCGCGCCATCATGGCCGAGATGTATGGCAAGGCCGCAGGGTGCTGCCATGGCCACGGCGGCTCCATGCACCTGTTCGACGCCAAACGGCGTTTTTATGGCGGCAATGCCATTGTCGGCGGAGGTCTGCCACTGGCGGCAGGGCTGGCCCTGGCAGACAAATTGCAAGGCATCCAGCGTGTGACGGCCTGCTTCTTTGGCGAGGGCGCGATGGCCGAGGGTGCGTTCCACGAGTCCATGAATCTGGCAGCGCTGTGGCAACTGCCCGTGCTGTTCTGCTGCGAAAACAACCTGTATGCCATGGGCACCGCGCTGGACCACTCAGAGTCCCAGACCGACCTGTGCGCCAAGGCCGCCAGCTACAGGGTGCCCACCTTCAAGGTCGACGGCATGGATGTGCGCGCGGTGCACGCCACCACCCTGCAGGCTGCACAGCAGGTGCGCGCCGGGAACGGACCGGCCTTCGTGGAATACGCCACTTACCGCTTTCGCGCCCATTCCATGTTCGACCCCGACCTGTACCGCGACAAGGCAGAGGTGGAGCAGTGGAAACAACGGGGGCCCATCCACAGCTTCACGGCGCAACTCAAGGCGGCGGGCCAGCTGACCGAGGACGATTTTCTGGCGCTGGACGCGCAGGCCGAAGCGGAGGTGGCCGATGCCGTGGCCTTTGCCGAGGCCGCCGAGCCGGAACCAGTCAGCGCCCTGCTGCAGGATGTCCACACACCGCAGGAGGTAGCATGAAGATCACCTACCGTGAAGCCCTGCGGCAGGCATTGCAGGAAGCACTCGTCGCCGACCCCCGCGTCTTTCTGATGGGAGAGGACGTGGGCCGCTATGGCGGCAGCTACGCCGTCTCCAAGGGCCTGCTGGAGACGTTTGGGCCGGAGCGCATCCGCGACACGCCGCTGTCGGAGCTGGGCTTTGTCGGCGCCGGGGTAGGCGCTGCACTGGGGGGCATGCGGCCCATTGTGGAGGTCATGACGGTGAACTTCAGCCTGCTGGCCCTGGACGCCATCGTCAACACGGCCGCCACACTGCGCCACATGTCGGGGGGCCAGTTCTCCGTTCCGCTGGTCGTGCGCATGGCTACCGGCGCCGGCCGCCAGCTGGCGGCCCAGCATTCGCACAGTCTGGAGAACTGGTACGCGCATGTGCCCGGCATCCGCGTGCTGGCACCCGCAACGGTAGGCGATGCGCGAGGTATGCTGGGCGCGGCCCTGGCCGACCCCGACCCGGTGGTGATCTTTGAGCACGCCCAGCTCTACAACCTGGAAGGTGAACTGCCTGGCGACTGGCGCTGCGACATCCGCCATGCCGCGGTGCGGCGCGCCGGAACACAGCTCACCCTCGTGACCTACGGCGGCAGTCTGCCCAAGGCCTTGCAGGCCGCCGAACAGCTGGCAGGTGAGGGCATGGACGTGGAAGTACTCGACCTGCGCGTGCTGCGCCCGCTGGACACCGCAGCGCTCACTGCCTCGCTGCGCAAGACGCACCGCGCCGTGGTGGTGGACGAAGGCTGGAAGACTGGCAGCCTGGCCGGCGAGATCATGGCGCGCATCATGGAAGAGTGCTTCTATGAGCTGGATGCCCCTGTGGCCCGCGTCTGCAGCCAGGAAGTCCCCATCCCCTATGCCAAGCACCTGGAAGATGCGGCACTGCCCCAGGTTCCCGACATTGTGGCGGCCGTCAAAGGGGTGCTGCATGTTTGAATTCAAGCTGCCCTCGCTGGGGGCCGACATGGACGAGGGCACGCTGCTGGAATGGAAGGTGGCGCCCGGCGACAGCGTGCACAAGGGCGAGGTCGTGGCCGTCGTGGACACATCCAAGGCAGCCATCGACATCGAGATCTGGCAAGACGGCACCGTGCAGGAGTTGCGGGTGCAACCAGGCACCAAAGTGCCAGTGGGGGCCGTATTGGCAATGATGCGGGCCCCCGGCGAGCATGCCGGCCCGGAGCCGGTTCCGGCCGTGGCAGCCGCCCCACGCCAGCACGTCAGTCCCGCCGCGCGCCGGAAGGCGCAGGCCCTGGGCGTGGCCTTGTCCACATTGACCGGCAGCGGACCGGACGGCGCCATCACGCTGTCCGACGTGGAGCGGGCTGCAACTGCAACTGCAACTGAAGCCACAGCCGGAAAGCAGGCCACCACGCCAGATGACCGCACCCTGGCCATGCGCCAGACCATTGCGGCGGCCATGAGTCGGTCCAAACGCGAGATCCCCCATTACTACCTGCTGGAGACCATTCCCATGCAGCGGACCCAGCAATGGCTGGAAGAACACAACGCGGAGCGTCCCATCACCGAACGGGTATTGATGGCCGTGCTGCAACTGAAGGCCGTGGCGCTGACGCTCAAACAATACCCGGAATTCAACGGCCTGTTCCAGAACGGAGAGTTCAAGCCTGCCACCGCAGTGCACATCGGCGTGGCCATTGCCCTGCGACAGGGTGGCCTGATTGCCCCGGCCCTGCACGACGTCGACAGCAGGCCGCTGGGCGCGCTGATGCAGGATCTGGCCGACCTCGTCAAGCGCGCGCGCGCCGGGTCGCTGCGCAGTTCCGAAATGTCCGACGCCTGCATCACCGTGACCAACCTCGGGGACCAGGGCGTGGAAGCCGTAATGGGGGTTATCTACCCGCCCCAGGTAGCGCTGGTTGGCTTTGGCAACATCGCCCGACGGCCGTGGGTGGGGCCGGATGACACGCTCTGCGCCATGCCGACCGTCACCGCCAGTCTGGCCGCCGACCACCGCGTGTCCGATGGCCATCGCGGAGCCCTCTTCCTCGCAGAGCTGCGTGAGTGCCTGCGCCAGCCCGAAACCCTGTTACCCTGACCCCGCACATCCGTCACCCCACCCGAGACGCCTGCACATGAACGATTCCGAACTGCGCACCGTCGTGTGCGCCACGCTCCAGTCCATCGCACCGGAAGTGGATACAGCATCGCTGCGCGACAGCCGGCCCTTGCGCCTGCAGGTGGATCTGGATTCAATGGACTGGCTCAATTTCCTGATCGGGCTCAGTCAGCGGCTGAAGGTGGACATTGCAGAGTCGGACTACGGGCAACTCGTCACCCTGAACGATGTGATGGCCTACTTGCGGGCCCGACTGCCGGGCTGACCCCACCGCGGCACCCCGCGGGTCCGCAAGTCAATCCGCTTTGGTCTCCGGGATGTCAGCCCCGGGGAACCCCACCGTCTGTGACAGCAGAATTTGTTCATCCGGACCAAGGCCCATGGCCCGGGTCAGGGCGGTGCGATCAAACCAGGCCCGGACCACCCCCACCAGCCCTGCCGACGCACAGTAGAGCGCGATGTTCTGCGCCATCGCACCCGCCGCAACCGATGCGTAGGCCTCCCGCTTGGACGCGGGCACCAGCTTCATGCGCGCATGGTCCGCCACAAATATGAGATCCAGCGGTGCATCGTCCACAAAGTCCTGGTACCCGGTCGCCCGCCGGACGTCCTGTTCCACCCGGCGCTGCAAGCCATGGTGCCCGGGGTCGTAGCGGTACAGGCCCTGCGGCAGGGCCAGGTACACGTCCACCTCCTGGGCGTTCATGGCCGACGGCGCGGTCCGCCCGCCCACATCGCTGCGGTTGATGCCACACGCTGCCCACAGCAGGTTGGACAGCATCTGCGACTCCAACGCCCGCGGCAAAAAACGGCGCTCCGAGTGGCGCCTGCGCAAGGCCTCCATCAAGGGCAAGCCACCCGTCGTCTCCGCCGGCGGCAAGGCCACCACGGGTTGGGACTCTCCGGACGGAGGCTTCGGTGTGAGGTGCCCCATCAAACCCAGCGCCATTTTGGTCAACGTATCCACGGTGCCTCCCACTGCAAAACGCAAGTCAACGCACAAGGCTCGTCTTTGCACAAAGCGATGCATTGACAAAAATCAACGGCAGCTACAGGGCCTCCTTTGCGTTCTGTCAAGTTGCACCGGAACCGGGACCCCACCATGGACGGTCTGTGCACCTCTCCGAAAGGACGGATATGAAACGCTCACCTTTCTCCGTAGTTGCCTTGGTTGCCTTGGCGATCAGTTGCTCTGCATGCGACAGGTTCAAGCCTGCCTTGCCCGAGGTGGAGAAGCCCCCCGCGACGGCGGCGCAGGCCGACCCGTCCGCCAAGGAGCGCGCCGCGTTCACACAGGAAGCGCAAAAAGACCTCGATGAATTGCGCACCATGGTTGCGAATCTCAAGGTGCAGGCAGCCAAGGCCGGGCGCGAGACCAGCGCCAGCCTGCAGGCCGATATCGAGAAAATGGAAACCGAATTGCGTGACGCCCAGCAACGGCTGACCGCCTTGAAGGCTGCCACGGAAGACACCAGGCAACAACTCAAGGCCGCATTTGCCACCTCGCTGGAGCAGCTCAAGTACGCCATCGAGAAGGCACGCAAATCGGCGGAGTGAGGAATGGGAAAAAAGCCCACGGCGCCAGCCATCTTCGCGGTTGCGTATTGTCAAAACCGGCCCCGTCGATTGACCTAGCATTTGCACAAATCGAGTGGATATTCAGCCATGCCCGCCAAACAACTGGTCTTTCACGACTCCGCACGCGACCATATCCGCCGGGGTGTGGATGCATTGGCGGACGCCGTGCGGGTGACGCTGGGGCCACGGGGACGAACCGTCATTCTGGAGCGGGAGTTCGGTCCGCCACAGATTGTCAATTCCGGGGTGGTTGTCGCCCGGTCGGTGGAGCTTGAAAACCGGTTCGAGAACATGGGTGCGCAGCTGCTGCGCGAGGTGGCCGCCCGCACCAGCGAAATGGCCGGGGATGGAACCACCACGGCCACCGTGCTGGCCCACGGCATGATCCACGAAGGTTTGCGCTACCTGGCAGGCGGCATGAACCCGATGGACTTGAAGCGTGGCATCGAGCAGGCCATCCAGGCCGTGGTAACCGAGCTCAAGCACATGGCCAGACCCTGTGCGTCGTCCCAGGAAATAGCGCATGTGGCGGCCATTTCGGCCAACAATGACCGCTCCATCGGCGATCTCCTGGCCAATGCCATTGACAAGGTCGGCCGTGAGGGCGCCGTTTCCATCGAGGACGGGTCCGGACTGGTAAGTGTTCTGGAAATCGTGGAAGGCCTGCAGTTCGACCGCGGATTTCTTTCTCCCTATTTCATCAACAATGCGGAGCGCCAGAGCGCCGTGCTGCAAGACGTTGCCGTCCTGCTGTGCGATGGCCGGCTGTCGTCACTGAAAGACCTGTTGCCGTTGCTGGAAGAGGTCGTCAAGTCCGGACGCCCCCTGCTGGTGATCGCCGAGGAAATTGACAACGATTCACTGGCGGCACTCGTGATCAACACGATGCGGGGTTCGCTGAAGACCTGTGCCGTGAAGGCCCCCGGTTTCGGGGATCGCCGCAAAGCCATGCTGCAGGACATTGCCATACTGACCGGCGGTCGCGTCGTCAGCGAGGAAGTTGGCTTGCCGTTGGCCAAGGTTCAGTATGCCGACCTGGGCCGCGCAGCGCGCGCCGAAGTCGGCAAGGAAAACACCACGCTGATCGGCGGTGCCGGGTCGCCCGCAGCCATTCAGGAGCGCATCGCCACCATCCGCAAGGAGCGCGCATCGGCTACCAGCGACTACGACCGCGAAAAGTTGGACGAACGCGCCGCCAAGCTCGCTGGTGGAGTGGCCCTGATCAAGGTCGGCGCCGCAACCGAAACAGAACTCAAGGAGCGCAAGCTGCGGGTGGAAGATGCCTTGCACGCCACACGGGCAGCTGTCGAAGAGGGCATCGTTCCGGGCGGCGGCGTTGCTTTGCTGCGGGCCCGCCGTGTGCTGTCCGGATTGGCGGGCAGCAATCTGGACGAGACATCGGGCATCCGCTTGGTGGCACGCGCGCTGGAGGCGCCCCTGCGCTGCATTGTCGGCAATGCGGGAGATGAACCCTCTGTGATCCTGAACCGGGTAGATGAGTCGAGCGACCCGTCCTTTGGCTACAACGCAGCCACCCGCACGTATGGCGACCTGTTGCAAATGGGGGTGATAGACCCCGCCAAAGTCACGCGGCTTGCCCTACAGAATGCCGCATCCATTGCCAGCCTGATCCTCACCACCGACTGCATGATTGCCCTGCCTCCCAGGCAGGCAACTGGTGATTCCACCCTGGCGTCCGGGGGCGAAATGCCCATGCTTTGATGGAAACTACTGTGCCGACATACCTAAAAAAAACCCTGAAGCACGGGCTGGAAAATGTGCGCGTTGGAGACCTGGCCCTGCCCGGCGAGTTGGAAGTTCCGCAGAATCCCCTGGGCATTGTGGTATTTGCCCATGGCAGCGGCAGCAGCCGCCACAGCCCGCGCAACCAGTATGTTGCGCGGGTGATGCAGTCTTACGGCCTGAGTACCCTGCTGTTTGATTTGTTGACCGAAGCCGAGGCCCGGGATCGGGACAATGCCTTTGATATCGCGCTGCTGGGCGAGCGCGTCATGGGCGCACTGGCCTGGCTGGCGCAGCGTCCCGGACTGGAAAACATGCCCATCGGTCTCTTCGGCGCCAGCACCGGTGCCGCCGCCGCCTTGGTGGCAGCGGCCCGCACTCCCTCCATCTGCGCCGTCGTGTCACGCGGAGGACGCCCCGATCTCGCGGGGAAATACCTCTCCAACGTACAGGCGCCCACTTTGCTGATCGTGGGCGGCGAAGACCGCGAGGTGCTGGCCCTCAACCAGGCAGCCATGCGCATCTTGCCATTGCCATGCCCCAAGAAACTGGAAATCGTGCCGGGGGCCACCCACCTGTTCGAGGAGCCGGGCACACTGGAAATTGCGGCCAGCCTGGCAGGCCATTGGTTTGAGCACCATTTCTCAAGAAACCAGACGAACTGAATCAGGCCTTCCGCAAAGGTTAACCGGGAACCAGAACCGCCGCACCATCAATCGCACCCCGCCGGAGCGCCGTCAGGGCCTCATTGGCCTGCACGAGCGGATAGGTCTGCACGTGCGTGTGTATCGGGTGGCGCGCAATGCAGGCAAAAAAGGCCTCTCCATCCTCTCGGGTAAGGTTGGCAACCGATCGGACCGTGCGCTCCCCCCACAGCAAGGCGTAGGGAAAGGAGGGAATGTCACTCATGTGAATTCCGGCACAGACCACCACGCCGCCCTTGCGGGTTGCACGCAGCGCGGCCGGAACCAGCGCGCCGACAGGGGCGAAAATCAGGGCGGCGTCCAGTTCATGCGGAGGTCTCGACTCAGAAGACCCGGCCCAGCAGGCCCCCAATTGCAAGGCAAAGCGCTGGCTTTGCAGATCGCCCGCGCGCACAAAGGCATAGACATGCTGCCCCTGCGACACCGCAATCTGGCACATGATATGGGCCGCCGCGCCAAAGCCATACAGCCCCAGACGCATGCGACCCGTGACGCCCGAGAGCCGGTAGGCACGGTACCCAATCAGGCCCGCGCACAGCAAAGGCGCAGCATGCACATCGTCATAGGCGTCGGGCAGGGCAAAGCAAAAGCGTTCATCGGCTACTGCGAACTCGGCAAAACCACCGTCCCGGTCGTAACCGGTGAACACCGGTGTATCGCACAGGTTTTCCCGATGCCCGTCGCAGTAGGCACAGTGCCCGCAGGCCCCGCCCAGCCAGGGAATTCCGACCCGGGTCCCCAAGGGAAACCGGGTGGCCAGAGCCCCACGTGCCACCACCCGGCCAACGATCTCATGCCCCGGCACCAACCCCGGCGGCCTAGGCGGCAAATCCCCATCGACGATATGCAGATCGGTACGACACACACCGCAGGCCAGGACCTGGACCCGCACCTCGTAGTCCTCGGGCTCCGGCAGCGGAACCTGTGCCGCCACCAGCGGCTGCCCGGCACCGGTCCATTGCATGGCCAGCATGGTGACCACCCTGTCAGGTCCTCACACCTCACCCGACCACAGGCAAGGCGTTCCACCCGTATCAATCGCGACGTGGTCGCAACCCTGTTTCTTGGCATAGCTCAGTGCCTCGCTGGCACGCTTGAACAGGTCGGAAAACGAAGCGTCGTTCAACATGCTGCTGGCCCCGATGCTGACCGTGCAGACCTGGTCCTTGTCCCCCATGCCCGCCATGCTGGAAGTGACCACCTCCGCAATGCGCAAGGTCAGCGCCCGCCCGCCTTCCACGGTCGTATCCGGCAGCAGTACCGCAAACTCATCGTCACCAATGCGCCCGATCACGTCCGACGCGCGCAAAACCTTGTTGATCGATTTCACACAGGCAGCCAGCGCGGCATCCCCTGCTGCATGGCCATGCAAATCGTTGATCACCCTGAAGCGATCCAGGTCCAGCGCCAGGACCATGAGCGGCAGCCGGTTGCGGACGGAACGGGCCCATTCGCGTTCAGCCACATTGAAGAAGTTGCGCCGGCTCAATGCCCCGGTCAGATCGTCAAAATTGGCCAGCCTCAAGGTCTCCAGTTCCGAGGCCCTGAGCATCGTCACATCCTGGTGGCTGACCACCACGCGCCCCAGTCCGGCCCCAACGGGCGTCACCTTCAAGATGAACCAGTGGGTTTCATTGGCCGCGCGGCAGGAATACTCCATGGTGAAACCGGACGTTGAACCGGAGATCACGTCCGCAATACCTGCCAACGCGGTATCCACCGTGTTTTGCACCCCCCCCATCATGGCGGTCAGCGCATCTACATACTCGGCTCCGGCCTCGCAATAATGGCCAGGCACACCGTTGTTCCGAACGTAGGTGTCCCACGCCGAATTGGTTTGCACGATGCGTCCGTTGCGATCCAGAACCACCAGCTTCACGGGCAGGGCGTCGAAAACCACCTGATGCAAAGCACTGGTGGTCCGCAATGTTTCTTCCAGCGTCTTGCGATCGGTGATGTCCACCTGAGTGCCGAGAATCCGCACCGCCGAGCCGTCCCCGGCACGCGCGAATACGGCGCCCCGGGCCAGTATCCATTTCCAGCTACCGTCCTTGGTCAGCCCCCGGTGCTCGTTGGAATAACTGTCGGTCTGTCCCGTCAGACACTTTTGCAGCGATGCCATGACCTGCTGGCGGTCTTCCGGGTGAATGCGTGAACTCCAGTTTTCCAGACTGGCCCCAAGCTCCTGGACAGAAAATCCGTACAGCTGCTCGAACTGGGGTGAATAACTCACGGTACCGGCCTGCACATTCCAGTCCCATACACAATCCCCCGAAGCACCCAGCGCAAACTTCCACCGCGTCTCGTTCTCCAGCAGGCGTTGCTCCAGGAGACTGCGTTCCGTGATATCCAGCAGAACGACGTTGCAGCCCAACCCGTGCCCCAAGGGGCCAATCTCTGCGCGCACACGCTTGGCAGAGCCTCCCTTGCCCAACACCGACAGGTCACCATGCTGCACATCGCCCGATTTTTCCGCCGAATGGAGCATGGCATGCAGGCTTGCGCGATCGGCATCTGAAAAAAACTGGTCCAGCCGGCTGCCCAGAAGGTGCACACGCTCCTGCCCCAGCAATCGCGCACCGGCCAGGTTCAACTTGACAATGGTTCCGGCATGGTCAACGCTGAAACTGCCGACCGGCGAAAAATCATAGAGTTCACGGGCCTGGTTCAGCGCCAGTTCCAGCTGGGACCGGGCTTCGTTCAGGTGTGCGTTTTGTATCTCCAGCTCAATCTTGCTGACAGCCAAGTCTTCAAGCAGCTGCTGCACCTGCTCCGGCGAAAGTTCAGAAAAACCCTGCTCATTGGGGGGAGCAAACTGCTGGCGTGCAAGCCGATGCAACTCCCCGGAATCCAGTGGATTTTTCTTAAAACTCATGCCGTCCCGCTCTTTTGCTATCGTGCCCTCTACCCCTCATACGCATGCAGCGCCTCCCGGGAGAGGATCGTGATTTCCCGACTCGCCACCTCAATAATGCCAAGGTTATGCAATGCAGACAAGGCCCGGCTGACAGTTTCCAGCGTCACGCTCAGGTAACTGCCAATGTCCCGCCGTGTCATGGGCAAGGTAAAACGCCGGGGCGAATAGCCCAGCGCAGAGAAACAGTTCGATTGCATGAGCAGAAAACGGGCAACCCGGACTTCCGACTTGGATGCATGCGACAGCGTGTAAGACATCTGCTCCTTGACGACTTCCCGGCTGATGGCCCAATAAGCCATGCGCTCCAGTTCATTGCAGCCACGCCCAGGCATGAAGAGCTCCGATGCCGGTAGCCGGATCACTTCACAGTCGGTCAGGGCAACCGCTTCCGTGCAATATTGGTCCTTGCAAATGCCGTCGGTCCCCATCAGATCTCCTTTCATGGAAAAGGAGAGCACGTGCTCGCTGCCGTCGTCATGGATCACGACCGTCTTCAGGGCGCCCAGACGCACCACGTACAGACCGTCAAAAGGCTGGCCCATCAAAAACACGGACTGCCCCGCCTTGACACGGCGGCGGCGAAACAGCTGCCCATTGGCAGCCTCGCTGGCATGTCCGTCATACAGCAGCAGATCCATTACCTCCTGCAGGCTCGACCAGTCCCCTTCGCTGCGCCGGGGGCGCTCCGGCACCCGAATGGGCGAGTACGCCCGGGGCGCTGTTCCCGGTACTGCCTGTAGGTTCATCATGGTCGTCTCCCGCTGGATCGTGTGCCCGGCGGACACCTCCATCAACCCTGCAGAAGCACTGTAGGCGTGGCACGGCCCAACGTCTGTAGGGAGTTCTTGACAGAACGTGCCGGCAGGTATGAATACATCGCCCTATTTGCGGCGCGCCTGCGCACCGGTCAGAGCGTTCCGTCGTCGACCAGTTTGCAGCGGATGGCCAGCCGCACCAGCCCGGGTACGTCCCCCACGCCCAACTTGGCCATCAGGCGGCTGCGGTAGGTGGCAACCGTTTTGGGCGAGAGATGGAGTTCCGTGCCGATTTCAGCACTGGATCGCCCCCGAACCACCATTTCAATGATTTGCCGCTCACGCGGCGACAACGTCGCCAGGGGATCTGCGTCCTCGTGGTGGGTAAAAGACTGCACGGCAAGATCGGCCACATCGGCACCCAGGTGGCGTTTGCCCTGAACGGCGGCCTCAATCGCCTTGGCCAGCTCACTTCCCGCCGAACCCTTCAGCACATACCCGAGCGCTCCCATGCGCAACGCCTCCGCCACGTTGCGCGGTTGGGCCGACATCGTCAGCACAATGCAGCGTGTCGCCACATGGCGGCGCTGCATTTCCGCCAGCAGCTCAAAACCCGAGCGCCCCTCCAGGTTGAGGTCCAGCAGCAGAATCTCGGGTTTCAGACGCTGGATATCAGCCAGCGCCTGGGTAGGGTCGGCCGACTCGCCCACGATCGTATGTCCCCACGCCTGCAGCAAGGCCCGCAGCCCTTCCCGCATGATCTGGTGGTCGTCGACCAGATAAACCTGGGTCATGGCGAGGGCTTCCAGCGCAGACACACGCGTGTGCCGCCCCCGTCAGCGGGGCCCACCTCGACCGACGCACCCACCGACCGGGCCCGTTCCACCATACCCGCAATGCCCAGGTGCCCCGCACGCGGCTTGCCTCCCGACGAAAGCCCCACACCGTTATCGCGCACCACCAACTCCAGCGACAACGGCCCGCCCAACAACTGGACGGCCACAGAGGTGGCATCGGCGTGGCGCAACGCATTTTCGACCGCTTCCCGGGCGATCATGAACGCGGTGTATTCCACTGCACTGGGCCAACGCATGGCGGCGACGTTAGGCTCTACCTCCAGGGCAATGTGCATGCCCATGTGCGTCAGTGCGCGGTTGCGCAGTTCGTTGTCCAGCGCCGCTGCCAAACCATGTTCATCCAGCAACGGCGGATGCAGCTCAATCAGGACCTGCCGAACCTGCCGATTGGCCTGCTGGATCAGGGCACTAAGCTGCTGGTCAAGCCGGGCGATCTGCGGTGACACTTGGTCCTTCTGCAATACCGCGATGGTCTCGTGAACCATCCGCATGGCTGCCACGGTTTGCCCCAACTGGTCATGCATGGCCTGGGCGATGCGCTTGACGAGCTCCTTCTCCTGCGTCATCAACTTGTTGGCCAATTCGGAGAGTTGCGAGCGAGACTCCTGTCGCTCCACTTCGGCCCGCATATCGGCAGTGACATCCCGCAAGGTGGTGATGAGCAGTTGCGCATCTCCGATGTTGACCTGCGTGATCGTGCCTTCCAGATCCATCTCCTGCCCGTCGGCGCGCAGTCCCTTGACCAGTCGCAGCCCCATCATCCGCGAGGGAGACTTCGCCTCCGCAAAGTGGCGCCGGTGCTGCGCGTGCGCGGCCCGGAAACGCTCGGGCAGCAGCAGGTCCACACTCCGGCCTTCCATGTCTGCACGACCAACGCCAAACATGCGCTCGGCACCGGGACTGAATGTACGTATGCACCCCTGGACATCGGTGCTGATGATGGCATCGTGCGACGCATTCACTACCGCCGACAGCATTTCGTGCTCGGTACGGGCCTCCTGTTCGAGCAGGCGGCGCTGTGTCACATCACGCACCAGCACAATACGCGCCCGGGTGCCATCCAGATCCACGTCTTCGGTATCGATTTCAACATCAATCAGATTGCCGTCACGGTGCTGGTGGCGCCACAAGCGCTGCGCTGCGCGCTCATCCGCAGGAAGTTGCAGATGCACCTGCACCTGCGGCCAGTCGTCCTGGTGATGGAGATCCGACAGGTGCAGCTCCGCGAACGCCTCCGCGCTGTGGCCGTAGCAGGCCACTGCAGCCTGATTGGCGGCGAGCAGACGCAGCGTGTCCACGTCGTAGACCAGCATGGGCAGGGGGTTGCGCTCAAAGAGAAGCTGGTAGCTCGTCTGTAGCCGGTTCAACGCATCATCAAACTGGAGGTCCATATCAGCGACTCCGCGAAGTGGGTTGCAGACTGGAGGAAAACCAGGTCCGCGACGGTGCCTTGCTCAATTTCGTTGCGTGGTGATCAGGTTAGCACAAGCGCTTACCCGTCCATTGTATGCGGCACACACCCCCAGCAGAAGCCACGCGAGACAGACGCATGTCGTCCCAGGACGCCTTGGCCGCCCAGAGCGGCGCATTCAGCCAGCCAGAACGTCTATTCGATTTGCGCCCGGTGCGCACGAACCGCCGCCAGCACAATGTCCCGAATGCCGTTGGCGTCCGTACGGTCCACTTGCTGCAGCAGAGCCCGGCGCATGCGCGGATCCCAGAATTTCTTGAGGTGCATGGCAACACCATCCAACGCCTCCTGGCGATCAGGCATGCTCTCGAAAAAGATGCCGATCTGGTTGGCCATGCGGATCAAATTGTCGTCATAAGTCATTGCGCGTCCAGTTTCAAACGTTCGGGGTGGCTGTAAATGGACCCATCGTCGCCACGGGCGAATCCGACCAGGGTCAGCCCCGCATCCTGGGCAACTTCAACCGCCAGCGCGGTAACACCCGATACCGCCACCAGCAGAGAAACTCCCACCGAGGCGGTTTTCTGCACCATCTCGTAACTCGCACGGCTGGTGATGACCACAAACCCTTCGCCGGGCAGGCCACGGGACCGGACCAAGGCCCCCGCCAGCTTGTCCAGCGCATTGTGCCGCCCCACGTCTTCGCGGAGCAGCGCAATCTGCCCATCGGCCGTGCACCAGGCCGCCGCGTGCGTGGCTCCCGTTACTGCCAGCAGAAGTTGTCGCGTGCGCAGGCCGGCGACGGCCCTGGCCACGGATCGGGCATCAAACCTGCCCCCCCCGGTCAAGGCAAGCGGACCGCGCACGGCATGCGCCAGGCTTTCGGTCCCGCACAGGCCGCACCCCGTGCGCCCCGTGAGGTTGCGCCGCATTTCCTTCAGGCGATGGAAGCAGGACGCAGCGATGGTGAGATGCACGGTGTAGCCGCGCTCCGAAGACGTGCACTCGCAATCGTAGATCTGCGAAGCCGTGTCCACGATCCCCTCGGTCACCGAAAAGCCGCAGGCAAAGTCCTCCAGGTCGTCCGGTGTGGCCATCATCACGGCGTGGGCAACGCCATTGAATTCAAGGGCCACTGGGACCTCTTCCGCCACGCAATCCTGCACCTCGCGCCAGTGACCGGAACGCACCTCGCGAACCGGTAGCGCGCGATAAACCTGCGCAGCAGGCTGGGGCACGTCGGACATGTCCATGGCCGTCAATCAGCGCGCAGCCAAGGCGGCACCCTGGGACGACGGATGCGCAGCGTCCAGCAGCGCCAACTGCTCCGCATTGAACCGTGCATAGGTTTGCTGCCACTCCGACGGCTGCGCAACCGGCTTCACCTGCACGGCCGTCACCTTGTATTCCGGGCAGTTGGTGGCCCAGTCGGAGTTGTCGGTCGTGATCACATTGGCACCCGACTCCGGAAAATGGAAGGTGGTGTAGACAACGCCCGGTTGCACGCGCTCGGTTACCTCGGCACGCAGCACGGTCTGGCCGGCGCGGCTTTCAATGCCCACCCAATCATCCTGCCGGATGCCCCGTTCCTCGGCATCGTGCGGGTGGATTTCCAGTCGGTCTTCGCTGTGCCATTGCGTGTTCTCCGTGCGCCGGGTCTGCGCACCCACGTTGTACTGCGACAGGATGCGCCCCGTGGTGAGGATCAGGGGGAACTTGCGTGTCACCTTCTCATCCGTGGCCACGTATTGCGTGATGATGAAGCGGCCCTTGCCGCGCACAAAATGGTCGACGTGCATGATCTCGGTTCCCAACTCGCCTGTGCTCTCGTTGCAAGGCCACTGCACGCTACCATGTTTCTCTATCTTTTCATAGGTCACACCCTGGAAGGTCGGTGTCAGCCGCGCGATCTCCGCCATGATGTCCCGCGGATGGGCGTAGTGCATGGGGTAGCCCAGGGCATTGGCCAGCTTGACGGTCACCTCCCAGTCCGCCAGGCCGGCCTTGGGCGGCATGACCTTGCGGACGCGGGAAATCCGCCGCTCGGCATTGGTGAAGGTTCCGTCTTTCTCCAGGAACGAAGATCCGGGCAAGAAAACGTGGGCGTACTTCGCTGTTTCGTTCAGGAAAATGTCCTGCACCACGATGCATTCCATCGCACGCAGGGAGGCGGTCACGTGCTGGGTGTTGGGGTCTGACTGGACAATGTCTTCCCCTTCGCAGTACAGGCCCATGAAGGTGCCCGCCTGTGCAGCGTCGAACATGTTGGGGATGCGCAGACCCGGCTCAGGGTCCAGCGTTACACCCCAGGCGGCCTCGAACTGCGAGCGCACGGTGGTGTCTGAAATATGGCGATAGCCCGGCAGCTCGTGCGGGAACGATCCCATGTCGCACGAACCCTGCACATTGTTCTGGCCCCGCAACGGGTTGACGCCCACCCCTTCGCGCCCCACATTCCCCGTCGCCATGGCCAGGTTGGCAATGCCGATGACGGCGGTGGAGCCTTGGGCATGTTCCGTCACTCCCAGGCCATAGTAAATGGCGGCATTGCCGCCCGTGGCGTACAAGCGTGCGGCAGCGCGAACGGTGTCGGCCGGCACGCCAGTGACCAGCGCCACGGCTTCCGGCGCATTTTCCGGGCGCGCCACGAACTCACGCCATTCGCGGAAAGACTTCTCGTCGCAGCGGGCGTCAATGTAGTCCTGGTCCAGGAGCCCTTCCGTCACCACCACGTGGGCCAGCGCCGTGATGACCGCCACATTGGTCCCGGGCTTGAGTTGCAGGTGGTAGTCCGCCTGGATGTGGGGGGCGTCCACCAATTCGATCTGGCGCGGGTCGATCACGATCAGGCGCGCGCCCTCCCGCAGACGCCTCTTCATGCGCGATGCGAACACCGGATGCGCAGCCGATGGGTTGGCGCCCATGACCAGGATCACATCGGACTTCTCCACCGACTTGAAGGTCTGGGTGCCGGCCGAGGTGCCATAGGTCTGCCCCAGACCGTAGCCCGTAGGCGAATGGCAGACACGGGCACAGGTGTCCACGTTGTTGTTGCCAAACGCGGCACGCACCAGCTTCTGGACCAGATAGGTTTCCTCATTCGTGCAGCGCGAGGATGTGATGCCACCCACCGAATCCTTGCCGTATTTGGCCTGGATGCGCCGGAACTCGCTGGCAGCGTAATGGATGGCCTCATCCCAGCTCACTTCCTGCCACGGATCGTCGATGTGCTTGCGGATCATCGGCTGGGTCATGCGGTCCTTGTGGGTGGCATAGCCCCAAGCAAACCGGCCCTTGATGCACGCATGGCCTTCATTGGCTTTGCCGTCCTTCCATGGCACCATGCGCACCACTTCATTGCCTTTCATCTCGGCCTTGAAGGCGCACCCCACACCGCAGTAGGCGCAGGTGGTGATCTTACTGTGCTCGGGCTGGCCCAGCATGATGACCGTCTTCTCCTGCAGGGTCGCCGTGGGGCAGGCCTCCACGCAAGCGCCGCAGCTCACGCATTCGGAATCCATGAAGGGCTGGTCCTGCCCCGGCGACACGCGTGAGCCAAAGCCCCGACCACTGATCGTGAGGGCAAACGTCCCCTGGGTCTCCTCACACGCCCGCACACAGCGGTTGCACACAATGCATTTGGATGCGTCGTAGGTGAAATAGGGGTTGGACTCGTCCTTGTGGCAGTCCAGGTGGTGCGCGCCACCGTACTGGCCGCCCACGCCATACCGTACCTCGCGCAAGCCGGTCACGCCGGCCATGTCCTGCAACTCGCAATTGCCATTGGCCGAACAGGTCAGGCAGTCCAGCGGGTGGTCAGAAATGTACAGTTCCATCACGCCTTTGCGCAGGTCTTGCAGCTTGGGCGTCTGGGTTCTCACCTTCATGCCGGCTTCCGCCGGCGTGGTGCACGAGGCCGGGAAGCCCTTGCGGCCTTCAATTTCAACCAGGCACAAGCGGCAGGACCCAAACGGCTCCAGGCTGTCCGTTGCACACAGCTTGGGCACCTGGATGCCCGCATCCACTGCGGCCCGCATCAGCGAGGTGCCCGCGGGAACGGTCACGCTCTCGCCATCGATTTCCAGTGTAATTTCCTGCGTTGACTCACGACGCGGTGTACCAAAGTCGGTTTCCTTGAGATGCTCAAGCATGGGTTTCTCCTGCGGAAGATTTCTCAGGCGCTTTCGGTCGATGGCGCAGCCAGTCCGAAATCCTGCGGATAGTGGTTCAGCGCCGACAGCACGGGGTTGGGCGTCATGCCCCCCAACGCGCACAGGGAGCCGTGCAGCATGGTGTCGCAGAGATCACGCAGCAGCTTGACCTGCGGGAGCGGGTTTTCGCCCCGGGTGATGCGGTCTATGACCTCGACACCACGGGTCGAGCCAATGCGGCACGGCGTGCACTTGCCGCACGATTCGATGGCGCAAAAATCCATCGCATAACGGGCCAGCTGCGACAGGTCCGCCGTGTCGTCATGCACCACGATGCCGCCGTGCCCCACGGTCGCACCAATGGCCGCATAGGCTTCGTAGTCCAGGGGAACGTCCCAATGCGCCTCGGGCACGTAGGCCCCCAGCGGCCCGCCCACCTGCACCGCCTTGATGGGGCGGCCCGAAGCGCTGCCTCCGCCAAAGTCGAACAGGAGCTGGCGCAGCGTGACGCCAAAGGCCTTCTCCACCAGCCCGCCGTACTTGACGTTGCCCGCCAGCTGGATGGGCAAGGTGCCGTGCGAGCGTCCCACACCGTAATTTTTGTAGAAGGCGGCGCCGCGTGCCAGGATGATGGGTACCGAGGCAAAGGTAATCACGTTGTTGATGACCGTGGGCTGGCCAAACAGCCCCTGCAACGCGGGAATGGGCGGCTTGGCGCGAACCACGCCGCGCTTGCCTTCCATGCTCTCCAGCATGGCGGTTTCTTCACCGCAGACATAGGCGCCCGCCGCCTTGCGCACTTCCAGCTGGAAGCTGTGCCCTGAACCCAGAATGTCCGATCCCAGATACCCCGCGGTCGTGGCGATTGCAATGGCCTTCTGCAGTGTGGCCACCGCATGCGGGTACTCGGAGCGGATGTAGACATAGCCCTGCGTCGCGCCCGTGGCCAGTGCCGCAATGGTCATCCCCTCCACCAGCATGAAAGGGTCACCCTCCAGGGTCATGCGGTCTGAATAGGTACCGGAGTCGCCTTCATCGGCATTGCAGACCACATATTTCTGTGTGGCCTGCGCGGCCGCCACGGTCTTCCATTTGATGCCGGCCGGAAACGCCGCACCACCCCGCCCCCGCAAGCCGGCGTCCAGCACCTGTTGCACCACGTCGGCCGCAGGCAGCTCCAGCGCACGGCGCAGGCCGGCAAAACCGCCATGGGCTTCAAAATCGTTCAGCGACAGGGGGTCAATGACCCCCATGCGGGCAAAGGTCAGACGCTCCTGCTGGCGCAAGTAGGCGATGTCCTCCGTCGGCCCCAGGCGCAAGGCGTGGGCGGCACCGGTCTGGAACCCCGCATCGAAAAGACTGGCCACGACCTGCGGCGTCACCGGCCCGTAGGCGATGCGGCCTGCATCGGTCACGACCTCAACCAGGGGTTCCAGCCAGAACATGCCCCGCGAGCCATTGCGCACCAACTCAATATCCACGCCGCGCTGGTGCGCTTCCCGGACCATGGTTTGCGCCACATCGTTCGCCCCCAGTGCCAGTGCTGCGGAGTCGCACGGAACAAAAACCTTGATGCTCATGCCGCGCTCCTTGCGGTGCCCACTAGGCGATCGAATGTGTCGGCATCCACCCGGGCATGCACCTTCTCGTTCAGCGCCAAGGCCGGGGACGTGGCACACAGGCCCAGGCAATACACCGGCTTCAGGGTGACGGAGCCGTCCTCGGTGGTGGCGCCATGCGACGCCTGTTCCGGATCAACACCCAGCTGGGTGCAGGCGTGTGCCCACAAACGCTCCGCGCCCATGGACTGGCACGCCTCGGCGCGGCAGATCTGCACCACGTTGTGCCCCTGCGGTTCGGTCCGGAAGTGGTGGTAGAAAGTGACCACCCCATGCACCTCTGCCCGCGACAGGTTGAGCGCCTGGGCGATGGTGCCGACCGCCTGCTCCGGTATGTAACCCAGGGCGTCCTGGATGCCATGAAGAATGGGAAGCAGCGCCCCGGGCAGGTGCTTCTGGGCCTCCACCACATTCTGGATGGTCTGGTCGGTTGTATCTGTCGGCATATTCTCTTGTCTGGAAGGAAAGGGGCCCTACGTTGCCCGGCACCGGCCGGGCAACCGCAGCAGCCCGTTGTCAGAAGAACTTGGCGACGGTCAGGGAGGTTCGGTACACGCCCCAGGCCAGCGGAATACCCACTGCGGCCCAGGCCAGCACCAGGAACACCGGGCTGCTGGGTGCGTCGTGCACATGACTGCCATCACCTTGCACTTCGGAAGCCTTGACCTTTTCGTGAGCCAGGCGCTTCTCGGTCTCCAGTTCCTCTGGCGTCATGAACCACTTGGGGTTCAAGGGGCGCACCAGCAGATTGCAGATCAGGCCGACCACCAGCATGCCCACCAGGATGTACATGGTCTGGTTGTAGACCTGCTCACGCGGCAGCCCCAGGCCCAGTTGGTATTCCCGCATGTAGTTCACCACCACGGGGCCCACGATGCCCGCCGTGGCCCAGGCCGTCAGCAACCGGCCGTGAATGGCACCCACCATCTGCGTTCCGAAAATATCGGCCAGGTAGGCCGGAACGGTGGAAAAACTGCCCCCGTACATGCTCAGGATCACGCAGAATGCGGCGACAAACAGCACCTTGGAACCCGCTGCGGCGCTGCCCGGAATGCTGAAGTACAGAACACCGCCCAGCAGGAAGAACACCACATAGGTGAGCTTGCGGCCGAGCTTGTCGGAAATGGTGGCCCAGAAAAAACGCCCCCCGATGTTGAACAGGCTCAGCAGCGCGGTAAAGCCCGCGGCCACACCGGCAATGGCCGCCAGTTCGGTCTTGTCCAGCTCGCCAAACTTCTTGGCCACACCGATCAGGGAACCACCAAACACCTCCTGCAGCATGGGCGAGGCCATGCCGATGACGCCAATACCAGCGCTCACATTCATGCACAGGACCATCCAGATCAGCCAGAACTGCGGGATGCCCCAGACCTTGCTCACATGCACATGGTTCTGCGTGATCATGGCGTTGCTGACCTGGGCTGGCTTCGGTGTCCAGCCGGCCGGCTTCCAGCCGGTCTCCGGGATGCGGTAGCCGAAGGCGCCCGCCATCATGAACACGAAGTACACCAGGGCCATCACCAGAAAGGTCTGTGTCACGCCCACGCTGGTCGGGGTGGCAAAGTACTTCATCAGGTCCGAGGCCAGCGGCGAGCCAATCATGGCGCCGCCACCGAAGCCCATGATGGCCATGCCAGTCGCCATGCCGCGACGGTCCGGGAACCATTTGATCAGCGTGGACACGGGTGAGATGTATCCCAGCCCCAGCCCGATACCACCGATCACCCCCGAACCCAGCACCATCAGCCAGAACTGGTGGAGGTAGACGCCCAAGGCGGAGATCAGCATGCCGCCGCACCAGCACAAGGCCGACACAACGCCCACCTTGCGGGGACCCACGCGCTCCAGCCAGCCGCCCCAGATCGAGGCGGAAGAGCCGAGCAGCACAAAGAACAGCGTGAACATCCAGCCCAGGGTGGAAATTTTCCAGTCGCAGGAGGTGGTGAACAACTCCTGGAAGAAGCCCACCTCCGGGCCGCACTTGATGGATTCCTTGATCCCCAGCGCCTTGGACAGCGGCAGCCAGAACACCGAGAAGCCGTAGGCCATGCCGATGCACAGATGGATGGCCAGTGCCGCGGGGGGAACCAGCCAACGGTTGAACCCGGGGCCCGCAACGATGTGCTCCTTGTCGAGCACCCCTAATCGATCCTTCGGGAACGCGGACGTCCCATCCAGTACTGCTGACATGCTGTCTCCTTAGTAATTAATGCCCACTTGTTGCGAGCTGGCGGCAGTGTCACGGAGACGCCTCTCGCAAGCAAATTTATTCTGCACATGGCCCGATACAGGATCTGAATTTAGGTACAAACCCTGCCCCATTCAAACCCGCGGCAGCCACGGGGCGGGTGGCACCCTAGGGCTGCAGCAACCCGGTATGGGAGCGGACGTGGCGCTGCCAGTCGGCATCGGCCGCCATTTCCAGGGCCGCACGCAAGGTGTGCGAGGGGCGATCCGACGCGGGGAACATGAACCCGATGGGCGTGAGCACCTCGGGTCCGACCAGAGGAACGGCTTCCAGTTCCGGATACCCGCGCAAGGCGCCCACCAGCGCGCCGGGCAGGATGCTGCAGACCTCGCCCACGACAACACTCAGGCCCAGAGCCAGGATGGAGTTGGTTTCAATCACCGCCCTAGGGCTTGCCTTGGCCTCCCGGAACGCGCCGTCCACGATGCTGCGGTTGTGCATTTCGGGCGTCAGCAGGCTCAGCGGCAATTGCGCCGCGGCCTCCCAAGTCATGGCCTGCTCCACAATGCGCAGGCCCGACGGGCCCGGTTCGGCGGCACGGCGCAACAGGAAATACCGCTCGGTGTACTGGGCGATGGTCGCGACCTTTGCCCCACGGAACTTCAGCCGGTCGGTATACCCCAGCGCCAGGTCCAGCGAAAGGTTCTCCAGGCCCGCATCGATCTCCGGCGAACTCATGGACCGCAGGGAAAGGGAAATGCCCGGATGGCGCCCCTGCAGCAGGCCCACAAACCGGGCGGCAATGGGCATCACCGAGGGCACGGCCCCCAGCGCCAGCGTGCCCACCGGCTTGTCCGCGGCGCTTTTGAGCGCCTGCCGCAGCAACTCCTGCTCATGCAGCACCCGCTGGGCGGTGACAAAGATCTGCTCGCCTTCGGGCGTAAAGCTCTCAAAGGCGCGGCCCCGCTTGACGATAGCCGTTCCGAACTCCACCTCCAGCGCGCGAATCGCATTAGACAAGGCCGGCTGCGTGATATGGCAGGCCTCTGCCGCACGCCCGAAATGCTTGTGCTGATGCAGCGCCACCAGGTAATGGAGTGATGTGAACAAGCTCATGGGGGGCAATGATATCTTTGCCTCCCACATTACCATTGCGCTAGCCTGCACCCACCCGAAGGTCCCACGACGTGCCACAAGAATTCCCGATCCGTTACATCGCTCCCGTGTTTCGCCCGCCCAGCGAGGCCCAGTCACTGATCCTGCCGGTCACCAACGGCTGCTCCTGGAACCGGTGCACCTATTGCGAGATGTACACCGCGCCACAGAAGAAGTTCGCCGTGCGCGACGAGCAGGAAATGCTGGATGCCATCACCCGCAGCGGCGCGCTCTACGGCAGCCAGGTCCAGCGGGTCTTTCTGGGGGATGGCGACGCCATGGCGCTGTCCACGCGGCGGCTCATGACCCTGCTGACCGCGATCAAGGCGCAGCTGCCCGCCGTGCGACGCATTTCCAGCTACTGCCTGCCGCGCAACGTGCGCAGCAAGACGGTCCAGGAATTGACGGAGTTGCGCCAGACGGGGTTGACGCTGGCCTACATAGGCGCCGAGTCGGGCGATGACCAGGTTCTGCAGAAGGTCAACAAAGGGGAAACCTTCGAATCCACCCGCGAAGCGCTGGAGAAACTGAGCGCAGCCGGCATCAGCCGCTCCGTCATGCTGCTCAACGGCCTGGGCGGGCGGGTGCTGTCGCGGGAACACGCCGCCCACTCCGCCCGGCTCGCCAACCTGACCCAGCCCGAGTTCCTGGCTACCCTGGTGGTCAGCTTCCCGCAGGGCGAAGAACGGTTCCGCCAAGCCTTTCCCGAGTGGGAGCCGCTGGACCCGCATGGACTGTTCTGCGAAACCGAACAGCTCCTGCAGGCCCTGGAACTCCGGCGCACCGTGTTCCGCAGCGACCACGCGTCCAACTGGCTGGCACTCAAGGGCAACCTGGGTGCCGAAAAGGAACGGCTGCTGCGCGAGGTGCGCCAGGCCATCGACGCCCCGCAGTCCGCCCCGCTGCGTCCCGCCTGGCAGCGGGGGCTTTAGCCCGCAGGGCCCGGTTGCTCAGAGGCCGCGGCCAGGTCACGCAGGCGCTGGTGCGCGGCGTCGTCCCAATCCGGTGGCACTGCCCGCTTGGCATTCAGGTAGTGGTTGGTGAATACGTCCAGGTAGGCCTCCAGCGTGGCGGCGGCATGCTGCTCGCCCGCCAGGGCCAGGCACAGGGCGGCGACCTCCGAAGTGCACAGATGTTCATCGCGCGTGGAACGGCGCAGACGGTAACGCGAGAGCTGTTCGGGCTGCAGGCTGAGCACCGGCAGGGAGTCCAGATAGGGGCTTTTTCGAAACATCTTGCGGGCCTCCGACCAGGTGCCGTCCAGCAACACAAACAGCGGCCGCTTCCCGGGATGCACCGCCACCTCGGAGACCACGCGCTGTGGCGCCGCATACTCACCCGGAAAGACCACATAGGGGTCCCATTGCGGATCGGCCAAAAGCGCCGGCAAGGCCGGGTCCACCACCGTGCGCGCCCAGCCAAAGGCGGCCGTGTCCGGCACCACGTCGGCTATCAGCCACCCGGTGTTGGTGGGCTTGAGCGGCTCGGTTCCGCTCATCAGCAGGCACATGCCCGAGCGGGTGGACACCTGCGGCCGCAAGGCACACAGGCAGTGGCTGAAGATCACCCGGCAACCGGGGCAACGCGGCGCACGCGAATTCCGGGAAACGAAGGACGGATCACTGCCCACCAGCTGTGCTGCGCGCAACCGGGCTACGGCATGGCGCATGCGGCATCCCACGGGCAGGAAAAAATGGAAAACATCGTGGCGTCAATCGGTAGGTAAAAGGCGGGGCTGGCCTGCTGGGCTGCCGCGAACCGACCCAGTCTAAGCGAAACCCCAACCCGTATGCGCCGCGCAAGCCAGCGCATCTGCCCACCCGGCAGGGGTGAACCCCACACACGCCATCGATGCCGTCAGAAACCGTAGCGCAAAGTCATTCTCAGACTGTTGGCGCGATAGGCGTTGGCACCCATGGTCCCCAACCACGCAACGTTGGCCTGCAAGCCGCGACGGTTCCTGAAACTCAATCCCAGCCCCAAAGACTGCATATCGTTCGGCATACCTGTCACGATCGCGTTGTAAATCGATCCACCGGCACCCGAATCCGTGTAGTACATGGATTGAACGACATCACTGCTGGCACTGCTTGAGAACTGCAGCTTGAATGACGGCGTCAACTGGCCGCCAGCAAAGACATAGTCCCTGGAAATATCCAGGCCACCCGTGAAGCTGGTACTGGTAAAGCTGCTATCGTTGTAGGTCAACGCCAAGGCGCTGCCTTGCTCGGAGTAGCTGTCCAGCTTCACATTGACAACATCCGCGCGGCCAAATGGAGACACCCGAACCTTTTGCAGCGTCATTTCGCGTGTCAGGCTCAGGGAGCCGTATACAACCTTTCCTTTGCGGTCACCCGATAGCAACACCTTATTGGTGCTGTCCCAGCGGCGGTTGTCATATGCGACGTCACCGACTCCCAGTGCGCCGTCCACAAACCAGTGTTTCTCCGGTTTGTAGGACAGGTACAGCGAGCCCGACAACTGCTGCGCCTTGCTCTCACTGCCAACGTCATCAAAAGTGGCGTTGTCTCTGGCGTAGCCCACCGAGGCGCCGACAATCAATTTGGGACTGACCTTCACATCCATGCCAAACGTCAGCCCCCTGCTGGAGAACTTGGTCAGCAAGCCATCTAGTCCATCCACAGAGCCGACCTCAATGTTGCCTGCGGTCCAGAAGGCCGTGGGCATATCGGCAATGCGAGGCAGTGCGCTGTTCGTGACGGGCTCGTGATCCGCTTCTTCGTCTTCTGCAGGATTCTGCTCATTCTGCAAGGCCGCACCACCTTGCGCAAATGAGACCTTTTGAAGGCGTTGGTATTCCGTCGTCTTCAATTTCTGTTCTTCTGCCGGGAGAACATTCCGGTCTTGGGCTCCGCCCAAGTCGTCGAGGATTTTTGCACCGGCCATCCGCAGCGTGTCCAGGTTGGGTGCGGTAAAACTGGCACCAAAACGGTTACGGATGCTGAAGTCGCTGTGCAAGATTTGCACATGGTTGTAGATGTTGCTCATCTGGGCCACGGTAAAGCGTTGCGCGGTGGCCGCCTGGTAGACGACGTTTTGTGCCACAACAGGATTGTTGGCGGGGTCCGGTCGCACATTCACACTCACAACAACCACCCCACTGGTGGAGCCGGCTGTGCCTGCATCGCCTGAATACACCACGGTCAGATTGTGGCTGCCAACCGCAAGGGCAGAAGTCACGACGCTGGCAACGCCACCGCTGATACTGGCGCTTCCAATAACAGTCGCGCCATCCTTGAAACTGGCGGTTCCCGTTGCGGTGGAAGGAGTGAGCGTTGCTGTCAGATTGACACTCTGCCCCACCATGGGATTGAGCGAAGAACTCGCCAAGGTGACCGTTGACACAGCCTGGTTCAGGACCTGAACGCTGACCGTTGCGGTTGCTGCGCTGTAGCTCGCATCGGCGGCCTTGGTTGCCGTGACCACGCAGGTTTCGGCAATGCTGCCAGCACTGAGAACACTACCAGTGACCGAGCAACTTCCGGTTGTGACCGCATAGCTGATCGCACCGGTACCTGAGCCGCCTGCAGTGGTCAGCGTGGCGGTGCCTGTCACCTTGGTCACGCCGGTCTTATCACTGGTAACGGTGAGCGCCGCCTGGGCATTCTTGCCTACCGTCAACAGGTAGCTTTGCGTCGCCTGGGCATTGACACCGACCACTGCCGCTTGCGTCGCGGTGATTGTGCTGGTCCCTGCACTGACGGGCGTGACCACGCCACTGGCACTTACCGTTGCCACCGCGGTATTGGAACTGCTGTAACTGATGGCGCCGTAGCTGCCGCCAACCAGCGTCGAGGCCGCAACGTTTGTGAGACTGGATCCCATCGTTACGGATGCCGCACTGGGTGTTGCAAACGTCAGCACGCCAACGGCCTCGCTGACGGAGAACGTTTGCGTGACCGTTGTGGCCGCCAGATAGGTTACGTTACCCGACTGGTCGGCGTTGATGCTACATGTACCAGACGAAACAAAGGTCAATACACCCGCAGAGGTCACCGTGCAGACACCGGGAGTCACGGAGGTAAACGTCGGCACCAAGCCGGAACTGGCCATTGCCACCAAGGTCGGAGACGTGCCGTAAGTTTGCGCGCCAGGGTTGTTGAAGGTAATGGCTTGCGCTGACTTGGGCGTGACCGCTGCAGAAGCGGACGACGCACTGCCCGTACCGGCAGAGTTTGTCGCAGTCACCGTGAAGGTGTAGGCCGTACCGTTCGCAAGACCCGCTACCATAATCGGGCTGGCAGAACCGGAGCCGGTGAAGCCACCGGGGCTGGAAGTCACGGTATAGCCGGTAATGCTGCTGCCGCCGTTCGATACCGGAGCAGTGAATGCCACGCTGACCTGGCCGCTGCCTGCGGTGCCGACAGGACTGGTTGGTGCGCCTGGCACGACGGCATTCACGGCAAAAGTCTGCCCGACCGTAGTTGCTGCCAGGTAGGTTCCGTTGCCTGCCTGATCGGCAGTAATCGTACAGTTGCCCGCGGTGACAAACGTCAGCACCCCACCGGAAGTGATCGTACAGATGCCTGTCGTGACTGAGGTGAACGTGGGTGTCAGGCCAGACGAAGCTGTGGCCGTCAAGGTCGGGCTGGTGCCGAAATTTTTCGCGCCGGGATTCGTAAAGGTGATCGTTTGTGCAGATTTCGGCGTCACTGCAGCCGAGGCTGACGATGCGGAACTGGTACCCGCAGAATTTGTTGCAGTTACCGTGAAGGTGTAAGCCGTACCATTGGCAAGACCCGCTACGATAATCGGGCTGGCCGCACCAGAGCCAGTGAAGCCACCGGGGCTGGCCGTCACGGTATAGCCGGTAATGCTGCTGCCGCCATTCGATACCGGAGCAGTAAACGCCACGGTGACTTGGCCGCTACCAGCGGTACCAACCGGGCTGCTTGGTGCATCTGGCACGACAGCATTCACGGCAAAAGTCTGACCGACCGTCGTTGCGGCCTGATAGACGGCATTACCCGCCTGGTCGGCATTAATCGTACAGTTGCCCGTGGTGACAAACGTCAGGACGCCACCGGAAGTAATCGTACAGATGCCGGTTGTTGTTGAACTGAACGTTGGTGTCAGACCGGAGGACGCCGTTGCCGTGATGGTTGGGCTGGTGCCGAAATTTTTCGCACCGGGATTCGTAAAGGTAATGGTTTGCGGTGCTTTCGGTGTCACCGCATTCGACGCCGCAGAGGCGGTACCGGTACCAATCGCGTTAGTTGCGGTGACGGTGAAGGTATAAGACACACCATTTGTTAAACCTGTCACGCTTATTGGGCTGGATGTACCGGTGCCGGTGATGTTGCCGGGGCTGGACGTCACGGTATAACCAGTGATTGCGCTGCCGCCATCGGATGCGGGTGCCGTGAAGGCGACCGATGCCGTGGTGTTGCCGGCCGTGGCCGTGCCTATGGTTGGCGCGCCGGGTGCACTGGTCTGCGCAGGGATGGTGACCGTTACCGTACTGGTACCGGTAGCGTTGCCATCGACAAAGAAAAATGTGTCTGTTGTATTCGATAATCCGGTAGGAATGGTGTAGTAGAAACCACTGAAGTCATTTGAACCACTATTGTTCACCGAATGGATAATCACATTTCCCGAACCTTTGGTGCTGCTGATATATTTGCTGGTATTCGTGACCACACCTTCATCGTTCATCGCCGTTGCGATGCCATTCACGTCGTTTATCCCGAATAAATTCGCGTCCCCGCAAGCAGTATTGTCTGAGGGGGAAAATAAAAATTTATACCTTGCGGGCTGTCCGGCAAATTGCGAGTTTGCTGCTTCGAACGTTACCGTTCCGCCGGCTGCGGCGGTGAAACTGATGTTACAAGTCGCAGATGCTTGCCCGTAGGCCAGCAAGCAAAAAACCACCATGAGCAGCTTGCCCACGCCGCTACACACCCCTTTTTTGACACGCGACCGCACCGTTGCGCACGTTGACTGCATTGCATTGCTCCCTGAATTTGATGTTGCGCACGGCCGTGACAGTGGCCTGGATTCCTGGTCCGCCGCGTCCGTTTTGGGACGGGGGCGCCCTGCACTTGTATGCTTGCGCCCGTTGGCGGCCAGTTCCACCATTGCTGCCAGTCCATCGTATGAAGCGACCGTCACAAGAACGCAATAGACCAAGCAGCGCTGCGCCACTGCAACTCAGCCTGCTGGGCGGCTGGCGACTGGAGCTGCTCGGCCAGGCGGCACCGGGCCTGGCCTATGAGAAAGGACGCGCCCTGTTGGCGTACCTGGCCATGGAACGCCGCTGGCACCCGCGTGACCAACTGGCGACCCTGTTCTGGCCGGAGTCCGCCGGGCCGCGCGCCAATCTGCGCCAGGTTCTGGCCAATCTGCGTACCGTGCTGGGGGATGCCCAGGCGCCCACTCCCTGCCTCCTCGTCGAACGGGATGCCGTGCGCTTCAACCCGGACTGCGCGCTGGCCCTGGACGTCACCGCCTTCACCGCAGAAGAGCTGCACGACAGCGCCAACACCCCAGACCTGCCCACCCGGCTGGAGCAGCTTGAGCGCGCCATCGCGCTCTACCAGGGCGAGTTTCTGGCCGGCCTCACGCTGCCGGATTGCCCGGAATTTGAAGACTGGCGCCAGTTCCAGCGCGAGGCCCTGCACCGCCACGCCCTGTCGCTTCTGACACAGCTGGCCGAAGGCCATACGCAGACCGGCCATCCGCAACGCGCGCTGGCATTTGCCCGCCGCCATGTGGCGTTGGAACCCTGGGATGAACCCGCGCAACGCCGTGTCATGGAGCTGTACGTAGCTACCAACCAAAGCCTGGCCGCACTGCAACACTATGAAGCGTTTGCACAGCAGTTGCAGGCCGAGCTTGGCGTGCAACCGGAAGAAACCACGCGCGGGCTCTACCGGTCTTTGCGCGACCAGCGCCCCGGAGAGTCTCCCACGCCGGCGCCACTCCCGACGGCGGTGCCTGCGTCCAGGCCGATCCCGGACGCCCTCCCCGAGCGCCGCCAGGTGACGGTGCTGTACTGCGAGCTGACCGCTACCGCCAGCGATCCGGAAGACCGGGCGGAGCAGTTGCGCGAGCCCCAGCGATACACCATGGACCGCATTACCCGCGCCGGCGGCCATTTGGTGCAGGTGCACGGCGGCGGCTTCCTGGCCTATTTCGGCTACCCCATGGCCCAGGAAAATGCGGCCGTCCTGGCCGTGCGTACAGCCCTTGCCATTGCGCAGGACAGCGGACCCGCCGTGCGGGCACGATTGGGTGTGCACACCGGGATGATCGTCACCAGTGCAGACCCCCATGCCCCGGACACCGTGGGTGAGACCTCGGCACAGGCAATCCGCCTGCGTCTGCAGTGCGCACCAGGCGAGGTTGCCGTCAGCGGCAGCACCCATCGTCTGGTCGAAGGCTATTTCCATTTTGACGCGCTGGACAGCGCGTCGTTGCGCCATGCATCGGCGCTGCCAACGTTTCGCCTGCGGGGCCCCAGTCAGGCCCGCGCGCGACTCGAAGCAGCGCAACAACTGGCACCCTTTGTCGGGCGGGAAGCCGAGCTGGCGCAGCTGCAGACGTTTTTGCAAAGCACCCGGAGCGGGCGGCACGTCCGTGCACTGCTGCTGCACGGCGAGGCCGGCATTGGCAAGTCCCGCCTGGTCTGGCACTGGCGCCAATCCCTGCCCCCAGGTGCGCAACGTCTGCTGGAACTGCGCTGCAGCCCCGAGTACGGCCACACCGCGTTGCACCCTTTTATCGCGCGTCTTCACCAAGCCTGTGACTTCGCGACATGCGACAACGATGCCACGCGGATGCAGCGGCTGGAGCACTACCTCAGAAGCGCCCACCCGCAGGCGGACAACCATGCGGCCCACCGGCTCGCCCGCCTGCTGGGCCTGCCCTCGCAAGAACGCTATGGCCTGTTCGCCGAGTCACCACAACAGGAGCGCGCGCAATTGCAGCAGCTGCTGCTGTCCCTGCTGGGCGGCATGGCGGCCCAGCAGCCGCTGGTGTTGCTGGTAGAGGACCTGCATTGGGCCGACCCCAGCACCCTGGAGTTGCTGGAGCGGTTGCTTGCGACCCCCACCCTGGGTACCGTAGGCGTGCTGCTGACCGCACGGCCAGACTTTCAGCCCGTCTGGACCGCACAGGCGCAGATGCTGTCCCTGGGGCCACTGTCTGGCGCCGACGCATACACCCTGGCCCAGGGCGTTTGCCCGTCGCGGCCCCTGACACAGGCTGTGCTGCAGCACATCCTTCAGCACACCGATGGCGTCCCCCTGTTCGTTGAGGAAATGGCCCATATGCTGGTGGCCGATGCCGACACGCCGCGGGATCTCGCCACCCGCATTCCCAGCACGCTGCACGACTTGCTGATGGCCCGCATTGACCAACTGGGTGATGCCCGACGGCTGACCCAGTTTGCGGCGACCATGGGGCGTGAATTCGACCGCTCCCTGCTGCTTGCCGTGAGCGACCTGCCAGCGCAGGCGAGCGAAGCTGCACTGGCCCGGCTGGAAGCCTCCGGGCTGGCCCACCGGATGCCGGAGATGGCCCCCCCCACCTACCAGTTCAAGCACGCGCTGGTACAGGAGGCGGCCTACCAGTCGCAAACCCGTGCCACGCGCCGGCAGGCCCACCAGCGCATCGCGCAAGCCCTGCTGGCGGGCGCACAAGCCGGTACCGAGGCACCTGAGCTGCTGGCACGCCACTTCCGGGGCGCCGAAATGCCCGTGGAAGCCGTCACCTGGTGGCTGCGGGCGGGCACCGAGGCCGCGCTGCGCTGCGCCACCACCGAGGCACTGGACCACTTCCAGCAGGCACTCAATACCCTGGACACCCTGGACGCCACGCCCACGCGGGACGGCATGGAACTGCGGGTGCAGATGGAACTGGGCAACGTCCTGCTCGCCAGCCGGGGCTACGGATCATCCGAAGCCGCCCAGGCCTATACCCGCGCCATGGTGCTGGGCCAGAAGAGCGGTGACACGCTGGCCCAGTTCCGTTCAAGCTGGGGGCTGTACCTGGGATCCAGCTCGCGCACGCACCACAGCGACTCCATGGCCATGGCCGAACAGCTGCTGCAACTGGCCGACCGCGAAGGCCACGCCGAGTGGCGCATCGCCGCCCGCTACGCCTGCGCCAATTCGGCCTACACGCTGGGGCACTTCGCCCAGGCCTGTATCCACGTGCAGGAAGCACGCAGACACTACACGCCGGCACTGGACTCCACACTGCTGGCCCTGTTTGGCGAAAACGTGATGGCCTCGGCCCTGTTTTTTGAAGCCTGGTCGCTGTGGGCGCTGGGGCAACCCGCTGCCAGCCAGCAGGCCGCCACGGAGGCGCTGACGATCGCCAGCTGCACCGCTCACTCGCACACCCTGGGTTTTGCCTACAGCTGTGCCGGGGTGCTCTACCGCATGCTGGACAACCCGGCGCAGGTCGCAGCCTGCAGCGAACAGCTCAGCATGCTGGCGGCACGCCATGGTTTCCCGTTCTGGCAAGCCAGCGCCGAGTTGCTGGCAGGCTGGGTCCAAGCGGCCCGGGGGGACCTTCAGGGCGGGGCGCGCATTGCTGCGACGATTGACGCCATCCGCGCGAACATCTTCAGTGGCGCCGTCATGTTCTTTCTGGAAATCCAGGCCGACGCCTATGTCCGGCTGGGGCAATACACCGAACTGATGCAGGTGGTGGACGAAGGGCTGCAGATCATGGAGGACACCCACGCGCGCCACTTCGAAGCGGATCTGTACCGGCTCAAGGGCGAATGCCTGCTGCACCTGGGGGGCGACGTCGATGCCGCCCGCATGTGGATCCAGCGGGCCCAGACCTGCGCCCAGGCGCAGGGTGCCGTGTTGCTGGAACGTCGGGCGCAGGCCAGCGGCAGTGTCCTGGCCGAGCAAGTCGCTGCCTGAGCCAGCGCCTTCCTGTTCGGCACATGGGTGAAACGCCGTATGCTCCGCATCCATGTCTATTCCCCGACCAAGGCCATGCGGACACCGAATCTGCACTTGGACTTTACCTAGCGAGATCCATCTTGACCCAGCACGCCAAACCGCCCCGCGCCCCTTTGCTTGTTCCGGCCGACGTGGTTCTGGCGGTCTACGCCATGTGGGCCAGCCTGCTCTTGAGCATGGGGTTCGCGATCGACGAGCTGTTGGTCTCCCCGTCGAAACTTGATCCGATGCTGCGATTCGGCATCTTTGCCGGCGACATCGTGTTGATCAAGCTGCTGCCGTTGAAGGGCCATTGGGTCCGGTATGCCGCCGTCGCGCTGGTGGTCCTTTTTTACGCCCTGCTGGCATTCGACGCCAACGGCCTGACCCACAATGACCTGTGGCACATGCTGATCAAGGCGCCCATGGATGTTTTTGTCATCACGCGGCTCTTCAGCAAGTCCACCAGCGATTGGCTTGCCGCACGCTGAGGTTCTGCCGTCTGGCGCCCTCCACCGGGGCGAACGCGTCAGCTATTGGCCCGCCGCTTGAGCCAGCGCATCAGCGCCCCGACCACGGGCAGCTTCTCGTACAGTTCTTCGGCGGCGTCCCAGTAGTCCCGGTGGTCCAGAATGCGGCCGTCGGGCGCCAGCTGCAGGTGCGAACCGCCCAGGATGCACTGCTCGGTCTGCGTGTCGAAGCGGCGAAAACGGAAACGGAATTCCCAGGCCAGAAAGCAGTGCGCCCCCTCCTGGATGCACCGCGTGACCACAAAGCGCGGCGCCTCCAGCGCCACGAACATGTGGGCAAAGATGCGCTGGATGTCGGGCAACCCGCGTACCGCGTTGAACGGGTCCTTGAAACGGGCACGCGGCGCGTAGATGGTGTCCAGGCCCGACACGGTGTCTGGGCTGATGCTCTCAAACGTCTGCACGATGCGCTCCACCGCGGCGCGGTAGTCGTTGTGGCCTTGCGGGGTCTCGGATGGGGTCATGGGGGTCAGGCGCTTTTCATGGATTGCTCAGGCGGCGCATGATGGCAAAGAACGCCGGATAAGGCAACAACTCCAGCAGTTTCATGGCCCAGGTGAAGCGCCGCGGAAAGTGGATTTCGAACGCGCCGCGTGCCCAGCCGCGCAGGATCTCTTGCGCAGCCACTTGCGGGGTGATCAGCGCCGGCATCCTGAACTGGTTTTGTTCTGTGAGCGGTGTTTCCACAAAGCCCGGGTTGATGATGGACACGCCCACACCATGGGCACGCAGGTCGGTGTACAGCGTCTCGGCCAGGTTGATGAGCGCGGCCTTGGTGGGACCGTAGGCCAGGCCATTGGGCAAACCCCGGTAACCCGCCACGCTGCCCACCAGACTGATGTGGCCGCGCCGCTGCGCGGGCTGCGCCAACAGGTGCGGCAGCACCGCATCGAGCAGGTGGAGGACGCCCACGTAGTTCACCTCCACGTGGCGCAGCAGATCGCCCAGGTCCAGCGCAACGGCCCGCTGTGCGGCGTAATGGCCGGCGCAGTACACCACACAGTCCATGCCGCCGCCCTGCGCCACCACCGCCGCCGCCGCGTGCACCGCGGCCCGGTCGGTCACATCCAGCGGGAGCGCCTGCGCACCGGGATGCGTGACCACAAAGGCATGGAGTGCCTGTGCCTTGCGTGCCGACACAATGACCGTGGCACCCTGCGCATGCAGGGCACTGGCCGTGGCGCGCCCGATGCCGCTGGACGCGCCCACCAGCCACACCCGCTTGCCGGCCCATTGCGCCATGCGGGGGTTCAGCGCCATGGATTTGCTACCTTTTTCATAGCTGTCTGCGCAATATTGGCGGTCCCTCGATTCATGTTTTCCTCTTGAAAAAGCTCAGGGTCACATCCCCCAGGTGCACGCCAAACTTGGACATGGCCGCGCGGTTGAGCATGACGCGCTCGTCCACCAGGTACATCCAGTCGTCGAACTGCACGTCGATCACACGGCCGTCCACCGGCAAGGACAAGGTGTAGGCCCACTGGAACGCATTGCCGCTTTGCTGGCCCTGCGCCTGGCCGACAACATCGTCCGCGCGGCCGACGAAGCGGCCGTCCGCGAGTGCCGTCAGCCGCCAGACGCGGCGCTGCTTCGTTCCGTCCGAGTAGCTGAAGGCTTCGTCCAGCACGCCTTCATTGCCGTTCCAACGGCAGTCCATCACCACGGTGAAGCGCTTGACCACGGCGCCGCTGCGGTCAGTGAAGACACCATAGGCATCGACCGTGCCGTTGAAGTAGTCGCGCAGGTCCAGCAGCGGACGCTGTGCGGCGTAATCGGTCACCTTGGGCGCGCTGCAGCCACCCAGCGCCACGAGCGTGCCCAGCGCCAATGCGCTCATGCATTTCACCCCTGCGGCCATCCATGTTCTACGTTGCATACGACTTCCCCCGTTGTGTTGGAATAAAAAACCGGTACAGCGCGCCCGCGGCCAGCAGCTTGAGCAGGCAGGGCAGCAGGCAATACACCAGCGTCAGTGCCTGCAGGCTGTGGGCATCCCGTGCGCCGGGGGTGTACCCCAGCCAGCCCAGCAGTGGCAGGGTCAGCCCGGCAGCCAGGGCCAGGTTGAGCTTGGAGGCAAAGTTCCACCAGCCAAAGTACACGCCGTGGGTGTGCGTGCTCCGCGCCGCAATGCCCGCCAGCAGCGCAGCCGGCAAGGCAAGGTCGCTGCCCAGCGCAAGGCCCGAGAGCGCACACACCGCGCCGTACAGCAGCCCGTCGCCCGCACCCACCGCCGCAGCCCCCGCAAAGGCCAGCACCGACAGCAGCATGCCCAGCAACCAGCTGCGCGCCAACCCCAGCCGCGCCACCGCCCGCAGCCACAGCGGCATGGACAGTGCGCCGCAGATGAAATACAGCCCCAGAAAGACGCCTTGCGCCGACGGCGGGCTTTGCAGCCGGTCCTGGATGAAAAACAGCACCAGCGTGGCGGGCACCGCCGTCGCAATGCCATTGAGGGCAAACACCAGCAGCAGGCGCACAAACGCGTGATCCCTCCAGGGCGCCAGCAGCGGCCCGGCACCCCGTTGCGGCGGCACGGCTGCCTCCGCAACGGTCAGGGGACGGGGCGCGCCAGCCAGAGCCCACAGACCCACCAGCAGGCTTGCCGCCATGATCCACGCCGTGGGCGTGACACCCCACAGAGCCGGCACAACGGACGCCAGCACCACCCCCACCAGCCCCAGCCCTTCGCGCCAGGCCACGATGCGGCTGCGCTGCACCGCGTCGCCCCCCAGCCGTGCGCCCCAGCTCTGGTGGGCCACGGTGAGCAGGCTGTAGGCCAGATAGGTCAGCGCCAGCGCGGCGCCGGCCCACAGCAGCGCATGGTCCGCCCCGACCTGCGGGTGAAACAGTGCCGCAAAGGCCAGTGCCAGCACCACACCGCTGGCGGCCAGCATGCGCAGCAGCCGCTTGCGCGGCCCCGCTGCCAGCCGGTCCACCCAATGGCCCACGGCGGGGTCCAACACCGCATCGAGCAGCCGCATGCCCAGCAGCAAGGTGCCCAATGCGCCCAGCGAGACGCCCCACCGGGTGGCGTAGAAATGGGGCATGAGCACATACAGCGGCAGCGCGCAAAACGCCAGCGGCAGACCCAACGCCCCGTAGCGCACACCGGCGCCAGTACCCCAGGGTGCCGCCTGCGTGGCCATCACGAACACGCCGCCAAGGCACAGCGCATGGCGGGCTCCGAAGTCTGGGGGCTGAGCCAGATGCCGAAGAACAGCCTGGCAAAGAGCGCGTCGCGCACCTCGCCAACCGCCTTGCCGTTGACGGCAAAACGCGCGCCGACCCCGGGCTGGTAGATACCGGTAATGCGGTCACCCGCCTTGACGTCGGGGAACAGGGCCTGCATGCGCGCCTCCCACTCGCTGGCGCGCCGGGCATCAAAACCGCTTTGGCGCTGCATCTCGTACACCGAACGCTGCGCAATCAGGTTGCCCGTGAGCGAACGGCGGTAGTGCAGCTCCAGGGCAAACGGGTGCGCCTCGAACCGGTCCAGCGCAAAGTTCGGGGGCGCCCACAGACTGGCCTCGTAGATTGCCATGCCGAAGAACGTCAAGGTGCTGCGTCCCCGCAATGCCAGCGCGGGCTGCACCTGCGCCAGTTCCGCCGGCGCGGTGCTGGCAGCCGCGGCCAGCGATTGGGCCTGCGCCGGGTTTTTAATACCAAACAAGCCTGCAACACCCATAAACACTGCGCAAACAGCTACGCTATTCATAGCATCACTTTTGCAGCGTGAACTGCACCAGCTCAATGTCGCCGGTGGTGAAGGCAGCTTCGCAGTAGGCCAGGTAGAAGTCCCAGATGCGCAGGAAGCGGGCATCAAAGCCCAGCGCCAGCACCTCGTCGCGCCGCGCATGGAAGGCCTTGCGCCACAGGTGCAGGGTGTGACCGTAGTCGCCGCCAAAGGCCAGTTCATCCACCACGCGCAAGCCGGCGGCCTGCGCCTGCTTGCGGAACTCGGCCGGTGACGGCAGGCAGCCGCCGGGAAAGATGTACTGCTGAATGAAATCGGTGGAACCCACATAGCGCGCAAACAGGTCGTCACGGATGACGATGCTTTGAATGCAGGCTTTGCCGCCGTCTTTCAGCAGGCGCGCCACGGTGCTGAAGTACTGCGGCCAGTAGGCCTGTCCCACCGCTTCCACCATTTCGACCGAGCAGATGGCGTCAAACGGCGCGTCGGCAATGTCGCGGTAGTCCTGCAGGCGCAGGTCCGCCTGCTGGCCCTGCCCTGTGGCCACGCCCTGGCGCTGCAGCCGGTCAACGGCCCACTGCAGCTGCTCGGTAGACAGCGTCACGCCCACCACGCTGGCGCCGTAGTGCAGCGTGGCCTGCTCGGCCAGTGCGCCCCAGCCACAGCCGATTTCCAGCACGCGGTCGCCGGGCTGCACACCCACCTGGTCCAGCACACGGCAAACCTTGGCGGTCTGCGCCAGCGGCAACGGCAGCGTGCGGTCGCCGTTGAACCACGCACTGGAGTAGTTCATGGTCTCGTCCAGCCACAGGCGATAAAACGGGTTGCCCAGGTCGTAGTGGGCGTGGATATTCTTGCGGCTGCCGGCGCGGGTGTTGCGCTGGGTCAGGTGCCTGATGCGGTACACCAGGCGCCCCAGCCAGGTGCCATACACCACGGACTCCAGCGCAGCGCGGTTGGCACTGAGCAGCGTGAGCAGGCCGGTCAGGTCCGGGGTGGACCAGTCGCCATCGATATAGCTCTCGGCAAAACCGATGTCACCGCTCTTGAGCGCGGCTGTGAACACCCGCCAGTTGTGCAGGTGCAACTGGGCGTGCAGCGCGGTGGAGCCGGCATGGTCTTCATGCGCCTGGCCAAAGCGGTGCTGGCTGCCGTCTGGCAACTGAATGGTCAGCACACCCACGCGCAGCTGCTGCAGCAGGCGCAGCACACGGCGTGCGGTGAAGGGCGTGTTGGCTGGCAAGGCCAGGCGGGCAAAGGCAGGGAGTGCAGTGGGCATGGTGGATTCCATTCAGTGCGTGGAAATGGGAGGCTGTGCAGGGTTGCTGCGGGTGGCCGCCTCTGCAGGCGGCGCAGGCTTGCTGAAAAACGGCACGCGCTTGCGCCACAGCGTGAAGGCTTCGCGGTGGATGTGCCAGAACACGCCCAGCGTCATCAGCGGGTAGCGCCACAGGGCGCGCCGGCGCGCCGGCGCATCCAGCGCCTGCAGCGTGCCGGTCAGGCGGGTGTGGATGAGCAGGCCCTGCTCGTCGTGGTGGTCAATGCGCGCGCTCACCACAGTGCGGCCGTCTTTTACCTCGCGGGTAAAGCAGAAGGCGTAGCTGCCCTTGACTTCGCAGAACGGGCTGACGTGGAACACTTTGTCGGCAGTCACGGTCTGCCCCCAGGCCGGGGCGTCCAGCACGTAGCAATGGCGCTCGCCAAAGGTGTTGTTCACTTCGGCCACCACCGCGCGCAAGGCACCGCCTGCCCGCGCCGCGCGGTAGCAGTACCAGAAGCTCACCGGCTTGAAGGTGTAGCCCCACACCCGCGGGTAATTTCTCGCTCCTAGTGCTTATTTCTTGGGGCTTTAGCACCACGGTCCGTGACTTTTGGTCGGCCAAATAGACAATTTCAACCTGCGCCCCCGGGAACGTGTCTCGCGCCGCCATCAGAAAAGCCGCTGCACTCACCGATTTTTCATCGTCCTTCCGACCGTGCCCCGTCATTACACGTCTGAGCGTTCTTGTTCCATCTGGAGCAATCAGGACATCATCCGGTGTCACGTAGATTTCCTCCGCACCGAATTTGAGCCGAAGCGCTGTCGGCTTCTCGGGAGAATGGGCCTTTCGAAGGCCAACGAAGAAACGAATCATCGCTAACGAAAATTCCCGGTAAGCCTCAAGATATCCATGGTCGCCCAATCCCACGCCTTCCAGCGCTAGATTCACGGCAGATACAAGAGCTGCGTCTGATTTCTCGAGTTCATCGTTTACGATTTTTTTTGACACTGCGCGCACCGCGTCATGCATCTGCATAAACGGAGTGACCTTGCGTCGGCCTCCGGTTTGAAGCAGATGCGTGTAAAAGAAACGACGGGGACAACTTTCATAGAGCTCAAGTTGATAGGCATCAAATCGCATACCACCGGATATCGAAATCAGGATGGCCGCAGACGATGGTGTAGGTGGCAAATCACGTTTTGGAGTAACAGAGCGTCGCCGCAGGCTTGGCCCCATTCTTTGAAGAAAATCTTCGGAGAGCTTTCGATTTTTCCCACCCTTATTCAAGGAGGCTGCATAAAGGAATAGATGATTGCGAGCCCGCGACTGCGCAACGTAAAAAAGGCATTCCTGCTCTTCTACGCGAGCTGCCTTCAAAAGGGACTCAGTCGACCCGGTTGCGCCTTGAATCATCCCTTCCGGCGGTGGACATACCGGTGCCCCTTTCCAGTACCCGGGCAATGTGTCATCGTTAAGCCCAGGTAAATGAACGGCATCAAATTCAAGACCCTTCGACCCGTGGATTGTCATGAGCCGCACCGCGTCGATACTCTGCGCAGCGGATGGCAACTGACGCAAATCTCTGTCCTCGCCAAGACGTAGAAGCCTTCGAACACGGTCTAGCAACCGATGTATTGGCAGGCCAGGCCCAGCAGGTTGGGACCGAAGAAAGTTCATGAATTGCCAGATGGCGATGCCCTCCGCCCGACTGCGTACGCTTGCGGCGCTACAAATATCGGCCGCCATCCGCGTTCTGTCCAAAAGTAGCGTCGCTAAAACTTGCCATGGTTGAGAGTCAGGACCAAACCCATGAAATACCGCTCGTAACCGAGCAAGGGCTTGGGCACCTTCCTCGCTCAAACCAGCGATTACCACCGACGCGTCTAGCACCCCGTCTATTGGCGCTTCTATACCGCGCAAATGAGTCAGCACTGCGGCCACATCGGAAAGTGGCATCTGAAAATTTCCAAAGCAGGCCGTTCGAACCAATCCCATAGCGCGCGGGTCTGCGCGAATAGACAAAAGCGAAAGAAGGTTTCTGACTTCTGGTCGCTCGAACAGATTTCCCAAAAAGAGAACTGGGATTCCAAGTCGCTCGAGGTCTTGTCCTAGGTCGGATAACTTCTCGTTGCCTGTGCAAAGAACGACTTGGTCACGATAGCGGACTCCGCTTACCTTCAGTACTTCAATGTTTTCTGCCAAAACGACGGTTTGCTCCTCCGCCCCTGGAGCAACGAGCAACTCAGGGTGAGAACCAGGTTCTTTGCGGCTCGTCTCCAGGGCCGCATCTGCGCCCCCAACTCTCATGCCGTGGGCGAAATTGGAATATGCCTCCACGATGGGCGAGAGCGTGCGATAGTTGATTTTTAGCCTGCTCACCTGTCCACCGACAAAGTCCTCTTTGCCAAAGCGCGACACGTTAAACGATGAGGCACCGCGGAAGCGATAAATAGATTGTTTGGCGTCTCCCACAACCCACAGATTCTTTCCCGTGCTGCGTAACGCAGAGATTAACCTCACGCTGCTTCGGTTGACGTCCTGGTATTCATCAACAAGGACGTGGTCGTATGTTTCCTCAAGCTGCTTCCGAATAGCCTCGTTTGATTCCAGCAACATCACGGGCAACCACACCAAGTCACCGAAATCCACGCAGTTTCGTTCGCGCTTTAGCGCCTCGTAAGCAAAGTAGACCTTAGACACTTCCAAGACCTTTTCAGCGGCTTCGGTCTCTTCGGCGGAAGTCGCCTTTCGGAGCATTTCTTGGCCTAACCGTTCGTACGTCTCAGGACCAACAATTTCATCCTTGGCGCGTGAAATTCCAGACAATAAATCATAGATGACTTGCGTAGGGTCGTAGAGATTTTGATAGTGCACGAGTCTGAGTTTTGGAAACTCCGCTTCGAGGAGTTCCACAGCTTCGGTTCGGTCAATCAGCCGCGGGTCCATGGGGAACCCAATCTCGGTGTGAAACCGCCGAATCAGGTCGAGACCAAAGGCGTGGAAAGTGCCAATCCACAACGCCGCGCCAGCTTCGGGACGCTTTCGGGCGATACGCTCGGCCATCTCCCCAGCGGCCTTATTGGAAAATGTCAGCAGTAGGATGCGGCGAGGGTCAACTCCTTCATCTAACAGTCCCTGCACACGAGAAACCAAGGTTTGGGTTTTTCCAGTACCAGGGCCAGCGCCTAATAAATATGGCGCACCTCGATGTGCAGCTGCAGCCTGCTGCTCTTTGTTCAGCGGGCGTTCGGGTTGCTCTCGGACGGGCAGGAGTTCGACGTCAGGTAACAACAGCGCATCAAGTAGCTGCTGAGCAACTACAGCGTACGGGGCGTCAAATTTTTCAGCGATTGCTACCGCAGATAGACCATCCGAAAGATGAAGACTGCGAACCATAGGGCGAGGAAGCAGCAACTCTCTCGCGAACAGGTCCATCTGAATCTCACGGCGCTGCCGGCGGCCATAGTCGACTACCCGCTCTTCTCCAACGGGAGTGGGCTCGGCTGGGCGGGCGAAATCGACGTCTTTCGCTGGCGTCGCATCGTCTGCGTCTCCAAGCTTGGCGTGGCCTAGTTCATGTGCAATCAGCAGAGCGCGCTCGAATAGCGAACCCTTCATTTCGTGAAGAATGAGTTCTTCACTCGGTAAAATTTTGGCTCGCCCGCCATCCAGCATGTTCGAGCCAGGCAACATATCCTCAACCGTGTAGCCTTGATATCGCGCCTCCTGAACGACAAAGTCGTAGGGCTTGAAAGGATTCAAGCCGCGGGCGACTGCATCTGCATGCAGACGCGCCGCGGTCTGCCGCGCGATTTCTATGGCGTCCATTAGTCGTCGTAGCGCATGAGCTCCCGCACCTCGTCGTCGCTCATGGCGGCATCCCGAAGCAGTTGCTCAAAGGTCACGCGTGGTGGCTCGGCAACAGGCTTGCTGTCAGATTTGTGTTGACTGGCAATGCGAGCTGGTGGCGTAAGCTGAAACGCGTCACCCATGGCTTGCATTGTTTGTCCAAGCTCTTCCGCAAGCTGACGTAGAAACCGTCTCGGTATCGACGAAACTACAGCCCTGTGCTCGCGTAAAGCACTAAGCACATTGCGGCGAATCTTTAAATTTTGGCAAATGACCACCTGCTGCCCGGGTGTCAAGCTTGCCAGCGCCTCGGCAGCTTGACTTGCGTTCCCGATGTTGTCGATAGCCCTATCGAATACCTCAGTCATCTTTCTTGTCATCTCTGCCTTGTTAGCAGCGGTTTCTGACAGGAATTCTTCGAACTGGTCGTCTGGAGCATTCATGATGAAATCGAGCTGCGCATCCAGCAGATTTTCATCAGCATTTTTATTGGTTGTCATCGGTTACTCCTTTGCACTCTGGTTGAAGTTGTCTGCTGCACGCATAAGCTTCTTCCAGGCATTTCGATACGTCTTTTCATCAATGCCAAGTGCCGTATAGATGTCGATGTGGCTAACAAAACCATTCCCAATCGCATCGAGAATCCGGCCATGGATGTCTTTCGGTCCAAACTGTGCTCGAAGTATGGCCAACACACCCATCTTCATTGCCTCTTCTTCATTCTTCAGCAGCACGACTTCAGGGGTCTCGGTGTCAATGCTCACGTCTTCCAAAACTGGGGCCTCCTGTTCCTCCCCTACCAAATGAAGTTCATGCTCCATCGTGATATCGGGCGCCGTCTTGGATGAGCTTTTTTCCTGGCTGGATGCCAAACTGCGCATCACACCAAACAAGAGTCCGCGAAAGTCCACTCGGTTCTTTATCCACTTTCGTCGTCCAGATAACACCGCTTCAATTGCATCCTGCAACAAATCGTCAGGCTCCTGCAATCGCTTCGACTGCCTAGTTCTTCCAAGGATAAATCTAGCGGCTACCAGGAGCCTCACATTCATATGGTCGTTGCGCGCCAACGCGGCCGCTTCGAAAACTTCAGCCTTTGTCGCGACCTCGTCTCCTGGCAAGACGGTCTCTTCTTCACCTTCGTCGTCAGTAAGCACCTTGCATCCTCCAATGCTCCAAGAGATTAGACATTTGCCGAATTTAGAGTCTTTACCCTAAATTTGACGTTTCATGGCAAGTGGCGACACAAATGGAGCATTGGGTAGGAAGGGGGCCTTTTCCCCTGCCAAGGAAACCTATGCAACCCAATGAACTCCAAGTCGTTCATATCGCGAACGAAACCATCGACTACCGCGAGGTAGCAGTCCCTCACTCTAGCCCGACAGGAATCCAGATTCTGGCAGCGTACGGCGCAACAGGCCAGCAAGACTTGCTTTTGCAAGTGTTGCCCTCCGGCGAACTGGAAAGTATCCGTCCCGCTGAAACCCCAAATCTGACGCTGAGCCGAAAATTCATTGTCGGCGATGGTGACCGAGCCTACTTCTTTACCGTAGACGCGGTGCGATTGGAGTGGCCCAGTCGCCACATCTCGGCAGCCGCAATTCGCAAGTTGGTCAACGTTCCGGTAGACCGCGACCTAATGTGGGAACCGGCCAACGGCGAGTCCGTCACGCTGGAGCCCACAGACATGATTGACCTAGCTAAAACTGGCATCGAACGCATAGTGACTGGCCCGCACAAATGGAAGTTGCGCGTCCAAGGCGTACATCTCACCTACACCACGCCGCATGTCTTGGTGGCCGATGCTATGAAAGATGCCGGATTCGACCCGACCAAGGCCTGGAACATCTTCTTGCTGGTTGCCGGGGAGGAGAAAAAGCTGGTCGAACCGAGCTTTGTCGTCGACTTGCGCACGCCCGGCATCGAAAAAATTCGCTTGATGCGCCGCAATGTCGACAACGGTGAAGCACAAAGTATGTCGATTCGTCGAAGCTTCCAACTGCTTCAGGCAGACGAACGTTACTTGGATGGTCTCGGTCTGGTTTGGAACACCATCGTCGACGGCGAGCGGCGCTGGTTGGTCATCGAAAACTACGAACTTCTGCCAGGCTACACGCCACTAACGACCACGTTGGCCTTGGACATTCCCAAGGAGTATCCAACCGCGCAGATAGATATGTTCTATTTTTCACCGGCCGTGGCAAGAGGAGACGGCCAACCCATTCCGAGCACACAGGTGACCGCCGTCATTGAAGGGGTGACTTTCCAAGGCTGGTCTCGCCATCGCAATCAGGTAAGCCCTTGGGACCCGTATACCGACAACGTGGTTACGCACATGGCCCTGGTTGAGCACAGTCTTGCTCGGGAGTTCGGAGAATGATGCCCAGCTACACACTGCGCCTCACCGGCGAACTCCACTCGCAGTTGAAGTCTCACCTCTTTCCCGGTGACGGGGCCGAAGCAGCTGCAGTTTTGGTCTGCACCCGCGCCCCAAGTAAGCGCCTCCAGCTGCTTGCCAAAAGAGCTATTCTGGTACCCCACGAGGAATGCAGTCGGCGCGACGATGTTTCGCTGACGTGGCCCTCGGAGTACATTGAAAAGGCGATAGACCTCGCCCAGAGCGAGAATTTATCCATCGTTCTGATTCATTCGCATCCCGGAGGCTATCCACAATTTTCCGACGTCGACAACAACAGCGACAAGGAAATCATTCCTTGTATCTTTGAAGCTTGCGGAGATATCCATGGCACTGCGGTGATGCTGCCAAATGGCGTTATTTTCGGCCGCGTCTACACACCAAAAATGGAAGTGCAACCGATAGACCTGATTTCGGTGGCCACGGCGGACCTAAATTATTGGTGGGGTCATGATATCCATCGCCCTTCCTGCCGCCCCGTGGCGTTTACCAGTGGGATGACCACGGAACTGTCTAGGTTGACGGCCTGCATTGTCGGCGTATCTGGCACTGGCTCCATCGTTGCAGAGCAGGTGTGCCGTTTAGGATTCGGTAGAGTCATTCTCATCGACCACGATAGGGTTGAGCTCAAAAACCTAAATCGAATTCTGAATGCCATCAAGTCGGATGCCGACCAGGAGCTATACAAGGCCTCTGTTTTTGCTGGTAGGGCAAACATGTATCGTGATACTGCATTTGCGGAGCCGGTTTGCGAGAACCTACTAACGCGTACAGCTGTGCTTGCCGCCGCCGATGCAGATGTCGTATTTTGTTGTGTTGACACACACCGTGGTCGTAGCGTGGCGGACCGCCTAGCGGCAGCCTTTTTGATACCACTGTTCGATGTCGGGGTTGTCATTCCAACACGTGATGTCGGGGCCGGCGAGCGGGCTATCGACGAAGTTACAGGTCGTGTTGACTATGTCTACCCCGGCGGCAGCAGTTTATTTGACCGAGGCGTGTTCACTGCCGCGACTCTCCAGGCTGAAGCGCTGGCAGAGGCCGACCCCGCCGCGCATCGTGACCAAGTGAACCGAGGCTACATCGAAGACTCTCCAGAGCAAGCGCCGTCAGTTATTGCTCTCAATATGCGTGCGGCCAGCGCAACGGTCATGGAATTCATAGCGCGGGCGTTCCCGTTCCGCCACGAAAGTAATTCACGCTACGCGCGCACCCGATTCATGTTGGCCGAATGCATCGAGGAATATATTGTTGAAAGCGATTTCAAGGCCCGCCCCTCACCCGACCTAGCCAGGGGGAATGCCGAGCCCCTGCTCAATCTGCCCGTACTTTCCAACGAGGGCAACAAATGATTTCGTTCACTTGGTTTCGAAGACTTTGCGAGCGCCTGCGCTCCCAACGAACCTTGATTGTGGTCCAAGGTGACTCCCTTCCTGAGCAACTGCCACGGCGGAATTTAGTACTGCTTCGAGACGATGGCGAAGACTGGAGCATAGGACTGCGCTGCCCATGCGGTTGCAATCAGAAAGTTGAGCTGCCTCTGATTCGTGCAGTCAAACCGTCTTGGCGACTCACCTTGGAGCAGGATGGCAGCCCAACGCTCGCACCGTCAGTGTGGTTGCGTGAGGGTTGTCGTTCGCACTTCTTCGTCAGGTGCGGAAGAGTGCAGTGGGTCTGATGCTGGAAGAGCGGTCTAGTCGATGCATCGCAGGCCGGCGCAGGATGCATGAGCGTATGAGGTGCACATTCATGACCTTGCGATGTGCCTGCTTTTCAAATTGTGAGCATGTTTAAAACTTGGGAAATTGCTGGTACTTGCTATGCACGCATGCTGCGGTGAGCCACGGGTCCGTTGACAATCGGCAATATGCACTTGGAACAGAAGAACTTGAACCGACGGTGCGGTGCTCAACCAGTAGAGAACTAGGCGACTTCAACGTCGGTCCTATCGCATTGAATGCTCTTGAGAAAATACCGTAGGCCTCACCAACCAAACGTTGCTGCAGCGGACTACGCCCCCAGTTTAAAAGAAATTTGTTGAACCACATGCTGAAGAAGTTTCTGTGCATCAAGTTCGTTGAGCACGATGTCCGCAACTGAAATCAGTGCTCGTGAAGCAACCTCATTTGGATGTCGAACCGCATCTTCGTAGGAAGTCAAGCATTCAAAACTCTCTGGAGTTAATCTTCTAACGTCGTACCTTGCCTTTAAGTGTTCTTCTGGCACAGACAAATGCACATGAAGGACTTTGTCACCGTACCGGTGTCGGAAATGTTCTACTTGGCGCTCTTTTCGCACCGAATCCATGAGCCAGAAATCATGCTGTTCATTCGACGCTATTAGTGGCCCGGCGACTCTTTCTACAATCCAATCGAAATTAGTCGCCTCATCTAAGTCATCACCAATCTTTTGAAGGGCTCTTCGACTAACTTCGATATTGCTCTCTGCCGCCAGCCGCTGCAGGTACGCCCCAGACCTGATAGCCTGGAAATGGTGTTTGTCGACCAACGCTTTCGCAAGTTCAGACTTGCCACAGGCAATCGGACCACTTAGCAAGAGCACCAACTTTGCCATGTGTACATCCTATGAATTGACGAGCCGGAGCTTCGATAACAGACCGCATTCACTGAAAGGGAATATCCGATAGCACGGCCGCACCTTTCATTCGCCGGACGGCGATAACGTGTTGCGCAATGTTGGGCACATGGTAGTCAATGACCAGCTCAACAACTTCTTTTTCTGGATTTCCGTTCGCTTTGGCTGGATAGTCCGGTATTCGCTTAAACGCACTTAAGTCGCGCGGATGCGGCACCGGAAAAGTATTTCCTGAGTTCATGTGGCAAAGCCATGTACTCCTGTGGTACTCCGCCAGCAATGATGCTGTATCCAAGGTCAGCACATCGTGTTCAAGGTTGCGGTAGGCGCGTGCGTTTAGCAGTCCCAACAGCCGCTTCTCCTCTGCCCAGAAGAACACTTTGGAGTTGATGGTCTCGTACCACTGTCTTGTCGTAACGCCGCCTAATAGCGCCTTCGAAAGTCGTCCGGCCTCCATTGGCTTCTGGTCTCGAAGGACGATTCCTTGCGCGCCTTCTCCGACGGCAATTTTCTCGGGACGATGCTCACTCTCAATTGCAAAGCGTGGAGGTCCAATCATTTTGAAGATGTCTAACACGCCGGATGCGCTGTACAAACCTCTTTCCCGTATGCTCGGCCAGGTTCCGCGCTCAGCCATGTGGAAAACACGAGGATACCGGGTCACCAGTTTTTCGAGTTCCAAAATAGTGTCTCCTTTTTGTTTTTTTTCACCACATCCGACGGTCAATGATGTTTCTCTCATTGAATGCCGTTGAAATCATAGAAACGGGTATGCCAGACATTTTTTCGATTTCTTCGATGAATCGCAAAGTTTCGGAATTGAGCTGTTCGTACCTGAAGGCATCTCTATTCTTGACATCGAAGTAGTCCGCAAAAGTCAGGACTATGTCGGTAGGTCCGTTCAACAGCATGGACCGTCGCAGTTGTGCCCAGTCAAACTCCGCGACGCGTCGCGGACGATTGGAAACAGAACCAACCTCGTTCTTAACAAGCTCAGTAGGCTCGATGCCAGAGCGCTTCGCAATTTCTTCAAACGAAGTTTCTTGACTCATGTAGCCAGAGGTTAGCCCGGTGATGGACATACCCACACGAATTGGGTAGGTCCGACAAACCATGATGACTCTGCGCACATGTCTCGCTGCAAGGCCGGCCTCAGCGAGGCAGGCCGTGGCCGTTGTCATTCTTGAAGTGACGTGAGGATAGTGTCCATGGTGCAAACTCAGAGAGGTTCCCTGAGTGCCTTCGAGCATCACTTTCTTCCCCGATGAAAGACAAGAGGCAAAAAACTCTATGGTGTCATGGATGTAATGCTTTAGTTCCGGAACATGTTGAGCGAGCCGAACTTCGGAATCAGGCTTGCGGTAAAGAATTTTTCTCGCAGTCGCAGAACCAATGCCCTGAGCCGTGGAACCGATTGCAGCCTTCAGATAGGCTTCTTCCCAAGTGATATCAGACTTATCGATAATCATCGCCTGGGGGTCGATGAGCAACTTGTCGTAGGAAAGAGCGAGGTCACCAATCTCTCGCAGCAACGTATCTAGGCTGATGACCGCCCCAGCCCCAACAACCAAAGTTGCGTCCCTGTTCCCCAGCGCGCCGGAAGGCAGCTGACGAAATGTATACGGGTCCTGTCCTGGCCGGTACACCTTGTGACCCGCATTCGGTCCACCCACTCGTACGAGTACGTCGTACTCTGGAGCAAGATAGTGGGCAATGTTCCCCTTGCCTTCGCTGCCATATTGACCACCAACCAGAATATCGACGTTCGGCATACCGGTCACAGGTCGAACTTCAATCCGCGCAAGCACCCGGGCGAAGACGTCGTCTTGCCGGCAGCGGTCCGTATCGATAACGACGTCGGCGATATCGGACAACGCCTGATTGTCCTTTTCACCCCAATGCTTGGATTCGACGTTGAAGGAAAATTCTCGCTCATTCAGAGGCCGTGCCGCATGGCGTTGCGCCAAACCGGCCTCACTTGCATGTAGATGGACGTGCGTGACGGCCCAACCGCTCTGCCTCAAAAACCTGACTTGGTCAATTGTTCTAACTGCATCGACGACAACAAGAGTGAGCGATTCATCGCTCATTTTTTTCCTATTCAGCGAAAGCGAAATCCAACGCCCCTCAGTCTCAGAGTCCAAGTCGTTTGCAGCTCTCCTAACGGCAGTGCGCGTTGCGCCTGCTGTCGGACGAGCTTCGCGAATAAGGTCTCTCGATTTGAAAAGTGTGGCGTGGGCTTTTTTCTGAAGGAGACTTGCGAGAGTCGACTTTCCTGAGCAGACCATTCCTGACAAAACAATAGCTCTCGGTTTCATCTGCTCCCTCATAGTCCAGCTTTATTTTCGGTCGGGCAGGTCATAGACAGTGGTATGCACCCCTGCATCAACAAGTTCTTGAACAATAAGTTCTCGGACCACGTCCCATGATGCGCCGCCGTGGCCGGTGCCGATTGGTGGCATGTGAACCGTCGCCTTGCTTTTTAGCGCCATCGCTTGAACCACCTTCAGACATTGGCTTAGGGCCGAATACTGTAGGCGTTGAGTAGACGAAGGCCCGATTCCACGCTGCGCAACCATGTGCAGGAAAGTGACTTCGTCACCAGCTGAGCCGACATAAACCTCGCCCAGTTGCGGCACCTTGCCAATCTCGGAAGTCTGGCTTTGAAATGTTGACCAAACTGCAGGGTAGCGTCTGCGGACTTGCGCAGCGACCCCTCCGCCGCCCCACGCCCTAGGGGTGTTGGGGATGACATGAGCGATTATTTTTGCACCAGACCCGCGTGGTAACAAGACATCCCCTTTGACTTCGTCTATCGCTGGTGCCGAGTAGTCACTGTGTCCTCTAGCCAAAAGCAGCCCGACCACTCTCGGAGCAAGCCCTCCAGGATATGGCGCGAGCCCTACACATTCCACCCTGATGGGAAGCCCATCCTTCCAAGTCTCATCGCCCTTCGCGACATAACCAATGGCATTTGCGTCTGCGACAACGCAGGACTCCGGCAGAATTTGACCTACGGAGACTTGGCACTCCCACCCAGAGGCCGGGATTACATAGTCAATGCGGTATCTACCGTCCAAATGCTTTGAGGCGCCGAAAGCGGCGCAGGAGCCGCGAGATAGTTTGACAATCCGAATGAGGCACGCCTCAACAGAAACGTCGAACTTCTTCCGCATTTCCATCACCGTATCGATGGAAAGCTGCATTTCAGCGAGGTGCGAAAAACTACCATGTGGCATCAGCAGTTCTGCTGCACCAATGTTGCAGAGAACTTCGAGCTGCCAATTGTCCGGCGTTCTCTTGTCGTCGACACCGCGGTTGCGGATTTCATCACCGCAATCGGGAAAGAGGAAATGGGCAACCTCGTGTGCTATCGAAAAACGAAGGCGCCCCCGGGGTCGCATGGGGTTGTACTCGAGGACCAAGCCACCGTCTTCGGTGGGCACTGTTCGTGCATCCGGAATGTCACCCCGCGCCTCAATGCGCATGCCCAAGGACTCAGCCAAAATGAGAGGGTCAAAAGGAGGCCCGGTCCATCCGTCATCCATGGCTTTTAATGCAAGCTCCCGCGCTTTTCGCTCCATCATCTCTACCGGAGCGCCGCCATCGGCAAAATCCACCACAGACTTGTTGGTCCACTTAAATTGTTTCGCCATTAGTCACGTGTTTCTAAAATTCGAGGCATTTAGTGTTGTAACGCATTGTGCTCGATTTAAGAGTCTGAGCAATAAGGGATGGCGCTAGTTCGCCCGGCGCAACAACTTGGAGCGCGCCAGACTATTCCACAACCAACCCCAGGCCAAGCAGCTTTCGATGCAAAGCCCGTACCCGGAAATTCGGTGAGTTGCGGAATTCCGCCATTGGAACCCAGCGTGCTTCCAACACTTCATTCAGTTGCGGCGTCAGCGCCTCGCCCTCTGACGCGATGCCCAGGAACCTGAAATCGTGGTGAAGGTGCGAGCCCTCGTTTTTTTCAGGGTTGGCTGCAATTTCGTGGGAATCAATATCGACAGGTATGAGCCGTCTCGCGGTCCAAGGATGCGGTGTTACAACGGCAAGGCCTGTTTCTTCGCGGACTTCCCGCTCCGCAGAACCCCAAAGCGAGCTAGGCGGTTCGTAGTGGCCACCTGGTGGAAGCCACAATCGGAAAAACTTGTGAAAAATGAACAGCACTTTAGTGCCAGCTGCATTGAGCACCGTTGCACTGGTCGTCACATGACCATTCATATTGGACCGGCTCAGTAAATTTTGTCCCCCGCGCAAGTGTGCGTGCAACTGTCCAAATCGCCCCGCTTCACCAGGAAAATAAATTAGATACTGCTCAAGTACGTCTGGAAGTTGGCGATTCACGTCGTCAGAACCCAAGCACCCATTACCAGCAAGCGCAGGCAATTTGTTTGAGGCTGATTTACTCATAGTCAAATCTTGACCTTCAGCCCCGCCCCGGACCGTACGAGCGTGGCAGCGGCAATGAAAAGGCCACTCGCTTCCGCTATTTTTTTCATCTCTGCCTCTGGCGTGGAAGGCGCCGCATCGAGGTATTGCTGGGGCAAAACGAGGCCGCAGAGGTCATTTTTCCGCTGAAGGTTGAAAACGGCGCGGCTTGGGGCATCAACCGCAGTATCAAGGTAGCCACTCAGGGAAGCAGCACCCTTTCTGGCCCAAAAGCCTGATGCCTTCCGCAATTGGCGGGGTACGAGCTGAGAGTACAACAACAGCTCGTGGCATTCCGCAGTCGGCTCCTTCCCAGCATCCAATTCCGCCCATATCGTTGCCAGACACATTCCTGTGCGCTCTAAAAGGCTGCCAATGTCCTGGTTCCGCGCCCGACGTAGGTTCGAGCCCGTCATAAGGAAGCCTGACAGCGACTTGGCAAAGTCGAGAATGATGTCTGCGAAGGTCAACTTACGCTCCGACTCTATCGAGGAGTTCAGGATACCGACTCTCACTGAGGGACGGAGGGGGCAGGCCCCCTCCAACAAAAACGGAGGTCAATTTCCTTTTGAAGGTTTGACCACGTCTACCGGCTCCTCGCAACCAAAAAAGGAACCCAGCGTCCCGGTAAACAACCCTTTTACCCAGTAAAAGACTCTATTTTTCGGTAAATAACTATGTTTTTAGCGCACATAAGCGTCATGCCAAAGACACCGGCCTACTCCACCGTCACGCTCTTGGCTAGGTTGCGCGGCTTGTCCACATCGGTCCCGCGCGCACACGCTGTGTGATACGCCAGCAACTGCAGGGGCACAACGTGCAGCAGGGGTGACAGGGCGCCGTAGTGCTCCGGCATGCGGATCACGTGCATGCCGTCACCGCTTTCGATGCGGGTGTCGGAGTCGGCCAGCACGTACAGCACGCCGCCGCGCGCGCGCACCTCATGCAGGTTGCTCTTGAGCTTTTCCAGCAGCGCGTCGTTGGGCGCCACGGCCACCACGGGCATCTCGCTGGTCACCAGCGCCAGCGGGCCGTGCTTGAGTTCGCCGGCGGCATAGGCTTCGGCGTGGATGTAGGTGATTTCCTTGAGCTTGAGCGCGCCTTCCAGCGCAATGGGGTAGTGCAGGCCGCGTCCCAGGAAGAGCGCGTTTTCCTTCTTGGCGAAGTCTTCGGCCCAGGCAATGAGCTGCGGCTCCAGCGCCAGCACGGCCTGCAGGGCGGCGGGCAGGTGGCGCATGGCCTTGATGTGTTCCTGCTCGTCCTGCGCGCTCAGCCGGCCCTTGGCCTGCGCCAGCGCCAGGGTCAGCAGGAACAGGCCGGCCAGCTGGGTGGTGAAGGCTTTGGTGGAGGCCACGCCAATCTCGACGCCGGCGCGGGTCACGTAGGCCAGGCTGCACTCGCGCACCATGACGCTGGTGGCCACGTTGCAGATGGTCAGCGTGTGCTTCATGCCCAGGCTTTGGGCGTGGCGCAGGGCGGCCAGGGTGTCGGCGGTTTCGCCCGACTGGGTGATGGTGACCACCAGGGTCTTGGGGTTGGGAACCGAGTCGCGGTAGCGGTACTCGCTGGCCACTTCTACCTGCGTGGGCACCTGGGCAATGCTCTCCAGCCAGTATTTGGCGGTGCAGCCGCTGTAGTAGCTGGTGCCGCAGGCCAGGATGAGGACGTTGTCGATCTCGCCAAACACCTGGTGCGCGTTGGCGCCGGGGGCGTGGTTCATCTGCAGGTCGAACAGCTCGGGCACGATGCCCTCCACGCCTTCCAGCGTGTCGGCAATGGCCCGCGGCTGCTCAAAGATTTCCTTCTGCATGTAGTGGCGGTAGGGGCCCAACTCGGCCGCACCGCTGTGCGCCACCACCGTCTTGACCGGGCGCTGCGCCGGCGCAACCGGCTTGCGCGCCTTGTCCAGCAGCCAGTACTTGCCCAGCTGCAGGTCCACCATGTCGCCTTCGTCCAGGTAGACGATCTGGTCGGTCACGCCGGCCAGGGCCATGGCGTCGCTGGCCAGAAAGTGCTCTTGCCCGTCTTTGCCCACGCCCAAAATCAAGGGCGAGCCCTGGCGCGCGCCAATCAGGCGGTGCGGTTCGTCCTTGCAGAACACGGCAATGGCGTACGCCCCGTGCAGCTGGCCGACGGCGGCCTGCACGGCTTCGAACAGGTCGCCGTTGTACAGGCTGTCGACCAGGTGGGCGATGACTTCGGTATCGGTCTGGCTGACAAAGCTGTAGCCCTTGGCCTTGAGCGCCACGCGCAGTTCGTCGTGGTTTTCGATGATGCCGTTGTGTACCAGCGCAATGCGGCCAGGCCGCTGGTGCGCATCTACCCCGCTACCGTGGCTGAAATGGGGGTGGGCATTGCTGACCGAGGGCGCGCCGTGGGTGGCCCAGCGGGTGTGGGCAATGCCCAGCATGCCTTCCAACCCGCCCGACTCGCCCCCGGGTGCCACCTGCGCGGCCAGCTCGGCCACCCGGGCCGTGCTGCGCGCGCGGCGCAGGCCGGAATGCGCGGCATCTGCCCCGTGGGCGTACACCGCCACACCGCAGGAGTCGTAACCCCGGTATTCCAGACGCTCCAGCCCCTGCACCAGCACAGGAACAATGTTGCGGGTCGATACCGCGCCGACGATGCCACACATAGACAGACTCCCAATCAAACGAATGGCTGCATCGTAGAGGGCCTGACAAAAAATAACTGATTGAAATTGCGCTCGATATGAACGAAAATTTCACAATCATTCATACAAGAAATTTAAATTCATTTAACACTGATAAATGGAACCAACAGCACTAGACGCCATTGACCAGCAGCTGCTGGCGCAGCTCCAGCGCGACGCCAGCCTGAGCAACCAGGAGCTGGCCGCGCGCGTGCACACCTCGCCGCCCACCTGCCTGCGCCGCGTCAAGCGCCTGCGCGAAGCCGGGCTGATCGAACGGCAGGTGGCCATCCTCAACCCCGAGCGCATGGCCGCCACGCTGGGCCATGGGCTGACGGCGATTGTGGAAATCACGCTGGACCGCCAGGATGCCGCTGCGCTGGACGCCCTGGAAGCCCGCGTGGCGCAGGACAGCGCCGTGCAGCAGTGCTACCGCGTGTCCCCCGGACCCGACTTTGTGCTGGTGGTGCACACCCCGGACATGCCGGCCTACCAGGCGCTGGCGCAGCGGCTGTTCACCAGCGACGCCAACGTGCGCAACGTGAAGGCCTTCTTCAGCATCAAGCGCAGCAAGTTTGGCGCCGAACTGCCATTGCGCTAGAAATTACGACAATTTTTAACCCGAAACCCCTATAGGTACTGCGTGAATAGCTATGGTTTCAATAGCTAGACCGCCGGCGCCACCGGCAAGCACAGGGTGACGCAGCACCCGCCGTCCAGCACGCCCTGCGCGCTGACCGTGCCCTCCAGGCGCTGCGCAATCTTGCGCGTCATGGCCAACCCCAGGCCGATACCCTCAAACTGCTTGGCGCTGTGCAGCCGGCCAAACACCTGAAACAGCTTGGCCTGCATGGCCGGGTTGTAGCCCACGCCGTTGTCGCGCACCTGCAGGGTCCGCATGCCGTTGCCCCCGCCGGGCGGGGCCGTGATCTCCACCACCGCCTGCTCGCGCGGGGCGGTGAACTTGACGGCGTTGCCCAGCACGTGCTCCAGCGCCTGGCGCAGCAGCGCGGCATCGGCCTGCACCGTGGGCAAATCGCCGGCAATGCGCCAGTCGATGTTGCGCCCGGGGTTGCGCTCGTTCAGTTGCGCCGCCACATCCTGCACCAGCGCCTGCAGCGGCACGGCCGTCACGGCCACCGGCACCGTGCCCAGGCGGGACAGGGCCACCAGGCCGTCGAGCAGCATGCCCATGTGGCGAGCCGAATCGGTAATGGTGGCCAGGAAGCCCGGCACCTCCGTGCCCAGCTGCGGTCCGGCGTCTTCCTGCACCAGCTGGGCGTAGGAGACGATGTGGCGCAGGGGCGCGCGCAGGTCGTGCGACACGGTGTAGGTGAACTCCTGCATCTCGGCGCGCAGCGCGGCCAGCTCGGCCTCCAGCGCGGCAATGCGGTCCTGCGGTGCGTCGGCCATGGTCCGTTCCTCCGCTCAGGCCTTGGGCGCCTTCTGGGGCCGCGCCCAGTTGGCAATGCTCACCTGCTTGCCGCGTGCCACGCTCAGCGCGCCGGCCGGCGTGTCCTTGGTGATGGTGGAGCCCCCGCCAATGGTGCCGCCGGCGCCAATGGTTACCGGTGCCACCAGCACGCAGTTGCTGCCCACGTGCACGTCGGCCTCGATCACGGTGCGGTGCTTGTTGGCGCCGTCGTAGTTGGCGGTGATGCTGCCGGCGCCGTAGTTCACGCGCTCGCCCACGGTGGCATCCCCCAGGTAGGCCAGGTGGTTGGCCTTGGCGCCCTTGGCCAGGGTGGAGTTCTTCACCTCCACAAAGTTGCCGATGTGCACCTCGGCCCCCAGCTGCGCACCCGGGCGCAGGCGGGCAAACGGGCCAATCAGCGCGCCGGCGCCTACGGTCACTCCCAACTTCTCGCCGTCGATATGGGTAAAGGGGTGGATCACCGCGCCGGCCTCGATGACGGCGTTGGCGATCACACAGTTGGCCCCGATCTGCACGCCCTCGCCCAGGGTCACACGGCCTTCAAACACGCAGTTCACGTCGATGGCCACGTCCTGCGCGCACTGCAACTCGCCGCGCACGTCCAGCCGCGCCGGGTCGGCCAGGCGCACGCCCTGCTCCATCAGTTGCAAGGCCACGCGCCGCTGGTAGGCCCGCTCCAGCTCGGCCAGCTGCACGGGGCTGTTGACGCCGGCCACCTGCACGGCGTCGTCAATCTTGTGCGCCACCACCGGCACGCCGTCGGCCACGGCCAGTTTCACCACGTCGGTCAGGTAGTACTCGCCCTGGGCATTGCGGTTGTCCAGGCGGGCCAGCCAGCCCTTGAGCAGGCTAGCCGGTGCAGCCATGATGCCGCTGTACACCTCGCGGATGGCGCGCTGCTCGGGCGTGGCGTCTTTCTGCTCGGCAATGGCGCGCACGGCGCCTTGCGGGCCGCCTTCGCGCACGATGCGGCCGTAGCCGGTGGGGTCGGCAAAGTCAATTGTCAGCAGGGCCAGCCGGTCGCCGCCGCTGGCTTGCACCAGAGCGCGCAGGGTGTCGATTTGGGTCAGCGGCACGTCGCCCGAGAGCACCACCACCACGCCGTCGTCGGCCAGCACCGGCACCGCCTGCTGCACCGCGTGGCCGGTTCCCAGCTGCGGTTCCTGGCGCACGAAATTCAGGATCAATGAGGCTGCAGCGCCCGTGTTACCTGCGCAGGCTGCTTCCACTTCCATAGCGCCGTGGCCGGTGATGACCACCGCCTTGCGCGCCTGCAGGGCACTGGCGGTGTCCAGCACGTGGCGCAGCAGGGGCCGGCCCGCCAGCGGATGCAGCACCTTGGGCAGGCGGCTCTTCATGCGCGTTCCCTTGCCCGCCGCCATAATGACCACGTCCACCGCGGCTCCTGTGCCTGCGGCCTGTGTTGTGTGTGTCGTCGATGTCACTTGCATGTCCCTCTTGATGCGTTCCGGTCTGCGTCGTCTGCTCCGATGGGGGTCCATTATCGGCGTGCTGCTGCTTGCCCTGTCGCTGGGCGGCTGCAGCGCAGTGCGCCTGGGCTACAACAACGCGCCCCACATGGCCTACTGGTGGCTGGACCGGTATTTCGATTTTGACAGCGCCCAGGGTGACCGCCTGCGTGCCGACCTCGATGCCACCCTCGACTGGCACCGGCAGCAGGAACTCCCCCTGCTGGCGCAGCAGTTCGACCGCCTGCAGGGCGACGCCGCCCGGCCGGTAACGGCCGCGCAGCTGTGCGCCGTGTACGCCAGCCTGCGCGAGCGGGCCGAGGCGCCCGTGTGGCATCTGGTCCCGGCCCTGGCGGCCATCGCCCCCAGCCTGCAGAAGACCCAGCTGGACCACCTGGCCCGGGAATACGACAAGCGCAACCGGGAATGGCGCGACGAGTGGATGGACGGCACCCCCGCCGAGCGCCTGGAGCAACGGGTGAAACAGCTGGTGGAGCGCGCCGAGTCGTTTTACGGCACCCTGGAGCCCGCCCAGCGCAACGCCATCACGGCCGTGATCCGCCAGTCCGGGTACGACCCCGCCGTCCAGTACCGCGAACGGCTGCTGCGCCAGCAGGACACGCTGCAGACGCTGCGCGGCCTGACCGGCACCCCGCCGGCGACTGCGCGCGCCCAGGCCGACATCCGGGCCCTGCTGGAGCGCACCTTGCATTCACCCGACCCGGCCTACCGCCCCTACCGCGACCAGCAGGACGCCGCCAACTGCGCCGCCCTGGCCACCCTGCACAACAGCGCCACCGAACGCCAGCGCGCCAAGCTGATCGAAACGCTGCGCGCCTATGCCGACGACGCCCGGGCGCTGGGCACCCCCCGCTGACACCCCATGGCCACCCCCCACTCCGACTTTGCCCACTACTGCTGCGAACTGCTGGCCAGCCTGGGCCCCTGCGTGGCCAAACGCATGTTCGGCGGCTGGGGCATCAGCACCGACGGTCTGTCCGTCGCCCTCATTGCCGACCTGGGAAGCGGGGAAAAACTGTGGCTCAAGGCCAGCGACGCCACCCGCCCCCAATGGGAGGCGGCCGGTTGCGAGCGCTTCACCTACGCGTCCACCAAGGACGGGGAACCGGTGCTGCGCAGCATGAACTACTACAGCGCCCCGGACGACGCCATGGACTCGGCCCACGCCATGGCGCCCTGGGCGCGCCTGGCCCTGCAAGCGGCCTTGCAGGCCCACGCCGCCAAGCCCCGGCGCAAGCCCACCCCCAAAACCCGACGCCCGGCTCAGGGCTGACGGAATTGCAGGCCGACCACGCCGCCCAGCAGGTGTCCGCACGCAAGGGCCACCTGCTGCAGCCCCCGGCGCAGGTCCCGCAGGGGTTGCGCCACCGCCAGCTGCCAGCGTGAGCCGCTGTGCACGCTCAGCGGCAGGCGCGCCGGCTGGGTCTGCCACACGAAACCGGCCGGCCCTTGCGCCACAGGGTCCCAGGACTCGATCACCACCCGCTGCCCCGGGCGCAGCGCCAGCCGCTGGCCGGGTTGCAGCACGAGGTCGCCAGATGCGTTGGCCGCTCCCGTGTGGGGACCGTCCAGCGTGGCCCAGATGCGCCCCTGTGTCACCCGCAGCTCCGCCGCGTCGCGCGGCTGCAGGGTCAGGGCACGCCCCGCGTCCAGGCGCCAGTTGACCGCTCCGTCCGCGCCGACCGGGACAGCCGAAAAGTGTTGCGATTGCAGTGCGGACGGGACAGCCATGGTGTTCTCCTGGTGAAGACAAGCGATTGATAAAAACATCAATCTGGCAGCAAATGATCGCGCCATGGCGTTTGGCAGTCCAATGAAAAGGCGTTACGCTATTGATGCATTAATCGAATCAATACCCATGCTGCTCTCATCCGCCCCCCTGCGCTCCCGCACCGTTGCGGCCGGCCACCTGCGCGCTTTCCAGGCGGTGGCCCGGCACCTGAACTTCCGCGCCGCCGCCGACGATCTGGCGCTCACCCAGTCGGCCGTCAGCCGGCAGATCCAGGCGCTGGAGACTGAAATTGGCGTGCCCCTGTTTTTGCGCCACACCCGTGCCGTGGAGCTGACCGGCGCGGGCATCCAGCTGCTGCGGGCGGTGACGCCTTCGCTGGAGCGCATCGACAGCGCGGTGCGGCTGATCCGCCAGGGCGCGGGGCGCAAGAGCGTGTCCATCAGCACCTGGGCGTCGTTTGCGTCGATGTGGCTCATTCCGCGGCTGGAGTCCTTCCAGCGCGAGCACCCCGACATCGACATCCGCATCGACGCCACCGACACCTCGGTGGACCTGGAAACCTCGGATGTGGACCTGGCCCTGCGCTACGCCAGCCCCAGCCACATGCCGGCCCAGGCCGAGCGCCTGTTTGGCGAGCAGCTCACGCCGGTGGCCAGCCCGTGGCTGCTCAAGAGCGGCCCGCGCCTGCGCAAGGCGCAGGACCTGACCCAGTTTGCATTGGTGGAAGCCGGTGACGCCTACCGCAGCCAGCACATGGAGTGGCTGACCTGGCAACGCTGGCTGGACGCCCAGGGGCTCAAGCGCTTCGAGCCCAAGCGCTGGCTGTATTTCAACTACGCCCACCAGATTGCCCAAGCCGCCCTGACGGGCCAGGGCGTGGCGCTGGCGCGCATGCCGCTGATTGCCGACAGCCTGGCCAGCGGCGACTTGGTGGAGGTGCTGCCCGGAACCCGGCTGGAGTCGCCCCTGGCCTACTGGCTCATCATCGGGCCGCGCAGCATCCAGCGGCCGGAGATCAGGGCCTTTTGCGAATGGCTGCGCCAGCAGGCCGACACCACCCGGCGCACGCTGGGCGAGGCCGCCGCGCCACTTACACCGGCCACACCACCCCGTAGTCGTTGAGGATGGCGTCCAGCGGCATGTCGTGGGGTTCGGGCTCGAAGTCGGGCACGAAGCCCACGCCAAAGCCCAGCCCCACGGTAAAGGGCTTGGGCTCCAGGGTAGCCAGCATGCGGTCGTAGAAGCCCCCGCCGTAGCCCAGCCGGTAGCCGCCGGGCCCGTAGCCCACGCAGGGCGCAAACAGCAGGGTGGGAACAATCACCTCGGTGTCCTTGGGCTTGGGAATGCCGTAGGCGTCTTCTTCCATGGGGCAGCCGGGGTACCAGGCATGGAAGATCATGGTCTTGTGCTCCTTGTCGACCACCGGCAGGCCGATGCGGCGCAGCTGCGGCTGGTCCAGTAGCTCGCCGTCTTCCTTCCAGCGGTGCAGGGCCGGCAGGGGGTCGAACTCGCCCTTGATGGGCCAGTAGGCGCCAATGACCGTGTCGGGTCGGCCCACCAGCCAGATGCGCATGACCCGTTGTAACAAATCGGCCCGCTGTAGGCGATCGGGCAGGTTCAGGCGTTGATCAAGGAGTGCCTTGCGAAGGGCTTTCTTGGCCGCCGTTTTGGATTCATCCGAGTTGTCCATAATCTCCACATGCAGTTTTCAGCCATTCTGACATCGATAGCCCTGCTGGGCGCCCTGATGTCGCCCGCGCTCGTCCCCGCACATGCGCAGGGACGGGACACCACCCGTGCCGACGAGACCCTTCTGGACATGGCGCAAGCCTACAAGGGGCGCGACCGCAAGCGCCTGAGCACCCTGCTGCCGCAGGCACGCGGCCACGTTCTGGAGCCCTGGGCAGCGTACTGGGAATTGTCCGCCCGGCTGGACGAAGCCAGCAACGCCGAAGTCCAGGACTTTTTCGCCCGCTACCGCGGCACCTACCAGGAAGACCGCCTGCGCACCGAATGGCTGCTGCAGCTGGGCAAGAACCGCGACTGGACCAGCTTCAACCGCGAATACCCGCTGTACCGCATGAACGACAACCGCTCGGTGCAGTGCTACGCGCTGCTGGCCGAGCACCTGAGCAGCGGCGTGGACAACACCGCGCAGGTCAAGGACGCCTGGCTGCCCCTGAAGGACGCCGACGAAGGCTGCGCCAGCGCCGCCGAACAGTTGCTCAAGGACCACACCACGTCAGCGCAGATGGTCTGGCAACGCGCCCGCCTGGGCATGGAAAACGACCGCCTGCGCGTGGCCACCCAGGCCGTGGGGCTGGTCAGCCCCGGCTCGGTCAAGACCGTTACCGCCATCTACCTGAACCCGGGCAAGTACCTCAACGACAAGCTCACCGCCATCCAGCCCAAGACGCGGGAGCTGGTGTCCCTGGCCCTGATCCGCCAGGCCTACCTGGAGCCCGCCGACGCGGCGGCCGAGATCGACAAGCTGCGCTGGAAAACCCAGCTGACCCAGGAGGAGCGCAGCTGGATCTGGGGCGTCATCGGCAAGCGCGCGGCCCAGAAACTCCTGCCCGACGCGCCGGCCTACTTTGCCCGGGCGCAGACCGCCTACCTGAATGAGGACCACCTGGCCTGGCAAGCCCGTGCGGCCCTGCGCGCCGGCCGCTGGGACCAAGTGCAAAGCGCCATCTCCGCCATGGGCGAGCCCCAGCGCAGCGAGCCCACCTGGGTCTACTGGCGGGCCCGCGCGCTGTTGCAGCAATCGACCACCGAGGGCTCGCGGACGCAGGCCCTGCGCTTGCTGGAAAGCATTGCCGGCGTGCGCGGCTTCTATGAGCAGCTGGCACTGGAGGAGCTGGGCCAGCGCATCAGCGCGCCCCCCCGTCCTGCCGCCCCCACCCCCGAGGAAAAAGACGCCGCCAGCCACAACCCGGGGCTGAACCGCGCCCTGTACGCCATCCGCATCGGGCTGCGTTCCGAGGGGGTGCGCGAATGGAACTACAGCACCAACCTGCATGTGCGCGGCGGCATGGATGACCGCGCCCTGCTCGCCGCCGCCGATCTGGCCTGCCACAACGAGGTCTGGGACCGCTGCATCAACACCAGCGAGCGCACCAAGGGCGTCATCGACCTGGAGCAGCGCTTTCCCATGCCCCACAAGGCGGCGGTGATCGCCCGTGCCAAACAGATCGGGCTGGACCCGGCCTACGTGTACGGGCTGATCCGCCAGGAAAGCCGCTTCATCACCGATGCCCGCTCCGGCGTGGGCGCCTCCGGCCTGATGCAGGTCATGCCCGCCACGGCGCGCTGGACCGCCAAGAAAATCGGCCTGACCGATTTCCAGTCGCACCAGATCACCGACCGCGACACCAACATCGCCATCGGTACCGGCTACCTAAAGCTGGTGCTGGACAACTTTGGCGGCTCCATGCCCATGGCCGCTGCTGCCTACAACGCCGGCCCCAACCGGCCGCGCACTTGGCGCGGGCAGACCGGAGACCCCGTTCTGGAGGCCGCCATCTGGGCCGAGAACGTGCCCTTCAACGAAACCCGCGACTACGTGAAGAAGGTGCTGTCCAACACCACCAACTACGCCGCGCTGATCACGGGCCAGCCGCAATCGCTCAAGGCCCGCCTGGGCACGGTGGGCCCGCGTGACGCCAGCGCGGCGGCGCCCGCCATGGACGACCTGCCCTGAGGCCCCGCCGCCGGATTTCCACACCCACCGACTCTGCAAGAAGGTTTTATGTACACGCTCTACATCGGCAACAAGAACTACTCGTCCTGGTCCATGCGTCCCTGGGTGCTGCTCAAGCAGGCCGGCATTGCCTTCACCGAGGTGCCGGTGCGCTTTGACTCCTTCGACGCCGACTCCACCTTCAAGAAAACCCTGCACGACGTCACCCCCACCGGCAAGGTGCCGGTGCTGGTCGACGGCGACCTGGCCATCTGGGACACGCTGGCCATTGCCGAGTACCTGGCCGAGCAGCATCCCGACAAGAAACTGTGGCCCGCAGAGCGCACCGCCCGGGCGCGGGCTCGCAGCATCTGCGCCGAGATGCACAGCGGCTTTACCGCCCTGCGCGGCAACTGCCCCATGAACATCGAAGCCCAGCTGGCCGACACCGGCGCCCTGATCTGGCGCGACAAGCCCGCCGTGCGGGCCGACGTGCAGCGCCTGGTGACCATGTGGAGCGCCCTGCTGCAAACGCATGGCGGACCCCTGCTGTTTGGGGCCTTCACCATCGCCGACGCCTTCTTTGCGCCGGTGTGCATGCGCATCCGCAGCTATGGGCTGCCGGTGCCCGAACCCATTGCCGCCTACATCGCCCGCGTCTGCGCCCTGCCCGGCGTGCAGGCCTGGATGGACGCCGCCCTGGCCGAACACGATTTCCGGGAGTTCGAAGAGCCCTACCGCCTGCGGCCCTGAGCGCCGCATTTCCGGTAACCTGACGGACATGGAAACCTACCTGGTTGGCGGTGCGGTGCGCGATGCCCTGATGGGCCTGCCCATGCAGGACCACGACTGGGTGGTGGTGGGCGCCACGCCCCAGGCGCTGGTGGACCAGGGCTTTGTGCCGGTGGGCCGGGACTTTCCCGTGTTCCTGCACCCCCAGACCAAGGAAGAGTACGCACTGGCCCGCACCGAGCGCAAGACCGCGCCCGGCTACCGCGGCTTCGCCATCCACTCCGAGCCCAGCGTCACGCTGGAAGAAGACCTGGCCCGGCGCGACCTTACTATCAATTCCATAGCTGTCCACGCAGATTCCACGGCCACGAATGGCGTGTTTGACCCCGAAAAATGGCAAACCACCGGCGCCCTGGTGGACCCGTTTGGCGGCCACCGGGACATTGCCGACAAGGTGCTGCGCCATGTCACCGACGCCTTTCGGGAAGACCCGGTGCGCATCCTGCGGCTGGCCCGCTTCGCCGCCCGCTTCACCGATTTCACGGTGGCCCCGGAGACCCTGGAGCTGATGCGCGACATGGTGCGCCACGGCGAGGTGGACCACCTGGTGGCCGAGCGGGTCTGGCAGGAACTGGCCCGCGGCCTGATGGAGGCGCAGCCCTCGCGCATGTTCGCCGTGCTGCGCGACTGCGGCGCGCTGGTGCGGCTGCTGCCCGAGGTGGACGCCCTGTGGGGCGTTCCCCAGAGCGAGGAACACCACCCCGAGGTGGACACCGGCACCCACCTGATGCTGGTGCTGGACATGGCCGCCCGCCTGGGCGCCCCGCTGCCGGTGCGCTTTGCCTGCCTGGCACACGACCTGGGCAAGGGCAACACGCCCGCCGACATGCTGCCCCGCCACATCGGCCATGAAGAGCGTGGCGTGCGCCTGCTCAAGCCCCTGTGCCAGCGCCTGCGGGTGCCCGTGGAGTGCCACGAGCTGGCACAGGTGGTGACCCGCGAGCACGGCAACATCCACCGAAGCGCCTCCCTGAATGCGGCCGCCATCGTGCGCCTGCTGGAGCGCTGCGACGCGTTCCGCAAGCCGGAGCGCTTTGCCGACATCCTGCTGGCCTGCGAATGCGACGCCCGCGGCCGCCTGGGGCTGCACGACACCCCGTACCCGCAGGCGGACCGGCTGGCCCAGGCCCTGCAGCGGGCGCAGGCTGTCGCCACCCACACCATTGCCGCCGACGCCCAGGCCGCCGGGCTGAGCGGCCCGAAGGTCGGCGAGAAGATCCATGCGGCGCGCATTGCGGCGGTGACCGCCGGCCTGTAAAAGCCGTGGGCGCCTTGGTATGCTTGCCCCATGTCCCACCTGCTGATTGTTGAAGACGACGAGTTGCTGCGCGACGGCCTGTGCGCGCAGCTGGTGCACGCCGGCCACAGCGTGTGCAGTGCCAGCGACGGCGTGCAGGCGCAGGCCCTGCTGGAGACCACCCGGGTCGACGCGGTCATCCTCGACCTGGGCCTGCCGCGGCTTGACGGCATCAGCGTCCTGCGCTGGATCCGCCAGCGCTTCTCGGCCCTGCCGGTGCTGGTGCTCACGGCGCGCGACGGTGTGGAAGACCGGGTGCAGGGCCTCAACGCCGGGGCCGACGACTACCTGACCAAACCCTTCAGCGTGGCCGAACTGGTGGCACGCCTGCAAGCCCTGTTGCGCCGCGCGCGCCTGCCGGCCTTCGGCGGCTCGCTGGAAGTGGAAAGCCCGGCCGCCAAGCGCCTGCGCGTGGACCCGGCCCTGCCCCTGGCGTGGCTGGACGAGGAGCCCCTGGAGCTGACCCAGCGCGAATGGTCGCTGCTGTCGCTGCTGGTCAACAACCTGGGCCAGGTGGTCAGCCGCGAAGACGTGCTGGCCGTGTGGCAGACCCAGCCGGCCGACGGCGCCACCGGCGGCTCCAACGCGCTGGAGGTGTATGTGCACCGCCTGCGGCGCAAGCTGCAGGATTCGGGCCTGAACATCCGCAACGTGCGGGGCCTGGGCTACATGCTGGAGATGGACGCCGCATGACAGCGGCCACCTCCTTTTCGCTGCGCCGCCAGCTGCTGGCCTGGCTGCTGCTGCCCCAGCTGGTGCTGTGGCTGGTCGGCGGGGTGCTGGCCTACCGCGTGGCGCTGACCTACGCCGAAAAAACCATCGACCAGTCGCTGACCCGCTCGGTGCGCTCGCTGGCGCGCCAGGTCAAGCCCTTTGGCTCGGGCCTGCTGGTCGACTTTCCCAAGGCGGCCCAGGACATCATTGAAGAAGACCCCAAGGACCGGGTGTCGTACATGGTGTCCTCGCCGCCGGGCAGCTTCCTGCTGGGCAACGGACAGCTGCCCAGCCCGCCCGAGGGCACGGACATCCCGCAGAACGAGCCGGTGCTCTACAACGTGGTCATGGACGGCAAGCCCATGCGCCTGGCCAGCATCGACCTGAGTTTTGGCGAAGGCATGACCCAGCAGCGCATGCGGGTGCAGGTGGCCAAGAGCCTGGTGGTGCAGCAGCGCATTGCCCGCGAGCTGGTGCAGGACATGCTGTTTCCCCTGCTGCTGCTGGGGGCCGTGCTGAGCTTTCTGGTGTACGCCGGCGTGCGCCGCGGACTGGTGCCGCTGCAGCGGCTGGAGGCCCAGCTGGCCCACCGCACGGCCGCGTCGCTGTCGCCCATCGAGATGACGCAGGCCCCCCAGGAGGTGCACTCCCTGGCCAATGCCGTGAACCAGCTGCTGACCACGCTGCGGCGCAGCCTGAGCCAGGAAAAGCGCTTCCTGAACGACGCCGCCCACCAGCTGCGCACGCCGCTGGCGGGCCTGATCAGCCAGACCGAGCTGGCCCTGCAGGAGACCGATCCCCAGGCGCTGCAGCAGCGCCTGCAGAAGGTGCACACCGGCGCCCAGCGCAGCGCGCACCTGGTGCACCAGCTGCTGTCGCTGGCCCGCACCGAAGCCGACGTGATTCTGCTGCCGGTCGACGCGGCAGCGCTGGCCCGCGAAGTGGCCCGCGAGTGGACGCCGCGCGCCGTGGCGGCCAGCGTGGACCTGGGCTACGAGGGCGAGGATTCGCTGATCGTGCCCGCCGACAAGCTGCTGCTGCGCGAGGTGCTGAGCAACCTGATCGACAACGCGCTGCGCTACGCCGGGCACGGCACCCGGGTCACCCTGCGTGCCCGCAGCCAGGAAGGCCAGTGCGTGCTGGAAGTGGAAGACGACGGCCCCGGCCTGACCGATGCCGAACTGGAGCGCGTGTTCGAACGCTTCTGGCGGGCCAGCGCGCTACCCGGCGGATGCGGCCTGGGCCTGGCCATCGTGGCCGAAATTGCCCAACGCCACGGCGGCGTGGCCAGTGCCCACCACGCCCGCCCGCACGGGCTGATCATCCGCCTGGAGTTGCCGCTGCCGACCTAGGCCGCCGCCAGGGCCATACGCTGGCCGGTGGTCTTGTCGAACCAGTTGTTGTGCCGGCTGCTCACCGTCATGCCCACGTTGGCGCCGATGTCCAGCTTGGTGTTGGCCGGCGCCCGCACGGTGATGAGGCCCGCGCCGGTCTTGACCACCACGTAGGTGTCGGCGCCGGTGGGCTCCACCAGGATCACGTCGCCGCGCCAGGCGGCATCATCGGCCAGGTGGATGTGTTCGGGCCGCTGGCCCAGGATCACGTCACGCCCGGTGGGCGTGGGCAGGTCCAGGGAACCGCCGGTAAAGACGAACTGGCTCTGCCCCTCCTCGCCCATGACGGCGTGCCCTTCGATGAAGTTCATCATCGGTGAGCCGATGAAACCTGCCACATAGGTGTTGGCCGGCGTGCGGTAAATCTCGTCGGGGGTGCCGATCTGCTGCAGGATGCCGTCCTTCATCACCGCAATGCGGCTGCCCAGCGTCATGGCCTCGATCTGGTCGTGGGTGACGTACACCGTGGTGATGCCGCTGACGTGATGCAGGCGCTTGATTTCGGCGCGCATCTCCACCCGCAGCTTGGCGTCCAGGTTGGACAGCGGCTCGTCGAAGAGGAACAGCTGCGGGTCGCGCGCCAGGGCGCGCCCCATGGCCACACGCTGGCGCTGGCCGCCCGACAGCTGCGAGGGGCGGCGGTCCAGCAGGTTCTCGATCTGCAGCATGGCGGCCACTTCGTGGATGCGCTTGGTGCGCACCTCCTTGGGTACCTTGCGCATTTCCAGCGCGAAGCCAATGTTGTCGGCCACCGTCATGGTGGGGTACAGCGCATAGCTCTGGAACACCATGGCAATGTCGCGCTGTGCCGGGGCCATGCCGATGACGTTCTTGCCGTTGATCAGCAGCTCCCCCTCGGACGGCTCTTCCAAGCCGGCAATGATGTTGAGCAGGGTGGACTTGCCACAACCCGACGGCCCGACCAGGATGAGAAATTCGCCCGGAGCGACGTCGATGTCGATGCGCTTGAGCACTTCGACGGCCTTGTCGCCCTTGCCGAAGATCTTGCGGATGCCTGCGATGTGAAGAGATGCTGCCATGGTGTTGTTTATCCTTTCACAGCACCGGCTGTGAGACCTTTGACGAAATATTGACCCGCCAGCACATAGACCAGCATGGTCGGCAAGCCGGCGATCACGGCCGCGGCCATGTCCACGTTGTAGCTCTTGACGCTGCTGGAGGTGTTGGCCATGTTGTTCAGGCCCACGGTGATGGGCTTGCTGTCGGCGCCGCTGAAGGCCACGCCGAACAGGAAATCGTTCCAGATATTGGTGAACTGCCAGATCAGCGTAACCATCAGGATGGGCGTGGACATGGGCAGCACGATGCGCCAGAAGATCCGCCAGAAACCCGCGCCGTCCATGCGCGCGGCGTTGACCAGCTCGCGCGGAATGGCGGTGTAGTAGTTGCGGAAGAACAGCGTGGTGCCGGCAATGCCCGCCAGGCAGTGCACCAGGATCAGGCCGCCCACCGAGCTCGACAGGTTCAGGAAGCCCAGCACCTGGCTCATGGGCAGCAGCACCACCTGGAACGGCATGAACACGCCAAACAGCATGAAGCCGAACAGGAGATCGCTGCCCTTGAATTTCCACATGGAGAGCACGTAGCCGTTGATGGCGCCCCAGGTGGTGGAGAGCAGCACCGCCGGCACCGCCATGCTCACCGAGTTCCAGAAGTAGGGGCGCAGGCCGCGGCAGTCCACGCCGGTGCAGGCGGTGGACCAGGCCAGCCGCCAGGACTCGAAGTTGAGCGAGGTCGGCAGGCTCATCAGGTTGCCGGCGCGGATCTGCGCGGCATCCTTGAACGAGGTGGCGAGCATCACGTACAGCGGCACCAGGAAGAAGAAGGCGGCCAGCAGCAGGAAGCCGTATACCGCGGCGCGGGAGAGTTGTTTAGCGGTCATGGGGTTTTGCACGCAGCTCGCTGTAAAGGTAGGGCACCACGATGGCCGCCACGGTGGCCAGCATCATGGTGGCGCTGGCCGCACCCAGGCCGATCTGGCCGCGGTTGAAGCTCATCACGAACATGAAGGTGGCCGGCACGTCGGTGGCATAGCCCGGGCCGCCGGCCGTGAGGGCCATCACCAGGTCAAAGCTCTTGATGGACAGGTGCGACAGCACCAGGATGGTGGAGAACACCACCGGCCGCAGGATGGGAAAAATGATGCGCCAGTAGATGAGCGGCAGCGAGGCGCCGTCGATCTGCGCGGCCCGGATGATGCTGTCGTCGATGCCGCGCAGCCCGGCCAGGAACAGGGCCATGGCAAAGCCGGCCGACTGCCAGATGCCGGCAATCACCACGCAGTAGATGGCGGTGTGCGATTGCACCAGCCAGTCGAAATGGAAACTGGTCCAGCCCCAGTCGTGCATGAGTTTTTCCAGCCCCAGGCTGGGGTTGAGAATCCACTTCCAGGCGGTGCCGGTCACGATGAAGGACAGCGCCATGGGGTACAGGTAGATGGTGCGCAGCACGCCTTCGGCGCGCACCTTCTGGTCCAGGAAAACCGCCAGCACCACGCCCAGCACCATGGAGCCGCCCACGTACAGCACGCTGAAGATGCCCAGGTTCTTCAGCGCCACATACCAGCGGTCCATGTCCCACAGACGGATGTATTGCTCCAGCCCCACGAACTCGTCGTAATTGGGCAACATGCGCGAACCCGTGAGGGACAGCACGCCGTTCCAGATCATGAAGCCGTAGATGAAGGCAAAGCCGAAGACAAAGCCCGGCGCAATCACCAGCTTGGGCAGCAGGTTTTCAAAGGTTTTCATGGAATGTGACTCAAAAACACGCCCCGCCCGCAGGGGGCGGGGTGGTCCGACACCATCCGGCGGATGGCAGCGTCCCCGTTGCAGTTCCACCGTGGCCGGGCTGCGGGGTCACGGCACCCCGGCGCGCGGTGGATCAGGCTACGGGATTACTTGGTTGCAGCGGCCTTGGCGATGTTCTTCACACCATCGGCCACTGAGATCTTGTCGTCATTCCAGAACTGGCTGACCGCGTCCTTGATGGCGCCTTCAGCCGCCGGGCGCACCGCCATGCCGTGGGCGATGGAGGGCAGCAGACCATTGATCTTGGCGGTGTCCACGAAGTCCTTGGCAGAAGCCTTGGCGCAGTCATCGAACTTGGCCATGTCCATGCCCAGGCGCACCGGGATGGAGCCCTTGTTCAGGTTGAAGATTTCCTGGAACTCGGTTCCCATGATGGCCGCAGCCAGGTCGGCCTGGGCCTTCTGGGCCGTCGGGTCCTTCAGCTTGAACATGGCGAAGGAGTCGACGTTGAAGGTGTAGGCCTTGTCGGTGCCGGGAGCCGCAGCGCAGATGTAGTCCTTGCCCGGCACCTTGCCCGCGGCCGTGAACTCGCCCTTGGCCCAGTCACCCATGAACTGGAAGGCCGCCTTTTCCTGGATTACCATGGCCGTGGCCAGGTTCCAGTCGCGTCCGGGGGAAGCCGGGTCGGTGTAGCTCTTGATCTTGCGGAACGTTTCCAGCGACTTCTTCATGGTGTCGCTGGTCAGGGCCTTCTGGTCGAGCTTGACCAGCGCATCGCTGTAGAACTTGGCACCGCCCACGCCCAGCACCACGTCTTCGAACGTGGTGAAGTCCTGCCAGTTCTGGCCTCCGTGGGCCACGGGAATCAGACCGATCTTCTTGACCTTGTCGGCTGCGGCAAAGAATTCGGGCCAGGTCTTGGGCACGCCCTTGACGCCGGCCTTCTTCAGCACGGCCTCATTGGCCCACATCCAGTTCACGCGGTGCACGTTCACCGGTGCGGCCACGTAGTTGCCTTTGTACTTCATGACGTCGGCCACCACCTTGGGCAGCAGGCTGTCCCACTTCTCGGCCGCAGCCACGCTGTCCAGATTGGCCAGCACGCCTTCAGCGGCCCACTCCTGAATGCCGGGGCCCTTGATCTGGGCCGCCGCCGGGGGGTTGCCCGACACCACACGGCTCTTGAGCACGGTCATGGCGTTGTCGCCACCGCCGCCAGCCACGGCAAAGTCCTTCCAGGTGTGGCCCTTGCTCTGCATGATTTTCTTGAGTTCACCCACCGATTTGGCTTCGCCACCGGAGGTCCACCAGTGCAGCACTTCCACCTCGCCGGCCAGCGCCGCGGTACCTGCCACCACCAATGCCACAGCCGTGGCGAGTTTCGACAAATTCAACATCATGTCTCCCTACGTGAGGATTGCACCGGCCGCTGCGGCCAGGAGCGTAGTTGCGTCCGAAGCCGCACCATGCCGCATCGGATTCATTAATTTTTCATTAATTAATTGTAGACGCCCATAGGGGATTTCCCCTAGGTTACCCCACTCACTTTGTGGCATTAAAAGTGATGCCTCAATTTCTGAAGTTGATGTCTTTTTTTCCACGCGATCAACTGCATCACGATCACGCAATTCGCCCTAATACGCACTAACCGAACCAATGCCACAGTTGCCACTTCGGAAGAAGGGCGACGGCAAAGACAACCAAATAGCCAATTCTTTTCGTTCTGTGATGTATCTTCCAAGCCTCTAACTTGACGTTAGAGGCCTCTCCATCAAAAAGTCCCAGAAGTGGATCGTTTTTCGTCGGCCGCTTTAGCATGATTGTTCCTCTCCAGCCAAAGTCCAGAAACCTGCAGACAACGCCGCCTGCTCATTTCTCAATTTGTTAATTTGGTTTTGGATCTCTTGTTCGCGGTCGAACAAAGCAGCGGCCTCTGCTTGCGATTGAACATCTAGTAGCGGAAGTTCAATTTTCATGAGCTCCCGTAGCTGTATTAACGGCGTTGTCGTCCCCGCAACAATTGACGTTAGCATCTGATTACCAACCTGCGAGCGGAGCAACAGATAAAGTGCCTTCGCGGCAGTTTCGTTTGGCGGGTTGAATCGGAGTGCGACGGCTGACTGAGAGGCAAAGCAGTGGCTCTTAGCAAACTCAACCGGGGAAAGCAAACCAACTCGCCCAACAGACCCTTTTGTGATGACAACGATGTCCCATGGCCGCAGTGTCAAATGGTTGTAGCTCCATGCGATTTCCTGTGAGAGCTTGATCTGTCGGCTAGCAGTTGTACTGAAACCCATTGGAGCCAAATCTTGAATCCCTACCTCTTGTGCATCCACGAATGGTGGCTTGTCCCCTAGAGCACGAAGCGCGGAAGTAGGGATTGGCGAAACGTAACTTACTAAGTTTCCCAGTGTGGTCGTTGGAATGGATTGCAGCATGCTTTTTGCATGTGCTGTCGCGGTGTTTACAACGTAACGTCCAACTTGTAGGCTGGACTGCAAAGCGCTGATTTCAGCAACGGACGCTGTCTTGCACCACTGGATGCCACTACCGGTTGTACCGCTATTCAACGTCGTCTCTGCAAGCAACTTTACGTTCACAAGTTGTTTACGAGCTTTTGAGGTTTTTTGATAAAAGTCCGCCCCTGATGCATCGATAAACCGAACTTCATCGTGTGCACCACGAGGGGCCAATACAAGTACCGAAATCTGCAACGAAGTTGATGGAAAGAGGCCATTCGGCAGTGCAATAACCGCTTGCACGACGCCTGCAGCCAACAACATTGCCCGAGCTCGTTCGTCTGCCCCGGAGGCACTCAAGAAACTAGTAGGGACTACGACGACCGCCCGTCTTTGGGCCTGCTCTATTAGGTGTGCGACGCCCAGTCCGGTGGACGATGAAGATACATCCTCCATGAGATTTCCACCTTGTCCAAGTAGTCTTGCTCCCTTGTAACTGACCCCAATTGGCGGGAATCCGATGGCCACATTGAATCTTGATGGCTCAGTCGCATTTTGCTGCTCTGAATTCAGAATCGGATCACCATACACAACCTTAAAGCTGCCGCGACAAAAGAGTTTGGCGACATATAGGAGACGTGATCGCAGGGGCGTTTTTACGACAGCTTCGGCACCTTTTCGATAACTCCAGGTTGCGACTTGCCCGAGCACGTCCCATGGTGCGTAGACCACATCCCCTGAGGACATTTCTCCCAGTTGGCAGATCAGTTCGACGACTTCTTGCGGCAATAAAACCGATCCCTTTGCAAGGAACTCATCAAAGGACTCGCCCAGCCAATCCTCTGGGCAAATGGCTTCGAGATCCGCCTCCGTCATCAGTTGCCTAGCCGTTTCAACTGCTAAGGAAAGCATGCTCAGCCCATCCTCCTTCAGTTTCTCTAACTGTGAATAGGCAGCTAGGACCTCGTCCCGCTCTTCTTGGCTCGAGCAAATTGCTCCCGAAGCATCGCGAGGTATCCCAGCAGCGATCCAAATGCTAAGAAGGATTTCAATGAAATCCTTTTCGGATCGAATTGCCGGTCGCAGTTCCGCTCGTATGCTGGCAACAAAGGTTCGAATTGCTGTGTTTGGGCTTGTCATATACAGAAGTATTAATTACTTCTAATATATTGTCAAGCCTATGAACCTGAGGCGTTGCGCAACATGGTCTGGCGATTCAGCGCCTTAACGATAACCTTTATTCTGCAATCGAGAGGAAAAAAGCAACTTTTCCGAGTGTCTTGTGTAGGAGCGCGTCCGAAGTTGTTGTCTAAGCTGTTGATTTACTTGTATCAAACCGGGCATCTATTTTGGATGCCCCCACTCACTGTGGAAAACTACCGCAGCCGGACGCTCAGCCCATGACCAGTGCCAACGCAGCGTAGTCGCCCACCTGGGCACCCAACCCGGCCGGAACCAGCTCCACTCCGTCGGTCAGGGACGGCAGCTTACCGGTGATGTACGAGCGCACCTTGGGCAGCAGGGTTTCGCGGTGGTGCCAGAACACGCTGCCACCCAGGCTCACGCGCTGCAGGTCCAGCGTGGCCACCAGGTTGTAGATGGTGCGGCCCATGATGCGGCACAGCTCATCGATGATGGCCACCGCCCCCGCATCACCGGCGCCGGCAGCGACAAAAAGCGCAGCGGCATCCGCATAGCCCAGGGCGCTGAAACGCCGGGCAATGGCGTTGCCCGCCACCAGGCCCTCCACGTCACCCACATTGCCACAGCCGCACAGCGCGTCGGTGTTGTCGCTGACAAAGGTGTGGCCGGCATGGCCGGCGTTGCCGTTCTTGCCGCGCAGAATGCGTCCGTCCACACACAACCCCAGGCCGATGCCGGTGCTCCAGGTCACGTAGGCGCAGTGGTCCACGCCCTGCAGGGCACCCCAGCGGCGCTCGGCCTCCAGCGCGGCAATGCCATCGTTTTCCACCCGCACACGGGGAAAGGCCTGGCGCAGGGGCGCTTCCAGCAGGGCTGTGGTCCAGTCGTTGGGCAGGCCCCGGGCCTTGCCGGCCAGGCCGCCGCAGATGTTGGGCGCCGCCAGTTCCACCAGGCCGTCACGCAGGACAAACGGCCCGCACGACGCCACGCCCACCGCCGCGATGTCGGCCACCGCCACGGCGGCGGTGGCGCAGCTCTGGTGCACCAGCCGGATGATTTGCAGCGCCAGCGCATCGGGGTTGCCCCGGGTTGCCGTGGGCTCGGACAGTTTGGCGTGCACGCCGTGTTCGTCGGCCACGCTGACCGCCACCTTGGTGCCGCCAATATCGACACAGGCCACTGGCGCCGCGCCGGGCGTCAGACGGATGGCGGCAGGAGAGAAAACAGGGTTCATGGGCTTCTCGCAAAAAGTTAGGGGCGACCGTAGTCGTCCTGCAGGCGCACGATATCGTCCTCGCCCAGGTAGCTGCCGAACTGCACTTCCACAATCTCCACTGGCTCGGTGGTCTGGTTGGCCAGGCGGTGCACCTGCCCCAGCGCAATGTCGCAGTGTCCGCCGACGGGCAAATCGAAAACCTGCTCGCCCAGCGTGACACGGGCCAGGCCTTGCACCACCACCCAGTGCTCGGCGCGCCGGGCGTGCTTTTGCAGGCTGATCTGCTGCCCCGGAGTCACGTGGATGCGCTTGATCTTGTAGCCCGCCACTTCGGACACCGTCTCGTACCAGCCCCAGGGACGCTGTGTCCGTTCAACGGTTTCAAGTCGGGTGCTGGTTTGCATGGTGGCCTCGCTGCCGGGGTGGCTGAACTCAAAGGCGAGATGCTACCCTGCCCGCAGGGGCTAGCGTTACCAAGGGGTTACGGGGTACGTCAGCGCAGGTGCGCCTGCGTCCAGCGCACGATGTCGGCCGCACCCATGGCACCGGCCTGGCGTGCCACCTCGCGCCCGTTCACGAACAGGGCCAGCGTGGGAATGCTGCGGATATTGAAACGGGCCCCCAGTGCCTGCGCCTCTTCAGTATTGACCTTGGCCACGCGCACGCGCGGCTCCAGCTGGGCGGCCGCCTGCTCGTACGCGGGGGCCATCTGGCGGCAGGGACCGCACCACGGGGCCCAGAAATCCACCAGCACGGGAATGTGGTTGCGGGTGAGGTGGCGTTCAAACGCCGCTTCATCCAGCGCCACCGAATGGGCCTCAAACAGGGGCTTGTGGCAGCTGCCGCAGTCGGGCGCGCTGGACAGGTCGGCGGACTTCACGCGGTTGGTGGTGTGGCAGTGGGGGCAGACGATGTGCAGGGCTTCGGTCATATAAAGGATCCTCTTTGCATACCCATATGGGTATCTAGCGCCCGTCTTCAAGACCCTGCGCGCCCGGCGTGGCGCCGCCGCTCAGAGGCGGTGGGTCTTGTCGCCCCGGGCAAAGCCCAGGGCCTCCCAATACGGCCCCCGGGTCAGGCCGATGACCTTGAAAAACTCACCCATTTCGTGTTCCAGAATAAGTTTCTGCGCCGCCACCCGCTCGGGCAGCGGGGCGTCCTGCATGGCTTCGACCAGGCCACAGTTGATCAGGAAATGGGCCTGGTTGGTGTAGCCCAGCACTTCCAGCCCCGCATCCTGCGCGGCCACGGCAATGCCGGTGAAGTTGACGTGCGCCGTGATGTCCTTGTTGCCCACGTCGGCCAGCGGGTCACCGTCGGCCTGGTGGGCGCGGTGGCACATGACCGTTCCCATGTGGCGCTGCGGGTGGTAGTACTCACTCTCCGGGAACCCATAGTCCAGCAGGAACAGGGCGCCGGCCTGCAGGCGCTCGGCCAGGGTGCGGACAAAGGCCTCGCCCTGGGGGTGGATCTCGGTCACATAGTCGTGCTCGCCGGGAATGTCGATGGGCGGGCGCAGGTCCGTGGGGCGGTCCTGCCAGACCAGGCGCGTGCCGCCGGCATCCACCGCGCAGGCTACGCCGCGCTCGTGCCAGACACCGGCCACGCGGGCCAGCAGTTTGACCGGCATGGCGTCCAGCACCTCGTTGCCCACCACCACCCCGTGCAGGGCGGCGGGCAGTTCATCCACCCAGCGCACGGTGTCGGCATGGGTTGCCAGCGTGGCCCGCTGGCGCGCACGCAAGGGCAGCGACAGATCGACGATGGTGTAGCGGCGCACCGCCACGCCCAGGGCTGCCAGGGCGTCCAGCAGCTGGCGGGCCAGGGCTCCCGAGCCGGCGCCAAACTCCCACACCTCGTCGGTGCCGGTGGCCTGCAGGGCCTGCGCCACCTGGCGCGCCAGGGCCTGGCCGAACAGGGGCGTCATCTCGGGCGCCGTGACGAAGTCACTGCCGGCCCCCACGGTGGCGCCGCTGGCGTCCCGCTGGCCCTGCGGCAGGGCGCCAAACACGGTGGCACCCCGGGTGTAGTACCCCAGGTCCGGGGTGTACAAGGCCAGGGCCATGAAGGCGTCAAACCCGATCCAGCCGCCCTGGGCCTGGATCTGCTGGTCGATGTGCCGCTGCAGGGCTTGCTCCATGGCGGTGCCGGGAAATGGGGGGGTCGTTAAAATCGGGGCTGTTGTCATCTCAGACTGAATTGTCTCCCAATGTCCCTGCCCTCCCCTGCTTCCCCGCACGTGCCCACCGTTCTGGTGACCGGCGCTGCCAAGCGTCTGGGGCGCGAAATTGCGCTGGCGTTGGCCGGCGCGGGCTGGCGGGTGGCCGTGCATTACCGCGATTCGCTGGAGGACGCTACAAAAACCGTAGCTGACTGCGCATATCTGACGCCGGGTGCAGCCGCTTTTCGCTGTGATTTGGGGGATGAAACCGCGGTGCGCCAGCTGCTGCCCACCGTGGTGGAAGCCCTGGGCGAAGTGGACGCCGTGGTCAACAGCGCCTCCACTTTTGAGCACGACACCACGGCCAGCTTCAGCTTCGCGGCCATGGAAAAGCACATGCGCAGCAACGCCGGCGCGGCCATCTTGCTGGCGCAGGCCCTGCACGCCCACATCGCCCGGCGCAGCCCGCCCGCGGCCGCCAGCGGAGCGGCCATCAACGCGGCCGTGGTCAACCTGCTGGACCAGAAGCTGTGGAACCAGAATCCCGATTTCCTGAGCTACACCCTGTCCAAGGCCGCGCTGGAAGCGGCCAACACCATGCTCGCGCTGAGCCTGAGCCCGCTGCTGCGCGTGGTGGGCGTGGCCCCCGGCCTGACCCTGACCAGCCACCTGCTCAGCGACGCCAAATTTGCGGCGCTGCACACGCTCTCGCCGCTGGGGCGCTCCAGCACGGCGCAGGACGTGGCCGCCACCGTGCTGTTTGCGCTGCAGAACCGGTCCATCACAGGCACCACGCTGCTGGTGGACGGCGGCCAGCACCTGATGCGCTTCGAGCGCGATTTTTCCCTGATGTGACAGCGCCCCCAACCGTCCCCCAATGACCATGCAACACACCACGGGAACCCAGATCCTGACCCTCACCGGCTTGCGCTTTGACGCCAACCTGGGCATTCTGGAATCGGAAAAGACCGCGCCGCAACCCATCCAGGTCGACGCCGAGCTGTGCTTGGGCCCGCAGCCGCTGCTGCCCCACGACGACGACATCAGCCATGTGCTGGACTACCGCAAGGTGCGCCGCATCATCATTGACGAGTGCACGGCCGAACATGTGAACCTGCTGGAGAGCCTGATCGGCAAGCTGGCGCACCGGCTGCTGCAGCTGCCCGGCGTGCTGGGCGTGCGGGTCAAGATCGCCAAGCTGGAAATTTTTGACGACTGCGAAGTCGCCATCCGCGTAGAAACAGGAAAGTGGTAACCCCCATGAACGCAGTCTGGATAGACCAAGAAGCGGCCCCCGTGGCCAAGGACAGCCAAACGCTCAAGATCGAGCGCGAAACGCACAAGCTGGAAAAGCGCCTGTGCCGCCAGGTGGGCCAGGCCATCATGGACTACAACATGATCGAGGAAGGCGACCGCGTGATGGTGTGCCTCTCCGGCGGCAAGGACAGCTTTGGCATGCTCGACATCCTGCTGAAGCTGCAGGCCCGCGCCCCGGTGAACTTTGAGCTGATCGCCGTCAACCTGGACCAGAAGCAGCCGGGCTTTCCCGACCACATCCTGCCCGAATACCTCAAGACGCTGGGTGTGCCCTTCCACATCGAGACGCAGGACACCTACAGCATCGTCAAGAAAGTGGTGCCCGAGGGCAAGACCATGTGCAGCCTGTGCAGCCGCCTGCGCCGCGGCATCCTGTACCGCGTGGCCGACGAACTGAAGATCACCAAGATCGCCCTGGGCCACCACCGCGACGACATGCTGCAGACCTTCTTCCTCAACATGTTCTTCGGCGGCAAGTTGAAGGGCATGCCTCCGAAACTGGTGAGCGACGACGGCGGCCACATCGTGATCCGCCCGCTGGCCAACGTGGCCGAGAAAGATCTGATCCGCTGGGCCGAGCACCGCAAGTTCCCCATCATTCCGTGCAACCTGTGCGGCAGCCAGGAGCACTTGCAGCGCAAGCAGATCGGCAATATGCTGCGCGAGTGGGAAAAGCAGTACCCGGGGCGCACCGAGACCATGTTCACCGCGCTGCACAACGTGGTGCCCTCGCACCTGATGGACCACAAACGCCACGACTTCAAGAACATCCAGATCACGGGGGTGCCCGATGCAGACGGCGACAAGGCTTTTGACGAAGATGAATTCCCGGTGGCCGCAACCCTGCCCGGGTTGCAGGTGGTAACGGTATGACACCCTGGCGGGGCCTGGTCCGACGCAGCGCACTGTGCGCCGTGCTGTGCGCCCCGCTGCTGCTGGGCGGCTGCGCCCTGCCGCGCATGATCGACAGCGAGGTGCAGAGCTTCACCGGCACCCGCCCCGCTGTTGCCGGCGCCACCTACCGGTTTGAGCGCCTGCCGTCCCACACGGCCGGCGCCAACCGCGACAGCGTGGAAACCATGGCCACGCAGGCACTGGCCAAGGTCGGCCTGCAGCCCGACCCCCAGCACCCCCGCTACAGCGTGCAGCTGGACGTGAGCATGGAGCAGTTTGACCGCATTGCGCAGCGCCCCATGCGCCCCTGGAACTTCTCCTGGGGCGTGGGCACGCCGGGCGCCTTCTTCGGTTACGGCTACGGCATGATGGAGCCGCCCTGGTACCAGTACACCGTGCACTTGCTCCTGCGCGAGGTTGCCACCAACCAGGTGGCCTACGAAACGAGCGCCAGCCACACCGGCCCCTGGTCGGACAGCGCCAACCTGCTACCCGTGATCCTGGACGCCGCCCTGCGCGACTACCCCAACCCGCCGCCCGGTCCCCGCAAGGTGGCCATCGAGCTGGCGCCCGGCTCCGCGCCGACCCGCTGATGGGCGCTACCCGCATCATCGCCGTGCGCCATGGCGAAACCGCCTGGAACGTGGACACCCGCCTGCAGGGCCAGCTCGACATCGACCTCAACGACCGCGGCCGCTGGCAGGCCGGGCGCCTGGCGCAGGCCCTGGCCGACGAATCCATTGCCGCCATCTACGCCAGCGACCTGTCGCGGGCCCGCGCCACGGCGCAGGCCATTGCCGACCGGTGCAGCGGCCCGGCGGCCGGCACCGTGCACCTGCACACCGGGCTGCGCGAACGCGGATTCGGCCGCTTCGAGGGCCAGACCTATGCCCAGATTGCCGCCGGCTGGCCCGAAGAGGCGCGCCGCTGGCGCCAGCGCGATCCCCACTACGCACCCGAAGGCGGCGAAACCTTGGTGCAGCTGCGCGACCGCGTGGCCCACACTGTCAACACCCTGGCCAGCCAGCACCTGGGCCAGCAAATCGTGCTGGTGGCCCATGGCGGCGTGATGGACGCACTGTACCGGCTGGCCACGCAGCAGGACATTGGCGCGCCCCGCACCTGGGAGCTGGGCAACGCCGCCATCAACCGCCTGCTGTGGACACCCGATGCCCTGACCCTGGTCGGCTGGTCCGACACCCGCCACCTGGACGATACCGCGCTGGACGAAGCCAGCACCTGATGCGCCCCCCCCGGGGCGCACCCCGGCAGCCGTAAGGGTTGACCCGGTTTAAAGCAAGCGCATGCTCGGCGAAAATCCGCGCATGAGCAAAGTCATTGTTTTCGCCACCCCCGTATTCCTGCTGCTGATCGCCCTGGAGTTCGCCTGGAGCCGCACGGCTGCCAGCCGGACACGGGGCCAGACGCCCTACCGCCTGAACGACGCCATCAACAGCATCAGCCTGGGCATCCTGAGCCAGCTCGCCGGCGTGCTGGGCAAGCTGCTGACCATCGGCATCTACACCGCCGTGTTCAGCGCCGTGGCCCTGGTCCCGCAGCCCGCGTTCTGGAGCAGCTGGTACGGCGTGCTGCTGGCGCTGGTGTTCTACGACCTGTGCTACTACTGGGTGCACCGCGCCGGCCATGTGGTGGCCGTGTTCTGGGCCGCCCATGTGGTGCACCACCAGAGCCAGCACTACAACCTCTCCACCGCCCTGCGCCAGACCTCCAGCGGCCTGCTGCTGGGCTGGATTTTTTACCTGCCCATGGCGCTGGCGGGCGTGCCGCCCGCCGTGTTTGGCACCGTGCTGCTGATCGACCTGCTCTACCAGTTCTGGGTGCACACCGAGCAGGTCGGCAAGCTGGGCTGGTTTGACCGCGTGTTCTGCTCGCCCAGCAACCACCGGGTGCACCACGCCGTGAACGACCCGTACATCGACAAGAACTACGGCGGCATTCTGGTGCTGTGGGACCGCCTGTTTGGCACCTTCCAGGAAGAGCGCGAACCCTGCGTCTACGGCACGCGCGGCCAGCTCAACAGCTGGGACCCGCTGTGGGCCAACGTGGATGTCTACTGGGCGCTGGCCAAGGACTCCTGGCGCACGAAAAACTGGGGCGACAAGCTGCGCGTCTGGTTCAAGCCGCCGGGCTGGCAGCCGGCCGACCTGGCGCAGGCCCACCCCAAGCCCGCGTTCACGCTCGCCGCAGTCACCACCTTCAACCCGCCGCTCACCGCTGCACAGCAGTGGTTTGCCGGCCTGCAGTTCGTGCTGATGTTGGGTGCCGTCTCGGCCTTCCTGTGGGTGGCGGACGCGTTGCCGGCCAGCGAAGCCGCCATCTGGTGCGCCGCCATTGCCAGCGGCGTGTGGGCCACCGGGCGCTTCATGCAGGGGCGGTTGTCGGCGCTGGAAGTGCTGGTGGTGGAAAGCGCTGCGCTGGCCACGCTGGGTGCCCTGGGCCTGCTCGGAACCTACTACCTGTTCAAGCCCCTGGCCATGGTGCTTGCTATTGTTTTCGTAGCTATTCGCGCAGTATCTGCGGGCGCTGTGACCCGATTTGATGCATTTTTGATGGCCGCACTGGTGTTCTCGCTGGCCGGCGACGTGTTCCTGATGCTGCCGGGCAACTACTTCATTCCGGGGCTCGCATCCTTCCTGGTGGCGCACCTGTTCTACATCGCGCTGTTCCGCCAGGGCTGCGTCTGGTTTGCCAACCGGCGCGCACTGGCGCTGGTGCTGGGCGTGGGCGCGGTGATGTACGCCATCGTGTGGGGCGGCCTGGGCGACCCGGTGCTCAAGGGCGCCGTGGCGGCGTATGTCACCGTCATCTCGCTGATGGCGGCCCAGGCACTGGGCCGCGCCACGGTGCGGGGGGACGCCGCCGCCCGCTGGGTGGCCGCCGGCGCCTGCATTTTCATGGTGAGCGACGCGCTGATCGCCATCAACAAGTTCGTCACGCCCGTACCCCTGGACTCGCTGTGGATTCTGGCGACCTACTACGCCGCGCAACTGCTGATCGTGCACAACGCGCACCGGGATTGAGGCGCATGGACCGCCCCTCCATCTCCACCCCAGGACGCCAATCATGAAATTTCCACTGCAAGACAAAGTCGTCCTCATCACGGGCGCATCCGGTGGCATTGGGGCTGCCTGTGCCCGCGCCCTGCATGCCGCAGGGGCGACGGTGGTATTGACCGATGTGTCTCAGCAGGCGGTGGATGCGCTGGCGGCCAGCATGGGCACGGACCGCGTCATGGCGATGGCACTGGATGTCACCGACCGCGCAGGCGCCGATGCCGTGGTGGCCGCTGCGGTGCTCCGCTTCGGCGGCCTGGACATGGTGTTTGCCAATGCCGGCATCGCATGTGACCCGCCAGCAACCATCGCCACGATCAACGAACGCACCTTCGAGCACATCATTGAGGTGGACCTGTTGGGCGTCTGGCGCACGGTGCGTGCCTGTCTGCCACAGATCATGGAGCGCAAGGGGCATGTACTGGTCACCGCCTCCTTCTATGCCTATATCAACGGTGTGCTCAACGCGCCGTATGCCATGTCCAAGGCCGGTGTCGAAATGTTCGCTCGGGCATTGCGCGCAGAGCTGGCAGGTACCGGCGCCACTGCGGGCGTGCTCTACCCGGGATGGGTTTCCACCCCCATCGCCAAGGTTGCATTTGGAGGACACCCCATAGCGACCCGGCTGGTCGGCATGGTCTTCCCCTGGCCGCTCAACAAAGCCATCTCCCCGGAGGCAGTGGCCCAACGCGTGGTCGACGGGGTACAGCGACGCGACGCCCGCATCACGGTTCCCAGCCGATGGGTTCCTCTGTCCTATCTGCGCGGATTCATCAACGCCGCCAGCGACCGCAAGCTCGACGGCGACACGCAGATCCACGCATTGATCCGGCAGGTGGAGCAGGAAGTCACGCCGCCCCGGTAGCGACCTGGGGAACCCCGCTTCGCGCAGGGTCGTCAGCGCCCCCGCGCCTGCAGCACCGCCTTGAGCCGGCGCACCTCGTGCTGCAGGTCCAGGATCAGCGCGGCCGCCTCCAGCCCCACGCCAAAGTCGCGCTCCAGCCGGCGCGCCTCCAGGGCGCTGCGCAGGTCGGCGCTGTCAAAGTGCCAGTCGTCGGGCGCGGCAGCCAGCGGCGCAGCGGCCACAATGCCGACCTCCACCAGTTGCGCCACCCAGTCCAGATCGGCGCCGCAGGCCTGCGCCAGCTCGCGTGCCGCCAGCGGATGTTCGGCGTTGATGGCCGTGGCCGTGAGGACGGTGGTCGTTGTGTAAGCGGTCATGGTCACACTCCCTACACGCCCAGATGGCGCCTTGGATGGAACGGCGCGGCCTGGGCCAGTTGTTCGTAGGCCTTGCGTGCGGCGTCGGTGTCGGCGGGCGGCAGCGCAATGTCCAGCAGCAAATACAAATGTCCCGGCGGCTTGCCCGGCAAGCCACGTTCTTTCAGGCGCAACTTGAGGCCGCTGCGCGCGTTGGGCGGCACGGTAACTTCCACCACGCCCCCCGCGGGCGTGGGCACCTGCACCTGCGCGCCCAGCGCGGCCTCGGTCGGGGTGACGGGCAGGGTCATGTACAGGTCGCTGCCCTCCACGCGGTACAGCGGATGCGGCGCCATGCGCACTTCCAGATACAAATCCCCCGGCGCCCCGCCCCCCTGCCCCGGCATGCCGTGGCCGGCCAGGCGGATGAACTGGCCCGGGTGCACACCGGCCGGTATCTTCACGCTGAGCGTGCGGTTGACAAAGGTGGGCTGGCCCTGGGCGTCGTGTTCCAGCGCGCGCAGGGTGATCTCACGTTCAACCCCTTTGAGGGCGTCTTCAATGGATATTTCGATCGCCGCGTGATGGTCTTCGCCGCGGGCACGGTAGGCGCGGCTCGCGGCGCCACGCTGCTCGCCGCGGCCAAACACCGAAGAAAAGAACTCGCTGAAATCGGCATGGTCCGCCGGCCCCTGGCCAGGGCCGCGGTGGAACTCGAACCCCTCGTCCCAACCTGGCGGCGGCCGGAAGCTGCCATCACCCGCCGCACCGGCATGGCCGCCGCGTGCCACCCGGTCGGCCAGCGCATCGTAGGCGGCGCGCTTTTCCGGGTCGCCCAGCACGTCCTTGGCTTCGTTGATGTCGCGCATCCTGGCCTGCGCGTCGGCCTCCTTGCTGACGTCGGGGTGGTACTTGCGTGCCAGCTTGCGGTAGGCCTTGCGTACCTCGTCTTCGGACGCCGTGCGTTCAATGCCGAGCGCCTGGTAGTAGTCCTTGAATTCCATGGCGCCAGTATGCGCACCATTTGACCGAAAATACAAGCTATGGCCGAACCGCTGATACCCCTGCAGGAGGACGAAATGGAGTTCTCCGCCATCCGTGCCCAGGGCGCGGGGGGACAGAACGTGAACAAGGTCTCCAGCGCCATTCACCTGCGCTACTCCATCCCGGACTCGTCGCTGCCCGAGGCCATCAAGGAGCGGCTGCTGCGCCTGAACGATCAGCGCATCACCGCCGACGGCGTGGTGGTGATCAAGGCCCAGACCACGCGCAGCCAGGAGCAGAACCGGCTGGATGCGATCGAACGCCTGCAGGCGCTGGTGGACAGTGTGGCGGTGCTGCCCAAGCCCCGCAAACCGACCAAACCCACAAAGAGTTCGCAACGCAAACGGCTCGACAGCAAGGCCACCCGCGGCGATGTCAAGAAATTGCGTGGCCGCGTGTCAGGCCACGAGTAGCCGGCTTACTCGCCAAACAGGCTGTCGTCCCGGGTGCGCGGCGTCACCCCCAGGTGGCGGTAAGCCGCCAGCGTGGCGATGCGTCCGCGCGGGGTGCGCTGCAGATAGCCCTGCTGGATGAGGTATGGCTCGATCACGTCCTCGATGGTTTCGCGCTCTTCGCCGATGCTGGCGGCAATGTTATCCAGCCCCACCGGGCCGCCGTCGAAGCGGTGGATCACCGCCTCCAGCAGTTTGCGGTCCATCACGTCAAAGCCCTGCGGGTCCACGTCGAGCATGGCCAGGGCGCGGTTGGCCATGTCCAGGCTGATGTGACCGGTGCCTTTCACGTCGGCATAGTCGCGCACCCGGCGCAGCAGGCGGTTCGCAATGCGGGGCGTGCCGCGCGAGCGGCGGGCAATCTCGAAACCGCCCTCGACGTCCATCGGGGCATTGAGCAGGCTGGCGCTGCGCTGCACGATGCGGGCCAGTTCCTCGGGGGTGTAGAACTCCAGCCGCGCCACGATGCCGAAGCGGTCGCGCAGCGGGTTGGTCAGCATGCCGGCACGCGTGGTGGCGCCCACCAGGGTGAAGGGCTGCAGGTCGAGCTTGATGGAGCGCGCCGCCGGCCCCTCGCCGATCATGATGTCGATCTTGTAGTCCTCCAGCGCGGGGTAGAGGATTTCCTCCACCACCGGCGAGAGGCGGTGGATCTCGTCGATGAACAGGACGTCGTTGCGCTCCAGATTGGTCAGGAGCGCGGCCAGGTCCTTGGGCTTTTCCAGCACCGGGCCGCTGGTCTGGCGAAGGTTCACGCCCAGCTCGGCCGCCACGATGTGGGAAAGCGTAGTCTTGCCCAGGCCGGGCGGGCCGAACAGCAGCACGTGGTCCAGCGCCTCGCCGCGCATCTTGGCCGCACCCATGAAAATCTCCAGCTGCTCGCGGATCTTGGCCTGCCCCACGTATTCGTCGAGCAGCTTGGGGCGCAGGGCGCGCTCGATGGCTTCCTCGTTGGGCGAGGTGGGCGCGGCCGACACCACGCGCTTGGGCGGCGGGGCGGCAAAATCGTCGGTCTGGATGCTCACGGGTCAGGTCTATCTATGCGGTCGGCGGATGCCCACTATAGCGTGCGCCAAAACATCCGATACGATGGATAGACTACTCCCTTTGTGCACGGTCCACCGACCGCCCATGTCTGAAAGGCCCCCGCCAGCCATGAAACCGCTCTCTTCTCTTCCCGCGACCCGCGCCGCTTGGCGACCGGCCTTCCTGCTCTGCGCCCTGGGCCTGCTGCTGGCCAGCGGCGCGCATGCCGATGGCGACCCGGATGCGCCGGCGCCGGCCACCAAGGCCTCGGCCGCCAAGGCAGCCCCCGTCAGCGCCGCCAAGGCGGCAGGCAACCGGGTGCGTGCCGCCCTGAAGGGCGCGTTCAAGACGTCCGGCC
>NZ_JBXAFT010000007.1:125039-225968 GCF_058793415.1 Rhodoferax sp. MLSD5-FHT05B10 | reverse complement strand
ACGAGGGCAAGCCCGGGGCCACGGCACCCAGCGCCGAAGCGCCCAGCCCGCGCCCGACCGCCAGTGGCGCCACGCGGCAGAGCGCCCAGTACCTGCGCGCCCGTGCGGCGGCGCTGGGCGAGCATCCTGCGGCGCCCGCGGAAGCCGAAGAGGTCGTCATCACTGCGGCACCGGGTAGCGCCCACACCGGTGAAGCGCACTGGAGCTACGAAGGCGCAGAGGGACCCCAGGTCTGGGCCCGGCTCAACCCGGCGTTCAAGCTGTGCGCCTACGGCTTGCGCCAGTCGCCCATTGCCATTGAGGACAGCGCCAGCCTGCAGGGCCCTGCCGAAGCGCTGCAGTTTGGCTACACGCCCAGCACCGGCACCGTGGTGAACAACGGCCATACCATTCAGGTCGACGTGCAGGGGGACAACACCCTGCAAGTGCGCGGCTCCAGCTACCAGCTGCGGCAGTTCCACTTCCACGCCCCGGCAGAAGAAGTGGTCAACGGCCGGCGTGCGGACATGGTCGTCCACCTGGTGCACCAGAACGCCGAGGGCCAGCTGGCCGTGGTGGCGGTGCAGCTGGTAGCCGGCGAACCCAACACACTGGTGGACACGGTCTGGACCTACATGCCGCTGGACACCGGCGACCGCGTGCGCATACCGGCGGGCCTGCTGAACCTGAGCGAGCTGCTGCCGACCGACCAGCGCTACTACCAGTACATGGGCTCGCTGACCACGCCACCCTGCACGGAAGGCGTGCTGTGGATGGTGCTCAAGCAGCCCATGACCGTCAGCCCGGCACAGTTACGACTCTTCACGCAGCTCTACGCCAACAACGCCCGTCCGGTGCAGCCGGTCAACGGGCGCCCCGTGCGTGACGCGCAATAGGAATCCACCGCTAGCGCTCGGCCCGCTCCCCGGGCGCGGCAAGGGCCTCGCGTGCACGCTTGGCGCGCAGAACGCGGGCCCGCCACCGGACCAGGCCCAAGGCGTAAGCGATGTAATAGCCCGCCAGAACGCCAAAGACAACCAGCGTCAGGGGGCTGCGTACAAAACCGCTCCACTCCCAGGTTGGCGCGGCCGCCAGCACGTAAACCTCCACCAGCCGGTACAGGATGCGCCCCACGAACAGCAGCGACAGCGCAATTCCAAGGTGCGCGTTGGGCGTATAGAACAGGCCCTGTCGGGTAGGTTCAAACTGCGTCCGGTGCAGGCCGTACCGCGCCAGCACCGCCCCCGCCAGCAGGCCCCCGGCCAGCCACGCCAGCAGCACCGGTTGGGTCCGGGCGGCCAGCGCATACAGCCCCACCAGCAACGGGAACAGCACCAGGGTGATCCAGGGGCGGATGCGGGACAGCCGCTGGCGCCCCACCATCCGGCGAAACCGCGCCTGCACGCGCCACACCAGCAGGGGCAGCAAAACCATCAGGGTGACGGTGGATAACGAGGGTGCGGGCATGGCTCAGGCCTTCACGCAAACGGGTGGTGCGCCTTATTTGGCCAGGGCGCGCAGGGCCAGCTTGATGCCGTCGCTCACCCCCACGTCGGCCGGCAGGGCCTTGAGCGCGGCAGCGGCTTCCTTGTCGCTGTAACCCAGCGCCAGCAGGGCCTGCAGGATGTCGGCCTGGGCGTCGTTGGCCACGGCCGCCGACGGCCCGATGTCGGCCCCCAGCTTGCCCTTGAGCTCCAGCAACAAGCGTTCGGCCGTCTTCTTGCCAATACCCGGCACCTTGACCAGCCGCCCGGCTTCCTGCAGCGTGACGGCCTGCGCCAGCTCCCCCACGCTCATGCCCGAGAGCACCGACAGGGCCGTGCGCGGCCCCACACCCGAGATCTTGATGAGTTCGCGAAAGGCGTCCCGCTCCCCCGCCGTAGCAAAGCCGTACAGAATCTGCGCGTCCTCGCGCACCACGAAATGGGTGAGCAGCGACACTTTCTCGCCGCTGGCCGGCAGGTTGTAGAAAGTGCTCATGGGCACCTGCACCTCGTAGCCCACGCCGCCACAGTCCACGATGATCTGGGGGGGATTTTTGTCGCTCAAAGTGCCTGTGAGTTTGCCGATCATCGTGTGCCCTGGGTTAATTGCCGTTTGTTGCCTATCATTGGGGGCCGTATGGCCTGCCCACTGGAATTATCAGCTTGATCCTCCGACACCTTTTTTCTCCGCTCAACAACACCCGCCTGTCGCACCTGTGCGGCCCCACCGACGAGCATTTGCGCACCATTGAGGCCGCACTGGAGGTGCGCATTGCCCACCGGCACGAGCAGTTCAAGGTGGAAGGCCCCAAGGCCCGGGCCCAGCGCGGCATGGACATGCTGCAAGCCCTGTACGAGATGGCGGCCAAGCCCATCAGCCCGGCCACGGTGCAGCTCATGCTCGCGGGGGACGGATCGGCCGACGACAGCGGGGGCCCCAGCCTGGCCACACGCCGCGCCGACCTGAAACCGCGCAGCAAGAACCAGGCACGCTACCTGGACAACATCGCCGAGCACGACATCACCTTCGGCATCGGCCCGGCCGGCACCGGCAAGACCTACCTGGCGGTGGCCGCCGCCGTGGACGCTCTGCAGCGTAGCGCGGTGCAGCGCATCATCCTGACCCGCCCGGCGGTGGAGGCCGGCGAACGCCTGGGCTTTCTGCCCGGCGACCTGAACCAGAAGGTGGACCCCTACCTGCGCCCGCTGTACGACGCGCTCTACGACCTGATGGGCTTCGACCAGGTGCACAAGGCCTTCGAGCGCCAGCAACTCGAAATCGCCCCACTGGGTTTCATGCGCGGGCGCACATTGAACAACGCCTTTGTCATCCTGGACGAAGCGCAGAACACCACGCCCGAGCAGATGAAGATGTTCCTCACTCGCATCGGCTTTGGCGCCAAGGCGGTGATCACCGGCGACCTGACCCAGATCGACCTGCCCAAGGCCCAGCTCAGTGGGCTGGTGGATGCCGAGCGCGTGCTGCGCCGGGTGAGCGGCATTGCCATCACCCACCTCACCAGCGCCGACATCGTGCGCCACCCGCTGGTGGCGCGCGTGGTGGACGCCTATGACGCCGCCCGCGTCAGCGACCTGCCCGCCATCGCCATCCCCGAAACGGAGCCCGAGCTGCCCCGCGTCAACCTGCCCAAAACCCGCACACCCAAGGCCCGCTGATGCTGCCAGAACTCACCCTCTCCCTGCAATTCGGCAAATTCAAGGACGCTGAAAAACACCGCGCCGCACTGCCGCGCCACAAGGTGGCGCGCTGGATTCGCCACACGCTGGAAGTCGATGGCGAAATCACGGTGCGCATCGTGGACGCCGAAGAAGGCCAGACGCTGAACCGCGACTACCGCCAGAAGGACTACGCCACCAACGTGCTGACCTTCGATTACACCCAGGAGCCTGTGATCACCGCCGACCTGGTACTGTGCGCCCCCGTGGTGGCCAAGGAAGCCAAGGAACAGAAGAAAACGCTGGAAGAGCACTACGCCCACCTGATCGTGCACGGCGCGCTGCACGCGCAAGGCTGGGACCACGACCTGGACGAAGATGCCCAGGTGATGGAGCTGCGCGAGACCGAGATCATGGCGCGCCTGGGATACAAAAATCCCTATTAAAATTGCCAGCAGGCCTTATGCGACCTGCGCAAACAGCTCCTGTATTGATAGCAATCAGGCCGTCGGCGCCACCCGCATCGGGATCGTCACCGGGCCGTCATTGACCAGCTCCACCTGCATGTCAGCCGCAAACACGCCGGTCTGCACCACGGGGTGCGCCGCACGCGCCCGGGCCACGCAGTAGTCGTACAGACGCCGGCCTTCGTCAGGTGCCGCGGCGTTCTTGAAGCTGGGGCGGTTGCCGCCGGTGGTGTCGGCCGCCAGGGTGAATTGGCTGACGATGAGCAGGCCGCCCGGCGTGCCCTGGCCATCCAGGTCCTGCACGCTGAGGTTCATCTTGCCCTGGGCGTCACTGAAGATGCGCAGCTTGAGCAGCTTGGCCAGCAGCTTGTCGGCCTGCGCTTCGGTGTCGCCCTGTTCGGCGCACAACAGCACCAAGAGGCCCTGCCCGATCTCGCCCACGGTCTGGCCGTCGACAACGACCCGGGCCCGGCGCACCCGCTGCAGCAGCGCCTGCATGGGCTCAGGCCAGGGTCACGCGGGCGAACTTGCGCTTGCCCACCTGCAGCACATAGGTGCCGGCGCCCAGCTTGAGGCCCTTGTCGCTGACCACGCTGCTGTCCACGCGCACACCGCCACCGTCGATCAGGCGGTTGCCCTCGCCGCTGGAGGCGGCCAGTCCGGCCGACTTCAGCAGAGCCCCGATGCCCACCGCCGCGCCGCCCTCGCCCAGCGGCAGGCTCAACTCGGCAATCTCGTCGGGCACACCGCCCTTGCTGCGGTTGATGAAGTCCTGCTCGGCCGCATCGGCTGCGGCGGCGGAATGGAACCGCGCCGTGATTTCCTTGGCCAGCGCCACCTTGGCGTCCTTGGGGTTGCGCCCGCCCTCCACCTCAGCCTTCAGCGCGGCAATGCCGGCCTCAGACTGGAAACTCAGCAGCGTGTACCACTTCCACATCAGCACGTCGGAAATGCTCAGCACCTTGGCAAACATGGTGTTGGCATCCTCGGAGATGCCGATGTAGTTGTTCTTGCTCTTGGACATCTTCTCCACGCCGTCCAGACCTTCGAGCAGGGGCATGGTCAGGATGCACTGCGGCTCCTGGCCGTATTCCACCTGCAACTGGCGCCCCACCAGCAGGTTGAACTTCTGGTCGGTGCCGCCCAGCTCCAGGTCGCTGTGCAGCGCCACGCTGTCGTAGCCCTGCATCAGGGGGTAGAGAAATTCGTGCACGCTGATGCTTTGCCCGGCCTTGAACCGGTCGTGGAAATCGTTGCGCTCCATCATCCGGGCCACGGTGTAGCGGCTGGCCAGCTGGATCATGCCGCGCGCACCCAGCGGGTCGCACCACTCGCTGTTGTAGCGGATTTCGGTCTTGGCGGGGTCCAGTACCAGGCTGGCCTGCTTGTAATAGGTCTTGGCGTTGGCCTCGATCTGCTCCCGGTTGAGCGGCGGCCGGGTGCTGTTGCGCCCCGAGGGGTCGCCGATCATGGTGGTGAAGTCGCCGATCAGGAAGATCACCGTATGCCCCAGATCCTGCAGCTGGCGCATCTTGTTGAGCACCACGGTGTGTCCGATGTGGATGTCCGGCGCCGTGGGGTCCAGCCCCAGCTTGATGCGCAAGGGCTTGCCAGTGGCCTCGGATCGGGCCAGTTTTTTGATCCATTCGTCCTGCGGAATGAGTTCATCGCAGCCGCGCAGGGACACGGCCAGCGCTTCACGAACACGATCTGTTACAACAAACGGAGAGCTTGAGGCTTGATTCATAAGGGTTTTTCTCGATGCCGGGGTGCAGGAGGCAGTTATACTGCCTGACCTCTTCTGCGACGTTTGGAAGCCAGCGGCTGAATTTTAGTCGGCCCCGATCGCAGTCCGGGGCCTTGCGCCTTCAGGCGCCGCCCCACCCCCAACGGAGCCCCTATTTTGAAACACGAACTGATGCAGGCCGCCGACGCACTTGTTGCCTCCGCCGCCCAGCTCGTCAAGCGCTACCCCCGCCACCTGATTGCTGTCTCCACCGCCCTGCTGCTGGGTGGCACGGGCGCCACGTTTGCCGTGGCTTCCCTGGCCCCCGATGCGTCCGACCTGCCCGTGCACGCCGTGGTGGAAAACGTCGACCCCCTGCCGCTGCAGCCCCAGAACGATGCCCTGCAGACCCAGGCCATGCGGCTGTACCGCTCGGATGTGACCCGCTCCACCGACACGGCCGACACCCTGCTCAAGCGCCTGGGGGTGTTTGATGCCCAGGCCGCCGCGTTTCTCCGCTCCGACGCCAACGTGCAGCGCGCGCTGCTGGGCCGTGGCGGGCGCAACGTCACCGCAGAAGCCAGCGAAACCCACGGCCTGCTGACCCTCAGCGCCCGCTGGAGCCCGGAAGACGACGGCATGTTCAAGCGCCTGACCGTGGAGAAGACCGCCCAGGGATTCGTTTCGCGCGTGGAAACGTTGCCCATGACGGTTTCGTCCCGTCTGGCCAGCGGCATCATCACGTCCTCGCTGTTTGCCGCAACGGACGATGCCCGCATTCCGGACGCCATTGCCATCCAGCTGGCCGAAATTTTCTCGGGTGACATCGATTTCCGCCGCTCCCTGCGCAAGGGTGACCGTTTTTCCGTGGTGTACGAGACCCTGGAAGGCGACGGTGAACCCTTGCGTGCCGGACGGGTCCTGAGCGCCGAGTTCGTCAACGCCGGCAAGGCCCACCAGGCCATGTGGTTCCAGGAGCCCGCAACCAGCGTGGCATCCGGCGCCACCCACTCCCTCACCAAGGGCAGCTACTACAACTTGGACGGGCAAAGCCTGCGCCGCGCCTACCTGAGCTCGCCGGTGGAGTTCTCCCGCGTCAGCAGCGGTTTCGCCATGCGCTTTCACCCCATCCTGAAACAGTGGCGCGCCCACCTGGGAACCGATTTCGCCGCCACCACCGGCACCCCGGCACGCACCGTCGGCGATGGCGTGGTGGAATTTGCCGGCGTGCAGAATGGCTATGGCAACGTGGTGTTCATCAAGCACCGCAACAACCATGAAACGGTGTACGCCCACCTGAGCAAGATCAACGTGAAACGGGGCCAGAACGTCAGCCAGGGCCAGACCATCGGGCTGGTGGGCTCCTCCGGCTGGGCCACCGGCCCCCACCTGCACTTTGAGTTCCGGGTGGACGGCAAGCAGCAAGACCCCATGGTCATCGCCCGCCAGAGCGAGTCGGTGCCGGTCTCCGCCTCCGCCAAGCCCCTGTTTAACAAGGCCGCAGCACTGGTGCGCGAACAACTGGTCGCCGCCGCGCAGATGCTGCCAGGCAACGCGCAGTAATCCGCGCCCGCCGGGCCTCCCCATGACCGATTTGTACATCGGCCTCATGTCCGGCACGTCGCTGGACGGCGTGGATGCGGTGCTGGCCGATTTCTCCAGCCAATACCCAACGGTACTGGGCCATTGCAGCGCCCCCTTGCCAGCCGACCTCAAGGCTGAACTGCTGGCCCTGAACACCCCCACCACCAACGAGTTGCACCGCGCGGCCCTGGCCGCCAATGGCCTGGCGCGGGTCTATGCCGAGCAGGTTCGCCAGCTGCTGCTGCAATGCGGCGTGGCGGCCTCTGCGGTACGCGCCGTGGGCGCCCACGGGCAAACGGTGCGCCACCGGCCCCAGGAGTTTGACGGCACCGGCTACACCCTGCAGCTCAACAACCCGGCCCTGCTGGCCGAACAGTGCGGCATTGACGTGGTGGCCGACTTCCGCAGCCGCGACGTCGCCGCAGGCGGTCAGGGAGCCCCCCTGGTGCCCCCGTTCCACCAGGCCTTCTTCGGGCGCACCGACCAGATCCGGGCCGTGCTCAACGTGGGTGGCATTTCCAACATCACGATCCTGGACCCCCACGCAGGCCCGCTGGCCGGTTTCGACTGCGGCCCGGGCAACGCGCTGATGGACGCCTGGTGCCTGGCCCATACCGGCCAGCCATTTGATTCCGAAGGCCGCTGGGCGGCGCAGGGACAGGTCCATGGAGCATTGCTCAACCGCCTGCTGCAGGAACCCTTCTTTGCCAAGCCGCCGCCCAAGAGCACTGGCCGGGACCTGTTCAACATGCCCTGGCTGACCGAGAAACGGGCGGGGCTGGAAGATGTGCCGCCCCAGGACGTGCAGGCCACCCTGACGGAATTGACCGCGCTGACCTGCGCCCGCAGCCTGCTGCAGGCCAGCCCGGCCTGCACCGAACTCATTGTCTGTGGTGGTGGTGCCCTGAACCGGCACCTGATGAGCCGCTTGCAGGCGGCGGTGCCGGCATGCCCGGTGGTGTCGTCCGCCACGGCTGGCCTGCCGCCCCTGCAGGTCGAGGCCACGGCCTTTGCCTGGCTGGCACGCCAGGCCATCGCGCGCCAAGCCGCCAGCGTCCCAAGCGTCACGGGCGCCCGAGGCGCCCGTGTTCTTGGTGCAATCTACCCTGCGTAAGGCCGCAGGGCCCACGCACGGTCAGGTCGAGAACGACGACCCGCAACCGCAGGTGCTGGACGCACCGGGGTTCTTGATGACGAACTGCGCACCCTGCAGGTCTTCCTTGTAGTCAATCTCCGCGCCGACCAGGTACTGGAAGCTCATGGCGTCGATCAGCAAGGACACGCCGTTCTTGGTCATCGTGGTGTCGTCGTCGTTGGTGATTTCATCAAACGTGAATCCGTACTGGAAACCGGAGCAGCCCCCGCCCTGCACGAACACGCGCAACTTGAGATCCGGGTTGCCCTCTTCCGCGATCAGGTCCGCCACCTTGGCCGCCGCACTGTCGGTAAACAGGATCGGATCGGGCATTTCGGTAGGGACATTTTCAGCTACGGCACTCATGGATGACTCCAACAAATCAATAAGGAAAACAATACTACAGCAATTCGCTCGGGAATTCTGTTACTGGTTATTTGCCGCCAGTTTCAGTGTGGGCTTTTCCTCTTCCACATCCAGAATGGGCAGCAACCGACCTGTTATGAGGGCGCCCTGGTGCATTTCAATGGCGGCATACTGCACATCGCCCTCAATGCGCGCCTTGGGCTGCAACTCCAGCATCCGGCGGGCATGGACCGGCCCCGTGATGCTGCCGTTGATGATGATGTGGTCCGCAACGACTTCCCCCACAATGCTGGCCGTTTCCGAGATCACCAGCAGGCTGGGAGCGTCGTACGCAGCCTGAATGTTCCCTCCCACGTTGCCGTCAACCCGTAGGCCATCGGTAAAGGCAATGTTTCCGGTAATCTGGCTGCCGTCGGCAATCAGGCTGCGGATGGGGGGCTGCTTTTTCTTGTTGAACATCATGAACCTCGTCGAGTTATTACAACTTGATGGATTGGGTGGTTTTCACAACCGAACCATCCAACACCTTGGCGGAAACACCCTTCACCACCGCCTGGGCGGGTAATTCAAATACCCCCTCCACGCGGCCATACTGCTTGACTTTGAGGGTCAGTGCGCCCTCAGGTAGCGTTGCTGCCCAGGGTTTGCCGTTGACGGTACCCGAAAACGACAACTCCAGCCGCCCATTGAACTCCGGCGCGTTCTTATTGGACTGGATCACCAGCACCTGCCATTTTACCTGGGTGCCGTTCTGCAGTTCGGCCTGAAGACCGCGGATGGCGATGCCCCCGCCACCGACGGCCGGGATCAGTTTCTCGAAAAATCCGAGGTCATCCCGCAGGGAGCGGTTGTCGGCCTCCAGCTGCTTGGCCTGCGCCAACAGCCGCTCGTGCGAAGCGCGCTCGGCCGTCACCAGGGTGTCCGCGGTATTGGCAACGGACTGCGCCTTGTCCCGCTCGTCCTTCACGCTGGCCAGTTCGGCCTGCGCTGCCGCCAGCTCGACGTGCAAACGGGTCAGCTCCTCCCGGGAGCCCTTCTCCAGCCCGGCAATGTTCTTGCCAAACTCGAAGGCCCACAAGCCGATGGCGGAGCAAAACCCCAGCACAACGGCCAGGATGATCCAGCGGAAAGGCCAGGGCAAGGCGCTGCGCACGGCCATGCGCGGAGCGCTAATGGTGAGGCGGCGGCGTAACAGCCGGAAACGCATGAATTGCTCCTCCAATAAAAAAACCGCCCAAGCATAGCCGGGGCGGTCTTGATTCGGTGTACGAACCCGATTAGCGCTTGGAGAACTGCTTGCGGCGACGGGCGCCGTGGAAGCCGACCTTCTTGCGCTCGACTTCGCGCGCATCACGCGTCACAAAGCCGGCTTTGCTCAACTCGGACTTGAGTGTCGCATCGTAATCGATCAGGGCACGGGTGATGCCGTGGCGCACGGCACCAGCCTGACCCGACTCGCCGCCACCGGCCACATTGACCATGATGTCAAAGGTTTCGGCGTGGTTGGTCAGCACCAGGGGCTGCTTGCAGATCATGATCGAGGTTTCGCGGCCGAAGAACTTCTGGATGTCCTTGCCGTTCACCACGATTTGGCCGGAGCCTTTTTTCAGAAACACACGGGCGACGCTGGATTTGCGACGGCCGGTGCCATTGTTCCATTCACCAATCATCAGATAGCTCCTTAGATTTCCAACACTTTGGGTTGCTGGGCAGTGTGCGGGTGCTCGGCACCACCGTACACCTTGAGCTTCTTGATCATGGCGTAGCCCAGGGGACCCTTGGGCAGCATGCCCTTGACGGCCTTTTCCAAGGCGCGGCCAGGATGCTTGGATTGCATGTCGCGGAAGTTCGTGGCTGTGATACCGCCGGGATAACCGGAGTGGCGGTAGTACACCTTGTCCAGGGACTTGGCCCCTGTGACGCGCAGCTGGGCTGCGTTGATGATGACGATGAAGTCACCGGTATCGACGTGAGGCGTGTAAATGGCCTTGTGTTTGCCGCGCAAACGGAGAGCAACTTCGCTGGCTACTCGTCCGAGGACCTTGTCGGTCGCGTCAATCACAAACCACTCGTGCACGACCTCAGCGGGTTTTGCGCTGAAAGTTGTCATGAGTTTTCTCTTGAAAAGAAGGTTTGCTGGGCTCTTTTCCACGGTCGGCGTTCCTCTGATGGGAATCTCTTAGGTGGGGAAATAAACTCCGCCGCGGAGCCACAAAATCGCTGCGGAGCCTGCCATTATACAAAACCCGGTGCTTTTTGGCCACCCCCGCGGTTTTGCCGCCCGTTCACTTGGTGAGGTTGTCCCAGCGCTGGCGGTCTTCCACGCACACCGGCCGGTTCGCCAGCTCGGGTTTCTGGCATTCGCGGTGAACACAGAGGCTGCGGGTCAGCAGGTTGCTGTCCGCGCACAACTCCGCTCCATCCGGGTGCACCGGCTGCTTCACCGCTGGCGCCGGCCGGTCCGGCCTGGCGGGGGCCGCTGCCAGCTTGTGTTCCCCTTTTTCCGGCACGGCGTGCCCGGGTTCCCGGGACACCGGCGCAGGCGGCCGGGGCGTGGTGGCCACGGGAGCCGGCACGGGCTCGGGCGCGGCCGGTGGGGGCGCCTCTACCGGCGAAGGCGCCGGTAAAAGCCCCTGCGCAGGGATCTCCACGGGCGACGCCGCGGCTTTTTGGGTCCATTGCCACCCCATGTACCCTACGGTCGTCAGCACCAGTGCCGCAACCAGCCAGCCCCAGCCCCCCACGGAAGCCCGGGGGGCCTGGCGCCGGTCCGGGCCGGCCACCACGGGCTCCGGTGCGCGCATCCCGGGAACCCGCTGCGGCGGCAGTGTCACCGCGGTATGCGCTTGCGTGCGGGGGTCGGGCCGCGTTTTCTCGGCCGACGATGCGTGGAGCTGGGTCGGTGCATACGCCTGCGCCTGCGCCACCTCCACCAGTTCGACGGCATGGCCCAGCTGCAGGCGCCAATCAAACTGGTTCAGGTCCTCGGGGGCGTGCAGCTGCAGCTCGTCGGCAAAGGCCTTCACACTTTGCGGCCGCTTGGATGGCTGGATGACCAGCGCATGGTCCATGGCCTGCACGAACTCGGGCGAATACGACTGGCCAAAATGCGTTTCCACCGTCTGGGTGATGCGGGCAAAGGACGGCATGCGGTCACGCAGGACGCGGAACGTTGCCGGAAGCGGGGGCTCATTGCACAGGCAGCCGTGCACGACGGCCGCCACCGCATACAGGTCCGTCCACGGACCTTCCCGCAGATCCTCTGCATCGGCATACTGCTCGATCGGTGCGTAATTGACCTTCAAAATCGCCGTGTGCTTGTGGGTGCTGTCCACGATGGCACGCCGGGCAGCCCCCAGGTCCAGCAGCACCGGCGGGCCGACGTCCTGCAGGAAGATGTTGTCGGGTGAAACATCGCGGTGCAGCGTCCCGTTGCCATGCAGCACCTTGAGCGCTTCCAGCACCGACCACAGCACCGTGCGCAACCAGGATTCGGGCGGCGGACTGCTCATGCGGCTGCGCGCCTGCTTGAGCGTGATGCCGCTGTACAGCGGCATGGCCATGTACGCCGTGCTGTTGGCCTCCCAGAAACGGTAGACCTTGACCAGCGAGGGGTGGTCGAATTGCGCCAGCAAGCGCGCCTCGGCAATGAAAGACGCCAGACCAGTCTGGAACGGCTGGGCATCGGAGGTGGAACGCGCGGATACCTGCAGCCCTGGGGCGCGTGCCACCAAAGCCGACGGCATGTACTCCTTGATGGCCACGGCGCGCTGCAGCGAATGGTCGTAGCCGCGGTACACCATGCCAAAACCGCCTACCCCCAGCAAACCCTGGAGTTCGAATTCACCCAGCATGGTGCCGGCTGGCAATGCATCCATATGGCCCAGCGGCACCTCGGTGGGTGCGCCGGCCCCGCTAGCGGGATCACTCATGTTTTTTATCGTCTTTTTGGCGACGGCCAACACCGCCACACACCATCCAACGCGCCCGGCGCTTCTTCGGGCTGCCTGCGCTGCAGGGCCCTGTGCCGGTATCATAGGGCATGTTCAGTTACCGCCACGCATTCCACGCCGGCAACCACGCCGACGTGCTCAAACACACCGTCCTGCTGGCTGTCCTGCGACATTTGACGCAAAAAGACACCGCCCTGACGGTCTTCGACACCCATGCCGGCGCCGGCCTGTACCGGCTCGACGGCGACTACGCCCAGACCAGCGCGGAAGCGGCCGAGGGCTTTCTCAAACTGGTGGCCAGCGACCTGCCCAAGCCGGTGGCTCCGGCCCTGCAGGACTACCTCGATCTGGTGGCCAGCTTCAACAGCAAGGGCAGCCACAAGGTCTACCCCGGCTCACCCTTCATCATCCACCGGGTGCTGCAGGCGCGCGACCGCGACAAGCTCAAGCTGTTCGAGATCCACCCCACCGACGTCAAGACCCTGACCGCCAACATTGCCCAGCTGGAAGCCGGACGGCAGGTGGCCATCCTGCGCGAAGACGGCTTTGAAGGCATCAAGAAGTTCCTGCCCCCCCCTTCACGGCGGGCCCTGGTGTTCTGCGACCCCAGCTACGAAATGAAGCAGGACTACGGCCGCGTGGCCGACATGGTGGGCGACGCCCTGCACCGTTTTGCCACCGGAACCTACACCGTCTGGTACCCCATCATCCCCCGCCCAGAGGCCCATGACCTGCCCAAAAAGCTGAAGACGCTGGCCAACAAGGCGGGCAAAAGCTGGCTGGGCGCCACGCTGACCGTCAAGTCCAGCAAGCTGTTGCAGGACAGCGAGGGAGAAGTTATTCGCCCTGGCCTGCCCGCCAGCGGCATGTTCATCATCAATCCACCGCACACTCTCAAGGCGGCCCTGCAGCTGGCGCTGCCGCAGATGGTGACGCTACTCAAACAAGACCAAAACGCCGCATTCACACTGGAATCAGGCGGCTGAAGCGGGAGATCGCCATGGTTTTTCTTCGTGATGCGCTAGCCATCTTCCGGATGGAAATGACGCTGTTTCAGCGCTTTCCCAAGTTGCGCATCTCCGCCATCGGCGTCACCGTCATTCCCGCGCTGTACGCCCTGATTTACCTGGCGAGCGTGCAGGACCCCAGCGCGCGCACCGGCGAACTCAAGGCCGCCATCGTCAACCTGGACCAGGGCCTGAACTACCGCGACCAGCCCGTCAACCTGGGGGGCGCCGTCGTCGCCTCGCTCAAGGCCAAGCCCACCTTCGGCTTTGTCGACTACGCCGTGGAGGAAGAGGCCAAGCTGGCCGTGCGGCAGGGCCACCTGGCCTTCGCCCTGATCATTCCCAAGGACTTCAGCGCCAATGCCGTGCCCGGCAACGAGGCCGCTGGCGGCCGCCTGGTCATGTACATCTCGGAAGGCAACAACTACAACGGCGCCAACCTGGCCAAACGGTTTGCGTCCGAGCTGGGCCACCAGGTCAACATCAACCTCAATGAACAGCGCTGGTCGCTGGTGCTGAGCACCGCCGCCGGCTCACTGGACAAGCTGACCCAGTTGCGCCGGGGCGTGGAGGCCCTGACGGACGGCGCCCACCGGCTCGATGACAGCCTGACCCAAGCCGAAACCGGTGCCAAGACCCTGGCAACGGGCGCAGACAGCCTCGGCAAGGGCGTGGGGCAGCTGACCGACGGCGTCAAGCAACTCGGCGCCGGCCTGCACACCATGGACCAGCAGCGCCCTGCGGCGCAGGACTTGGCGGCATTGAAAACCGGCGGTGCTGACCTGGTCTCCGGGCATGCCGCACTGGCCCATGGGCTGCAGGACCTGCAAGCCGGCGCACAGAAACTGGCCGAGGGTGGCACCAAGCTGCACGACGAAACCAAGGACATTCCGATTGTGGGCGGGCGCATCTCCGAGGGCGCCGCCCAGTTGGCCACAGGCGCTTCCCAGTTGGGAGGCGGCTTGCAGACGGCACGCACCGGCCAGGCACAGCTGGCCGATGGCACGCAAAAGCTGGTCGCAGGCGTCGGCAAACTGGCCGACGGCATGACCGCGCTGGGTGATGGCATCCATACCGCCGCCAGCAAGGTGCCGCCCGATGCCAAACTGGACGAACTGAGCCAGGGCGGACATCGGGTGGCAGGCGGCGCCCAGGAATTGCGCAACGGGCTCAGCCAGATCAAGGCCGGCTCCCGCGAACTGAGCGGCGGCCTGGATTTGCTCAACCGGTCCCTGCCCGCCGACAGCCAGGCGCCCGAGGGCAGCGCGCGCGGCCTGGCCGATTCGGTCGAGCCGGCGCTGGAGATCGTGGCGCCGGTGCCCAACAACGGCGCCGGCTTTGCCCCCAATTTCCTGGCCACATCCCTGTGGATGGGCGCGGTCATGACGGCTTTTCTGTTTCACCTGCGCAGCCTGCCCAGCGCGGCCGCTTCAGCCTCCCGGCCGGCCCGCCTGCTGGGCAAGCTGGGCATCCTGGGGGGCATCGTGACCGCACAGTCCATGGTCATCCTGCTGATGACGCTGTTCGCCCTGAACCTGCACATTGCCAGCCTGGCGCCGTACATCCTGACGCTGGTACTGACTTCGCTGTCCTTCCTGATGATCATCGTGGCCCTGACGCGCGCCTTTGGCGACGCCGGCAAGGCGGCGTCCCTCATCCTGCTGATCTTGCAGCTGTCATCCGCCGGCGGCGTGCTCCCGGTGGAGCTCAGCGGCGGCATTTACCAGGCCCTGAGCCCGTGGCTACCGTTCACCTGGGTGATCAAGGCCCTGCGCGCCAGCATGTTCGGCGCCTTTGACGGCAGTTGGTTCACTTCCTGGCTGGCGATCGGGCTGGCCGGCACGCTGGCCTGGCTGGTGGCCTGCTTTGTCGGCAACTGGAAACTGGTCAGCGCGGAAGAGCACCGACCGGCCATCGATATCTAGGCCGTCAGCCCCAGGCGTTCACACAGAGCCAGCGTCGCGGCGCTCTGGTTCATGGTGTAGAAATGCAGGGCCGGTGCGCCACCGGCACGCAGCTGCTCGCACAGGCGGGTCACCACGTCCAGGCCAAACGCCTTGATGGAGGCGGTGTCGTCGCCAAAACTTTGCAGACGCAGGCGGATCCAGCGCGGAATCTCGGCGCCGCTGGCGTCCGAAAAGCGCATGAGCTGGGTGGAACTCGTGATGGGCATGATGCCCGGCACCACGGGCACGTTCAGGCCCAGCGCGGCCACCTCGTCCACAAAGCGGAAGTAGGCATCGGCGTTGTAGAAATACTGGGTGATGGCGGAGTTGGCCCCCGCGCGCACCTTGGTGGCAAAGGCCTGCAGGTCGCTGACCGGCGACTTGGCCTGGGGATGGACCTCGGGGTAGGCCGCGACTTCGATATGGAACGCATCGCCGGTCTCGGCGCGGATGAACGCCACCAGGTCGCTGGCGTAATGGAACTCGCCGCCGGCGCCATAGCCGCTGGGCAGGTCCCCGCGCAAGGCCACCAGACGCTTAACACCCATGGCCTGCAGGGTGGCCAGTTGCGCGCGCACCGTGGCCTGGGTGGCGCCAATGCAGGAGAAGTGCGAGGCGGCACTCACGCCCTCGCCCAGGATTTCGCGCACCGTGGCGAATGTTCCCTCCTGGGTGGAGCCGCCAGCCCCGAAGGTGACCGAGCAGAACTCGGGCTGCAGCGCGTACAACTGCTGGCGCGCCGCGCGCAGCTTGTCCGCCCCTTCCGGGGTCTTGGGCGGGAAAAACTCCAGGCTGACAGGAATGCGGGGCGTTGGTTTCATGGTTTTTGGGCGCAAATGAAAAATTCGTGGTTGCCGTCGCCACCGGCAATGGGCGAGTCGAACCACGCGGTCACGGTCAGATCCAGCGCGGCGCAGGCCTCGCGCAGGCGCTGCTCCACAATGGGGTACATGGCCGCATCCTTGACGATGCCGCCCTTGCCCACCTGGCCGGGCTGCAACTCGAACTGGGGTTTGACCAGCATCAGCAGCGTGCCCCCAGATTTCAGGAACGGCACGACAGCCGGCAGCACCAGGGTCTGCGAGATGAAGGACAAATCGCCCACCACCACGTCAAACGCGGGCTCAAACGGTTCTGCCTCCTTGTTTTCGGGGTCAAACAGGCCGCCAGCCCCCGTGTAATTTGCGCAGGCCGCTATCAAATCATTAGCATCCAGCGCGCGGGCATTGACGCCTTCCACGCACAGCACCCGCCCGTCCTCGCGGATGCTGGGGTGCAGCTGGGCACTGCCCACATCCACCCCCACCACCAGGCGCGCACCGTGCTGCAACAGGCAGTCGGTAAAACCGCCTGTCGATTGCCCCACGTCCAGGCAGGCCAGCCCGTCCACCGACAGGCCCACCTGCTTCAGGGCCGCCTCCAGCTTCAGCCCACCGCGTGAGACGTAGCGGGCTTCGGAGTCGTCCAGCAGCTGCAGAGGGGCGTCGTCCGGAACCTCGTCGCCATTCTTGGCTACGGTCTTCCATTCGTCGCCCTTCTTCCACTGCACGCCGTCGGCAATCAGGCGCTGGGCCTGCGAGCGGGTGCTCGCCAGGCCCCGCTGCACCAGCAGTTGGTCAATGCGCATGCTGTTGCGGGCTCAGTAGCGGTAGGTTTCTTTTTTGTACGGACCGTTCTTGCTGACGCCGATGTAGGCGGCCTGCTCGTCGGTCAGTTCGGACAGCATGGCGCCGACCTTCTTCAGGTGCAGGCGCGCCACCTTCTCGTCCAGGTGCTTGGGCAGCACGTACACCTTGCCGTTCTTGTATTCCTTGGGCTTGGTGAACAGCTCGATCTGCGCAATGGTCTGGTTGGCAAAGCTCGACGACATGACGAAGCTGGGGTGGCCGGTGCCGCAGCCCAGATTCACCAGACGGCCCTTGGCCAGCAGGATGATGCGCTTCTCGGGCTTGCCGTTCTTGCCCTTGGTGGCGGGGAAGATGACATGGTCCACCTGGGGCTTGATCTCTTCCCACTGCAGCTTCTCCAGCGAAGCGACATCGATTTCGTTGTCGAAGTGGCCGATGTTGCTGACGATGGCCTGGTCCTTCATGGCTGCCATGTGCTTGTAGGTGATGACGTTCTTGTTGCCGGTGCAGGTCACAAAAATGTCGGCCTTGTCGGCGGCGTATTCCATGGTCACGACCTTGTAGCCTTCCATGGCGGCCTGCAGGGCGTTGATGGGGTCGATCTCGGTCACCCACACCTGGGCGGACAGGGCGCGCAGCGCCTGGGCCGAGCCCTTGCCCACGTCGCCGTAGCCGGCCACCACGGCCACCTTGCCTGCGATCATGACATCGGTGGCGCGCTTGATGGCATCCACCAGCGATTCACGGCAGCCGTACAGGTTGTCGAACTTGCTCTTGGTCACCGAGTCGTTGACGTTGATGGCGCGGAACGCCAGCGTGCCCTTGGCAGCCATTTCTTCCAGACGCATCACGCCGGTGGTGGTTTCCTCGGTCACGCCGATGATGTTCTTCAGGCGGCGGCTGTACCAAGTGGGGTCCAGCTTGAGCTTGGCCTTGATGGCCTTGAACAGGCAGATCTCCTCTTCGCTGCCGGGCTTGGCCAGCACCTTGATGTCCTTCTCGGCGCGGGCGCCCAGGTGCATCAGCAGCGTGGCATCGCCGCCGTCGTCCAGGATCATGTTGGGGCCTTCGGCCGCCGTGCCCTTCTTGCCGCCGAATTCAAAGATGCGGTGGGTGTAGTCCCAGTAGTCTTCCAGCGTCTCGCCCTTGTAGGCAAACACCGGCGTGCCCTTGGCCACCAGAGCGGCAGCAGCGTGGTCCTGCGTGGAGAAAATGTTGCACGACGCCCAGCGCACTTCGGCGCCCAGGGCCTGCAGGGTTTCGACCAGCACGCCGGTCTGGATGGTCATGTGCAGCGAGCCGGTGATGCGCGCGCCCTTCAGAGGCTGGCTCTTGGCGAACTCTTCGCGGATGGCCATCAGGCCGGGCATTTCGGTCTCGGCAATGGTGAGTTCCTTGCGGCCCCAGGGCGCCAGGCTCAGGTCGGCAATTTTGTAGTCTTCGGTCTTGGCAGGTTTGATCACGCTCATGGCTGGCTCCAGAAAAATGGGTAAGCCACCGTGCTGCGGGAGTAACCAGGGAAAGGGCTCACCACACAGAACAGTGGGTGAGCGTCGTTGAGTGGCAGGGACGAACCTGCCGTTGGCGTTTCCGAGCCTCGTCCACTGCGCGTGAACTGCAACGCTCCTCGGAATGCACGGATTATACGGAGCAACGCCCCCGCCCCCCACTGCCTGTGCCCGGGTGTCGCCTCGGTGGCTGACCGGGACAGGCCCGGCCGCCACACTGGCGGCTTCCCCAACAGGAGCATTCTTCATGGACATTCGAAACAAAGTCGCCATCGTCACCGGGGGCGCCAGTGGCATTGGCCGCAGCATTGCCCGGCGCTTCGCCGCCGAGGGCGCCCGCGCCGTGGTCGTGGCCGACATCAATCTGGCGCGCGCCCAGGAAGTGGCCGACGAATTTGGCGGCCTGGCCGTGCGTTGCGACGTGAGCCAGGAGGCCGACATCCAGGCCTTGGTGGCCACAACCCGCCAGCACTTTGGCCAGGTGGACGCCTATATCTCCAACGCCGGCATTCTGGGCCGCATGGGCGGCCTGGACCTGGACGACGCCCTGTGGAATGCGATGTGGAACATCCACGGCATGGCCCACGTCTGGGCGGCGCGCGCCGTGGTGCCCGAGATGGTGGCGCGCGGCGACGGTTTCTTCCTGGTGACCGCATCGGCCGCCGGATTGCTGACCATTGTCGAATCCGCCCCCTACGCCGTGACCAAGCACGCCGCCGTGGCCTTTGCCGAATGGCTGCGCATTGCCTACGGCCGCCAGGGCGTGCAGGTGGCCTGCCTGTGCCCGCAATCGGTGCAGACCGACATGGTGGGCGACAGCGATGGCGGCTCGGCCGCGGTCAACGGCATTCTGGCCCCCGAGGTAGTGGCGCAGGAGGTGGTGACGGTCATGGACAACGGGAAATTCCTGGTGCTGCCCCACCCCGAGGTGGCGCAGTATTTCCGCAACAAGGGGCAGGACTACGAGCGCTGGATCGGTGGCATGCAGAAGATGTACGCCCGCCACGCCGAAGGCGGATAGCGCGAGGGGGGGGGGATATCCCAGATTTGATCTGGGTCAACACGCGGTGAGAATCCGGAATTTGCGGGTGTACCCACATTAGGATCACCCCACTTCGGCCATCCAGCGACCTGCTAGTGGGTATTGCCCGGCCGTCAAACGACGACGCAACGCAGTCTTTCGCCATGGCCCAAGTCACCCTGCAGTCCCGAGACGACCCCATCAACCACGCCCTGGACGCCATGGACCAGGGCTTCCTGTGGCTGGACCCCGACCTGCGGGTGCGCCAGCACAACCGCGCCTACCGCCGCCTGCTGGACCTGGAACAGGCCGACCAGTTCATTGGCCAGCCCTACAGCGCGCTGCTGCAGTATTTCCTGGAGCGTGGCGAGTTTGCCGACATGGGCGTGCGCGAAGACTTCGTCGCCCGCCGGCTGCGGGCCATGCAGGCCAGCGAGCCATACCGCCTGGAGCGTGCCCGGCCCAATGGCATGCTGCTGCGCGTGGCCGCCGTGCCGCTGGCGGCGGGAGGCTATGTCTTCACCTACCTGGACATCACCCGCGAGAGCCGCGCCCTGGAAGAGGTGCAGCGCACCGCCAAGGCCGCGGTGGTGGCCATGGCCAACTTCGCCGAGCACCGCGACACCGATACCGGTGTACACGTCCTGCGGGTGGCCCGCCTCGTGGGCCAGATTGCCCGCCAGCTGCATGCCAACGGGCATTTCCCCGACACCGTGGACGAGGCATTCATCGAGCAGGTGCGCATCGCCAGCATCCTGCACGACGTGGGCAAGATCTCCGCGCCCGACCGCATCCTGCTCAAGCCCGGACCGCTGACCGACGACGAACGCAAAACCATGATGCTGCACCCCACCAAGGGGGCCCAGTTGCTGCGTCAGGCCCACCTGATGATGGGCGAGAGCGCCTACCTGCGCATGGGCGCCGACATCGCCCAGACCCACCACGAGTGGTTCGACGGCAGCGGCTACCCCGCAGGCCTGGCCGGTGACGCCATTCCCCTGGCCGGACGCATCTGCGCCATTGCCGACGTGTTCGACGCCCTCACCTCCCGGCGCCCCTACAAGGCCCCCTGGAGCACCGAGCGCGCCGTGGCGCAGATCGCGCAGCAACGGGGCACGCAGTTCGATCCGTCCGTGACGGACGCCTTCGTCGCCGTCATCCGCAACCGCGAGGCAGTGTCCGTGGTGCAGTGGACCGACGCCATGAGCGTGGGCGACCAGCACATCGACGAGCAGCACATGATCCTGATGGACACCATCAACCAGCTCGCCACGGCCGAAAGCCAGAACGACCGCCCGGTGGTGGCCATGATCATCGACGAGCTGGTGAGCTACGCGTCCTTCCATTTCGACTACGAAGAACAGCTGATAGCCGACGCGGGCTACCCCGACCTGGCCAAGCACCAGCGCATCCACCAGGGCTTCAGCAAATGGATCGCCGAAGTACGGGACGACTTCATCCACCGCCGCCGCACCCAGGTGGGCGCGCGCATCCTGCACTTCCTGCGCGACTGGCTGCGCAACCACATCCTCGATGAGGACCAAGCGTACCGCCCGTACCTGGGCCCGCAGAAGTAGGCGGCCCGCCCGCCTCCGGTAAAATCGGCCGCTTCCGGGCACACGCCCGCGGGGGTGCACGCGCACTCTTTGCCCCACCTTCTGGAATCCCTGTGTCTTTCCTTGCCGAAACCCGCCGCCGCCGCACGTTTGCCATCATTTCCCACCCCGACGCGGGCAAGACCACGCTGACAGAGAAGCTGCTGCTGTTCTCGGGCGCCATCCAGATTGCCGGCTCAGTGAAAGCGCGCAAGGCGTCCCGCCACGCCACCTCCGACTGGATGGAAATCGAGAAGCAGCGTGGCATCTCGGTGGCCTCCAGCGTGATGCAGATGGTCTACCGCGACCACGTCATCAACCTGCTCGACACCCCCGGCCACAAGGACTTCAGCGAGGACACCTACCGCGTGCTCACCGCCGTGGACTCGGCCCTGATGGTGATCGACGCCGCCAACGGTGTGGAGGCACAGACCCGCCGCCTGATCGAGGTCTGCCGCCAGCGCGATACCCCCATCATCACCTTCGTTAACAAGATGGACCGCGAGGTGCGCGAGCCACTGGACATCCTCGACGAGATCGAGCGCGAGCTGGGCATGCCCTGCGTGCCCATGACCTGGCCAGTGGGCCAGGGCAAGCTGTTTGGCGGCATCGTCAACCTGCGCACGCAGGCCATGACCGTGTTCGAGTCGGGCAGCGAGCGCCGCCCGCAGGACTTTGACACCGTGCCCCTGTCCGATGCCGCCACACTGGCGCAGCGCTTCGGCCACGAGTGGACCACCGCCATGGAAAGCATGGAACTGGCCACCGGCGCCTCCCCGGCGTGGGACATTGAGGCCTTCCTGGCCGGCAAGCAGACGCCCGTGTTCTTTGGCTCCGGCGTGAACAATTTTGGCGTGATGGAAGTGCTCGACGCCCTGGTTGACCTCGCCCCCAGCCCACGCAGCCGCACCAGCACCACCCTGGTCAACCGCCAGCCGGTGGTGAAGGAAGTGCAGCCCGAAGACGACGCCTTCAGCGGCGTGGTCTTCAAGGTACAGGCCAACATGGACGCCAACCACCGCGACCGCATCGCCTTCGTGCGCATGGCCAGCGGCAAGTACACGCCGGGCATGAAGCTCAAGGTCATGCGCACCGGCAAGGAACTGCGCCCCACCAGCGTGGTGACCTTCATGAGCCAGCGCCGCGAGGCGGTGGAAGAGGCTTACGCCGGCGACATCGTGGGCTTTACCACCCACGGCGGCGTGCAGCTGGGCGACACCATCACCGACGGTTCGGTCAACCTGCTCTACACCGGCCTGCCCTTCTTCGCCCCGGAAATGTTCATGACCGTGGTGCTGAAGAACCCGCTGCGTACCAAGCAGCTGCAGCAGGGCCTGGCCCAGCTGGGCGAGGAAGGCGCCATCCAGGTGTTCCGCCCCGAGATGGGCGGCAACATGCTGCTGGGCGCCGTGGGCCAGCTGCAGTTTGAAGTGGTGCAGCACCGCCTGAAGGCCGAGTACGACGCCGACATCCGCCTGGAAAGCTGCCAGTACACCGGCGCGCGCTGGATCACCGCCGACACGCCGGCCGAGCTGAAAACTTTTTGCGACGCCTACCCCATGCGCATGGCACGCGACGCGGCAGACACCCTGGCCTACCTGTGCACCAGCCCGTACGACGTGCGCCTGGCGCAGGAACGCTTCCCCAAGATCCATTTCCACCCGCTGCGCGAACATGCCGGTTTGGCCCTGCAGACCGCAGGTTGATTGCGCAGAGCGCTACTAAAACCGTAGCATGACCGTGCCCGTCGAGTCCTCCTCTTCCGCGCCAGTTCCCGGCGCGCGGCTGGGCCTGGCCAGCATTTTCGGCTCCACCTTCCTGGAGCTGGTGAGCCACTTCATGCTCATGCCGCTGCTCCTGCTGCGCATGAAGGGGGCTGACGTGTCCAGCACGGTGGCCGGGCTGTTTGCCTCCACCGGCTGGCTGGGCATTTTCCTGATGACGCCGTTCGCCTCGGCCGTGGCCCACAAGCTGGGCCGCCGCCCGGCGCTGTGGATGGCCGGTGGCGTGCTCACCCTGTCGGCGGTGCTGTTCGCCACCTCGGACCAGCTGTGGGTCTGGTTTGCGCTGAACCTGGCCTCCGGCCTGGCCATGGCCCTGCGCTGGGTGCTGGCCGAGGCCCTCATCGCCGAATTTTCTCCCCCCGGCCAGCGCGGGCGCTACGTGGGCTTCTTCCAGACGCTGGTCAGCGCCACCTTCATCGTCGGCCCCGCGGCCCTGGTATGGGTGGGCGCGGACAACCCGCGCACGCTGGCCATTGTGGTGGCGTTCTCGGTGCTGGGCTTGCTGTGGACCGCCTTCATTCCCCCTGTGCCCGATGCGGCAGACACCGCCACGGCCCGCGTCGGCGTGCACGGCCTGTGGCTGGCGCTGCGCGCCCACCCCATCATCATGCTGGCAGGCTTTGTGGGCGGCTTCTTTGAAACCGGCGTCACCTCCATCCTGCCGCTGTACGGGCTGGCGCTGGGCCTGGGCGCTGCCAGCGCGGCCCTGCTGGTGTCAGTGAGCGGTCTGGGCGGCGTGGCCCTGATGATGCCCGCCGGGCTGGTGGCCGACCGCTTCCAGGACCAGGCGCAAGGCCGGCGCACGCTGATGGTGGGGTTTGCCGGCATCACGCTGGTGGCCAGCTGCGTCATGCCTTTCGTCGCTGCCATCACCTGGCTGTCGTGGCCCATCGTGTTCCTCTGGGGCGGTGCCGGCGGCAGCCTGTACACCCTGTGCATGATCGACATCGGCGCGCGTGAGAAAGGCATCACGCTGGTCAACAGCACCGCCGTGCTGGTGCTGACCTACACGCTAGGCGGGTTGGTGGCGTCCGCCGCCTCCGGCGCGCTGATCGACTGGTCGCCCACGCGGGGCTTCCCGGCCGTGCTGGTCAGCGTGGCGCTGGTGGGGCTGGTGACCTTGCTGGTTGCGCAGCGAAGACCCGCACAGCCATCAGACAAAGCTCTCCCACGGTTCTGAAAGGCGGACAGCTCCGTTGATCAGGCCCACCATGGAGTAGGTCTGCGGAAAGTTTCCCCAGGCCTCCCCCGTCGCCGGCAAGGTGTCTTCGGACAAGAGCCCCACCGGATTGCGGCAGGCCAGCAACTGCCCAAAGATGTCCCGGGCCTCCTGTTCACGCCCCATCCGCGACAGGGCGTCAATACGCCAGAACGAACACACGTTGAACGCGGTTTCCGGCCGGCCAAAATCGTCTGCAGCCTCATAGCGGCGCATGAAGGGCCCATCACACAGGGCCAGCTCCAACGCCTTCAGGGTGCTGACGAAGCGTGGGTCGCGCGCGTCGATAAAACCCACTTCACACATGAGCAGCACACTGGCATCCAGACTGGAACCACCAAAGCTTTCCACGAAAGCCTGCCGTTTATCGCTCCACGCCTGCTGCAATATCTTGTCGCGGATGTGCTGCGCGCGCTCGACCCAGTGCGCAGCCCGCGGCGCCAGACCCAGCACCCTGGCAATTTTCCCTAACCGGTCGCAAGCGGCCCAGCACATCAGCGATGACGAGGTGTGTACCCGTGAACGCGTGCGCAACTCCCACATGCCGGCGTCCGGCTGGTCGTGCAGACGCCAGGCTTGCTCACCGGCGCGCTCCAGTTGCGCAAAGGCCCGCGACATGGCGGGACGAAACAGGCGCTGGTCGTGAAAGGATTGGGCCGCACCCAGCACGATGTTGCCGTACACGTCATGCTGGAAATGCTCGAACGCCTGGTTGCCCACACGCACTGGGCCCATGCCCCGGTAGCCACTGATGGCCTGGATCTCCTGCTCCACCAGATGGTGTTCCAGTCCAATGCCATACAGGGGTTGGACATGGCCGTCATCACTGCTGCTGACGATATTCTGCAGCCACTGGAGGTAGCTCTCCATGGTGCCCACCTCCGACAAACTGTTGAGGGCCCGCACCACAAAAAAGGCATCGCGCAACCAGCAATAACGGTAGTCCCAGTTGCGCCCGCTGTCTGCGGCCTCCGGAATGCTGGTGGTCATAGCCGCCACAATCGCACCGGTTTCCTCGAACTGGCACAGCTTGAGGGTGATGGCCGAGCGGATCACCACATCCTGCCATTCGTAAGGCAGCGCCAGCCGCCGGGTCCACCCGCGCCAATAAAAAGCCGTATGTTCCTCAAACTCGCGCGCCGTATCTTCAATCGAACCAACCAGGGTTTCGTCCGGTCCCAGCAACAGGCTCACGGGAGCGGTCAACAGGAACCAGCGCTCATCCACCACATAGGTCGGCGGAACGGAGGTATTGAGCCGCACGGTCTGCTCGGGCAGCACGTAACGCAGGTGATGGCTGCCACGGGTAATGACCGGCTCGGCAGCGCCCCACTCGCCCTTGGGGCGTACGATGAAGCGCACGCGCGGGTGACCTTGCAGCGGCCGAACCCTGCGCACCAGCTGCGCCGGGCGAAACATGCGGTCATGGTGCAGGAAGCGCGGCGCAAAATCCGTCACCTCGACCACATCGCCTTTGTCCCCGATCAGACGGGTGCGCAATATGGCCGTGCCCGCGTCGTACGACTGCTCGGTACGCACCAAGCCCTCCAGCTCAACCCCCATGAAACCTTCGCGCGCTGCATCCGGCGCACCGCACAACAGCGATTGGAATACCGGCGTACTATCGAAACGGGGGCTGCAGTACCAAACGATGCGGGCCATGTGATCGATCAAGGCGCTGATGGCGCAGTTGCCCACCACGGCCAGACTCAGTGTGGCCCCTCCACGGGAGGGCGTGGTAACCGTATCTTCACTTTGCATGGGAAGCCTTAAAATACATTTGTAGCAATATATTAAACGCGTTCGATTTGGACCTGAGAAACAAAGCGTTCATTGCCACTTTACACACAAGTGCATTCAAGTCACGTTCGTGGTATTTACCTAACAGGAGAATTTCAGCGACATGATGAAAACTTTCAGACTACAACTGCGCTTTCTCGCCCCCCTGATCGTGACGCTGGTGGCAACCGCTTATCTGGCGCTCCCCTTGGTCGATGGCTTGACCTTGCGCTGGTTTTCCCGGGATTTGAACCTGCGCGGCAATCTGGTAACCAATGCCCTGTCCGACTCCATCGCAGAAGCGCTGAAAAATGACAGCGTCAAGCGCCTGCAAACCGTCTTCAATCGCTCGGTTCTGGATGAACGTCTGGTGGGCATCGGGCTGTGCTCCGACACGGGCACCTTGCTACTGAAAACCTCTGGCTTTCCCGCGTCACTGACCTGCGCCAAGGCGCTGGAATATTCACAAAATACCGACTCGGTTCTGCACCTGGACAGCGGCACGGTCCAGGTGGGACTGCACGCGGTCAACGGTGAGGCCGGACGTGTGGCCGACCTGATCGTTCTACATGACCTGAGCTTCATTGAACGGCGCAGCCAGGATACGCGCAAATACCTCATCCTGCTGATTGCCGCACTGGGCATCACCATCGCATTCATCACCATGGTGGTGGCCCAATTGAGTTGGCGTGGCTGGGTTTCGGGAGCCCGAGCACTGTTGCGCGGCGAAGGTTTGATCAAGCCGATGGGCGCGCCGGCGCCCGAACTGGCGTCGTTTGCCGCCGACTTGCGTACCCGCTTGCGCGACCTGGACGACGAATACCGGCGTGCCGCCGGACCCGACGCCGAATGGAGCCCCGAGCGACTGCGCTCCCTGCTGCGCACGCAACTGCGCGGCGACCAACTGATCGTGGTATCCAACCGCGAGCCCTACATCCACGACCACATCGATGGCAAGATAACCGTCAAACGCCCAGCCAGCGGGCTCATCACTGCAGTGGAACCCGTCATGCGCGCCTGCTCGGGAACCTGGATTGCCCATGGCAGCGGCAGTGCCGACCGTGACGCAGTCGACTCGAAAGACCGCGTACGGGTCCCTCCAGGCAAAGATGACTACACCCTGCGCCGCATCTGGATGAGCAAGGAGGAGGAAGACGGCTACTACTACGGCTTTGCCAATGAGGGGCTGTGGCCGCTTTGCCATGTGGCGCATGTGCGCCCGGTTTTCCGCGAGTCGGATTGGCAGCACTACCGCACGATCAACCAGCGCTTTGCCGACGCGGTTGTGGCGGAGGCTCTCAGCGACGACCCGGTGATTCTGGTGCAGGACTACCACTTTGCCCTGCTCCCGGCCATGGTCCGCCAGAAACTGCCCAACGCAACCATCCTCACCTTCTGGCACATCCCGTGGCCCAACCCGGAATCTTTCGGCATTTGTCCCTGGCGGAGCGAAATCCTCGAAGGTCTCCTGGGCAGCACCATTCTGGGTTTCCACACCAAATACCACTGCAAGAACTTCATGGAAACGGCGGACCGGAACCTGGAAGCCCGCATCGAGCACGAGCACTCCACCATCACCTACCGGGGTGAGGAAACGTTCATCGAGAGTTACCCCATCTCCATTGCCTGGCCCAGCCCAGCCGAGACCCAGGGCTGGCCCACCGTCGAAGAGTGCCGTCGTGAGGTTTTTGCCGCCCACGGTCTGGCGCCCGACCACCGTCTGGCTGTGGGGGTGGACCGCTTTGACTACACCAAGGGGATCATCGAACGTCTGCATGCGGTCGAACGCATGCTGGAAAAATACCCGCAGTGGGTGGGGCGGTTTACCTTTATCCAGGTAGCGGCCCCCTCGCGAAGCGCCCTGGACGAATACCGTTTCTTCCAGGAACGGGTGCAGCACCTCACCGAGCGCATCAACACCCGCTTTGGGACGCCCGGCTACCAGCCGGTGCACCTGCTGGCCCAGCACCACGAGTCCGAAGCCCTGACCGTGCTCTACCGGGCGGCGGACGTCTGCCTGGTCACCAGCCTGCATGACGGCATGAATCTGGTGTGCAAGGAATTTGTTGCGGCACGCGATGACATGCAAGGCGTCCTCATTCTGAGCCGATTTGCCGGCGCGGCACGCGAGTTGCAGGAGGCGCTGATTGTCAACCCGTACCACGTGGAAGAAACAGCAGATGCACTGTTCCGCGCCATCACCATGCCCACCGCAGAGCAGCGCGAACGCATGGCCAGCCTGCGCATGACGGTGCGCGAATTCAACGTCTTCCGCTGGGCGGGACGCATGCTCGCCGACGCTGGCCGCTGGCGGCTGCGCAAGCGCATCGAGGCACGTGTCATCAGCCACCAATCCATCCCGTGAAGCATTTGTTTTCCAACGAAGGCCAGCGTGCGCTGGCCGCCGTACTGGCCCGCAGGCCCCTGCTGGCGTTCGACTTCGATGGCACGCTGGCACCCATCGTGGCGCGCCCGGACGACGCCCGGGTGTCTGCTGCCGTGTCGCATCGACTCTCCCAGTTGGCGCACTGGCGACCCGTGGCCATTGTCACAGGCCGCAAGGTGGCTGATGTGGCACCGCGTCTGGGGTTTGACCCCGCCTACATCGTGGGCAGCCATGGCGCAGAAGACCCCGAACTGGCCCCCTCGGTCGCCCATGAAGCCGCAATGGCTTCAGCGCGAACGTACATTGCCGCACATGCTGCGGCGCTGGAGGACGCTGGCGTCACGATCGAAGACAAGGGGAACTCGATGGCCCTGCACTACCGCCTGGCGCGCGATCGCGAAAAAGCCCAGCAATGCATTGCCTCCACGATTGCCCACATGGGCCCCGGCCTGCACACCTTTGGCGGCAAGTTCGTCGTCAACCTGGTGGCGGAACACGCCCCCAACAAGGGCGATGCCGTGCAACGCCTGGTCGCCCGTTCACAATCCGGTGCGGCGCTGTTCGTGGGGGATGACGTCAACGACGAAGCGGTCTTTGAGATTGCTCCAGACCACTGGCTCACCGTACGCATCGGGAGGGATACCCCCGGGTCGCACGCCCAATTCTTTCTGGATTCCCATGCAGAAATGGCCCACATGCTGCAGCTGCTGATCGACTTGCGCCCCAGCTAGTCCCAGCGCAGGGCAATGCTCTTCATGGGTGCCTTCAATGCATGGCAAATCTAAAATTTCACACCCGACCAGTACCTACATCACAGGTACCGGTTAAGCAAATTTTCCAGCAATTCTTGTTGACCCGAGCGAGGAGAGATGTCCACGTTGGCTTGCAATACGCGCTCTGCGACCACCTCCAGACTGCTCTGCCCTTTCAATGCTTGCTGCGCCCACGCGGCATTCCACCCGGCGTAGCGTTGCTCCACTTTTTGTTCCAGCGCACCGTCCGTCAACATTTTTTCGGCTACCAACAAGGCGCGGGCCGACACATCCATTCCGCCGATGTGGCCATGGAACAAGTCTTCAGGGTCGATGGACTGGCGACGCACCTTGGCGTCGAAGTTCAGCCCGCCGGTGGTAAAGCCCCCGCTCTTGAGGATCAGGTACAGCGCCAGCGCGGTTTCGGGAATATTGTTGGGGAACTGGTCGGTGTCCCAACCGCATTGCATATCGCCACGGTTCATGTCGATGGAGCCGAAGATACCCAGGTCTAAGGCGGTAGAAATCTCGTGCTCAAAGCTGTGCCCCGACAACGTTGCGTGATTGGCTTCGATGTTGACCTTGATCTCCTTGTCCAGACCGTAGCGGGTCAGAAAACCGTACACCGTGGCAGTATCAAAATCATATTGGTGTTTGGAAGGCTCACGCGGTTTGGGTTCGATCAGGATGGTGCCCTTAAAGCCGATCTTGTGCTTGTACTCCACCACCATATTCAGGAAGCGGCCCATCTGGTCCAACTCCTGGCCTATGCGCGTGTTGAGCAGGGTCTCGTAACCCTCCCGGCCACCCCACAACACGTAGTTCTCTCCCCCAAGCTTGAGCGTGGCATCCATAGCCTCCTTCACTTGCAGGGCGCCCATCGCAAAGATTTCAGGGTTGGGGTTGGTCGCTGCGCCCGACATATAGCGACGGTGGCTAAACAGGTTGGCCGTACCCCACAGCAGCTTCATGCCGGTCTCGGCCTGCTTGGCGGCCAGCACATCCACCATCTCGCGCAGGTTGTTTACGCTGTCGCGGTGGGTAGCACCTTCCGGGGCCACATCACGGTCATGAAAGCAGTAATAAGGGGCGCCGAGTTTGGCAAAAAACTCGAACGCCGCGTCCGCCTTGGACCGGGCTCCGGCCATGGGATCGGCCATGGTCTGCCAGGGCCGCTGAAACGTGTCGCCGCCAAACGGGTCCAGTCCGTTCCAACAGAAGCTGTGCCAATAGCACACGGCGAATCGCAGGTGGTCTTCCATGCGTTTCCCCAGCACCACGCGGTCTTTGTCATACCACTTGAAGGCCAGTGGATTGGAAGATGCTGGCCCCTCAAAGGCCACGGGAGAGATCTTGGAAAAGTAGGAGCTCATGATTGTTATCCGTTGGTGATGAAAAAACCGTGCAATCAAGCCCCGGAGGGCGCATACAAGGCACGAAACTGGGCGTAGCGCGCAGCAAGTAACGCTTGCTCGCTGGCATCGGGCTGGTAGCTGGCGTCTACCTCCGGTACTTGGCACACGGCACCGACCGGCGCACCAGTGGCCAACCAGGCCAGGCGCGCCGCTCCAAGGGCGCCGCCCACGGCGTAACTGCCATGGGTAACGATTTCAATATTCAATGCGGATGCGAGTTGCTGCGCCCAGAGCGCGCTGCGCGCACCACCCCCCACCAATGACAGACGGGGCACGTTGCTGCCCGCAGCGTTCAACGCGGCCAGCCCGTCTTGCAGGCCAAATGTCACCCCTTCGATAACGGCGTATCCCAACCGGGCGGCATCCGTATCAAAACTCAAACCATGAAAACTACCGCGCACGTGCGCATCGTTGTGCGGGGTGCGTTCTCCACTCAGGTACGGCAAGAACAAGGGCGCTGTGGCACGCTCAGTTAGCGAAAGTGCAGTCGCTTTCCCGGCCACCACACCCGGGTTTTCCGCGCCCAGCAGTTCCGTTACCCATTGCAAGGCACTAGCCGCCGAGAGCATCACGCTCATCTGGTGCCAACGCTGTGGCAAGGCGTGGCAAAACGCATGCGTGGCACTGGCCGCATTGGGCTGGTAGCTGGGTGTAACAACAAACAGCACACCACTGGTGCCCAGCGACAGTAACCCCTGACCGCTCTCCGTGGCCCCCATGCCGATGGCACTGGCTGCGTTGTCACCCGCCCCACCGGCCACCACAATACCCGGAAGCAGGCCCAAGTCGTGCGCTACCTCGGCTTTCAGATAGCCCCCTGGCGCGCTACCTTCTACCAGGTGCGGCATATGGGCCTGGGTGAGACCGGTCAACGCCAGTGACGCATCTGACCACGCACGCTTTTGCACATCTAGCCACAAGGTACCGCTGGCGTCAGACATGTCGGTCACGTACTCACCGGTGAGCATCAAGCGCACGTAGTCTTTGGGCAGCAGTACCTTGGCTACTTGCGAAAAAATGGCGGGTTCGTGCCCGGACACCCAGCGCAGTTTGGGCGCAGTAAGACCCGGCATGACCAGGCTACCGGCCAAGTCACTCAGGCTGGGCATCTCGGCCATCATCTCCGCGCACTCCGCCACACTGCGCGTGTCATTCCACAAGATGGCCGGACGCAGCACCCGGTCTCGCGCATCCAGAAGAACGGCACCGTGCATCTGGCCGGAAAGACCCATGCCACGCACTGCCGCGTACTCCTTTGGGAAACTTGCACGCAACTGCGCCAGGGCCGACTGGGTTGCACTCCACCAGTCTTGCGGCGCCTGTTCGCTGTAGCCCGGGCCCGGGCGTGAAACGGTCAGCGCGGTGCCTGCCGTTGCAAGCACATGGTGCTGATCGTTAAGCAAAAGCGCCTTGACCTCGGAGGTGCCGATATCGATACCGATGAACATGGAATTAGATGGTTATTGTGTTGGTCGCGGCTGTACGGGAATGCATGGGCCGTAACTCGTGGTGCAGCACCAGCGCAGCGGCCCCCACGGCCGAGGCCAGCAGGCCGTAACGCGCAGCGCGCACGGCTGGTGCAGGCATTCCGGCGCTGGTTGCATAGGCCTGCAACGTGTTCTGCGCCACCTGCACGATGGCGGGGTAACGATGACACGAAGGCCCCCCCACCACCAGCATGCTGGGGTTGAACGTAGTCCACAGGTTTTGCAGCACTACTCCCAAATAGTGCCCTCCTTGCCCAGGGTCGGCCAGCTTGTCCAACACGCGTGTCCCAAAAAATGTTTCGGCGCACCCCTTGCGTCCGCATGAACACAAAGGCCCGTCAATCTGCAGAATGCTGTGGCCAATTTCACCGGCCATGCCCTGCGCCCCGGTGAACAACCGGTCATTGAGCACAATGCCGGCCCCCACCCCCACGCCACACGAGACGAAGATGAGAGAGTTATTGGCATCGCTCTCAGAAAACTCGTATTCGCTGAGCGCAGCGGTGTCTGCTTCGTTTTGCACATGCACCGGCACTTCCGGCACCCCCGCCTTAGCCAGAGCCCGGGTAATCTGCGGTACAAAATCTACATTGCGCCAACCCAGATTGGGCGCAAAGCGCAGCATGCCGGTAGCCTCATCAAAGGCCCCTGGCAGGCTAATACCCACCCCACACAGCTGCATGCCGCGCTGAATCAGCGTTGCGTGGCTGCCCGCTACCAGACCAGCCGCTTGTTTGCACACCTCTGCCGGTTTGGTGCCGCTCAGCGGCACTTCGAGAGAATTCAGCACCTCGCCCAACAACGAGACGCACACCACCCGCAGGGTCTCCACGGCCACTTCGACGCCAATCAGCCCACGGACGCGGCCATCAATTTGCAGCGGTGTCGAGGGACGCCCCAGACCCGGTGCTGCAGTGACATCGGTTTCGGTCAGCCAACCTTCGTCCAACAATTCGCGCACCAGCAGACTGACCGTGGATTTGGTCAAGCCACTGATTTGCGCCAACTGCGCCCGGGACAGGCTCGGCTGGCTGCGGAGCAGACGTACCAGCACACTGCGGTTAATGCGTTTGACAAGTTGTTGATCGCCGGTAGTTTTCATGGTGTTGCTGGTTATGCGCTAGGCCTCAAAGAGAGAGGGTTTGCGCTATATCGTGAGGCTGTTTTCCTGCGATGATCATGCCAAGAACGTCATCTTCCACAACGTCTGTTGTGCGGTAGGTTCCCACCAATTTTCCGTTCTTCATTACCGCCAGACGGTCACTGAGACCAAACACATCGGGCATGTCGTGGGTGATCAGGAAAATACCCACGCCATCTGCCTTGAGCTGGCGGACCAGACTACCCACCATGGCGGTTTCTTCGGGGCCCAGGGCCGCCGTGGGTTCGTCCATGATCAATATCTTGGCGTTGAAATAGATGGCACGCGAAATGGCTACCACCTGGCGCTGTCCGCCCGAGAGGCGGCGCACCGGTGTGCGCACATTTTTGAAATTTTTGTTCAACCGGTGGAAAACCTTGCGGGCGTGCGCATCCATACGATGGTCGTCCAGCGTTCTCCAGCGGGTCAGCAGCTCGCGCCCCAAGAACAGGTTGGCTACCGCGTCCAGGTTGTCGGCAAGCGCCAGCGTCTGGTAAATCGATTCAATGCCGCAGCGCTGCGCATCCACAGGCGTGCGAATGTGCGCCTTCTCCCCACTGATAACGATCTCGCCGTTATCAAGTGGATAAGCCCCGGCCAGCATTTTCATGAGCGTAGACTTGCCCGCTCCGTTGTGACCCAGCAGCGCAACCACCTCGCCGGGGTACAGATTGATGCTCACATCATCCACCGCCTGTACGCCGCCAAACGCCTTGCCGATGTGGCGCATTTCCACCAAGGGGGTTGGGGTCTGGCTCATACGGTGTCTCCTGTCATGCGGCGGTAAACCACATCAAACACCACGGCTGCGATAAGTACCTGGCCGATGATGACGTAGCGCACGCCAATTGAGACATCGAGCAGCAACATGCCGCTATCAATGGATTGCATGATGAGCGCCCCCAGCACCGAGCCAAAAATCGATCCACTGCCACCGGCCAGAGCGGTTCCGCCGATCACGGCGGCTGCAATCACATACAGCTCCATGCCGCTGCCCAGCGAGTTGGTGCCGGCATTCAGGCGCGCAATGGAAACGATGGCGGCGATGGTGATGAGCACCCCCATAAGCGCGAACAACATCAGCGTAACGCGTCGCACCGGAATACCCACCAGTGCGGCCGCCTCGGGGTTGCCGCCCATGGCAAACACATACCGGCCAAAGCGTGTGCGGCGCACGATAAACGACAAGATCAATGTCACTGCGGCCCAGATCAGCACTGGAATCGGAATACCCTGTGGGCCATCCTTGCCGGGTATCTCATAGCCATTCATGGCCGCCACAAAACCCACCACGATTAGTGCGGGAACCAGGACCAACGCCATATCCAGCCACAAGGGGCTATTTGGGACTTCGTACGCAGTACGGGCCTGGCGCTTGATACACATTTGTACGAACAAGGCCAGAATGAACACCGCCGCCAGCGCCCAACTGGCTTGTACGCCGATTGCGCCGTCATAGCCACCGCCCAGGCGTTGGAAAAACTCATCGCTAACCGGCTGTGTCTTGCCATCTGCCACCAGAAAGGCCGCGCCGCGAAAGGACATTAATCCACCCAGTGTGACAACGAAGGAAGGCACACCCAGTACAGCAGTCAGTGCCCCCTGGTACAGCGACACGACGATTGCCACGGCCATTCCAGCCAGGCTCGCCGGCACCCAATGCCACCCAGCGGTATACATCAGGGTGGCAATCAACACACCGACAAAACCCATAACCGAGCCCACCGACAGATCAATGTGACGCGCCACGATGACCAGTACCACGACGGTGGCAATCACGCCGACAACGGCTGTCTGCTGTGCAATGTTGTAAAGGTTCTCGGGGGACAAAAACAGTCCGCCGGACATGACGTTGAACACGATGGCAATCGTTGCCAGCACCGTGCCCATCATCACCAGACGCCAGTCGATGGCGGCCTGCTTGAGCGAGTTCAAAACGGGATTCACATGCGTTCTCCGCAAGACATCAAAAAACTGCGGGCTGAGCCCAGCCCGCAGTTGGAGGGCATTACGCTCTCGCAAGGAAATAACGCACTATTTGCAGGCGGCGGGGCCCTTGGCAACATCTACGCCCTTGCACAGGTCGTCCTTCGTGATCCAGCCCGCCTTCACTACCAAATCCAGATTTTTAGCCGTTATGGCAACAGGCTTGAGAAACTGGGCTTGCAAGGCAATCTTTTTCTCACCACCGTTCCAAGTTTTGGCAGCATCCACCTTGTGCCCTTTGGCCAACACCACGGCGGCGGCGGCGGCATCACGGCCCAGGTCACGCGCGTCTTTCCAGACCGACACGGTCTGGCTGCCCAAAGCCACGCGGTTCAGCGCAGCGTGGTCACCATCCTGTCCTGATACGGGTATGCCCTTGATACCTTTTGCATTCAATGCAGCGACCACACCGCCAGCGGTGCCATCGTTGGAGGCCACCACTGCGTCAACCTTGCCGCCGGTCTTGGTGAGGATTTGCTCCATGTTCTTCTGTGCCACTTCCGGCTTCCAGCCTTCGGTGTACTCCTCGCCCACAATCTTGATGTCGCCCTTCTTGACGGCTGCAGCAATGATTTCTTGCTGGCCACCGCGCAGGAAGTCGGCGTTGGGGTCGGTTGGCGAGCCTTTAATCATCACGTAGTTGCCCTTGGGCTTGACTGCAAAGATGGCTCGGGCTTGCATGCGCCCCACTTCCACGTTGTCAAACGTGATGTAGTACACGCCAGGCGCTTCGATCAAACGGTCATAGGCCACCACGGGAATTTTTTGCTGCTTGGCCTTGTTGACGGCAGGCAGAATCGCATCCTTGTCCATGGCCAGAATGATCAGCGCTTTTGCACCCTTGGCGATCAGGCTATCAATGTCTGCCAGCTGTTTCTCGGGGGAACCCGCAGCATCGGCACTGATGTACGTTGCGCCGTCCTTGGCCAATTGGGCCTTGATGGCGGTTTCATCGGTCTTCCAGCGCTCTTCCTGGAAATTGGACCAGCTCACACCCACAACTTGGGCGAATGCACCAGCGGCGGCCAAGCTCAGGGCCAGGGCTGTTAGGGATGTCTTCAGTTTCATCTATGTCTCCAGTAAGTTGGCCCGTGACAGGCCATTGGTTTTGGAAAGACTCATCCGAGCCATCGTGCTGCGTTAAATGCAACACGATGCATTTAGTACGAACGATGAACTAATTATGTAAACGCTGAAAATTAAACCCATAGGGACAAACCCGATATAGTTTAATAATCAAACTAATGTCGCGTGGGCGGGTCCACACCGCAAAAGAGAACGTCATTTCTACTGTGTCCCAGTAGGGCCGCAATCGTTTGGATGACGTTGTTTTTTGCGATTAAACCAGTTGAAAGCTACGTATTCATTGCGCAGCCAGCTACTTTTTTTATAGCAAATACATCACAACTCGGGGTGCTTCCTGGCGTTGCCGCGTGCGGTGGCCACCGGGTATTTTTTGCGGTTGACCTCCACCTTGTCCCGTGCGGCGGCCAGCAGGTCGATATCCAGCTGGTCGCACAGCTGCAGCAGGTAAAGGAACACGTCCGCCGCCTCGGCGGCTACCTCTTGCGTCTTCTCTTGGCCAAGGGCGCGGCTCTGCGCTTCGGTGAGCCACTGGAAGTGCTCCAGCAACTCGGCCGCCTCCACCGACAGCGCGCAGGCCAGGTTCTTGGGGGAGTGGAACTGCGCCCAGTCGCGCTCGGCGGCAAAGGCGCGCAGGGCTTCGGTGAGCGCTTGCATTTCCTGGCTCATCGCGACAGCACCGCCTGCAATGCCTTGCCGGTGTGGGTGCCCAGCCGCACCACTGCCTCCGGTGTGTCCGCGGCCACGACCTGGCCGCCGGCGTTGCCGCCGTCCGGCCCCAGGTCGATGACCCAGTCGGCCTCGGCGATCACATCCAGGTCGTGCTCGATGACGACCACGCTGTGCCCGCCGTTCACCAGGCGGTGCAGCACTTGGATGAGTTTTTCTACATCGCTCATGTGCAGGCCCACGGTGGGCTCGTCCAGCACGTACAGCGTGTGCGGGGCCTTCTGGCCGCGCTTGCCAATGTCGTCGCGCACCTTGGACAGCTCCGTCACCAGCTTGATGCGCTGCGCCTCGCCGCCGCTGAGCGTGGGCGAGGGCTGGCCCAGCGTCAGATACCCCAGCCCCACGTCTTTCAGCAGCTGCAGCGGGTGGGCAATGGAGGGCATGGCGGCGAAGAATTCCACCGCCTCGTCCACCTCCATCTGCAGCACGTCGCCAATGTTCTTGCCGCGCCAGGTGACGGCCTGGGTCTCGGGATTGAAGCGCGCGCCCTTGCAGGTTTCGCACAGCACCTTCACGTCCGGCAAAAAGCTCATCCCGATGGTGCGAATGCCCTGCCCCTCGCAGCCGGGGCAGCGGCCCTCACCGGTGTTGAAGCTGAAGCGGTTGGCAGCGTAGCCCCGGGCCTTGGCTTCCAGCGTGTCGGCAAAGAGCTTGCGGATGGTGTCCCAGAAGCCGATGTAGGTGGCCGGGCAACTGCGGGGCGTCTTGCCGATGGGGGTCTGGTCCACTTCCAGCACGCGGTCCACGGTCTCGAAGCCGGTCACGCCCGCGCAGCCGGTCCAGGGGATGGACTCCCCGGCGTCGAGCGCATCCCGCCCCGCCTTGGTGCTGCGTTTCTGCACGGCGGCCTGCACGTTGGTCAGCAGCACATCGCGCGCCAGGGTGGACTTGCCGGAGCCGGAGACCCCGGTGATGGCGACCAGCCGCTTGAGCGGAACATGGGCCGTGACGGCTTGCAGGTTGTGCAGGTTGGCGCCCTGCACCGTGATCCATTGCAGTGGCGCGCTGGCGTCCACCACACCGCGGCTGGCGTACTCCGCATTGGCCGCCGCGCTGGCCGCTGCATTGGCAGCCGCCACCTCCGCGGCCTTGGCGGCTTTGCCCCGTGGCTTCTTGCCCGCTGCCCCCCCCACGGCCGACGCCGGCACGCCAAGTGCCGATTTGGCGGCCGCGGCGCGCGCCACCGATTCCGCATACGACACCACCGACCGCCGCGGCATCAACGGATGCTGCATCGCATGCAGCAGATACCGCCCGGTCTGGGAGTCTGCGGCGTTCTGCACATCGGCCACCGAACCCTCTGCCACCAGCCGCCCGCCGCGTTTGCCCGCGCTGGGACCGATGTCGATGATGTGGTCCGCATGGCGGATGGTGTCCTCGTCGTGCTCCACCACCACCAGGGTGTTGCCCTTGTCACTCAACGATCGCAAGGCGCCCAGCAGGATTGCGTTGTCCCGCGCATGCAGGCCGATGGTGGGCTCGTCCAGCACGTAGCACACGCCCTGGAGGTTGCTGCCCAGTTGCGCGGCCAAGCGGATGCGCTGCGCCTCACCGCCGCTGAGCGTGGGTGCGCCCCGGTCCAGCGTGAGGTAGCCCAGACCCACCTGCTCCAGAAACTCCAGCCGGCTCCTGATTTCCGGCACCAGGTCGCGGGCGATGTCGGCCTCGCGGGCGCTCATGCCGCCCGCCACCTGCAGCGTCTGCACCCACTGGCGCACATCGCTCACGCTCAGGCGCGCTATGTCGGCAATGCCGACACCGGCAAACTGCACGGCCCGCGCTGTAGCGTTCAGCCGCGTGCCCTGGCAGGTGGGGCAGGTGGCATCGTGGAGGTCCTCAATGTCCACCTCGGCGAAGGTCTGCTCGCGGCCCTTGTTGTCGTCGTCCTTCACGGAGTCGTCAAACACCTTGCGCTGCTCTTTGGTCAGGGCCACGCCGGTACCCACGCAATCGGGGCACCAACCGTGCTTGCTGTTGTAGCTGAAGAGGCGCGGGTCCAGCTCCACGTAGGAGGTGGAACACACCGGGCAGGCCCGCTTGGTGGAGAACACCTGCACGCGGCCAATGCCGGCAGCCGATGTACCAGCCAGCAGCGCCTCCTTCAGGCCGTCCATGCCCGAGAGCACATGCACCACGCCCTTGCCGTGCGTGAGCGCCGTGGCCAGGGCCTCACGCAAGGCGGCTTCCTGCGCCGGGTTCACGTCCAGGCTGGCCACGGGCAGCTCAATGGTGTGTTCCTTGAAGCGGTCGATGCGCGGGAAATTGGTGGTGGGCAGGAAGTTGCCATCCACCCGCAGGTGCGTGAAGCCGCGCGGGCGCGCCCAGTCGGCCAGCTCGGTGTACACGCCCTTGCGCCCGGACACCAGCGGCGCCAGCAGCCCGATGTGCTGGCCGCGGAAGTTCTTGAGCAACTGCGCGGCAATGCTGTCGGCCGACTGCGGCTGCACCGCCGCGCCGTCATGAATGCAGTGCTGCGTGCCCAGCTTCACATACAAAAGACGCAGGAAGTGCCAGACCTCGGTCGTGGTGCCCACCGTGGACTTGCGCCCGCCACGCGACAGCCGCTGCTCGATGGCCACCGTGGGCGGAATGCCATACACCGCATCCACCTCCGGCCGGCCCGCCGGCTGCACGATGGAGCGCGCATAGGCATTGAGCGACTCCAGGTAGCGGCGCTGCCCTTCGTTGAACAGGATGTCAAACGCCAGCGTGGACTTGCCCGAACCCGACACGCCGGTCACCACGTTAAACTTGCCGCGCGGAATGTCCACCGACAGCGACTTGAGGTTGTGCTCCTTGGCATTGACGATACGAATGGAGTCCGATGCGTCCGCGTGCCGACCACCCGTCGAGGTGGGCACTGCGCCGAGTGCCGATTTTCCGGCGGCGAAGCCGACGTATGAGGCTCCCGGCGCAGCGCCAACCCCGGCAGCGCGTTCCAGGGAATAGGCAGCACGCGGTTCCGCAACCGAATGCACCACCCCCATGGCCGCCGCATACTCCCTAAGTGCCCGCCCGGTGTGCGAGGTGGCGTGCAACATCACATCCTCGGGCGTGCCCAACGCCACCACCTCACCGCCGGCATCGCCCCCTTCCGGGCCCAGGTCGATCAACCAGTCGGAGGCGCGGATCACATCCAGGTTGTGCTCGATCACCAGCAGCGAATGCCCCGCCTCCAGCAGCTTGCGCAGCGCGCGCATCAGCTTGGCGATGTCGTCAAAGTGCAGGCCCGTGGTCGGCTCGTCCAGCATGAACAGCGTGCCCCGGCGCGCCACGGCCTGGCGGCTGGCGGTGCTGGCCTTGGCGGCTTCGGCCAGAAAGCCCGCCACCTTCAGGCGCTGGGCCTCGCCGCCCGACAGCGTGGGCACAGGCTGGCCCAGCTTCACATATTCCAGGCCCACATCCACGATGGGCTGCAGGGCACGGATCACGTCGCGGTCGGCGCTGAACAGGTCGGCGGCTTCGCTCACCGTCAGCTCCAGCACGTCAGACACATTGACGCGCCGGCCCTTGCGCTCAATCGTCACCTCCAGAATCTCCGGCCGGTAACGCTTGCCGTCGCAGTCGGGGCAGCGCAGGTACACGTCGCTCAGGAACTGCATCTCGATGTGCTCAAAGCCCGAGCCACCGCAGGTGGGGCAGCGGCCGTCGCCGCCGTTGAAGCTGAACTTGCTGGCCGTGTAGCCGCGCTCGCGGGCCAGGTCGGCACCGGCAAAGATCTCGCGCACGGCGTCCCAGGCGCCCACATAGCTCACCGGGTTGGAACGCGCCGTCTTGCCGATGGGCGACTGGTCCACAAAAACCACCTCGCTCAGCTGCTCGGCGCCCAGCAGGCGCTCATGCGCGCCGGGCGTCTCGGTGGCCTTGCCGAAGTGGCGCAACAGCGCCGGCGCCAGCACGTCCTGCACCAGGGTGGACTTGCCCGAGCCGCTGACGCCGGTGATGCACACCAGGCGCTGCAGCGGGATTTCGACGTGCACGTTTTTCAGGTTGTGCTCAGTGGCGCCTTCCAGCACCAGGCGCGGTGTGCTGGGCGCGACCATGCGCTTGAAGCCCATGCCCACCTGCTTACGCCCGCCCAGGTAGGCGCCAGTCAGCGTGTCGGCGCCGCGCAGGTCGGCCGTGGAGCCGTCGAACACGATGCGGCCGCCCTTCTCGCCCGGGCCCGGACCCATGTCGATCATGCGGTCAGCCGCCAGCATGACGGCCGGATCGTGCTCCACCACCACCAGGGTGTTGCCGGCGTCGCGCAGGCGCTGCATGGCGACGATGATGCGGTCCATGTCGCGCGGGTGCAGGCCGATGCTGGGTTCGTCCAGCACGAACAGGGTGTTGACCAGCGAGGTGCCCAGCGCGGTGGTGAGGTTGATGCGCTGCACCTCACCGCCACTCAGGGTGCGGCTCTGGCGGTCCAGCGTGAGGTAGCCGATGCCGACGTCGCACAGGTACTTCAGCCGGGTGCAGACTTCTTCAAGCAGCAGCTTCAATGTCTTGGCTTCCGCTTCCGTCGTAGCCGACGCCGGGTTGGGCACGCCTGCCACGCCTACCCCCGCCTGCAAGGCATCAAAGAAGCGCCGCAGCTTGTCCAGCGGCAGCAGCATCAGGTCATGCAGACACAGCCCCGGCAAGGCTTCCAGCTGCGCACGGGTCCATTGAACCCCCTGCGGCATGAAGCGCTTGGCAGGCGTCAACACTGCGTCGGCCTGCTCCTTGGTTCCAATGCGCCACAGCAGGCTCTCGGTCTTCAGCCGCGCCCCGCCACAGGTACCGCACGGCGTGTAGCTGCGGTACTTGGACAGCAGCACGCGGATGTGCATCTTGTAGGCCTTGCTCTCCAGGTACTCGAAGAAGCGCCGGATGCCGAACCAATGCTGGTTCCACTTGCCATTCCAGTTGGGCGAACCGTTGATGACCCAGCCCTGTTGCTCGGGGGTGAGCTTGTACCAGGGCGTGTCGCGCGGGATGCCGGCCCCTTCGGCGTGGCGCATCAGATCGTCCTGGCACTCCTGCCAGGCGGGGGTCTGCATGGGCTTGACGGCGCCGGCGCGCAGCGTGAGCTTGTCGTTGGGAATGACCAGCCCCATATCCACGCCCACCACGCGGCCAAAGCCGCGGCAGGCCTCGCAGGCCCCCACGGCCGAGTTGAAGGAAAACAGCGAGGCAATCGGGTCCTGGTAGCGGATGTCGCTCTGCGGGCAGTGCAGGCCGGTGGAGAAACGCCAGGTCGGAGCCGCCACATCCGCTATCAATTCTGCAGCTGGTTGCGCAGATTCCACGGGTGCTGGGGCCTCATTCAGCACATAAACATTGAGCCGGCCGCTGCCACGCTTGAGGGCAACCTCTATCGCCTCCAAGGCACGCGCCTTCTCCACATGGGCCATGCGAAAGCGGTCGGCGACCACGTCCAGCACCTTGCGCGAGCCTGCGATGGTGGACACCTCGCGCTCAGCCTGCACGCGGGTGAAGCCGCTGGCGGACAACCACTGGGTCACTTCCTCGGCGGTCGTCGATGCTGGCAGCTCCACCGGAAAAGTCAGCACCAGGCGGGGGTCGCCCTCGGCCTGGGCGCGGCGCAGCAGTTCGGCGTAGATGGTCTCGGGCGTGTCGTGCTGCACCGGCAGCGCGGTTTGGCGGTCGAACAGGGCGCCAGCGCGGGAATACAGCAGCTTGATGTGGTCGTTGAGCTCCGTCATGGTGCCCACGGTGGAGCGGCTGGAGCGCACCGGGTTGGTCTGGTCGATGGCAATGGCGGGCGGCACGCCTTCCACCTTGTCCACCGCCGGTTTGTCCATGCGGTCCAGAAACTGGCGGGCGTAGGCCGAGAACGTTTCCACGTAGCGCCGCTGCCCTTCGGCATACAGCGTGTCAAACACCAGGCTGGATTTGCCGGACCCGCTGGGCCCGGTGACGACCGTCAATTCACCCGTGCGGATGTCGAGGTCAATGTTCTTGAGATTGTGCTGCCGCGCTCCGCGAATGCGGATGGTGCCCTGGGACATGGTGAATGCTCTTTCCTGATAGGGAAAGACATTCTAGGCAGTTGCCCTCAACCTGTGAGGGCGCGTTCCAATTCCTGACAGGCTTTGGGGCCGACTGCATCCTTGATCTTGGGCAGCAGGGCCAGCAGGTCGTCATAGCCGCTGGCGGCCTCCACCGACATGTTCAGCCGGAACCCGCGCAGACCCAGGCCTGCCGTGAGTTGCGTGGCCAGCGGCTTGGCATCCTTGTACCGGTCCTGAGGCGAGCGCGCGCTGAAAGTTTCCGCCGCAGCCTCCTTGGCCGAGGCCTGTGCGGCATCGGCTTGCGCCAGGGCGGCCTGGCCGGGTGCCGGGGTCAGGAAACCCTGCGCCACCATGTGCTCCACATCCTCCTGCGTCAGCCCCATGCCGGACATGGCGGCAAGCACCTGCGCCACGTCCTTGTTGCCATCGAACATGATGAATGCGGTGCGCTGCCGCGAGGAAAACAGCACCGACCGCTCCTTGAACGCCAGCTGCCCCGCTTCTGTCTTGATGTATTTCATGGCTGCGCTCCAGATTGAGATAAACGGCTCCCTCGACTAAGCCTGTCCCCCATGCCGGTCTTGTCGCCGGCCGGAGGCTGCTTACTTGCTGGCACTGGCGGCCGCTACGGGTGCCGATGCGGCGGCAGTCGGCGCGTGCTCGGTCTCAATGCCGTGCTTCTCTCCACTCATGTCAATATCGCCGCCCTTGCTCAGGATGAACATGGCCAAACCGGCAAACACCACAAAACCCACTGCAATTTTCCACATACCCATTCCTAAATGAAATAAAAAGGCCCCGGGCCTGTAGGTCCGGGGCCGTTAACTCAACTCATACTCAATCGTTGGCGTAGATGTCCACGTCCTTGGTTTCACGGACGAACAACATGCCGACCACGAAGGTCATGCCAGCAATGATGACGGGGTACCACAAACCGTTGTACATGTTACCGGTTTGCGCCACGATGGCAAACGCCGTGGTGGGCAACAGACCACCGAACCAGCCGTTACCGATGTGGTAGGGCAAGCTCATGGAGGTGTAGCGGATACGGGTCGGGAACAGTTCCACCAGCATGGCGGCAATGGGGCCGTACACCATGGTCACCAGGATCACGAGGTAGGTCAGGATGGCGATGACCATGACCTTGTCCACCTTGGCCATGTCAGCCTTGGCGGGGTAGCCGGCGGCCTTCAGGTCGTCTGCCACAGCCTTCTTGAACGCAGCGTCCTTGGCCTTGGCTTCGTCGGCGGGCAGGCCCTTGGACGTGTAGCTGGAGATGGCGGTTTCACCGATCTTGATGGTTGCCACCGAGCCGGGGGCACCCACCACGTTGTCGTAGCTCACCGAAGCGCCGGCCAGAACCTGCTTGGCGATATCGCACGAGCTGGTGAACTTGGCGGTACCGGTGGGGTTGAACTGGAACGAGCACTCGCTCGGATCAGCGGTAACGATCACCTTGTTCTTTTGCTGGGCAGCGTACAGGTCGGGGTTGCCGGCCTTGGTCAGCGCCTCGAACACCGGGAAGTACGTCACCACTGCCAACAGGCAGCCGGCCATGATGATGGGCTTGCGGCCAATCTTGTCGGACCAGGCACCGAAGATCACGAAGAACGGTGTGCCAATGACCAGGGAGATGGCCACATAGATGTTGGCGGAAGCGCCGTCCACCTTCAGGGCTTGGGTCAGGAAGAACAGGGCGTAGAACTGGCCGGAGTACCAGACCACGGCCTGGCCGGCGGTCAGGCCGATCAGGGCCAGGATCACGATCTTCAGGTTCTTCCACTGGCCGAAGGATTCGGACAGAGGCGCCTTGGAGGTCTTGCCTTCGGCCTTCATCTTGGTGAAGGCGGGCGACTCATTCATGCTCAAGCGGATGTAGACCGACACGGCCAACAGCAGGATGGACACGATGAACGGCACGCGCCAGCCCCAGTCGGCAAAGGCAGCCTCACCGACGATGGTGCGGGTACCCAGAATCACCATCAGGCTCAGGAACAGGCCCAGGGTGGCCGTGGTCTGGATCCAGGAGGTGTAGGCGCCGCGCTTGCCGTGGGGCGAGTGCTCGGCCACGTAGGTGGCAGCACCGCCGTACTCACCGCCCAGTGCCAGGCCTTGCAGCATGCGCAGGGCAATCAGGATCACGGGGGCGGCCACGCCGATGGTGGCGTAGTTGGGCAGGATACCCACGACAAAGGTCGACAGACCCATGATCAGGATGGTCACCAGGAAGGTGTACTTGCGCCCGATCATGTCGCCCAGACGACCGAACACCAGCGCGCCGAAGGGGCGCACGATGAAACCGGCCGCGAACGCCAGCAAGGCGAAGATGAAGGCGGAGCCAGCGTCCAGTCCACTGAAGAACTGTTTGGCAATGATGGCCGCCAACGAACCGTACAGGTAGAAGTCGTACCACTCAAAAACCGTACCGAGTGAGGAAGCGAAGATGACTTTCTTCTCTTCCGCAGACATCGGCCGTGGGGCTGCTGTTGCCATAGTTGGGTCTCCTTTTTTAAATAATTTCAACCACCCGGCACGGGTGGATGAGGCGAACTATGTTGAGCAGTTCTGACCTAGTTCTGACAGCTTTCCAACGCAAGCTGACTCCAAGCTGAACGTTACCTTACGCACTAGGAACTAACCCTGACGCCCGTTTTTCCATGGTGAAAAATATTGGAGCAATGCCGCTTTCGGCGGATTTTTCAGCCTCCTTCGCCCTAGGGAAAGTCCTCGTATTTCCTAGTAATCCGTAAGGACTTAGTCAGACCATCCGACCAATATCCGCCCCGGCAACGGCCGCACCGCGCTGTTGTAGAACTAGTAAATCGTAGGAGATATATGACCGACCCTGTCGTGGCCAAGATCGAGGCCAACCCGAAGTACCACGAACTTCGCAAGAAACGCAACAGCTTCGGCTGGCTGCTGACCGCCATCATGATGGTGGTGTATTACGGCTACATCGCGCTGATTGCGTTCGACAAGCCCTTCCTGGCCCAGCCCATTGGCGCTGGCGTCACCTCCCTGGGCGTTCCCATCGGTTTTGGCGTCATCGTCTTCACCATCATCATCACGGGCATCTATGTGCGTCGCGCCAATGGCGAATTCGACCGTCTGACCGCCGAAATCCTGAAAGAAGCTTCCAAATGAAGGCCGGACTCCAATTCCTGATCGCGCTGGGCGCACTGTTCGCGGCCGCTGCCGCGCAAGCCGCTGGCGGTGACCTGGGCCAGGTGGACAAGCAACCCACCAACTACGTCGCCATTTCCATGTTTGCCGTCTTTGTGGTGGGCACCCTGTTCATCACCAAGTGGGCCGCAGCCAAGACCAAGTCGGCTGCCGACTTCTACACCGGCGGCGGTGGCATCACCGGCTTCCAGAACGGCCTGGCCATTGCCGGCGACTACATGTCGGCCGCTTCCTTCCTGGGTATTTCCGCCGCCGTGATGGCTTCGGGCTATGACGGCCTGATCTACTCCATCGGCTTCCTGGTGGGCTGGCCCGTCATCACCTTCCTGATGGCCGAGCGCCTGCGCAACCTGGGCAAGTTCACCTTTGCCGACGTGGCCGGCTACCGCTTCCAGCAGACCCCCATCCGCGTCTTTGCCGCCTCCGGCACGCTGGTGGTAGTGGCGTTCTACCTGATCGCCCAGATGGTGGGCGCCGGTGCGCTGATCAAGCTGCTGTTCGGCCTGGACTACATCGTGGCCGTGGTCATCGTCGGCGTGCTGATGATGGTGTACGTGCTGTTCGGCGGCATGACCGCCACCACCTGGGTGCAGATCATCAAGGCCTGCCTGCTGCTGGCCGGCGTGACCTTCATGGCCGTCATGGTGCTGGCGCAGTTCGGCTTCAGCCCTGAAGCCCTGTTTGCCAAGGGTGTGATCGTGAAGACCCTGCTGGCCTCCAACGCCCAGACCGCGGCCATCGCGTCGGCCACCGCTGCTGCTGCCGCGGCGACCACGCCGGAAGCCCAGGCTGCCGCCGCTGCCGCGCTGGCCAAGGCCCAGGCCATCGTGCCCGCCAAGGAAGGCCTGTCCATCATGGGACCCGGTGGTTTCATCAAGGACCCGATCTCTGCCATTTCCTTCGGCATGGCTCTGATGTTCGGTACCGCAGGTCTGCCCCACATCCTGATGCGCTTCTTCACGGTGCCCGACGCCAAGGAAGCCCGCAAGTCCGTGTTCTGGGCGACCACCTGGATCGGTTACTTCTACGTCCTGATCTTCATCATCGGCTTCGGTGCCATCACCCTGGTGCTGACCAACCCCGAGTTTGCGGACACGGCCAAGGGCATCATCAAGGGCGGCGGCGGCTCGGCCAACATGGCTGCGGTGCTGGTGGCCAAGGCCGTTGGCGGCAACGTGTTCTTCGGCTTCATTTCTGCCGTGGCCTTTGCCACCATCCTGGCCGTGGTGGCCGGCCTGACGCTCTCCGGCGCGTCGGCCGTGTCGCACGACCTGTACGCCACCGTGATCAAGAAGGGCAACGCCGACAGCGCCTCCGAACTGAAGGTCTCGCGCATCACCACCGTGGCACTGGGCATCATCGCCGTGGGCCTGGGCATCGCCTTCGAGAAGCAGAACATCGCCTTCATGGTGGCGCTGGCCTTCGCCATTGCGGCATCGGCCAACTTCCCGGTGCTGTTCATGTCCGTGCTGTGGAAAGACTGCACCACCAAGGGCGCCGTCATCGGCGGCTTCCTGGGCCTGATCTCCTCGGTCGGCCTGACCGTGGTGTCGCCCTCGGTGTGGGAAGCCGTGCTGGGCAACCCCAAGGGCTCGGCCTGGTTCCCCTACTCGTCCCCGGCCCTGTTCTCCATGACCATCGGCTTCGTGGGCGTGTGGCTGTTCTCGGTGCTGGACCGCAGCCCGCAGGCCGCCAAGGAACGCGACCTGTTCAAGGCGCAGCAGGTGCGCTCCGAGACCGGCCTGGGTGCCTCGGGCGCATCGGGTCACTAAACGGGCGGTTCACGCCCACACCAAAAAACCGGGCAACTGCCCGGTTTTTTTACGCCCGCCCTGCTCCGGGGCGGTCCGTCATCAAAAGGACACAGGGCTATGCAAAATGCGTTTTTCCATTAATATCAATTTAATGTCGATTCAACGCATCGCCAACAGCATCATCACCCGCCTGCTCCTGATTGGCGTTGCCGTTGTGCTCATGGGCGCAGTGGGCCGGTATTTCACCCTTACAACCTTTCTGGCGGAAGACCTGAGCCGCGTGTTCGCGTCCCAGCAGGAATCCCTGGCCAGCTACGTGGCCCGCGATGTCGACTACAAGATCGTGGAGCGCCAGGTGTTGCTTCGGAAAATGGCCGAGTCCCTGCCACTGGAGCTGCTGAGCCGCCCCGACGCGTTGCGCCAGTGGCTGGGCGAACGCTACCCCTTGCAGCCCCTTTTCTCCCACGGGGTCTTCGTCACCGACCAGACCGGCCAGCCCCTGGCGGACTTCCCCCCCAGCCCCTTGCGCGCCACCGTGAACTACGGCGACCGTGACTACATCCGCACCGCGCTGGCCGGAGACTTTGCGGTGGGCCGCCCCGTCGTGGGCCGGGTGGCCCAGGTACCCGTGCTGCCCATGGCCGTGCCCATCAAGGACGCATCCGGGCAGGTCCGCGCGGTGCTCGCCGGCGTCACGGCCCTGAACGCGCCCGGGTTTCTTTCCCTGGCACAGCAGAGCCGCATCGGAGAAGGCGGCGGGTTCCTGCTGGTCTCGCCACGCGACCGGCTGTTCATCGCCTCCAGCAAGCCGGAGATGGCCCTCAAGCCCACCCCCCCGGAGGGCGTGAACCCCCTGCATGACCGCGCCATGGCCGGCTACCGGGGCAGCGGTGTCACCGTCAACGCGCAGGGCGTGGAAGAAATTTCCGCCATGGCGTCGGTTCCCAGCACCGGCTGGTTCGTGGTGGCCCGCATCCCGACGGCCGAGGCATTTGCCTCCGTCTCCCGGGCCAAATACCTGGTGACGCTCGGCAGCGCCGGCGCCGTGATCGTCTTCATCATCCTGTCCTCGATCAGTCTGCTGTTCATCTTCCGCCCCCTGCTGCGGGCTGCCGACCAGGCCGACCGCATGACGCGGGGCGACTTGCCGCTGGAGCCGCTGACGGTGGTGCGGGAAGACGAAGTGGGCAGCCTGACCATGGCGTTCAACCGCCTGCTGGCCAAGCTGCAGGTCAACCAGATGGCACTGGAGCAGGCCGCCCACCACGACCCCCTCACCGGGCTGCCCAACCGCACGCTGCTGAACGACCGCCTGACCCAGGCGCTGGCGCGCGCGCAGCGCAATGGCACCCACATGGGCGTGCTGTACCTGGACCTGGACGGGTTCAAGCCCATCAACGACAGCCTGGGGCACGAGGCCGGCGATGCCGCCCTGGTCGAAGTGGCGCGCCGCCTGGGCGCGGTGGTGCGCGAATCGGACACCCTGGCCCGCCTGGGGGGCGACGAGTTCATGATGGTGATGGAAGACCTCGACACCGCGCCCGAGCGGGCCGAGGCCGCGGCCTGCGCGGTGGCCACCAAGTGCCTCAAGGCCCTGGAGGCCCCGGTCACGCTCCAGCACGGCGCCTGCCGCATCGGCCTGTCCATCGGCATTGCGGTGGGCGACGGCCACAGCGCACAGGACGACCTGCGCACGGCCGCCGATGACGCGATGTACAAGGCCAAGCAATCCGGCGGGCACCGCTACCAGCTGGCCACCCCGCCGGGCACCGACCGCGCCGCCGCCTAACGGCCTGCGCCGGCACGCAGCTTCACGAACGCCAGTGCGGCCATGACGGCGTCGTTGAGCGCATCGTGCGCCGGGCGCACCGGCAGGCCCAGATCCTGCATGAGACTGTCAAAGCGCAGGTCGATGACGCTGCCGTCGCGCGCCTGCGCCGGCAGTTGCCGGTACTTGTAGTCGTAGTACAGGGCCGAGACCTCGAACCGCGGCTGCGGCAGCCCCATGCCGAGCATGGGAAACAGCACCCGGTTGATCATGGCCACGTCGAACTCCAGGTAGTAGCCAACCAGGGGCCGGCTGCCGATGAAGTGCAGCAGGCGCACCATGGCCTCCTCGGCGCTGATGCCCTGCGCCACGTCCTGCTCGCGCAGGCGGTGCACCCGCACGCTGTCGGCCGAGATGCGCTGGCCCTGCGGACGCACCAGCAGCTCCAGGCGCTCGCTGGTCATGACGCGGTTGCCCCGGATGCGCACCGCGCCGATGGCGATGATGGCGTCGGTCTTCACGTTAAGCCCGGTGGTCTCGCAATCGAGCGCCACCCATTCGTCTTCGGGCGGTGCATCCCACATGAAGCGGAACTGCGGGTCCCCCAGGTGGTACAGCATCCACCCGCGCTTAAGGGCCGCGAACCAGCGCAAGGGCGACAGGCGCGAGCGCATCACACCGCGTCCAGGTGGAAGCGCTGGTTCAGCAGCACCTTGAACTGCTTGACCACGCCCAGCGTGTCCTTGAGCAGGTCGCGGTCCAGGCTGCTGAGCTTGTCCACCTGCACGCCGCCGGAGACGGCATGCCCGGTGGCCAGTTCCTGCAGCCCCACTTTCAGCTTCAGGCCCATGAAGAAGTACAGGCTGTCGACCAGGTCGGCCGCCAGCTTCTCGGGCAACACGCCCGCGGCCACCAGCGCCTCGATGCGGCCCGCCGTGGTGGTGGCGGAAATGTGCTGCGCCAGCGCCAGGCTGCGAATGCCATGCACCAGCGGAAACACGCCCACCTTCTTGATGTCGAGCTGCTCCTTGCCCGGCTCGCCCAGCGACAGCAGGCGGTTCCACCAGCCGCTGCTGCTGCCGAAGAAATTGATGGCCGAGGCAAAGCGCGCCAGCATGGCGTCGTTGTCGGCTGTCAGGTCGAACACGGCCGCGCGCACCTGGTCCAGCAAGGCCGTGTCGCCGCAGACCGCATGCGCGTCCAGGAAGATGGCCAGCGCCATCAGGCTGTCAGGGGTGGGCGCCATCCACCACAGGCGCACCATCTGGCTGAAGTCGCCCACGCTCTGGCACCACTGCGGGTTGCTGACCATGATGTTGCCCGGGCACGCCGGGTAGCCGAAGTCGGCCAGCGCCGCCGAGAACTGGCGGCACACCGCCGCCACGTCCACCGAACACACGTAGCCGTCGCGCAGCACCAGGCCGTTGTCCTGGTCGGTCTTGAGCAGCTGCTCGCCCCGGCCTTCGCTACCCATCACGAACAGGCAGCTGTTGGCCACCAGGTCGGGCGGCGCAATCAGCTGCCAGGTCCGCTCGAACAGGCGGGCATTGAGCGCCTGCACCAGCCGGGCAATCAGGTTGACGTTGGTGCCGTTGCGGTGCAGCAGCGCAATCAGCCGGGTGATCTGCTCGGCGGCCCGCTTGAGGGTGGCCACGTCCTGGGCGTCGATGATCTGGACATTGATCTGGTAGGACTGGTTGGACAGGTAGCTGAACAGGTCCAGCGCCTCCAGCACGCCCAAAATCTGCGGGCCGTCGGCCACCACCACCCGGTGCACCGAGTGCTTGACCATGACCGCCAGCGCGTCGCCCAGCTGGTCGTCCGGGCGCACGCGGATGAGGGAGAAGTTGGCCAGCTCGCCCACCGGCAGGCGGTCCAGCGGCGTGCCGTGCAGGATGGCCTGCTGCAGCCCGGACACCGTGAAGATGCCCAGCGCCGGCGGTTCCACACGCCGGTCGCGCACCAGCACGGTGGCGGTGCGCAAGGCGTGGAACTGCTTCACCACTTCCAGGATGCTGGTGTCGGCGTCGACGAAATACGGCATGCGCACAAAGGCCTCGTCCACCCGGGCCATGGTGAGCGACTGCAGCTCGTGGCGGCTCTGCCGCTCCGACAGCGCGCTGAGCTTGTTGGACAGATCGGAAAACAGCAGGGCCCCAAAGGTGGCGTTGCCCGCAATCAGGTCGCTCACCGTCTGCTTGGCCAGCTGGTAGGCCACCACCTCCTCGGCCGCCACGAAACGGCTGCTCACCTTGCCGGCCACCAGCCCCCGGCCGTCAAAGCAGTCGTCGGGACCGTAGGTAGTCAGCACCTCGTTGCCGTCGAACTGCTGGACAAAGCCCTTGATGATGACAAACAGGTGCGTGGGCTGCGCGCCCGGCGCCAGGATGGTTTCGCCCTGGGGAAAGTAGGCAATGTCCACATGGTCGCGCACCAGGCGCTGCTCTTCCAGGGTCAGGCAGTCGAAGGGCGATGACGCGAAATTGAAGGCGCTGGGCATGCGGGGCTCACAGGGGTAATGCACACCCGCCCATTTTCCGCTGCCCGGGGCCTGACTTTACTGACGAGTCACTCCGGCGGGCACGGCCTGCACGGCGTCCCACTGGGGGCCGTCAAACCAGGGGTCGCCTTCGAGGTAAGCGCGCAGCATGGGCAGGCTGTCCTGGCCCCAGAACACCTTGCCGTCCACCTCCATCGCCGGCACGCCGAAGATGCCCTTGGCAATGGCCTCGTCGCCATGGGCCTTGAGCTGGTCCTTGACCGACGCGTCCCCCGGGTTGCGCGGGGGCGTCAGCTGCGCGGTCAGCGCCGCCAGGCGCGGGGCGTCGGCGGCGTCCTGCCCGCCCACCCAGACGTGGCGGAACAGCGTCTCGCAGACATAGCGGTTAGGCTGGCCCTGCGGGTCGGTGGCAATGGCCAGGCGCAGGAGGCCCAGCGGGTTGAAGGGGTGGACCGCCGGCAGGTCCAGCGCGCGGCCCTTGCTGTGCGCCAGCCACTGCACCTGGCGGTAGGTCCAGTCGCGCTTGGCCGGAATCTCCGCCGGGCCCAGCTGCCCGTGGTGCTTGAGCAGGGCGGCGAACAGCAGCGGCTTGTAGGTCACCGAATAGCTCAGGCCCATCAGCGCCTGGGGCAGTTCCTCGAACGCCAGCCAGGCGTAGGGCGAGATGAAGTCCAGATAGAACGTGATGTGCTTCATGCGGGGCCTTTCAGAGTCAGGCGCGGGCGGGGTCGAACGCGTCGGGGTGCGTCTGGCGCAGGCGCTCCGACAGCGTAACCCACATGCGCTGCTTGTCGGCGTCACCGCTCTGGCTCCAGACCCGGATTTCGTCCAGGGTGCGGAAACACCCCTCGCACAGGCCGCTGCCGGTGTCCATGCGGCACACCGAGACGCACGGAGAAGGTACATTCTCGGCCATGGAGCGCACCGATACTGCGCGCTCAGCTAGTGTTTTGACAGCAAGTGCGCGGGCCAGCGCCGCTGCGTCGGACGCGGGTTGCGGAGACTCCACCACGTCAGCCACCGGCGCATCGGTCCAGCGCTGCAGGTCGTGTGGGTGCAGCTGGAATACGCCATGCGGGTGCCCGGCGGCAGCCCACACGGCGTCGAAGCGGAACAAATCCTGGTCGATCAGCACCACGCCGGGCATGGCGTGGGCCAGCGGGCTCACGCCGCCAATGGAGAACCCGGTGCGCTCCTTCACGAACGCCGCGTTGGCGCGTCCCAGCGGCCCCACCAGCGCAGCCACCTTGGCCTCGTCCACCCGGCGATCGCCGGAGGTCACCACCAGCACCGCCACGTCATCGGCCAGGCGGCGGAAAATGATGCTCTTGGCAATCTGCCCTACGGCCACACCCAGGGCGTCGGCCGCCTGCTGGGCGGTGCGCGCCGCGTCATCGAGCATGACCGGGGCATGGGGATGGCCGTGCGCCTGCAGCGCCGCCGCCACCCGCTGCACGCCTTCGGGCAGCACCTTACATTGCGCTTCGCCCATGTCAGCCCGCCCGCTTGGCCAGGAGCGCCGTGGCGGCGCGCGAATTGGGCTTGCGGCCCAGGAAGTCGCTGATGAAGGCGCCGGCGTCGATGAGCAGGTCGAGGTCTATGCCCGTTTCGATACCCATGCCGCGCAGCATGTAGACCACGTCTTCGGTGGCCACGTTGCCCGTGGCGCCCTTGGCGTAGGGGCAGCCGCCCAGCCCGGCCACCGAAGATTGGAAGTTCCACACCCCCAGCTCCAGCGCCGCCAGCGTGTTCGACAGCGCCTGGCCATAGGTGTCGTGGAAGTGGCCCGACACCGCGTCGATGCCGTAATGCTGCAGCGTTGCCTCGATGGCGCGCTGCACCTTGCGCGGCGTGCCCACGCCGATGGTGTCGGCCACGTCCACGCGCTGCACGCCAATGCCTTTCATCAGCCCCGCCAGGTAGGCCACCTGCTGCGGCGCGATCTCGCCCTCATACGGGCAGCCCACGGTGCAGCTCATGGCGCCGCGCACGCGGATGCCGGCGGCCAGCGCCGCCTCGACCACGGGCGCGAAACGCGCAATGCTCTCGGCGATGCTGCAGTTGATGTTCTTCTGGCTGAAGGCTTCGCTGGCGGAGCCGAACACCACGATCTCATCGGGCCGGTCGGCCACCGCCGCAGTAAAGCCCTGGAGGTTGGGCGTGAGCACCGAATACTGCACACCACCCTGGCGGGTGATGCCGCTCATCACGTCGTGGTTGTCGGCCATCTGCGGCACCCACTTGGGCGACACGTAGCTGGTTACCTCGATCTCCTGCAGGCCGGCGGCCTGCAGGCGGTGCACGAGTTCGATCTTGACGCTGGCGGGCACCGGCTGCTTTTCGTTCTGCAGGCCGTCGCGGGGGCCGACATCGACCAGTTTGACACGCTGGGGCAATTCCATGGAGCTCTCTTTTCTAGGCAAAACAGGGGTCAGTATCCCCGGGATGGATCAACCTTGCCGGCCACAGGCTCTCCGCGCTGCAGGGCGGCAATCTTTCCGGCGATCTGGGCAATGCTCTCGCTGCGCAGCGTGCGGGCCGAGGTGTGCGGCGTGACCGTGATTTTGGGGTGCTGCCAGAACGGATGGCCCGCCGGCAGCGGCTCGGCGCGGAACACGTCCAGCGTGGCGCCGGCCAGGTGGCCGCTGTCCAGCGCGGCCAGCAGGTCGGCGTCGACCACATGCGCGCCGCGCGCCACGTTGATGACGTAGCCGCCGGGGCGGATGCGCGCCAGGCGCTGCGCATTCAGCAGGTCGCGGGTATCGGGGGTCAGCGGCAGCAAGCAGACTACGATGCGGCTGGCCGCCAGAAAGGCGTCCAGCTGGTCTGCGCCGGCAAAGCTCTGCACGCCGGGCAGCGTCTTGGGCGAGCGGCTCCAGCCGTTGACCGGAAAGTCGAACTGCGCCACGGCGCGGGCCACGCGCTCGCCCAGCACGCCCAGCCCCAAAATGCCGACCGGGTAATCCAGCCGGCTGCGCGGCTTGCGGAACGACCATTTGCCATGGGCCATGTCGGCCTCGTAGCCGTCGAACTCGCGGAAGTGGCGGATGACGGCGTGGCACACGTACTCGGCCATCTGCACCGACATGCCGGCATCGTCCAGCCGGATGACGGGCAGGCCCGGCGGCAGGCGTAGCTGCAGCAGCGCGTCCACCCCGGCCCCGGTGTTGAACAGGGCCTTGAGCCCGGGCTGCTCGTCGAGCAGCTGCTGGGGCGGCTTCCAGACCACGGCGTAATCCGCCGGCGGCGCACCGGGCGCCCACAGGCTGACCTCAGCCTGCGGCAGGGCCGCCTGCAAACCCGGAATCCAGCGGGCGTGGTCCTGGTCCACGCTGTAATACACCACTCGCATGGGTGCATTCTCGCCGCACATTCAGGCGGTGGTCTCCAGCTTGAGCAGCTCGGCCCCTTCGGTGACCTGGTCACCGGGCGCAAACAGCAGCTCGGCCACCGTGCCATCGGCCGGCGCGGCAATGGTGTGCTCCATCTTCATGGCTTCCATCACCGCCAGGGGCTGCCCCTTCTTGACCGCGTCGCCGGCCTTGACGGCAAACGACACCACCTTGCCCGGCATGGGCGCCGTCAGGCGGCCGGCCTCGCCCTGCACGTCGCCGGCATGGGCCAGCGCGTCGATTGCTACGATTTGTGTAGCACCCTGCGCAGTGAATACGTGGGCTACATCGCCTTTTTGGTACACATGGGCAGTGGTGCGCTGGTCGCCATAGCGCACGTCGAGCGCGCCGTTGGCCAGCGCCGTGAAGTGCAGCGGTGCCGTCTGGCCGTCGATCTGCAGCTGCAGGCCGCCGCCATGCAGGCGCGTCAGCTGCGCCGTGTGGGGCGCGTCGTGGAACTCCACCATGAAGGCCCGGCTGGACGCGCCATGCGAACGCCAGCCGTCGCGCTGCGCCCAGGGGTCGATCCAGCCGCTGGCATCGGCCTGCGCGGCCAGTGCCCGCTCGGCCACCAGCGCGTGGGCCACCTGGGCCGCGGCGGCCAGCGGCAGGCCCACCTTTTCCTGGTTGAACAGCACGGCGGTCTCGCGCGGGATGAGCGCCGTGTCCAGCTGCGCCTGCGCGAACGAGGGGCAGGTCACCACATGGCGCAGGAACTGCACGTTGGTCGCCAGGCCCACGATATGGGTCTGCGCCAGCGCAGCGTCCATGCGCGCCAGGGCCTCCTCGCGGGTGCGGCCGTGCACGATGAGTTTGGCCACCATGGAGTCGTAGAACGGGCTGATGGTGTCGCCCTCGCGCACGCCCGAGTCCACGCGCACGCCGGTGGCGGCACGGTCGAACGTGGCGCAGGCCGGCAGGCCGTACACGTGCAGCGTGCCGGTGGCGGGCAGGAAGTTGTTGTCGGGGTTCTCGGCGCAGATGCGCGCCTCGATGGCGTGGCCGTCGATGGCGAGCTGCTCCTGCAGGAGCGGCAGCGGCTCGCCGCTGGCCACGCGCAGCTGCCACTCCACCAGGTCCTGGCCGGTGATGGCTTCGGTGACCGGGTGCTCCACCTGCAGGCGGGTGTTCATCTCCATGAAGAAGAAGTTCATGCTGCCGTCGGCACGCTGCTCGACGATGAACTCCACCGTGCCGGCGCCCACATAGTTCACGGCACGGGCGGCGGCCACGGCGGCCAGGCCCATCTGGGCGCGCATCTCGGGCGTCATGCCGGGCGCGGGGGCTTCTTCCAGCACCTTCTGGTGGCGCCGCTGCACCGAGCAGTCGCGCTCGAACAGGTAGACGTAGTTGCCCTGGGTGTCGCCAAACACCTGGATCTCGATGTGGCGCGGGCGCTGCACGTATTTCTCGATCAGCACGGCGTCGTCTCCAAAGCTGTTGATGGCCTCACGCTTGCAGGACTGCAGCGCGGCGGCAAAGTCTTCGGCCTTGTCCACCGCGCGCATGCCCTTGCCACCGCCGCCGGCGCTGGCCTTGATGAGCACGGGGTAGCCAATGCGGTCGGCCTCGGCCTGCAGCAGGTCCGGGTCCTGGTTGGCGCCGTGGTAGCCGGGCACCAGGGGCACGCCGGCCTTTTCCATGAGCTGCTTGGACTCGGCCTTCAGGCCCATGTCCTTGATGGCCGAGGGCGGCGGGCCGATGAACACCAGCCCGGCGTTGGCGCAGGCCTGGGCGAATTCTTCGTTCTCGCTCAGGAAGCCGTAGCCGGGGTGGATGGCCTGGGCGCCCGTGACCTTCGCCGCCTCGATGATGCGCTCCCAGCGCAGGTAGCTGTCCTTGGGCGCGCTGCCGCCGATGTGGATGGCTTCGTCGCAGGCGGACACGTGCTTGGCGCCGGCGTCGGCGTCGGAGTACACGGCCACGGTCTTGATGGCCAGGCGGCGGGCGGTGGCGGCCACTCGGCAGGCGATTTCGCCCCGATTGGCAATGAGGATTTTGGTGAACATTTTTTATCGGTCCTTACATGCGGAACAGGCCGAACTTGACGTCGGGGATGGGCGCGTTGAGCGTGGCACTGAGGCCCAACGCCAGCACGCGGCGGGTGTCGGCGGGGTCGATGATGCCGTCGTCCCACAGGCGGGCGCTGGCGTAGTAGGGGTGACCCTGCTCCTCGTACTGGCGGCGGATGGGGGCCTTGAAGGCTTCTTCGTCCTCCATGCTCCAGGCCTCGTTGCCCTTCTTGCCGCTCTTGGTCTCCAGGCCGTCACGGCGCACCGTGGCCAGCACGCTGGCGGCCTGCTCGCCGCCCATGACGCTGATGCGCGCGTTGGGCCACATCCACAGGAAGCGGGGGCTGTACGCACGCCCGCACATGCCGTAGTTGCCGGCGCCGAAGCTGCCGCCGATGATGATGGTGAACTTGGGCACGTTGGCGGTGGCCACGGCGGTGACCATCTTGGCGCCGTTGCGGGCAATGCCTTCGTTCTCGTACTTGCGCCCGACCATGAAGCCGGTGATGTTCTGCAGGAACACCAGCGGGATCTTGCGCTGGCAGCACAGCTCGATAAAGTGCGCCGCCTTCAGTGCCGACTCGCTGAACAGGATGCCGTTGTTGGCGATGATGCCCACCGGCATGCCTTCGATGTGGGCAAAGCCGGTGACCACGGTGGTGCCATAGCGCGGCTTGAATTCGTGGAACTCGCTGCCGTCGACGATGCGGGCAATGATCTCGCGCACGTCAAAGGGCTTGCGGGTGTCGGTGGGGATCACGCCGTACAGCTCGTCTGCTGCAAATTTAGGAGCAACCGGCGCACGCAGTGCGGGCGCCAGCGGCTTTTTCTGGTTCAAATGTGAGACCGCCGCACGGGCCAGTGACAGCGCGTGCAGGTCGTTCTGCGCCAGGTGGTCGGCCACGCCGGAAAGGCGCGTGTGCACGTCGCCACCGCCCAGGTCTTCGGCCGTGACCACCTCGCCGGTGGCAGCCTTCACCAGCGGCGGGCCGCCCAGGAAGATGGTGCCCTGGTTCTTGACGATGATGGTCTCGTCGGACATGGCCGGCACGTAGGCGCCGCCGGCCGTGCACGAGCCCATGACCACGGCGATCTGGGCAATGCCCTCGGCGCTCATGTTGGCCTGGTTGAAGAAGATGCGGCCGAAGTGCTCGCGGTCAGGGAAGACCTCGTCCTGGTTGGGCAGATTGGCGCCGCCCGAGTCCACCAGGTAGATGCAGGGCAGGCGGTTCTGCGCGGCGATTTCCTGGGCACGCAAATGCTTCTTCACCGTCATGGGGTAGTAGGTTCCGCCCTTCACCGTGGCGTCGTTGCAGACGATCATGCAGTCCACACCCGAGACGCGGCCGATGCCGGCAATGACGCCGGCGCAGGGCGCGCTGTCGGTGCCGTCGCGGTCCGGGTACATGCCCAGCGCCGCCAGCGGCGAGAGTTCCAGGAACGGCGTGCCCGGGTCCAGCAGCATGTGCACGCGGTCGCGTGGCAACAGCTTGCCGCGGGCCGTGTGCTTGGCGCGGGCGGCATCGCCGCCGCCCAGGGCAGCCTTGTCGATCTTTTCATTCAGGTCGGCCACCAGGGCGCGCATGGCGGCGGCGTTGGCCAGAAAGTCGGCCGAACGGGCGTTGAGTTGGGTGTCGAGAATGGTCATGGAAGGCCTCGTTTCAAGCGGTTTTTTCTTCTTGCAGACCCAGCTCGGCCTTCATGGCTTCGCGGATGCGGAATTTCTGGATTTTCCCGGTCACGGTCATGGGCAGCTCGCTGACGAAGCGAATGTAGCGCGGCACCTTGTAGTGCGCAATCTGGCCCTTGCAGAAGGCGCGCACGGCGTCTTCGTCCAGCGTTTCGCCCGGGCGCAGGACGATCCAGGCGCACAGCTCTTCGCCGTATTTCTTGTCGGGCACGCCCACCACCTGCACGTCCTGCACCAGGGGGTGGCGGTAAAGGAACTCCTCGATCTCGCGCGGGTAGATGTTCTCGCCGCCGCGGATTACCATGTCCTTGATGCGCCCGACGATGTTGACGTAGCCCTGCGCGTCCATGGTGGCCAGGTCGCCGGTGTGCATCCAGCCCTGGGCGTCAATGGCCTCGGCAGTGCGGGCTTCGTCGTCCCAGTAGCCGTGCATGACCGAGTAGCCGCGCGTGCACAGCTCGCCGGCCTGCCCGGGGGCCACGACCTCGCCCGTTTCCGGGTGGACGACCTTGACTTCCAGATGCGGCTGCACCAGCCCCACGGTGGACACGCGTTTCTCCAGCGCCGTGTCGGTGCTGCTCTGGCAGCTCACCGGGCTGGTTTCGGTCATGCCGTAGGCAATGGTGATCTGCGACAGGTGCATGTCGTCCACCACCCGCTTCATCACCTCCGTGGGGCACGGCGAGCCGGCCATGATGCCGGTGCGCAGGCTCGAAAGATCAAACTCGGCAAAGCGCGGGTGGTCCAGCTCGGCAATGAACATGGTGGGCACGCCGTGCAGGCCCGTGCAGCGCTCGTCCTGCACGGCCTGCAGCACGGTGAGCGGGTCGAAGGCATCGTTGGGGTACACCACGGTGGCGCCGTGGGTAAAGCAGGCCAGGTTGCCCAGCACCATGCCAAAGCAGTGGTACAGCGGCACCGGCACGCACAGGCGGTCGGCCGGCGTGAGGCGCATGGCTTCGCCAATGAAGAAGCCGTTGTTGAGGATGTTGCGGTGCGTCAGCGTGGCGCCCTTGGGAAAGCCCGTGGTGCCGCTGGTGAACTGGATGTTGATCGGGTCAGTGGCCTTCAGCGTGCGCGCCACGGCAGCCAGCCGAGGGTCCTGCGCCTGGCCCTGCGCCAGCAGCGCAGAGAACCGCAGCAGGCCCGGCTGCTCGTCGCACGCGCCGGGCTCGTCAATCCAGACCACCGTGTGCAGGTGCGGCAGGCGTTGCGCGGCCAGCGCGCCACTGCGCCCGTGGGCCCACTCGGGTGCCAACTCGCGCAGCATGCCAATGTAGTTGCTGGTCTTGAACTGGGGCATGGTCACCAGCGCCTTGCAGCCCACCTTGTTGAGCGCGTACTCCACCTCGGAGGTGCGGTAGGCCGGGTTGATGTTCACCAGCACCAGGCCCACCTTGGCGGTGGCCAGCTGCATCAGGACCCACTGCACGTTGTTGTGCGACCAGATGCCCACCCGGTCGCCCGGCTCCAGCCCCAGCCCCAGCAGGGCGCTGGCCAGCTGGTTGGCGTGGGCCTGCAGCTGCGCATAGGTGTAGCGCTGCTTCTGGTGCACGCTGACCAGGGCCTCGTGGTCGGACCGGCGCTGCACCACGCTGTCGAAGAACGCGCCCAGGGTCTGCTCGATCAGCGGCACATCGGTGGCGCCACGGTCCAGGCTCTGGGTCAGGGGGCTGCGGGAAAAACGGTCGGAAGTCATCGGTATCTCCTGTCGGGCGGCGGTATCCGCCGCGCATGGCTATGCCCACAGCATACGGGTGCGCCCTCCATTTACCTGGTCAAGGAGGTTGCAAATTGCGCCACGCCGGTCCATTTTTTGGCACACTAGTACCATGCCAGCCCCATCCCCCATTGCCGCAACCCCCATGGCCTTTGCCCGGGCCATCGTCGGTGCCTACGAACGCTACGGCCAAGACCCCGGCGACGCCCTGCGTCAGGCACAGATTGCGCCAGCCGACCTGCGCACGCCCGATGCCCACATCACCGCCTGGCAGATGGAAACCCTCTCTGGCGCCGCCATGCGCGAGCTCGACGACGAGGCCCTGGGCTGGTTCAGCCGGCGCCTGCCCTGGGGCAGCTACGGCATGCTGGTGCGCGCCTCCATCAGCGCACCCACACTGCAACTGGCGCTGGCGCGCTGGTGCCGCCACCACGGGCTGATTGCGCCGGACCTGGCGCTGCGCCTGCAGGTCCAGGGCGACAGCGCCAGCATCACCATCACCGAACACGCCGACCTGGGCGCGCTGCGCGAGTTCTGCCTGGTCTCGGTGCTGCGCAACATCCACGGCGTGGCCTGCTGGCTGGTGGACTCGCGCATCCCGCTGCAGGGGGCGCAGTTTCCGTTTGCGCCGCCGCCGCACCAGGCGGCGTATGCCGTGCTGTTTTCCGGCCCCACCACCTTCAACACCGGCCCGGCCAGCATCCGCTTCGATGCCCGCTACCTGAGCCTGCCGCTGCGGCGCGACGAAAAAGCCCTGCAGCAGATGCTGCAGCACGCCCTGCCGCTCACCGTGCTGCAGTACCGGCGCGACCGCCTGCTGGTGCAGCGCGTGCGCCAGACGCTGGCCAGCCACGCGCAGGAAACGCACAGCGCCGAGGCGCTGGCCGCGCTGCTGCACGTGTCGCCGCGCACCCTGCACCGCCAGCTCAAGGAAGAAGGCGCCACGCTGCAAGGACTGAAGGACGAAGTGCGCCAGGGCCGCGCCCGGGAACTGCTGCTGCGCACCGACCGCCCCATCAAGCAGGTGGCCGAGGCGGCAGGCTTCCAGAACGAGAAGAGTTTCATCCGCGCCTTCAAGGGCTGGACGGGCCTGTCGCCCGCCGAGTTCCGCAAGCAATCCACCCCTTTGGCATGATCGCCCCATGATTACTCTGTACCACTGCGTCAGCGCCCGCTCGTTTCGTCCCCTGTGGATGCTGGAAGAACTGGGCCTGCACTACACACTGAAGATGCTGCCCTTTCCGCCACGGGCACTGGCGCGGGAATTCCTGCAAGAGAACCCCCTGGGCACGGTGCCGCTGCTGGTGGAAGGCGCCACCCGCATGACCGAGTCGGCCGCCATGTGCCAGTACCTGGCCACGCGGCACAGCGCCGCCGGGCTGGACGTGGCCGCCAACGACCTCGCCTATGGCGCCTACCTGAACTGGCTGCACATGAGCGACGCCACGCTCACCTTCCCCCAGACGCTGGTGCTGCGCTACGCCCACTTTGAACCGCCGCCGCGCCAGCAGCCCCAGGTGGCCGAAGACTACAGCCGCTGGTTTCTGGCCCGCCTGCGCGCCGTGGACGCCGCCTTGCAGCAGCACGACTTCTTGTGCGCCGGCCGCTTCACTTGCGCCGACGTGGCCGTGGGCTACGCGCTGATGTTGGCCGGCCACCTGGGCCTGAACGCGCAATTCACACCCACCGTGGCCGCCTACTGGACGCGCCTGCAACAGCGCCCGGCGTTCCAGCGGGCACTCGCCATCCAGCACCAGGCCGCCATCGACCAGGGCGTGCCCACCACACCGGCGCCGGATACGCGGCCGGTGGTTTGAACTCGCACTTTTGCTATATATTTGATAGCTGTTTGCGCAATGGATACTGAGGTTTCAGGCCTGTTTGGCATAAAATTTACCCGTAGACCGCCACCCAGAAAGCGGCAGGCTATATCTGCGCCAGCGGCGTCTTCGCGGCCTTGGTATCTGTCTTGACGAGCAACAGCAGTGTTCGAAGATCTTTTTCCATGCGCTTGAGCGTCTTCGGATCCAGCTGGGATAGTGCTTCTGGCAGCACGCCGGAAAATGGACCAGGCGCCTTCTTCAGCACGGCTTTACCTGCGGGAAGAATGTAGAGTTGCACCGCTCGGCGATCTGTGCTTTTCTTCTCTGCCTTGATGTATTCGTGTTGGAGCAGCCCCTTTACCAGGTTACTGGCGGTGGTCTGGTGTACGTCCATGGCCATGGAGAGATCATTGACGCCCAAGCCGGGCTGGGACTGAATCGCGCTTAAAGCCCAAACTTGAGCGCCCCCAATGCCTGCTTTCTTTTCAACTTGCTGGAAGTGCGTTCTGACTGCATTGAATACGGAGCGGAAATGGCGCAAAACCTGGGCCGCAGCATCTTGCTCCGGATGTGACGATTGTGGTGCCGCTTTTAGGATGGTTCGTTTGGGGGGCTTGGGTTGCTCGGAAGTCATGGTTGGGCGTTTCCTCAGACGGCCTTAAGCATACGCGGTAATGCTACCGATCCAGGATATGGGAACCGGGTTCAACGGGTGTCAACGGAACTCGTGAATGACAGCCGAGGGACCGGACTTGTACCCATTTCCGTTCAAATTCTGCGCCGCGTGTTGGCCTACTTTGTCATTCCACAGAGACGCCAAATACAACCCGGCAGCGATATCGAAAACAATGCCCACCGCCAGGGCGAAGTACAGAATTCGCTTCATGGTTTCAGAAGTTCCTGCCGCATTTTTTGCAGCAAAAGCGCTTCGAACGTGTAGAAACCTGTCGGTAGCGTGTTCAGCTCCTTCAATGCAAATACGGCACCCGTGCCAAACGCTTCGCGACGAATGGACTCATGGGTCAAACGAACCGTCTGATTGGGGAAACCAAAAATCACCTCATGGTGGCCCACAATGCCTCCCAGACGCAGGGACGTGATGCGATCGCCTTCGACATCCAGTTGCTCCGCAATTTTCCGGGCGGTGCCAGATATCTCCGGTTTGTCACGGAAATGCTGCTCAACGATCTCTACATCCGCAAACGGCGCAATGTTGCGCAATAGCTTTGCAGCGAGAATGAGAAAATTGATGCCCAAAGTAATGTTGGGCGAGCTCATCACACGGGCCTCTAATCCGATCTGCTCCAGATAGGCAAGCGTCTCTGGTGAATACGCAGAAATTGCGCTGACCAGCATTAGATTGCGCTGACGAACCTGTTCTCCGTACACGTATACCGATTCCGGGGTCGAGAAATCCACCAGTGCGTCCACTGGATCTGTCTCTAGCCGTTGTTCCAGCGTGTCGCTCTGCATGCTCCAGATGGGCGCATTTGTGATCTCGCAAATCGCCGCTTCGCGCGTGGGCGTCCCGCGAGCGATCCAGCGCAACGAGATGCCAGGCGTGTTTGCCAGAACTTTCGCTACGGCCTTTCCGGCCCTTCCATATCCGATGAGTCCCACGTTGATCATGCGTTTGTATAGCTCCCATGTACAGGCGGCATCGGGTTCAATGCACTACAATGCATTATACATTTGTATAAATATAAAATTATGCACAGACACCCGCACTTTTTCTCCTCCTTGAGAAGAGAACTGTACGACTGGAAGCTTTGGTCGTCGCGGATGGTCGTTCTGGGATTTGCATGCCTTTCGGGGTTGGCGGTGGTGGGATTCACCTGGATGAGCGACCTCGCATTGCAGCAGTTCCACATGATCGCCCAGCGTGCCTGGTGGGCGCCACTCATCTGGACCCCGGGGGTGACGTGGGCGGTCGTTTGGTGTACGCAACGGTACGCAATAGGGGCTTCTGGATCAGGTATTCCCCAAGTAATGGCGGCTCTGTCGTCAGGTTCAGCGTCCAGCCCGCTCTTCGTCTCCTTGAAACTCTCCATCAGCAAAATGGTGCTGACAACCGTCGGTCTTCTGGGCGGACTGTCGTTGGGGCGCGAGGGACCGTCGGTACAGATTGCAGCGGGCGTGTTGCACAGCGCATCGCGATGGTTGCCCAAGCGCGGTGTAGTGACCGATCATGGTTTGATCATTGCGGGAGGGGCTGCTGGCATTGCTGCGGCATTCAACACGCCTCTGGGTGGCGTGATGTTTGCCATTGAAGAGCTGACTCGCAAACCCGAACAGCGTAGCAATGGTCTGATCATCGCGGCAATTGTCCTGGGCGGATTGATGGCCGTGTCCGTTTTTGGGAATTCCACTTACTTCGGCATCATTCGGGTGGATTCCGTAGGGTTGTCACTACTGCTGCCCGGCTTGGTCGTCACCCTTGTCAGCGGAATAGCCGGCGGTCTATTTGGCCGGCTATTGATACTGAGTCTGTCGAACTCCCCCACCCATTGGTATTCCCGATTTCGGCAACGCGCACCACTGCGGTTTGCGGTGATCTGTGGGCTGCTCATTGCGGTCGTTGGGGTCATCAGTCAAGGTGCAACGTTTGGTAGCGGCTATGCGCACACCCGTGCACTGCTGGAGGGAACCGAAGAGACCTCCATGGCGTACGTGCTGCTGAAGTTCATTGCAACCTGGCTCACGGCGTGGTCGGGGGTGCCGGGCGGTATCTTTGCACCTTCCTTGTCCATCGGTGGGGCGCTCGGAAACGATGTGGCCCAGTTCATGTCCCACCCACACGCCTCGACGCTGATCGCTCTGGGCATGGCAGGCTTTCTGGCTGCAGCGACCCAGGCTCCCATGACCGCCTTTGTCATTGTGATGGAGATGGTGGATGGCCATGGTCTTGTCTTGAGTTTGATGGCATGCGCGCTCATGGCCAGCGGCATTTCGCGGCTCATCAGCGTTCCACTGTATTCAGCTCTGGCCGATATTCAACTGCTAAGGCTACCGAAAGGGTCGGACGACCCTGCACAGCCAATGCCGTAAACACCCGTCACTCGACCCGGGGGCTTGTTTGGAGCTACGTCGAACGTCCCAAGGCGAAGAACAACAGCGCAGGCTAAAAAAAGGGAGCCCCGGAAGTGGGGCCCCAAACTCACTCAATCTCTCTGCGCCAATCGCTCGAGAGGTCGCAATTATATTTGTATAAATATAATTGCCGAAAAATATCTTCCCCCGTGGGATTGCCTGTCAGGAAGTCCTTTTCTCAGGTCGCCAATCGGCATCTACCGATGTTCCCCGTCCACGTAGTACCAGTGCCCCTCCTCGCGCACAAAGCGGCTGCGCTCATGCAGGCGCACGGCGCGCCCGCCGGGCCCGCGCTGGCGGGCCACGAACTCCACCTCGGCGTGGTCGGCGTCCTGCAGCTGGTGCTGGCGCACCTCCAGCCCCAGCCATTTCACGCCAGGGTCGAACGACACCTTGGACGGGCGCTTGCTGGCATGCCAGGTCTGCAGCAGGTAGGGCGAGCGCCCCAGCACGAAGGCGGTGTAGCGCGAGCGCATGAGGGCTTCGGCATCGGGCGCCGGCGCATCGGTTTCCAGCCACCGCCCGCAGCACTGGCCGTAGGCCAAGGGGTGTTGGGCGGTGTTCAGTCGGCCACAGGGGCAAGGGCTTTGGGCAATGAGGGGGTTCACGGTGTGGCAAGTTGGGGAGTGGCGCGCTGGATGATAGCGCCACAATCCAGCCCACGCGGCAGGTTGCCAAAGGTCAGGCCGCTGCTGTCGCCGCCCAGGCGCGAGGCGCAGAAGGCATCGGCCACGGCGGCGTTGCCATGGCGCACCAGCAGCGAGCCCTGCAAGGCCAGCGCCATCTTCTCCACCACGCCGCGGGCGCGGTATTCGATGTCGTCCAGGTCGGCCAGTTCGCGGCCCAGCTGTGCCACGTAGCGGTCCAACCGCGCATCGGCACCAGCAGCGGCCTGCACCTCGGCCATGTAGGTTTCCACCGAGCCGGGGGCGCGGCGCATGGCGCGCAGCATGTCCAGGCACTGCACGTTGCCGCTGCCCTCCCAGATGGAGTTCACCGGCGATTCGCGGAACAGGCGCGGCATGATGCAGTCTTCCATCACACCGCTGCCGCCTATGCATTCCATGGCCTCGTAGGCGTGGGCCGGAGTGCGCTTGCAGATCCAGTACTTGCCCACGGCGGTGCCCATGCGCATCAGCAGCTTTTCAGACTCGCTGTCGCGGTCCAGTGCGGCGGCAATGCGCATGGTGAGGGCCAGCGCGGCTTCGTGTTCGATGACCAGATCGGCCAGCACGTTCTGCATCAGCGGCTGCTCGGCCAGGTGCTTGCCGAAGGCCGAGCGGTAGGCGCAGTGGTGCAGCGCCTGCGCGGCGGCCTGGCGCATGGCAGCGGACGAGCCAATCATGCAGTCGATGCGGGTCATGGTGACCATCTTGAGGATGGTGGCCACGCCGCGGCCTTCGCCGCCCACCATCACGGCGTAGGCGCCGCGCAGTTCGGTTTCGCAGGAGGCGTTGGCCACGTTGCCCATCTTGTTCTTCAGGCGCTGGATCTGCATGGGGTTCTTGCTGCCGTCGGGGCGCCAGCGCGGCAGCAGGAAGCACGACAGGCCACCGGGCGCCTGCGCCAGCACCAGGAAGGCGTCGCACATGGGGGCCGACACAAAGTACTTGTGGCCCACCAGCTCGTAGGCCTGCCCCGGCCCGCCGCTGCTCAGGGGGTGGGCTTGCAGGGTGTTGGCGCGCACGTCGGAGCCGCCCTGTTTTTCGGTCATGGCCATGCCGATGGTGACGGCCTTTTTCTGCGCGTCGGGCACGTTGCGGTAGTCGTACTGGCGGGCCAGGATTTTGGGCGTCCACTGCGCGGCCACATCGGGCTGCTCCAGCAGCGCGGGAATGGCGGCCGAGGTCATGGTCACCGGGCAGCAGTGCGCTGCCTCCACCTGGCTTTGCAGATAGAACATGGCGGCACGGTTTACCTGGGCGCCAGCCTTGGGCTCCAGCCAGTGCGAGGCGTGCAAACCGTTCTCCAGCGAGACCTGCATCAGGCGGTGGTAGGCCGGGTGGAAGCGCACCTCGTCAATGCGGTGGCCGTAGTTGTTGTGCGTGTAGAGCACGGGCTTGTTTTCATTGGCCTGAAAGCCCAGTTCGATCATCTCGCGCGAGCCGGTCAGGGCACCAAAGGCCTGCAGGCCGGGCTCGGCCCAGGCGGCGCCTTCGCGCGCCACGGCTTCGCACAGGGCCACGTCCTGCTGGTAGAGGTTGTAGTCCTGCAGCGCCGGCGGCTGGTTCTGCACCGCATGGGTTTCTGCCATGAATGTGTTCTTGAACGGGGTATCCATTTTCATAAAGCCTCCTTGTGCATGCTGTGTCCGGTGCCCCGGTGGTACGGGGCCTGATAAACATGTGAATGTTGATTCACACTATGGAGTGCAGTAAATCACGGTCGGGGCGGCCTGTCAAGCGCAGTCCCCGCTTTTCTGGCAAGCGCTGCGGCTACACTGCGCGCAAACCTCTCTGCCCCGCACGCATGGCCTACCGCCCCACCGAAAAAACCGAAGCCCGCAAGGCCGTATTGCGGGAGCGCCTGCTCAATGCCGCGCTGAACCGAGTAACCACGGGCGGCTTCAAGGCCCTGACCATCGTGGCGGTAGCCCAGCAGGCCGGCATGGCCACGGGCACGGTCTACAAGCACTTTGAATCCAAGGCCCACCTGTGCACCGAGGTGTTTCGCATGGCCACCCAGAAAGAGGTGAGCCTGGTGCGCAGCACCGCGCTGGGCACGGGGGCACCCGCCACCCGCCTGCTGGCAACCATCGAGACCTTTGCCCTGCGGGCCCTGCGCAGCCCGCGCCTGGCCTATGCGCTAATTGCCGAGCCGGTGGACACGCTGGTGGACGTGGAGCGCCTGCGCTACCGCCAGGCCTATGCCGAAATTTTCGAGCAGCTGGTGGAAGACGGCGTGCGCCTGGGCGCCTTCCCGGCGCAGGCGCCGGCCGTGAGTGCGGCGGCGCTGGTGGGTGTCATTTCGGAATCGCTGGTGGGCCCGCTGTCGTGGCAGGTGGACACGCAGCCCGGCCTGGAGCAGGCCACGCTGATCCGGTCCATCCAGGCTTTCTGCCTGCGCGCCGTGGCGCTGAAAGACCTGGCCGCCGCCTGAGGCCCTAACGCCTTGCGGCGCGGCGCGCCTTTTGCGCTTCCAGGGTTTCGGTGGGGGCGCCCTGCTTCACCCATTCGGCATAGCCGCCGTCAATGTGGGCCACGTTGGTCATGCCCATGTCCTGCAGCGTCTTGACGGCCAGCGCGCTGCGCCAGCCGGCGCCACAGAACAGGATGAACTCCTTGCCCTCGTCGGCAAACAGCGGCTTGAAATAGGGCGAAGCCGGGTCCACCCAGAACTCCAGCATGCCGCGCGGCGCGTGGAAGGCGCCCACCACGGTGCCGTCGGCCAGCTCGCGGATGTCGCGGATGTCCACGATCTGCGTGGCCGGGTCATTGAGCCGCGCCACCACGTCGGCGACCGGGTAGGTGCGAATTTCCTCCATGGCGTCGTCCACGAGGTCTCGAAATCCTTTGGTGATGGGCATGGGGTTCTCCAGGTTCGCTAATCGGGGGTGTCAGGATAACGCACGCTGGATGATGATCTTCTGCACATCACTGGTGCCCTCGTAGATCTGGCACACGCGCACGTCGCGGTAGATGCGCTCTACGGGGAAGTCGCTCACGTAGCCATAGCCGCCCAGGGTCTGGATGGCGGTGCTGCAGACTTTCTCCGCCATTTCGCTGGCAAACAGCTTGGCCATGGCGGCTTCCTTCAGACACGGGCGCCCGGCGTCGCGCAGGGCCGCGGCGTGCCAGATGAGTTGGCGCGCAGCTTCGATCTGCGTGGCGCATTCGGCCAGGCGAAAGCCCACGGCCTGGTGGTTGAAGATGGCGGTGCCAAAGCTCTCGCGCTCCTTGGCGTAGGCGACGGCCACATCCAGCGCGCTGCGGGCCATGCCCACGCTCTGCGCGGCAATGCCGATGCGCCCGCCTTCCAGTCCGCCCAGGGCAATGCCGTAGCCCTCGCCTTCCTTGCCGATCAGGTTCTCGGCCGGGATGCGGCAGTTGTCAAAGTTGATCTGCGCCGTGTCGCTGGAGTGCTGACCCAGCTTGTCCTCGATGCGCGCCACCACATAGCCCGGTGCGTTGGTGGGCACCAGGAAGGCGCTCATGCCGCGCTTGCCCGCGCCCTTGTCGGTGACGGCAATGACAATGGCCACATCACCGTTCTTGCCGCTGGTGATGAACTGCTTGACGCCGTTGATGACGTAGCTGTCACCCTCTTTCACGGCCGTGGTCCGCAGCGAGGACGCATCGCTGCCCACATGCGGCTCGGTCAGGCAGAAGGCGCCCAACATCTGGCCCTGGGCCAGCGGCACCAGCCACTGCTGCTTCTGCTGCGCGTTGCCGTACTTCATCAAAATGGCATTGACCGGGCAGTTGGTGACGCTGATGACCGTGCTGGTGCCACCATCGCCGGCGGCAATTTCCTCCAGCACCAGGGCCAGCGTCAGGTAGTCCAGCCCGGCGCCGCCCAGTTCCTCGGGCACGCAGATGCCATAGGCCCCCAGCGCCGCCAGCCCCTGGTGCGCGGCCTTGGGGAAGTGGTGCTCCTTGTCCCACTGGGCCGCGTTAGGCCACAGCTCGGCCTGGGCAAAGGCGCGCACCGCGTCGCGCACCATCTCTTGGTCTTGGGTCAACAACATGCTGAAGGTCTCCTGAATGTTTGGGGATTTACCAGCCCGCCAAGGGCTGGCCATCGATGCCGAAGAAGCGGCCGCTGTCGGCCGGTGTGAGGCGGGCCAGCGTGGCGCGCAGGGCGGTCACGCTGCTCTGCACCGGAAGAGGTGCGCTGCTGCCGCCCATGTCGGTCTGCACCCAACCCGGCGACAGCGCCACCAGAATGGCCTGCGGGTAATCGTGCCGCGCCGCGGCCACGACCATGTTCAGGGCGGCCTTGCTGGCGCGGTAGGTCCAGCTGTGGCTGGAGGACACGCCGCTCATCAGCCCCATGTCGCTGCTGATGACGGCAAACCGGCCCTGCGCCGCCTCCACCAGCGGCAGCACCTGGGGAATGGCCTGCATGGCACCGAGCACATTGGTGTGCATCACGTGGTCAAAGTCCGGCTGGGTGGGGGGCACCAGGGCATTGCCGTGGCTCATGACGCCCGCCACGTAGATCGCTGTGTCCAGCTTCTCGCCGTCAAGCAGCCAGGCTAGGCCACTGACGCTGGCCGGATTGGCCACGTCCAGCTTCAAGGGCACTGCTCCGAGTGCACGCAGACGCTCCAGCGCCGCATCGTCGCGCGCCGTGGCGATGACGCGGTCACCTGCGTCCAGGTACTGGCGCACCAGCTCCAGCCCAATGCCGCGAGAGGCGCCTATGACGAGGATATTCATGGCCATATCAGCCTTCAACCCTTGTGAAATCTGCGCGGACAGCTCCTGAATTCATAGCATTCACAGGGTAAAGGCGCCCACCAGTTGCTTGAGGTGCTGGGCCTGGTCGCGCAGGCTCATGGCCGCCGCCGTGGACTCTTCGACCAGCGCGGCATTCTGCTGCGTCATCTGGTCGAGCTGTCCCACCGAGGTGTGGACGTCGCCAATGTCCGTGCTCTGCCGGGTAATGGTCGTGGTCACCTCGCCGATGAGGTCGGCCACGCGCTGCACGGCGCTCACGATTTCGCCCATGGTCTGCCCGGCGTCGGACACCAGCCGGGTTCCGGCTTCCACCCGGTCCACGCTGGCGCCGATCAGGGTGCGGATTTCCTTGGCGGCTTCGGACGAACGCCCCGCCAGGCTGCGCACCTCGGAGGCCACCACGGCAAAGCCCCGACCCTGCTCGCCCGCCCGTGCGGCCTCGACGGCGGCGTTCAAGGCCAGGATGTTGGTCTGGAAGGCAATGCCGTCGATGACCGTGATGATGTCCGCGATCTTGTGGGAGCTGGCATTGATCTCGTCCATGGTGGAGATCACCTGCGCCACCATGGTGCCGCCCCGTGTGGCGACGTCCGCCGCCGACGACGCCAGGCCGTTGGCCTCGCGGGACGATTCGGCGGAATGCCCCATGGTGCCCGTGAGCTGCTCCAGTGACGCGGCCGCTTCCTGCAGGCTGGCCGCCGTGCGCTCGGTGCGGCTGCTCAGGTCCTGGCTGCCCAGGGCAATTTCGTCGCTGGCCGTGGTGATGCTATCGGTGGAATGGCGCACCTCGCCCACCAGTTTGCGCAGCGCCTCCTGCATGCGCGCCAGACCGGCCATGAGGCTGCCTTCCGAGGAAGACGGGGGGAGCGCAAACGAAAGGTCCCCTTCGGCGATCCGGGAAATCGACGCCCGGGCGTCCTCCGGGTCACCACCCAGCTCCCGGTTGACGGCCCGCTTCATGAACAGCGTGGCCCCTACGGACACGAGGACGGCCACGCCCGCCAGCACCACCGCCAGCGCAATGGCAAAGTCGGCCCGCTGGTTGACGTCCGTTCGGGCCTGGGCCGAGGCCTTGCCTGTTTCGTCAATCTGCTTGAGCAAGGCGCCACGCAACTCCCGCCATGCCGGGGTTTCCGTGCTGTTGAGGAGTTGGACTGTCTCCTCCGAATGGCTCTGCGCCAATGCCAGCACCCGCTCCTGCGCCTGCGCATGGACCAGACGCAAGGGCGGCAAGCGCTGGATACCCGCCTCGAAGGGGGTTCCCGCCGCCACGCCGGACGCACTGGCAAACGCCTTGTCGTACGCGCCGCGCGCAGCATTGAAGTTGTCCACCGCCTTGGAGTTGGCAGGGTCCAGCACGACGTTGCGCAGCGCCTGCCCCATCTGCAAGCCCTGTGCGTACATTTCCGACAGGTCGATGCTCAGGCGCTGCTCGGTCTTGATGTAGTGGTCAAACTGGCGGGTGGTGTGGACCAGCCCCCCGATACTGACGATCAGCCCGACCATGAACAGCACCGATGGAACGATGGCAGACAGTACAAGCTTCACGTTGAATCGCATGGATGGCTCTCTCAAAAAAACCGATTGACCGCCCCGCCGGATTCCCCGGCAGGGACTAGGGCTATTAGAGCATTTCCAGCGCCACGGCGGTGGCCTCGCCGCCACCGATACACAGCGTGGCCAGGCCTTTTTTCAGACCGCGGGCCTGCAGGGCGTACATCAGCGTGACCATGATGCGCGCGCCGGATGCGCCAATGGGGTGGCCCAGCGCGCAGGCGCCGCCGTTGACGTTGACTTTGTCGTGCGGCACGTTCAGTTCCTTCATCAGCGCCATGGGCACCACGGCGAAGGCTTCGTTCACTTCCCACAGGTCCACATCGCCCACCGTCCAGCCGGCCTTGGCCAGCACCTTTTGCGTGGCGCCCACCGGGGCGGTGGCAAACCACTCGGGTTCCTGCGCATGGGTGGCGTGTGCCACGATGCGCGCCAGCGGCTTGCAGCCTAGCTTGGCGGCGGTGCTGGCCTTCATCATGACCAGGGCAGCGGCGCCGTCGTTGATGCTGGAGCTACTTGCGGCCGTGATGGTGCCGTCCTTCTTGAAGGCGGGCTTGAGCGTGGGAATCTTGTCGAGCTTGACCTTGCCGGGGCCTTCGTCAATCGACACCACCACCTCGCCACCACGGCCCTTGACCGTGACGGGCGTGATTTCGGCGGCAAAGGCGCCGGATTCGGTAGCGGCCTTGGCGCGCTGCACGCTGGCCGTGGCAAAGGCGTCCTGCTCGGCGCGGGTGAAGCTGTACTTGGCTGCACAGTCTTCGCCGAAGGTGCCCATGGAGCGGCCAGCCTCATAGGCGTCTTCCAGGCCGTCCAACATCATGTGGTCAAAAATGCGGTCGTGGCCGATGCGGTAGCCGCCGCGCGCCTTGGGCAGCAGGTAGGGGGCGTTGGTCATGCTCTCCATGCCACCGGCCACCAGCACCTCATGGCTGCCGGCGATCAGCATGTCGTTGGCGAACATGGCCGCGCGCATGGCCGAGCCGCACATCTTGCTCATGGTCACGGCACCGGCGCTCTTGGGCAGGCCGCCCTTGAAACCCGCCTGGCGTGCCGGGGCCTGGCCCTGGCCGGCCATCAGGCAGTTGCCGAAGATGACCTCGGTCACCAGTTCGGGGTTGATGCCGGCGCGCTGCACGGCGGCCTTGATGGCGGCGCCACCCAGGTCATGCGCGGCCAGCGCCGAAAAGTCGCCTTGAAAAGCCCCCATGGGGGTGCGGGCAGCGCCCACGATCACGATGGAATCCGACATGGTTCTATTCCTTGAAATGAATGAAAACGGGATTGTACGTAGTTGACGTTTACGTAAACGTCAATTGTGACAGATGCGCGACGGGAAAATCCGGTGCCGGCCCGGTTTACCATGCAGCCTGAAGAATGGGCGCCCCGAACGTTTGGGGCGCACACAACGCTGGAGACACCCGACATGGCGCAGGACGACATCAGCTTTACGGATTTCATCGCTTCTTCCATCCACGACATGAAGAACTCGCTGAACATCCAGGTCAATGCCCTGGAGGAGATTGCCCTGCAGTGTCGCCAGCGTGGCGACACCCCCACCTTCGACAGCCTGGGGCGCGTCATCTACCAGGCCAACCGCATGAACGTGAACCTGGTCCAACTCCTGAGCCTGTACAAGCTGGGCAAGGCCATCTACCCGACCGACATCAGCGAGCAGTCGGTGGCGGAGGTGATCCAGGAAGCCCTGCTGCAAGACAAGACCATCATGGAATTCCGGGGCATCGCGATCACGGTGGAATGCGACCCCGACTGCTACTGGTACTTCGATCGCGACCTGGTGACCGGCGTGCTGATCAACGCCCTGAACAACGCATACAACTACACCAAGGACAGGATCCGCGTGGTGGCTCGCGTGGACGACGGTTTCCTGGAGCTGCGCGTGGAAGACGACGGCCGGGGCTACCCCCCGAACATGCTGCGCAACGACGGCGTGGCGTCCAACAAGGGCGTCAGCTTTTCCAGCGGCAGCACGGGCCTGGGTTTCTACTTTTCCTCCCAGGTGGCCCGCCTGCACAAGAACGGCGACCGCCAGGGGACGCTGACCATCGAAAACGGCGGCGCCTATGGCGGCGGCTGCTTTGTCGTGCGCCTGCCCTGATCCCATCCAGCGAAAGTTCCAGACGATGAGTACGTCCCTCAAGCAAGCCTCCATCCTGATCATTGACGATTACCAGGGCATGCGCACCATGCTGCGCGACTTCGTCAAGGCCATGGGGGTGACCCGGATCGACGCTGCCGGCAACAGCAAGGAAGCCATCAGCCAGCTCAGCAACGCCGCTTACGACATTGTCATCTGCGACCACAACCTGGGCGCCGGCCCCAACGGACAGCAGTTGCTGGAGGAAGCCAAGCTGCGCAACTACGTGGGCGTGTCCACCATCTGGATCATGGTCACCGCCGAAAAAACCCACGACATGGTCATGGGCGCCGCGGAGATCAAGCCCGACGACTACCTGCTCAAGCCCATCAACCAGGTGCTGCTGGAAAGCCGCCTGGAAAAGCTGATTGCACGCAAGCAGTCGCTGGGGCCCATCGAGGCGGCCATCAAGGCCGGGGACTACCCCCAGGCCATCGCGCAATGCGACCAGCAGCTCCAGAAAAAGGTGCTCAATCCACAGGAAATCCTGCGCATCAAGAGCGATTTGCTGCTGACCCTGGGCGACTACGAGGCGGCCCGGGCCCTGTTCGAATCGGTCCTGGCGGCGCGCAGCGTTCCCTGGGCCAAGACGGGCCTGGCCAAGATCCTGTTCCACACCCAGGACTACGCGGGCGCCAAGGAAGTGCTGGAACAGGTGCTGCAGGAAAGCCCCATGTACATGGAGGCATCGGACTGGCTGGCCAGGACCTGCAACATGCTCGGCGACCTGGACCGGGCGCAGCAGGTGCTGCTCAATGCCGCACGCATGTCGCCCAACTCCCCCACCCGGCAGAAGCTGCTGGGCGAGACCGCCTACCGCAACGGCGCGCTGGACATTGCGCAGGCCGCGTTCGAGAAAACCATCAAGATCAGCCAGTTCTCGCCGCACAAGAGCGCGGCGGTCTACACGGGTCTGGCCCGCGTGTACACCGACGTCAACACGCCCGGCGAGGCCCTGAAGGTCCTGGAGCAAAGCAAGAAGGAATTCAAGAACGACCCGGAGGCTGCCATCCAGACGGCCGCCGCCGAGTGCGCGGTGTACTGCAAGCTCAAGCAGCCGGAGAAGGCCCAGGCCGCCATGGCCGCTGCCGAGCAGCAGCTGGAGCAGCTCGGCGGCAAGGTCAACGCCGACGTGACGCTGGAAATGGCGAAATCCCTCTTCACCCTGGGGCGCAAAGACCAGGCCTGCGGGTTGCTGCGCGAGGTGGTGAAGAACAACCACGAGAACGCCGAACTATCCCGCAACGTGGAAGCCGTTTTCGAACGCGAGCACCTGGAGGAAGAGGGGCAGGCCCTGATCCAGGCCTCGCGGGAAGAGGTGGTGTCCATCAACAACGAGGGCGTGGAGCTGGCCAAGCGCGGCGACTTCCAGGGCGGCGCCGACCTGCTGCGCGGAGCGGCCCAGAAGCTGCCCAACAGCGAGGTGATTCTGGTCAACCTGTGCGGGCTGCTGCTGGGTCTGATGAAACAGACCGGCAAGGACGCCCAGCTGGCCCAGGAGGCCCGGGACTTGCTGGACCGGGTGCGCCAGCTGAACCCGGCCAACAAGAAAGCCCACGTCTACGGGGCGGCCCTGACCCGCATCATGAACGGCGCTTAGCCGGTGCCGGCGCAGGCTCCCCTACAGAGTGGGGCGGGCCCGCAGCGGCACCCCGCTCACCCGCGCGCCCTGCCCGCGCGCGAACGCAGCCATCAGGTCCCGGCAGGCCTGTTCCGGGTTCGCCGCCTGCATGATTGCAGTGATCACGGCGGCGCCAGCCACACCCTGGGCCGCAACCTGCGCCATGTTGCCCACGCCAATGCCGGCAATACCCACCACCGGCACCGGCAGCAACGCGGCCCAGTAGCGCAGGTTGTCCAGCCCCTGCGGTATCCAGGGCATGTCCTTGGACTGCGTGGCAAACACGGGGCCACAGGCAATGTAGGACGGCCGCACCGCCACCGCCCGCGCGACCTCCGCGTAGCTGTGGGTGCTGAGGCCCAGGCGCACACCCGCCTGGCACAGGGCGTCCAGGTCCACGGCGTCCAGGTCTTCCTGCCCCAGGTGCACGCCATAGGCGCCCAGCTGCAGGGCCAGTTGCCAGTGGTCGTTGATGAACAGCTGCGCGCCGGGTGTGGCGCGTGCCAGGGCAATGGCCTGCTCCACCTGCGCGGCCAGCGTGGGGGCCAGCGGGTCCTTGATGCGCAGCTGCACGGTGCGGATGCCCGCCGCCAGCACCCGGCCCACCCAGGCGGCACTGTCCACCACCGCGTACACCCCCAGTGCGGGATGCTGCAGCGGCGCAAACGCCGCACTGCGCTGGCCGGCTTGCGCGGGGAAGCGGCCCGTGGCCTCCAGGTGCGCCAGCACCCGGGCATCGGCCGCACCATAGCCTGCGGCCTGCAGGGCAGCGACCGCCGCCTGCTCCTGTGGGAACGTGTCGTGCGATGCCATGGCGTTCACAGCAAAATGGGGTAACCCGCCACCGGGGTCGAGGCCACGGCCATGTCCTGCTTGGGCATGACGCCCGCCTCAAACGCCAGACGCCCGGCCTCGATGCCCAGCCGGAAGGCGCGTGCCATGCGCACCGGGTCCACGGCCTGGGCCACGGCGGTGTTCAGCAGCACGCCGTCCAGCCCCAGCTCCAGGGCCTGCACCGCGTCCGACGGACGGCCGATGCCGGCGTCCACAATCAGCGGTACGCCGGGCAGGCGCGCGCGCAGGGTGCGCAGGGCGCCGGGGTTGACCAGGCCTTGGCCGGAGCCAATGGGTGCGCCCCAGGGCATGAGAACGGTGCAGCCCACGTCCAGCAGGCGCTGGCAGCTCACCAGGTCGTCCAGGCAGTAGGGGAATACTTCAAAGCCGTCCTTGACCAATTGGGCGGCGGCCTGCACCAGCTCGAACGGGTCGGGCTGCAGGGTGTGGGCGTCGCCGATGACTTCGAGCTTGATCCAGGGCGTGCCGAACAGCTCGCGCGCCATGTGCGCCAGGGTGATGGCTTCGCGCGCGGTGTGGCAGCCAGCGGTATTGGGCAGCAGGTGGGCGCCGCTGACCTTGACCAAGGCAAAAAAATCCCCCGCCTGGGTGCCATGGGCCAGCTGGCGTCGCAGCCCCACGGTGACGACCTGGGCGCCGCTGGCCGCAATGGCCTCCTGCAGTATCTGCGGCGAAGGGTAGCCTGCAGTGCCAAGGAAGAAGCGGCTGGTGAGGGTGCGGCCGCCGATTTGCCATTCTTGCGGAGCGAGCCTGGGAAGCCGGGCGTTTTGCTCCGTGTCCCCCGCCCGCTGCGCGGGCTCCTCCTTTACCTGCGAAAAACGCCCGGCCTCCCAGTCTTTGGGTGCTGTCGTTGTCATGGGTCTAGCCTCCCTGAATGGGTTGAAAAGTCAGGATGGTGTCGCCCTCGGCCAGCGGGCATTGCGCCCGCTGGGTCCGGGGGACGAAGTTGCCGTTGACCGCGGTGGCCAGCGCATCGGGCGCGACCCCTTGGGCCTGCACCCAGTCGTGCAGGGTGGCAGCCGTGGTGGACTGGGGCGTGCCGTTCACCACGACGCGCACGGTGGGCGGCAGGGGCTGCGTGGTCGTCATGCGGCAAGCCCCTGCACCGCCTGCTCCACCAGCGCGGGCGCCAGCAGCCAGCCATGGCGGTACAGGCCGTTGATGCGGGTGCAGCCGGCGCCCTGCTCCAGCAGCGGCAGGTTGTCGGGCAGCGCCGGGCGCAAGTTGCTCTCGGTGTGGATGACGCGTGCCTCGGCCAGCGCGGGAATGGCACTGTGCGCGGCACTGAGCAGTTCCAGCGTGCTGCGCAGCGAGACGCTGGAGCGGTCTTCGCTCTCGATCTCGCTGGCACCCACCACAAAGTAGCGGTCCGGGCGCGGCACGATGTACACGCTGTGGCGCGGGTGCATCAGGCGCAAGGGGCGCGAGAGGGAAACCTCCGGCGCGTGCAGCAGGAAGATTTCGCCGCGCACGCCGCGCACCGGCAACTGCGGCCGGGCGCCCACGCCGCGCACGTCGAACACGTGGTCAAAGCGCCGCACTTCGGCCTCCCCGGCGCGGCCCACCTCCAGCACACCGCCATCCGCGCGCTGCACCGGGCAGTCCCAATGCCAGCGCACCCCCTGGCGCTCGCCCTGGGCATGCAGCGCGTGCAGCGTGTTGTGCACCTCTACGTAGCCTTCACAGGGCAGCAGCCAAGCCAGGGACGGACCATGCACGCTGCCCTCCAGGGCCGCCAGGGCGTCCACCGATAGGGCTTCGGGCTGGTAGCCCGCATCGGCCTTGGCCTGCAGCAGGCCCACCAGGCGCTGGGCAGCGCCCGCGTCGGCACGGTGCGCCACCAGCAGGCTGCCATCGAAATGGCAGACGCCGGGCATGCCGATGGCCTGTGCAATGCCGGGCCACAGCGCACAGGAGCGCAGTCCGAGGCGGAACACGTCGTCGTTGCCCCGGTCCAGCTCGGCCACGGGGCTGAGCATGCCGGCGGCCGTCCAGGCCGCACCCTCGGTGCCCGAGGTTTCACGCGGTCCGGCGTCGCGTGCGGCATCAAACACCTCGACCTGGTGCCCCTTGCCACTGAGTTCCAGCGCCAGCAGGCGTCCCAACAGGCCTGCGCCTGCAATTGCTATACGCATCACGGTTCTCCTGTTTCCTGGCGCGCGGCTCAGGCCTTGTTGATGGGAATGTAGATTTCGCCACCCGCGGCCTTGAAGGCCTCGGACTGGGTCTGCATGCCGTCAGCCAAGGCTTGCTCGTCACTCACCCCCTTGGTCTTGGCGTACTCGCGCACTTCCTGCGTGATCTTCATGGAGCAGAACTTTGGGCCGCACATGGAGCAGAAATGCGCCACCTTGCTCGAATCCTTGGGCAGGGTTTCGTCGTGGAAGTTGCGGGCGGTGTCCGGGTCCAGCGAGAGGTTGAACTGGTCCATCCAGCGGAACTCGAAGCGCGCCTTGCTCAAGGCATCGTCACGTGCCCGCACGCCGGGGTGGCCCTTGGCCACGTCGGCCACGTGGGCGGCAATCTTGTAGGTGATGATGCCCACCTTCACGTCCTCGCGGTCCGGCAGGCCCAGATGCTCCTTGGGCGTGACGTAGCACAGCATGGCGGTGCCGAACCAGCCGATCATGGCCGCGCCGATGCCGCTGGTGATGTGGTCGTAGCCGGGCGCGATGTCGGTGGTCAGCGGGCCCAGAGTGTAGAACGGGGCTTCGCCGCAGTGCTTGAGCTGCTCAGTCATGTTGGCCTGCACCATGTGCATGGGCACGTGGCCGGGGCCCTCGATCATCACCTGCACGTCCTGCTGCCAGGCCTTGTGCGTGAGTTCGCCCAGGGTGCGCAGCTCGGCAAACTGGGCTTCGTCGTTGGCATCGGCGCTGGAGCCGGGGCGCAGGCCGTCGCCCAGCGAGTAGCTGACGTCGTAGGCACGCATGATCTCCGTCATCTCGTCGAAGTGCGTGTACAGGAAGTTCTCTTTGTGGTGCGCAATGCACCACTTGGCCATGATGGAGCCGCCGCGCGAGACGATGCCGGTCATGCGGTTGGCCGTGAGGTGGATGAAGGGCAGGCGCACGCCGGCGTGCACCGTGAAGTAGTCCACGCCCTGTTCGGCTTGTTCGATCAGCGTGTCGCGGAAGATTTCCCAGGTCAGGTCTTCGGCAATGCCACCCACCTTTTCCAGCGCCTGGTAGATGGGTACGGTGCCGATGGGCACCGGCGAGTTGCGCACGATCCAGTCGCGCGTGGTGTGGATGTTCTTGCCGGTGGACAGGTCCATCACCGTGTCGGCGCCCCAGCGGATGGACCACACCAGCTTTTCGACTTCCTCTTCGATGCTCGACGTCACCGCCGAGTTGCCGATGTTGGCGTTGATCTTTACCAGGAAGTTGCGGCCGATGGCCATGGGCTCCAGCTCGGTGTGGTTGATGTTGGCCGGGATGATGGCGCGGCCACGGGCCACCTCGTCGCGCACGAACTCGGGCGTCATCACACGCGGAATGCTGGCACCAAAGCTGTTGCCCGCCAGACGCGCTTCGCGCTCGGCGTTGCCCAGGTACTGCGCGGCCCATTCCAGGTTCTGGTTCTCGCGCAGGGCCACGTACTCCATCTCGGGGGTGATGATGCCCTTTTTGGCGTAGTGCATCTGGCTCACGTTCGCGCCCGGCTTGGCGCGGCGCGGCTGGCGTTGCAGGCCGGCGGCCTGGGCGCGCAGGGCGGCCAGGGCATCGGTCTCACCGTTCTTCAGTCCATCGTCCAGGGCAAAGGGCTTGCGGCCTTCGTAGGCTTCGGTATCGCCCCGGTCGGTAATCCAGCCCTGGCGCACCAAGGGCAGGCCCTGGCGGACGTCGATGGTAGCGGCGGGGTCGGTGTAGGGGCCGGAGGTGTCGTACACCGTGACGGCTTCGCCGTTGCTCTGCAGAATTTCGCGCAGCGGCACCTGGATGTCAGGCCGGCTGCCTTGCAGGTAGCGTTTGGTGGAAGCGGGAAGCGGTTCGCGGGTGAGGCGAATGAACTGGGCTAGCTTGTCGGGTGCATTCATGGTGGCATCTCCTGGTTGCAACCCGAAGACAAGACCAACACCAGCCCCGCAAACCCGAAAAAGACGCTGCCCGAACGGCCCGAGGGCCTTGGCAGCACTGCACTTCTTACGCTGGTATGAACCAGATCAAGTTCACGGGTTTGGCATCCATCTCAGCGCAACCACTGCGCACCCCGGGCGGGGCTGAGTGTACGCCAAACAGCCACCGCCGCCAAACCTAGGCCACCGGTACCTCGGGACGCAGGTGCTTGAACCGCCGCTCCCGATCGTATGGAAACACATCGTGCACATGGCCCGCCAGGATGCGGTCCTTGTGGGCTTGCCAGAAGTCCACGTCGAGCAGGTCGGCGTGGTGCTTCATGAACACGTCGCGCACGGCCGGGTTGCCCAGCAGGAAGGGGCCGAAGGTTTCCGGGAACACGTCCTTGGGGCCCACGTGGTACCAGATTTCGCCCGACATTTCGTCTTCCTCGTTGCGCGGCGCGGGCACGCGGCGAAAGTTGCAGTCGGTGATGTACTCGATCTCGTCGTAGTCGTAGAACACCACCTTGCCGTGGCGCGTGATGCCGAAGTTCTTCCACAGCATGTCGCCGGGGAAGATGTTGGCAGCCACCAGGTCCTTGATCGCGTTGCCGTACTCCACCACGCCACGCTCCATCTGCTGTCGCGCGCTCTCGGCGGCCGGACTGTGGTTGTTGGGGTCGGCCGCGCCGGCGTCAAAGGCCTCTTGCAGGTAGATGTTGAGCGGAATCATGCGCCGCTCGATGTAGACGTGCTTGATGATGACTTCGACCTTGCCATCGCCATCGCGGTCGCTGATTTCCAGCTGGCTGGGCGCGAACTTCTCGATTTCGGCGATCAGCTCGTCGTCGAAGCGGTCACGCGGGAACGCGACCTCGCTGTACTCCAGCGTGTCGGCCATGCGCCCGACCCGGTCGTGCTGCTTGACCAGCAGGTACTTGCCGGCGATCTGCTCGCGGGTGGTGTCCTTCTGCGGCGGGTAGTAGTCCTTGATGACCTTGAACACATAGGGGAACGAAGGCAGGTCGAACACCAGCATGACCATGCCCTTGATGCCGGGGGCAATGCGGAACTTGTCGGACGAGTGGCGCTGGTGGTGCAGGAAGTCGCGGTAGAACAGCGTCTTGCCCTGCTTGGCCAGCCCCAGTGCGTTGTAGATTTCGTTGCGCGGTTTCCTGGGCATCATGCTGCGCAGGAACTGCACGTAGGCCGACGGGATTTCCATGTCCACCATGAAATAGGCCCGGGCAAAACTGAACAGCATGAGCAGGTCGTCTTCGCCGAACAGCGCCGTGTCGATGACCAGCTTGCCCGAACGATTGTGCAGCACCGGCAGGGTGAACGAGAACTCGTTGAAGCCGTTGATCAGCTTGCCGACGATGTAGCAGCCCTTGTTGCGAAAGAACAGGCCGGTCAGCACCTGGATCTGGAAGTTGGCGCGCAGCTTGACGTGGCCCAGCCGCGCCTCCATGGCTGCCTGCACCAGGGTGATGTAGCGCTCCAGGTTGTCGAAGTCGCGGCGCAGGTCGAAATCGGTCACCATACGCGTCAGCACCGCGTGCATGGTTTCCCGGGTGGGGTAGTAGGAGCGGTAGGTGGGGCGGGATTCAGGCTCGCCGTTTTCGATGTACTCGGTGCTGATGGCCGGGCGCACGAAGATGAAATCGTTCTGGAAATAGCTGCGGTGCAGGATCTTGGTGGTGACCGAATTGAAGAAGGTCTCGGCCAGCTCGGGCTGGTGGTGGTCCACCAGCAGCCCGATGTAGTGCAGCTTGACCTGGTGCCACACGTCCATGGGCTGCTCGCCCGCCTTGAACTCGCGCTCCAGCCGCCGGGAGCATTCCTTGACGCGCAGGTCGTAGAACTCGATGCGCTCGCGCTGGGCCCGCTGCTGGCCGTGCCAGTCGGCCGTCTCGAACCGGTGCTTGGCGCGCGCCGATTCGGTGCGGAACAGGCGGTAGTGGCGGTTGAAGCCGTCGAGCATCGCCTTGGCGATGTCGTAGGCAACCGAGGAGTCCAGGCGGGTAGGAAACATATCTCTCAGCTTTCGCTATTGTTTTTATAGCTGTCTGCGCAAGCAGACCGGTGGCCGGGGCCTGTTTTTACTGTTAATTTACGGCATGCCGCGGCAACAGCCGGACTCCCGAGATGGCCTGGCGGTACAGAGTTTCCAGGTCGTCCGTGCGGGTGACGGTCATGTGCAAGTCCTGCAACAAGCCGTCGTGTATGCCGTACACCCAACCGTGCAGGGTCACGTTCTGGCCCCGGGCCCAGGCGTCCTGCATCACCGTGCTGAGCGCCACGTTGACAACCTGCTCGATGGCGTTGAGCTCGCACAGCGCGTCGGCGCGGCCGTGCTCGGGAATCACGTCGAGAATGTCGCGGTGGCGGTCGCGCACGTCCTGCACGTGGCGCAACCAGTTGTCGGCCAGGCCAATGCGTGCGCCTTCCAGCGAGGCCTTGACACCGGAACAACCGTAGTGCCCCACCACCATGATGTGCTCCACCTTGAGCCGCTCCACGGCGAACTGGATGGTGGACAGGGCGTTGAGGTCGGAGTGCACCACCACGTTGGCCACGTTGCGGTGCACGAAGATCTCGCCGGGCTCCAGCCCGGTGATCTGGTTGGCCGGCACCCGGCTGTCGGAGCAGCCAATCCACATGTAGCGGGGATTCTGCTGGGCCTTCAGCCCGGTGAAGAACCCCGGGCGCTCGGCTTCCATGCGCGCGGCCCAGGCACGGTTGTGGGCGAACAAGTCACTGAGTTTGGTTGGCATAGTTTCCTTCTGGTCAGTTGGGGCGAAGACCGTTTTGCGGCCCCCGCCACCGGGTTACTTCTTGAGCGAGCTGCGCACGTTCCAGTCCAGCAGACCATAGCGGGCGCGCTCCTGCTGATCGTCCAGCGCATTGAACTCGCACGGTGTGCCGCTGTCCCCGCGGGCGGGCGTGCACACAAATGATTTGGGGTTGCCCAGCTGCCACATTCCCTGGGCGTTGCGGGCTTCGCCGGAAAAGAACAGGCCGCGGGGCATGTTCATCGGATCCGGCTGGGCGGGAAGCGGCTTGAGCAGGTTGCGCCCGGCATTCACATAGCCACCCTCAATCCCGGCCAGGGGAAACAGGGTGTTGAACATGTCGCGCTGGCTGGCTGGCTGGGTGAGCTGGTTGCCGCACTGCAGATGGTTGCCCCAGATGACAAAAGGCACCTGGCGCATCAGGTAACGCCGGTGCGCGTCGGCATAGATGCCAAAGGAGCGCACATTGTGGTCGCCGGTGGCGGCAATGATGGTGTTGTCCTTGAACGGGCCCTTCTGCATGTCTTGCACAAAGCCGCCCAGCAGGTCGTGCGCGTAGCGATAGGTGTCCAGGTTGAGTGCCAGGGTGTCCGAGCTGGTTTCCCCTTTCCACTGCGACATGTCGAGCGGTACGCGCTGGTAGTCCTTGGGCAGGTCATACGGCGGATGGTTGGTCGAGGTCAGCACAAAGACGAACAGCGGCCGGTCCTTGGGCTGCGCGGCCATGCGTTTTTCCACGTATCTGTAGACATAGCTGTCCCAGACGCCCCAGAGGCCGACGGTGGCATCGGGGTAGGCCTCCTTGAGGTTGTTGGCGTCGATGACTTCATCAAACCCCTGGATCTTGAGCACGCGGTTCAGATCGCGCCAGCCCGAGCGCGCCGAGGTGACAAACAAGGTGTCGTAGCCCGCATGCTTGGCTACCTCGGCCACCGACCACGCCATGGGCTTGCGCCCCGCATCGCCCATGGTGAGCGGGGTGATGGGGGATGAGAACATGATGGCCTCCAGGGCCGGGTGGGTACCTGGCTGGGCCGATTCGAAATTGGAGAAGTGGCAGGCCTTGTCCAAGGTCGGGGCCAGGCGCCCCAGCACATCGAACGTGGGACTCTGGTAGAGCATGGGCTCGGCGCTCCAGGACTCCATCAGGAAGAACACCAGGTTTTTCTTCGGCGTTCCGGCAGGCAGCGGATCGTGCCGGTACAGGGCTGCCTTGACCTCGGCCTCGCTACCATGCGGCAAGCCCAGCACCTGGGCGGCCGCCTGCGCAGATCCAAAACCCATGGCCTTCAGGCCCACCAGCGGATCGGCCAGGTTTTGCGACTCGCGGCGGCTGTCCCACGCGTACTTGAGGGCAATGACGCCGTTGGGCACCATGTCGTTCAGGAACTGGGAGGTGGTAACGGTGAGGTGCTGACGCTGCAAGGCCATCTCGCGGATGGTGCCCTTGCCGGCAAACACCAGCGCAAAGAACACCACGACCGCCAGGACCAGCTTGATGGCCAGGTGCCGGGTTTGCAGCAGTGCATCCGGGTTGAGGTGGCGCACCAGACGGCGGTGCAGCGCCACCGAGGCCACCGTGAGCGCCGCGGCCAGCAGCAGGGTCCAGATCACCGGGAAATCGTGCCAGATGGTCTTGAGCACGGCGGCCGTGTCGTCTTCGACCAGGCCAAACACCAGCGAGTCGATGGGTGTCTTGTAGAAACCGAAGTAATGCAGGTTGACCAGCGACAGCATCACGTACACGAACGCCACGCCGGTGGCGATGCGCCCGTTGGTCTTGCCCGAGACCCAGGGCAGCACCAGCAGCAGCAGGAAGCCGGCAATGGCACTGACCTTCAGGTCAAAGCGGAAGCCCTGCACCAGCACGCTGGTGACGTCCGCCGCGGCCACGTGGTAGCCACTGGGCCAGAAGTACGCCAGCTGCCCGAGCCGGATGAGCGAGAGCGCCACCACCAGCGGTACCACCAGGACCCACGCACGCATCAAGCCGCGGAGAAAACCGCGCAGGGAGCCGTGGAAAAAAGATCGTAGGTGGCGGGCAGCGGCAGACTTCATTACATGGTTTCGGCGAACAACTCTCGGCCTATAAGCATACGGCGGATTTCACTGGTACCCGCACCAATTTCGTACAGTTTGGCGTCGCGCCAGAGGCGCCCCAGCGGGTATTCGTTGATATAGCCGTTGCCGCCGTAGATTTGCACGCCCTCACCGGCCATCCAGGTGGCTTTTTCGGCCGTCCAGAGGATAACGGAAGCGCAGTCCTTGCGCACCTGACGTACGTGTTCAGCCCCAAGCAGATCCAGGTTTTTGGCCACGGTGTAGGCAAAGGCACGGCCGGCCTGCAGCACGGTGTACATGTCGGCCACCTTGCCTTGGATGAGCTGGAACTCGCCGATGCTCTGGCCAAACTGCTTGCGGTCGTGGATGTAGGGAACCACGTTGTCCATCACCGCCTGCATGATGCCCAGGGGGCCGCCGGTCAGCACGGCGCGCTCGTAGTCCAGGCCGCTCATCAGCACCTTGGCGCCGCCATTGACCTGGCCCAGCACGTTGGCTAGGGGCACTTCCACGTTGTTGAACACCAGCTCGCCGGTGTGGCTGCCGCGCATGCCCAGCTTGTCGAGCTTCTGCGCAATGCTGAAACCGGGCATGCTCTTTTCGATCAGGAAGGCGGTGACACCGCGCGCACCCAGTTCGGGTTCGCTCTTGGCGTAGACCACCAGCGTGTCGGCGTCGGGGCCGTTGGTAATCCACATCTTGTTGCCGTTGAGCAGATAGTAGCCCCCCTTGTCCTCGGCCTTGAGCTTCATGCTCAGCACGTCAGAGCCCGCACCGGGTTCGCTCATGGCCAGCGCACCCACGTGCTCGCCGCTGATCAGCTTGGGCAGGTACTTGGCGCGCTGCTCCGGCGTGCCGTTGCGCTTGATCTGGTTCACGCACAGGTTGCTGTGAGCGCCGTAGGAAAGGCCGACCGACGCGCTGGCGCGGGAGATTTCCTCCATGGCGATCATGTGGGCCAGGTAGCCCATGTTGGCGCCGCCATACTCTTCGCCCACGGTGATGCCCAGCACGCCCAGGTCGCCCATCTTGCGCCACAGGTCCATGGGAAACTGGTCGTTGCGGTCGATCTCGGCCGCGCGCGGGGCAATTTCGGCCTGTGCGAATTCACGCACCGCGTCGCGCAGGGCGTCAATGTCTTCGCCAAGCTGGAAGTTGAGGCCGGGCAGATTGTTCATGGTTATCTCCTTGTTGGGATAGGTTGCGGTTATCAATAGGTTTGGGGAACGGCCATCAGGGTTTGCTGCATGACGGCACAGGGCGACTGCTTGCCGTTGTCGTCCACATGCAGCACTTCGGCCGTGGTGATGATGAGGCGCTTGCCGCCTTTGACCACGCGGCCCACGGCGCGCAATTCGCCGCCCTGGAAGCTGGTCAGGAAATTGATCTTGTATTCGACGGTCACGACTTCCATGCCCTCGGGCGCCACGGTCAAGCCGGCGTAGCCGCCGGCAATGTCGGCCACCGCCCCCATGGCGCCGCCGTGAAAGCCGTCCTGCTGCTGGGTCACCTTGTCGGAATAGGGCAGCACGATTTCCACCAGCCCCGGCTCCACCCGGGCCAGCTGGGCGCCCAGGTGCTGCATCATGCCCTGGCGCACAAAACTGGTGAACACGCGCTGGTACAGGGCGCTCATGCTTTGGCGCGGCTGGCGGGCTTGCCCGGTTTGCCGATCTTGGCCAGCAGGACGCGGGCCTCCTTCTCGTGGGTCTTGAGCTCGTCCAGGTTGGCCTGCATGTCGGCCATCTGCGCCTCGAGCTGCTTGCGGTGCGCCGCCAGCACGAGCAGGAATTTCTGCAGCTGCGCGCCGGTATCGCGCGGGCTGTCGTACATCTCGATGATTTCCTTGGCCTCGGTCAGCGTCAGCCCCAGGCGCTTGGCGCGCAGGGTGAGCTTCAGGCGCGTGCGGTCGCGTCCGCTGTACACGCGGTTGCGCCCCCCCGGCCCGCTGCGCTCGGGCTGCAACAGGCCCAAATCTTCGTAGAAACGGATGGCCCGGGTGGTCAGGTCGAACTCCCGCGCGAGATCGCCGATGCTGTAGGTGATACTCATAAGTCGTGCGAACAAGGGTGACAGCGCGCCGCGCCGCCGGCCCCTAGAATGTCCATTTCTGTTGACGTTTACGTAAACGTCAATTATGTAGCAAAAGATTCCCCACCATGAACGATCTGGAACGCCAACTCCATTACCCCTTCGGCGAAGCCCTGGCGCCCACCGGTGGCACGCTGACGGTAGCGCCCGGCGTGAAGTGGGTGCGCATGGCGCTGCCCTTCGTGCTCAACCACATCAACCTGTGGCTGCTGCGCGACGAAATGGACGACCCGCAGGGCTCGGGCACCACCGTGCAGGGCTGGAGCATTGTGGACTGCTGCATCCACAAGGAGGAAGCCAAGGCCCAGTGGGAAACCATTTTTGCCAACGAGCTCGAAGGTCTGCCCATCCTGCGCGTCATCGTGACCCACATGCACCCCGACCACATTGGCCTGGCCGACTGGCTGTGCCAGCGCTGGAACGTGCCGCTATGGATCAGCGCCACCGATTACCAGGTGGCGCGCTTCGGCTGCATGGGGCCCACCGCCTTTGGCGGCGACCGGGCCGCCGATTTTTTTGCCACCCACGGCCTCAACAGCCCCGAGACCATGGCGCAGATCCGGGCCCGCAACAGCTATTTCCCGACACTGGTGCCCTCCGTCCCGCAGCAGTTTCACCGGATGATGGACGGCGACGTCCTGCGCATTGGCGGGCGTGACTGGCGCTGCATCAGCGGGTACGGCCATGCGCCGGAACACATCGCCCTATATTGCGATGCACTCAAGGTACTGATCGGCGGCGACATGATGCTGCCGCGCATCTCCACCAACGTGAGCGTGTACGAGCAGGAGCCCGAGTCCAACGCGCTGGCGCAGTTTCTGGATTCGATCGACAAGTTTCTGCCGCTGCCGGCCGACACCTTGGTGCTGCCCTCGCACGGCAAGCCCTTTACCGGACTGCACCAGCGCATCACCCAGCTGCATGACCACCACCGCGACCGGCTGGCCGAGGTGCTGCAGGCCTGCCAGGCCCGCCCCTGCAGTGCCGCCGACATCCTGCCGGTGCTCTTCAAGCGCCCGCTGGACCTGCACCAGACCACGTTTGCCATGGGCGAGGCCATCGCGCACCTGCATGCCCTGTGGTTCCAGGGCGTCTTGCGACGCAACCGGGACGCCGACGGGGTCTACCGGTTCCAGCCCGCGAACACACCAACCGCAATCTTGGCGTAAGGAAACCAACAGAAGATGCGCCAAAAATATCAGGGAGAGACTATGTATTCACGTTTTTTGGTCGCCACCGGCCGGGCCTGGGTTTTGACAGGTTTGCTGGCTGTCGCCAGCGGTCTGGCTGGCGCGGCAACCACCAGCACCAAATTTGAACCCACCACCCAGTTGCAGGGAACGCCGCTGCAGCTCAACGGCGCCGGCACGCGCTACAAGGTGGTGTTCAAGGTGTACGACATGGCGCTGTACACGCCGAAGAAGGTCGGCTCGCCCGAAGAATTGCTGGCGCTGTCCGGCCCCAAGCGTCTGAGCTTTGTGGCCTTGCGTGAAATTCCGGGAACCGATCTGGGCGTGGCCTTCATCAAGGGGCTGCAAGCCAACTCCACCAAGGAGCAGATGCAGAAGAACGCCGTGTCCACCACCCGCCTGATCGAGATTTTTTCCGGCCAGCCCAAGCTGGCGCAGGGTGACACCTTTGCCATGGACTTTGTGCCCGGCGTCGGCACCACCTTCTACATCGCCGGCAAGGCCCAGGGCGCGCCGGTGGGAGACGCCGAGTTTTTCGGCATGGTGCTCAAGATCTGGGTGGGCACCTCCCCCGCAGACTTCAAGCTGAAAGACGCCTTGCTCGGGCAGGACACCCTGGCCGCACGCTGACGCCGCTGGCGCCTACCAACGCGGTATGGCGTCGTCCTTGAGTTGGCGCCGCAAGACGGCGTAATCGGGCACCACGGTACGCACCGCATCCCAGAAGCGGGGGCTGTGGTCCATGACCCGCAGGTGGCTGAGTTCATGCGCCACCACGTAGTCGATGACCGCGTGGCGAAAATGAATCAGACGCCAGTTCAACCGGATGGAGCCATCCACGCGGGCACTGCCCCACCGCGTGCTGGCATTGCTCAGGCTCAGACGGCTCCACTGCACTTGCAGGAGCGGCGCGTAGTGGTCCAGTCGCTGTTTGAAGTGGGCCTGCGCCTGGCGCATCAGCCAGGCCTGCACGGCATCCCGGATCTGCTCCGGCGTGGCGGTCTTGGGCAGCGCCACACGCAGGGTGCGTACCCCGCTGGCATCTTCGTCCACCGGGTCCAGTTGCGCCCCGGCCGCCGAAAAACCGTGGCCGGGGTCCAGCGCCACCACCACGGTGGAACCCAGGAACGGCAGTTGCACGCCATCGCGCCACGCGATGTGGGCGCTCTCCTGGCGCGCCTGGCGCTCGCGCGCTTCCCCCAGCTTGCGGGTGATCCACGGCGCCTTTTCCTGCAGGGCGGCGTCCACCTCCCCCAAGGGCGTCCAGCGCGGCGCTCGCACCACCAACCCGTCGGGGCCCACCATGAAGCCGATGGTGCGCCGCTTGGCACGCTGGAACAGGTAGGCCACGACCGCGTCGCCCAGACGCGCCTCGCGGTTGGCATGGGGATGGGCAAAGGTGGCCGGCGCGGCTGCCTGGCTTACCGGCTGGGCCACACGGTAGGACACGCCGGGTCCGGCATCTGCTATGGTTTTAGTAGCTGTTGACGCAGGTTGCACGGCCTCTGGCGGCGCAAAAAGGTCCAAAGTGTATTGCAGCAGACCGCGCATGGGAGCTTACCGAAGCGCCACCCGCGTCGTCACCGGTAGGCATCCGGGTCCAGGCGGTGCATCTCGGCCTCGATCCAGGCCTCCACCTCCTGCATCAGCTCCCGGTGGTGGCGCCCCTCGCTCGCAATGGGCTTGCCAATCGACACGTCCACCACACCGGGGGTCTTGACGAAGGCTTTGCGGGGCCAGCAACGTGCCGAAGTCACGGCAATGGGAATGACGGGCGCGCCCGTCTGCACCGCCAAGCGTGCGCCGCTGGTCTCGTACACGCCTTTTTGCCCCCGGGGAATGCGGGTGCCCTCCGGGAACATGATGATCCAGGTGCCCTGCGCGAGCCGCTCCTTGCCCTGCTCCACCACTTTCTTGAAGGCCTGGGTGCGCAGGCTGCGATCGATATGGATCATGTCGAGCCGGCCAATGGCCCAGCCAAAGAACGGCACCTGCAGCAGCTCTTTCTTGAACACATACGCCAGGCGGTGCGGCATGATGGCGGGCATCACAAAGGTCTCGAACGTGGACTGGTGCTTGACCAGCAGCACGGCCGGGCTTTTCTCGCCCACCGGCAGGTTCTCCATGCCGGTCACCCGCGTGCGGATGCCCAGGATGATCCGCGCGCTGCTCAGGCTGCTCAAGCCCAGCCAGGCTGCCGCGATGCGGTAGAGGGTGGCGCTGCGCACCCCGAACAGGGTTCCCAGCACAATGGCCAGTGAGTAGGGGATGACGGTGAGCACCATCCACAGCATGTGCAGGATCGAACGGATAACGGACATAAGTGGGGAAAGAAGCCAGGGGCCTTCGTCGTGATTGAGGGGATTGCTGGACCGTTGGCAGCGCTTCAGAGCCCGGCCATCTGGGAGGGGCGCGCGTCCCGCGCCACCAGGTAGTCGGCAAATGCCGCCAGGTCCTGGTGCACCATGGTGTCGGCCGGATAGCCCTCGGGCAAGGCCCGGCCCCGGTAGGCGGCCGCCTTGCCGGTGAGCACTAGGTGCGGCGCACACCCCACCGAAACACCGGCCACCAGGTCCCGCGGGGTATCACCCACCACGGGGACGTCCTGCAGATCCAGGCCGTAGCGCTCGCCAATCTGCTCAAACAGGCCGGGGCCTGGCTTGCGGCAGCGGCAGCCCGCGTCAGGTCCGTGGGGGCAGTAGAAAATGGCATCCACCCGCCCGCCCACGGCGGCCAGCAGGGTTTGCATCTTGGCGTGCATGGCATTGAGCGCCGCCACGTCAAACAGCCCCCGGCCCAGGCCGGACTGGTTGGTCGCCACTACCACGTGCCAACCCGCATGGTTGAGCCGTGCAATGGCTTCCAGCGCACCGGGCAGCGGGTGCCACTCGTCCGCCGACTTGATGTAGTCCGCGCTGTCTTCGTTGATGGTGCCGTCGCGGTCGAGAATGACAAGTTTCATAGGGGACTCAGGCCGCCAGGCGCGAGAGATCGGCCACGCGGTTCATGGCTTCGTGCAGGCTCTTGAGCAGGCCCTGGCGGTTCAGGCGCAGGTCCAGCTGCTCGGCATTGACCATCACGTCGTCGAAGAAAGCATCCACCGGAGCGCGCAAGGCCGCAAGGGTCTGCAGCGCGGCGGTGTAGTCGCCGGCGTCGAACTGGGCATTGGCCTTGGGTGCCACGTCCTGCATGGCGGCATACAGGGACTTTTCAGCCGCTTCCTGCAGCAGCACTTGGCTGACGTGGGCGTCCACTGCATCGGCTTTCTTCAGGATGTTGCTGATGCGCTTGTTGGCAGCGGCCAGTGCAGCGGCCTCGGGCAGGGTCGCAAAGGCGCGCACGGCAGCCAGACGCTTGGCCACGTCACCCAGGCGCTGCGGACGCAGGGCCAGTACAGCATCGACTTCCTGCGCGCTGTAGCCCTGCTCGCGCAGGGAGCCTGCCAGGCGGTCATAGATGAATTCGGCCAGCGCCGGCGTGGCATCACTGATCTTGTCGCCAAAGACCGGCACGGCGCCAACGAGCAGCGCGTTGAGATCCAACGGTAGATCCTTCTCGGCCAACATGCGTATCACGCCCAAGGCATGGCGACGCAGCGCGAACGGGTCCTTGTCGCCGGTCGGCAGGTTGCCGATACCGAACATGCCGACAAGAGTCTCCAGCTTGTCTGCCAAAGCAACGGAAATACCAACCAGATTGGTGGGCAACCAATCACCGGCAAACCGCGGGCAGTAGTGGTCTGAGATTGCCGTCGCGATTTCTTCGCTCAGGCCATCATTCTTCGCGTAGTAGTTGCCCATGATGCCCTGCAGCTCAGGGAACTCGCCCACCATGTCGGTCAGCAGGTCGGTTTTGGCCAGACGGGCGGCAAGCACGGCCTTTTCGGCAAGCTCCGAACCGCCAAGCTGGTAACCAATTGCCTGAGCAATAGCGCAAACACGCTGCATGCGCTCACCCTGGGTTCCCAACTTGTTGTGATACACAACCTTCGAGAGCCCCTCGACGCGCGATTCGAGCGTCTTCTTGCGGTCCTGGTCGAAGAAGAACTTGGCATCCGCCAGGCGCGGGCGCACCACGCGCTCGTTGCCGCCAATCACTGCGCTGGCATCGGCCGGGCTGATGTTGCTGACCACCAGGAACTGGTTGGTCAGCTTGCCGGCCGCATCCAGCAGCGGGAAGTACTTCTGGTTGGCCTTCATGGTGAGGATGAGGCACTCCTGCGGCACGTCGAGGAACTGCTTCTCGAATTCGCACACCAGCACATTGGGACGTTCGACCAATGCGGTCACTTCATCGAGCAAGTCGTCGTCGTCAATGGCGCGCACGCCATTGCCCACCTTGGCCGCTGCGGCTGCCAGTTGCTGGGCGATCATGGCCTTGCGTTCGACAAACGAGGCGATGACCGCACCGTCCTGCGCCAATGTGGCGGCGTAGCGGTCGGCGTCCGCGATCACCACCTGGTCAACCGTGGCTTCAAAGCGGTGGCCCTGCGTGGTGTTTCCGGCCGTCAGGCCCAGTACCTTGATGGGCACCACAGTGCTGCCGTGCAGCGCCACCAATCCGTGTGCCGGGCGCACGAAGTGCACGCTGGTCCAGCCTGGCAGGGCGCAACCGGTTTCCAGCTGGTAGCTCATGACCTTGGGGATGGGCAGCTTGGCAATGGCCTCTTCGAGCGCCTTTTGCAGGCCGGTATCGAGCGTGGCGCCGGTGAGCAGGCTGTCGTAGAACAGGGCTTCAGTCTTGCCGTCGGGCGCGCGCTTGAGGGCCGCGACAGCCGCCGCCGGATCGGACACGTCCGCACCCAGCGCCTGCAGTTTTTTCAGCAGCGCGGGTGTGGCGTTGCCACCCGCATCCAGCCCTACCGACACCGGCATGAGCTTTTGCTGCACCGCCTTGTCTTCAGCTTTGAGCCAGACATGGCTGATGTGCGCCGCCAGCCGGCGCGGTGAGGCGTAGGCGGTGACGACCGAGTCGGCGCCCGCCAGGCCCAAGGACTTGAGTTGATCGGCCAGCGTGCCGGCAAAGGCATCGCCCAGCTTCTTGAGCGCCTTGGGCGGCAGCTCTTCGACAAACAGTTCAACGAGAAGATTCTTGGTGGTCATCGTGTTCTTTTCCTGGCCTTCAGGCCGCCTTCTTCGTCATCTGTTCCACCCACTCCCGCGGGGCCATGGGGAAGCCCAGGCGCTCACGGCTCTCGAAATAGCTCTGGGCCACGGCGCGGGCCAGGTTGCGGATGCGCCCGATGTAGGCAGCCCGCTCGGTCACGCTGATGGCACCGCGCGCATCCAGCAGGTTGAAGCTGTGGGCGCACTTGAGGACCTGTTCGTAGGCCGGCAGGGCGAGCTGGTTTTCCATCAGATGCTTGGCCTGTTTCTCGTGCGCCGTGAAGGCCGTGAACAGGAAGTCTGCATCGCTGTGCTCGAAGTTGTAGGTGGACTGCTCCACCTCGTTTTGCTTGTAGACGTCGCCGTAGGTCAGCTTGGAGCCGTCTGCGCCCTCGGTCCAGGTCAGGTTGTAGACGTTGTCCACGCCCTGCAGGTACATGGCCAAGCGCTCCAGGCCGTAGGTGATCTCGCCGGTGATGGGCTTGCAGTCGATGCCGCCCACCTGCTGGAAGTAGGTGAATTGCGTCACCTCCATGCCGTTGAGCCACACTTCCCAGCCCAGGCCCCAGGCACCCAGCGTGGGGTTTTCCCAGTCGTCTTCGACAAAGCGGATGTCGTTCTTCTTGAGGTCAAAACCCAGGGCCTCCAGCGAGCCGAGGTACAGTTCCAGAATGTTGCTGGGTGCGGGCTTCAAGACGACCTGGTACTGGTAGTAGTGCTGCAGGCGGTTGGGATTCTCACCGTAGCGGCCATCCTTGGGGCGGCGGCTGGGCTGCACGTAGGCGGCTTTCCAGGGCTCGGGGCCCAGCGCGCGCAAAAACGTGGCGGTGTGCGAGGTGCCGGCGCCGACTTCCATGTCATAGGGCTGCAGCAGTGCGCAACCCTGGTCGGCCCAGTAGGCCTGCAATTTCAGGATGATTTGTTGGAATGTGAGCATGCCCCGATTTTACAGGGGCAGAACCCTCAGCGCCCCTTGATCGGTCGTGCGCGAACAGCTATTAAAACAATAGCAACCGCCAGCACCCACAACGGCGACAACCCGAAGCGCGCCACCCACCAGGCAAACGGCGTCGTGCCCGTGCGGCCCTGCACCTCGCCCGTCAACACGCCGCGGGTGTACCGGGGCAAGGAATGGGTGACGCGGCCGGTGTGGTCAATGATGACGGTGGCACCGGTGTTGGTGGCACGCAGCATGGGGCGCTCAAACTCCAGCGCACGCATGCGACTGATCTGCAGGTGCTGGTCGATGGCCACGGTGTTGCCGAACCAGCCGATGTTGCTGACGTTCACCAAAATGGTGGGGGCGGCCGCCGGATCGATGAAGCGGGCCCCCAGTTCGTCGCCAAACAGGTCCTCGTAGCAGATGTTGGGCGCCAGGCGCTGGCCCTTCCAGGCCAGCGAAGCCTGCCCCACGGCCCCGCGGTTGAAGTCCCCCAGCGGGATGTCCATCATTTGCGTGAACCACTTGAACAGGGGCGGAATGAACTCGCCAAAAGGCACCAGGTGGTGCTTGTCATAGCGCCACACCGGAGTCTGCCCCGGCGCAAAGCCCAGTACGGCGTTGGTGTAGCCCTGCGCATAGCTGCCCCAAGGAAACCCCACCAGGGCGGCTTGCCCGCCCTGGGCAAAGCGGGCCTGCAAGGCGTCCCAGTAGAGCGGCGGCAGCTGCTGGGGCAGGAGGGGGATGGCCGTTTCTGGCGCAACTACCAGATCGCCCTGACTGGCCTGCAACTGCTCGCCGTACCACTGCAAGGCCAAGGGAACGCCCGAGCCCGGCTGAAATTTTTCGTCTTGGGGAATATTGCCCTGCAACAGGGTCACCGTGAGATGGCCAGCCGGTGCAGACCAGGAGGCTGGCCCGCTGGCCGGCAGCAATGCTCCGACCGCCACCGCGGTGACGATGCCCGTACGCTGCAGGGTGGACGCCTTGGGAAACACCACCAGGGCGGCTGCCAGCCAGGCTGCCAGCGCGCCCATGCCATAGGACCCCACCCACGGTGCGTAGGCGGCCAGCGGCCCGGTGAGGTGTGCGTAGCCCACGGCCCCCCAGCCGAAACCGGTGAGCCAGGTGCCGCGAGCCAGTTCGGCCATGGTCCACAGCGCGGCAAAGGCCAAACTCACGCCCACAGCCTTGGCGCGTGCCAGGTGCCAGTACGCCGCGCATGCCGCGGCGTAGTACAGCCCGAGCGCGGCGGCTAGGGCGGCGATGGCGATCGCGGCCAACAGACCATGCAGCCCGGCATAGGTGTGCATGGCGACGTAGAGCCACCAGAATGTGGCGCTCAGCCAGGTCGTGGCAAACAGCAAGCCCAGAGCCGCAGCCTGCTTGCCGCTGGTGCAACGGTGCAGCACCCAGACCAGCGCCGCCAGGGCCAGGCATTGCAGCCACCACAGCGGCTGACCGGGCTCAAAAAAAGAATCAAATGGCCATGCAACGCTTGCAGCTTGTGCGCAGGCAGCTATAAAAAGAATAGCGTAATTCATGAAGACGGGTGCTGCGGCGCGGCACCGCGGTCAGGCGCGGGCATGGAATCAGGCAGGCGTGTCCACGACGGGTGCCACCTTGAACCACTTCACGGCGCCGCCCTTGGTGTGCAGCACCACGAAATCCAGGCCGCCCAGCACGTAACGCTCGCCGCGTTTGGGCACATGGCCCATTTCGTGCGCAATCAGGCCGCCGATGGTGTCGAACTGGTCCTGCGGGTCCTCTCCGGTCAATGTGACGGAAAACGCGTCGTTGACCCGCTCAATGGGCGTATCGCCGCTGACCCGGTAGGTGCGGTCCGCCAGGGCAAAGATGTCGCCCTCGTCTTCCGCGATATCGAACTCGTCCTCGATCTCCCCGACAATCTGCTCCAGCACATCTTCAATGGTGATCAGCCCAGCAACCCGTCCGAACTCGTCGATCACGATGGCCAGGTGGTTGCGGTTGCCGCGGAATTCGCGCAGCAGGTCATTGAGGCCCTTGGTTTCCGGCACGAACACGGCCGGGCGCAACAGGGCCCGGATATTGAGTTCAGGCGCCCGCTGCAGTTTGAGCAGGTCTTTGGCCATCAGGATCCCGATGACGTTTTCCCGCTCGCCCTCGTAAATGGGAAACCGCGAGTGCCCCGTGTCGATGACCGTCTTGAGCAAGGCATCGGGCGTGGCATGGATGTCCACCAGGTCCATGCGGGTCGCCGGTACCATCACATCGCCGGCCGTCATGTCGGCCATGCGGATCACGCCTTCCAGCATGACGCGGGACTCGGCGCCGATAATGTTGTTGTCCTCTGCCTCGGCCAGCGTCTCGATCAATTCAGCGGTGGAATCGGGGCCGGGATGGATGAACTCGGCTAGCTTGCGCAAGAAGGTACGTTTGTCCTCCTTGTCGGCAAGCCGCGCGGGATGTGGGTCTGACACTGACGTAGGGGCAATGACTGCCGTTGTTTCGGAACCCCTAGGATAGCGGATTTGTGTGACGGGCCGCGCGCGGACCCACCCGTGCTCAGCGCGGGGTGCGCCCTTGTGCGTCGATGGCGTCGCGGCGCACTTGCTGCAGATCGCCCAGGAAACTCCAGAACTGTTTGGCCTGCACCTTGATGCGGTAGTCCGTCTGGGCAACATGCTCTTCCACCATTTCGGTCACGCGGCTGTCCAGGGTGGGCTTGGGCAGATGCAGGTAGGCTTCGGACTCGGTGCCGTCCCGCTCCACTGTGGCGCCCGCATTGGTGGCGATTTTCAGCATGGCAACGTTTTCGCTCAGCGCGTGGATAAACAGCAGGTCCACCCCGTCATTGGCCGCATGCATGGCCGCACGGTCGAACAATCGGGCACCGTAGCCCTTGCCGCGCGCACTCGGCGCCACCGAAACGCCGAACTCCGCACAGGACTCGTAGCCGTGGTCTTTGGCATACGCCAGGTGGGCCATCGCAATCAATTCCAGCTTGCGGTTGTAGATGCCGAAAATGTCGTCACGCTCGAAGTCCAGCCCGTCCACATAGCGCTGGATCTGTGCGTCCTGCGCCATGTACCCAAAACGCAGATAGCGATCCCGGTCCTCCAGCGCGAACAGATGCTGTGCGATCCGGTCACGGTGGTTGGCACCCAGGGAGCGGATGGGAACGACATACGGCGTCGGCCGCCTCGCGGTGGCCTCGCCTGCGCGCGCCGGCGGCGGACGCCAGAAATCCATTCCCACGCCCCAGGAGGCTTTGATCAAGTTACTCGCATCAAACATGGGGTGAATATAGGGGTTATCCCTAGTATTGACACTCCAAAGGGGTATTTTTTATTGCCGGCACGCAGTCCTCTATCAAGAAGCTGGCAGCGCCTCTGTTGAAATGCCCAATTTTATTGGATATTTTTGATAGTAATTACTCACATTTCTCGCTTCCTTCACGGCGCACCGTCGTGCCTGGCGATGCTGGCCTTTCTGACGGTCAGGCAAGTCCACCGATACACTTGTCCTACCTATGGACGCAGCACATACGATTCGCGACGCCGTGGCACGGGTAGAGGGATTGCGCTTGCAGGCGCAGTCCATGCCCGACCTCCACGCCGCCACAATGGCCATCAAACGCTTCCAGGCCCGGCGCTTCGCCGGCACCTATGCGGATCTGATCGACTCGAAAGAGTACGGCGGGGCAACGCGCTTTTTCCTGGAGGAGCTGTACAGCGACCAGGACTACTCCCTGCGCGATGCCCAGTTCGGGCGCATCGCCGGCGCCTTGCAGACGTTCTTTCCGACCCAAGTCGTGGCGACGGCCGTCTCCCTGGCCCACCTGCACGTTCTGACCGAAGAGCTCGACCACCAGATGGCAGCGGCATGGCTGCAGGAAAACGGCGCAAGCGGCGCGGACGATATCCGCCGCTACATGCGCGCCTGGAAGGCCGTAGGCCGCGCTGGGGACCGCCAACGCCAACTGGAGGATGTGCTGGCCGTCGGCAATGAACTGGATCGTCTTACCCGGACACCTGGGCTGCGTCTAATGCTCAAGATGATGCGACGACCAGCCATTGCCACAGGGTTGGGTTCGCTGCAGAGCTTTCTTGAAACCGGGTTCGATACCTTTCACAGCATGTCCGGCAAAGGCAGCCACGCCCAGGCCTTCCTCCAGCAGATTCGGGAGCGCGAATCACGTTGGATTGCACTGCTGTACGCCCCCGATACGACGACCTGTGCGAGCGCGCTGCAACGCTGCATGGGCCAGACGCTCTAGCCTTGCGCTCCAGCTGGACGCAAGCCCTTTCCCTCCTTCAACTTCTCAGGTGTCTTCTTCCATGCCTTACGTGTTTCCCTCCGGCATCCAGGTATTCGAACGTGGCTGGCTTTCGTCCAACAATATCTTGCTGGTGGGCAAGGACGAGTCGGCACTCATCGACAGCGGCTACGGCACCCACAGTGCGCAAACCCTGCAGCTGGTCCAGTCCGCGCTGGGCTCGCGCCCGTTGGACGTCTTGCTCAACACCCATTTGCACAGCGACCACTGTGGAGGCAATGCAGCCCTGCAAGCGCAGTACCCGGGCGTACGGACCTGGATACCACCCGGTCATGCGGCGGAAGTGGCGCGCTGGGACATGTCCGCACTGACCTACGAAGCCACCGGGCAAGAATGCCCCCGCTTCCGGTATGACGACCTGCTGGTGCCAGGCAAATCGGTCACGATTGCCAACCAGACGTGGGAGATTCACCCCGCCGGAGGTCATGACCCCCACTCCGTTGTACTCTTCCAGCCGGAGAATGCCATCCTCGTGTCTGCCGATGCTCTTTGGGAGGAGGGGTTTGGCGTGGTGTTTCCGGAACTGGAGGGCGTGGATGCGTTTGACGAGGTATCGGCCACGCTGGACCTGCTGGAATCCTTGCATCCCAAAGTGGTCATCCCCGGCCATGGACGGCCTTTCACCGATGTGGCGAAGTCCCTGCAGACGGCAAGGGGCCGCTTGAGGTACTTTATGGAGAATCCGCACAAGCACCAGCAATACGCGGCGAAAGTGCTCCTGAAGTTCAAGTTGCTCGACTTGCAGACTTGCATGGTGCACGACCTGCTGGAGTGGGGGCAACAGACGCCGTATCTGGAGCAAATGCGCAAGGAATGCTACCCGGATCTGAGCATGGATGCGCTGATCGAAACCTTGCTGGCCGACTTGATCCGAAGTGGGGCCGCCGTCCGGCAAGGGACGTACATTCTGAACGGAAAGTAGAAACCAAAAAAAACGCCCCGTCACACGACGGGGCGTTTTGCTGTAATAGCCTGACGATGACCTACTTTCACACGGGGATCCGC
>NZ_JBXAFT010000007.1:0-124941 GCF_058793415.1 Rhodoferax sp. MLSD5-FHT05B10 | reverse complement strand
TGTATATTTTTAACGATCTTCCTTGCAACCACCAGACTTCCGTCTTTCGTTGCAGCTTGCTGTGATCAGCGAAGCCTTGAATTGTAGCACGCTTTTTTGCGTTTTCTTTAAAACTCTTTCTTGGAGTTTTAAAAAAAACGCCCCGTCACACGACGGGGCGTTTTGCTGTAATAGCCTGACGATGACCTACTTTCACACGGGGATCCGCACTATCATCGGCGCAGAGGCGTTTCACTGTCCTGTTCGGGATGGGAAGGAGTGGTACCACCTCGCTATGGTCGTCAGGCATAACTTTTTGTCTTCTTGACGCAGTCAAGAGGACTAATTTATAGAGCTAATCAGCTTCGATTTAACGATCCAGCTTGCACTGGATATTTTGAATGCGTCAACTTGGCATAACTTCCTTGATCTAACGATCAAAGTTATAGGGTCAAGCCGCACGAGCAATTAGTATCGGTTAGCTTAACGCATTACTGCGCTTCCACACCCGACCTATCAACGTCCTGGTCTTGAACGACTCTTTAGGGGGCTCAAGGCCCCGGCAGATCTCATCTTGAAACGAGTTTCCCGCTTAGATGCTTTCAGCGGTTATCTCTTCCACACTTAGCTACTCGGCAATGCCACTGGCGTGACAACCGATACACCAGAGGTGTGTCCACTCCGGTCCTCTCGTACTAGGAGCAGGCTTCCTCAAATCTGCAGCGCCCACGGAAGATAGGGACCAAACTGTCTCACGACGTTTTAAACCCAGCTCACGTACCTCTTTAAATGGCGAACAGCCATACCCTTGGGACCGGCTACAGCCCCAGGATGAGATGAGCCGACATCGAGGTGCCAAACACCGCCGTCGATATGAACTCTTGGGCGGTATCAGCCTGTTATCCCCAGAGTACCTTTTATCCGTTGAGCGATGGCCCTTCCATACAGAACCACCGGATCACTATGTCCTGCTTTCGCATCTGCTCGACTTGTCAGTCTCGCAGTTAAGCACGCTTATGCCATTGCACTATCGTCACGATGTCCGACCGTAACTAGCGTACCTTCGAACTCCTCCGTTACGCTTTGGGAGGAGACCGCCCCAGTCAAACTGCCTACCATGCACTGTCCCCGATCCAGATAATGGACCTAGGTTAGAACCTCAAACACACCAGGGTGGTATTTCAACGTTGGCTCCATAGAATCTAGCGACCCTACTTCAAAGCCTCCCACCTATCCTACACAGATCTGTTCAAAGTCCAATACAAAGCTACAGTAAAGGTTCATGGGGTCTTTCCGTCTTTCCGCGGGGAGATTGCATCATCACAAACATTTCAACTTCGCTGAGTCTCAGGAGGAGACAGTGTGGCCATCGTTACGCCATTCGTGCAGGTCGGAACTTACCCGACAAGGAATTTCGCTACCTTAGGACCGTTATAGTTACGGCCGCCGTTTACTGGGACTTCAATCAAGAGCTTGCACCCCATCATTTAATCTTCCAGCACCGGGCAGGCGTCACACCCTATACGTCCACTTTCGTGTTTGCAGAGTGCTGTGTTTTTAATAAACAGTCGCAGCCACCGATTTTTTGCAACCTCATTGGGCTCCATCCGCGAGGGACTTCACCTACTAAAGGCACACCTTCTTCCGAAGTTACGGTGTCAATTTGCCGAGTTCCTTCTCCTGAGTTCTCTCAAGCGCCTTAGAATACTCATCTCGCGCACCAGTGTCGGTTTGCGGTACGGTCGTGTGTAGCTGAAGCTTAGTGGCTTTTCCTGGAAGCAGGGTATCACTCACTTCGTCTGCAAGCAGACTCGTTATCACTCCTCATCTAAGCCCGGCGGATTTGCCTACCAGGCACGACTACAAGCTTGAACCAACATGTCCAACAGTTGGCTGAGTTAACCTTCTCCGTCCCCACATCGCACTACACATCGGTACAGGAATATTGACCTGTTTCCCATCAGCTACGCATCTCTGCCTCGCCTTAGGGGCCGACTCACTCTACGCCGATGAACGTTGCGTAGAAAACCTTGCGCTTACGGCGAGGGGGCTTTTCACCCCCTTTAACGCTACTCATGTCAGCATTCGCACTTCTGATACCTCCAGCAGGGTTTACACCACCACCTTCACAGGCTTACAGAACGCTCTCCTACCACTTGCAATAAATTGCAAATCCGCAGCTTCGGTAACTGGCTTAGCCCCGTTACATCTTCCGCGCAGGACGACTCGATCAGTGAGCTATTACGCTTTCTTTAAATGATGGCTGCTTCTAAGCCAACATCCTGACTGTTTTAGCCTTCCCACTTCGTTTCCCACTTAGCCAATTTTAGGGACCTTAGCTGGCGGTCTGGGTTGTTTCCCTCTTGAGTCCGGACGTTAGCACCCGGTGCTCTGTCTCCCAAGCTGTACTCGTCGGTATTCGGAGTTTGCATTGGTTTGGTAAGTCGCCATGACCCCCTAGCCAAAACAGTGCTCTACCCCCGACGGTAATACTTGAGGCACTACCTAAATAGTTTTCGGAGAGAACCAGCTATTTCCAAGTTTGTTTAGCCTTTCACCCCTATCCACAGCTCATCCGCTAGTTTTGCAACACTAGTCGGTTCGGACCTCCAGTACCTGTTACGGCACCTTCATCCTGGCCATGGATAGATCACTTGGTTTCGGGTCTACACCCAGCGACTGGACGCCCTATTCGGACTCGATTTCTCTACGGCTTCCCTATTCGGTTAACCTTGCCACTGAATGTAAGTCGCTGACCCATTATACAAAAGGTACGCAGTCACCCCTTGCGAGGCTCCTACTTTTTGTAAGCACACGGTTTCAGGATCTATTTCACTCCCCTCCCGGGGTTCTTTTCGCCTTTCCCTCACGGTACTAGTTCACTATCGGTCAATGATGAGTATTTAGCCTTGGAGGATGGTCCCCCCATATTCAGACAGGATTTCTCGTGTCCCGCCCTACTTGTCGCAAGCTCAGTACCACACAGGTCATTTCACGTACGGGGCTATCACCCGCTATGGCCAGCCTTTCCAGACTGTTCCGTTATGTCTTGTGCTATCACTTGCAGGCTTCTCCGATTTCGCTCGCCACTACTTTCGGAATCTCGGTTGATGTCTTTTCCTCGAGCTACTGAGATGTTTCAGTTCACCCGGTTCGCCTCGCATACCTATGTATTCAGTATGCGATACCCCAAAGGGTGGGTTTCCCCATTCGGAAATCTCCGGATCAAAGCTAATTTGCCAGCTCCCCGAAGCTTATCGCAGGCTATCACGTCCTTCGTCGCCTATCATTGCCAAGGCATCCACCATGTGCTCTTATTCACTTGACCCTATAACTTTGATGTTTCTTGCGAAACTAAAGTTGTTTTCAAGGAATGTTTGTCAGGTCTTTCACCTGACGCGTTATGCCGTATTCAATTTAACTTGAATAACTCGAATTTCAAACGTGAAGTCTGATATTCATTTTGACGCAATCAAAATTGTCGCTAGCGGCACGGTGTGCACTAAACCTTTACGAATGTGCACTTTCCGCTAGCAACGCTGATTAAACTCTATAAATTATTAAAGAACAGCCGATTGATCCGGTAATCCCGATCAACAACAAAGCCGCCTCTTGCGAAGCAACTTTGGTGTTGGACACCATGTGTCAGATAAGAAATCGAAAGATTGGTGGAGGTGACAGGACTCGAACCCGCTACCTACTGCTTGCAAAGCAGCCGCTCTCCCAGCTGAGCTACACCCCCAAAACCAGAAGGACGTTGGACGACAATGGTGGGTCTGGTTGGTCTCGAACCAACGACCCCCGCCTTATCAAGACGGTGCTCTAACCAACTGAGCTACAGACCCAAGCCGGTCACCTAAGACCAGGCACAGAGCATAGCCGTCAGCGACAACCTTCCAACAACCGATAAGTGTGAGCGTTCAAATTTAATTGCAGTTTCCAGAAAGGAGGTGATCCAGCCGCACCTTCCGATACGGCTACCTTGTTACGACTTCACCCCAGTCACGAACCCTGCCGTGGTAATCGCCCTCCTTGCGGTTAGGCTAACTACTTCTGGCAGAACCCGCTCCCATGGTGTGACGGGCGGTGTGTACAAGACCCGGGAACGTATTCACCGTGACATTCTGATCCACGATTACTAGCGATTCCGACTTCACGTAGTCGAGTTGCAGACTACGATCCGGACTACGACTGGCTTTGTGGGATTAGCTCCCCCTCGCGGGTTGGCAACCCTTTGTACCAGCCATTGTATGACGTGTGTAGCCCCACCTATAAGGGCCATGAGGACTTGACGTCATCCCCACCTTCCTCCGGCTTGTCACCGGCAGTCTCATTAGAGTGCCCAACTAAATGTAGCAACTAATGACAAGGGTTGCGCTCGTTGCGGGACTTAACCCAACATCTCACGACACGAGCTGACGACAGCCATGCAGCACCTGTGTTACGGTTCTCTTTCGAGCACGAAACCATCTCTGGCAACTTCCGTACATGTCAAAGGTGGGTAAGGTTTTTCGCGTTGCATCGAATTAAACCACATCATCCACCGCTTGTGCGGGTCCCCGTCAATTCCTTTGAGTTTCAACCTTGCGGCCGTACTCCCCAGGCGGTCAACTTCACGCGTTAGCTTCGTTACTGAGTCAGTGAAGACCCAACAACCAGTTGACATCGTTTAGGGCGTGGACTACCAGGGTATCTAATCCTGTTTGCTCCCCACGCTTTCGTGCATGAGCGTCAGTACAGGCCCAGGGGATTGCCTTCGCCATCGGTGTTCCTCCGCATATCTACGCATTTCACTGCTACACGCGGAATTCCATCCCCCTCTGCCGTACTCTAGCTTTGCAGTCACAAATGCAGGTCCCAGGTTGAGCCCGGGGATTTCACATCTGTCTTACAAAACCGCCTGCGCACGCTTTACGCCCAGTAATTCCGATTAACGCTTGCACCCTACGTATTACCGCGGCTGCTGGCACGTAGTTAGCCGGTGCTTATTCTTACGGTACCGTCATGAGCCCGCCGTATTAGGGCAGACCTTTTCGTTCCGTACAAAAGCAGTTTACAACCCGAAGGCCTTCGTCCTGCACGCGGCATTGCTGGATCAGGCTTGCGCCCATTGTCCAAAATTCCCCACTGCTGCCTCCCGTAGGAGTCTGGACCGTGTCTCAGTTCCAGTGTGGCTGGTCGTCCTCTCAGACCAGCTACAGATCGTCGCCTTGGTGGGCCTTTACCCCACCAACTAGCTAATCTGATATCGGCCGCTCCAATCGCGCGAGGTCTTGCGATCCCCCGCTTTCATCCATAGATCGTATGCGGTATTAGCGTAGCTTTCGCTACGTTATCCCCCACGACTGGGCACGTTCCGATATATTACTCACCCGTTCGCCACTCGCCACCAGGATTGCTCCCGTGCTGCCGTTCGACTTGCATGTGTAAGGCATGCCGCCAGCGTTCAATCTGAGCCAGGATCAAACTCTATAGTTCGATCTTGAATTTTTTCGCTCTTTCGAGCAACTCATAAAAACGGAATTGAAGTGAACTTCACTTCTATTCTCATGAGCGTTTGTAAGTCAGTTAAGACTTAGTTCCGAAGAACTTGGCAATTGCCTTCAAACGCCCACGCTTATCGGCTGTATATTTTTAACGATCTTCCTTGCAACCACCAGACTTCCGTCTTTCGTTGCAGCTTGCTGTGATCAGCGAAGCCTTCGATTATGACACAGTTTTCAACTGTCAGTCAAAAAATCTTTTGTGTTTTTTGACTCGCTAGCTTCTCCATCTGAGTCAGCGTTTCTAGCGAAGCCTTCAATTATGGCACAACTTTCCAAGCCTTGGCGAACTATTTCATAACCACATTGCTAGACGCGGTACCGATCCCCCGATCCGCTCAATTTGCTCAGTAACGCCCCTGCGATTCGCGTCAACGGCAAGACCTCATCCGCAGCCCCATGAAGAATTGCTTCCCGAGGCATTCCAAACACAATACAAGATGCTTCATCTTGCACATAGTTGTAGCTACCGGCGTCCTTCATCTCCTTCATCGCTTTTGCGCCATCATTGCCCATTCCGGTAAGCATGATGCCGAAAGCATTTCGCCCCACGACGCGCGCGGCAGACTTGAACAGCACTTCAACCGAAGGCCTATGCCTGTTGACCAACTCCCCATCTTCCACTACACAGATGTAATTCGCCCCACTTCTATCGATACGGAACTGCTTCCCACCTGGAGCAATGTAAGCATGCCCTGGAAGAATACGTGCGCCATTAACGGCTTCCTGAACCGTAATTTGACAAAGCCCATTCAGTCGGGCAGCAAAGCTGGTTGTAAAACCTGGCGGCATGTGCTGTGTAATGACTATGCCCGGCGCATCGGCCGGCATATGCATCAAAATTTCCTTGATTGCTTCCGTCCCTCCTGTCGACGCACCGATACAAATCAACTTCTCAGTCGACACGCGCCCGATAGCTACCGGATCGGGCAATCTCTCCCCGGTAGACACGCCATTGGCACTCGCCGCACCACTGGTGCCTGGTTGCGCTGCACGCCGAACATGCGCAGCCGCGGCAATCCGGATCTTTTCAACGATCTGTCCCGCCAGCTCATTGATACCGTCCGCCAGCCCAATGCGCGGCTTGGCGACAAAATCCACCGCCCCCAACTCCAACGCGCGCATAGTCACCTCGGCTCCGCGCTCGGTCAGGGTCGAGATCATCACCACAGGCATTGGGCGCAGACGCATCAGTCGCCCCAGGAAATCGATGCCGTCCATCTTGGGCATTTCGATATCCAACGTGATGACATCGGGATTCAGATCCCGAATCATCTCTCTGGCAATAAGCGGGTCATTGGCCGTACCAACACATTCCATATCTTGTTGACGGCCAATAATTTCCGCCAGCAAGCTGCGCACCAAAGCCGAATCGTCAACAACTACAACACGAATTTTCTTCAAGCGACACCCTCAAAACAAATCTACAGAACCACCTGCAGTGGTCTTCGCAACAATGGCAGCATTTCCGCGTCGCTCCTCGACAGCAAGAGTTTCCGGATGCGAGTGGGCCAGACGCTTGACCAGTACTTTACCGGTAGCCGGAAAGAAACACACTTTACGGGGGTGGATATCAAGCACATCTTGCGATACGACAGGAATGCGCTCAGTAGACAGATAGTCCAGTACAAACTGCGTATTGCGCTCGCCCACGTTCATGGTTGTAAAACCCGCCATCACTTGCGCTCCACCGAATACCTTCGCTTGCATCGTCTCGCGCCGAGCACCAAGTTTCAACATTTCATTGATCAACAACTCCATGGCATAAGAGCCGTAACGCCCCGCTCCGTCCGCACCATCTCCATCCGGCAACATAAAGTGGTTCATGCCACCAATGCGTGCTTTACCGTCCCATATGCACGCGGCAATACAAGACCCCAAAACGGTCATCACAACAATGTCTTCGCTGGAAACAAAGTACTCACCCGGGAGTACCTTGACAGCGTCATATTGGAAATGATGATCCGCATAAAAAAAAGAAGCCTCGCCCGGCTTGCGGGGCAACGCTTTCAACTGATCGATTCGGGAAACCCGGCCACTCGCCAAAACCCTAGCGCCCCCGCCCCCCGCAGCACTACCGACAGACGATCCATACGCGAACACGGGCGAATTCATGTGGCTACTGACATTGGTTAGAAGCCAACACCATCGCGTCTCTGGACGCAAAGAAGGTGCTACTAGCGTCGCTCATAAACTGTTTTCCCCTTTAAGACAAACAGATCACGGGAATCGCTGAAATTCTCGGCATGTCCGACAAACAGCAATGCTCCGGGCTTCATAACCCGATGTATGCGCTCAAGCACCTTGCGCTGAGTGGGGGCATCAAAGTAGATCATGACATTTCTACAGAACACGACATCGAACGGCTCCTTGAAGGGCCAATCATCGTGTATCAAATTCACGATCAAAAACTCAATGAACTGGGATAACTCTGGCTTAATTTTTGCCATCCCTTCATTAGAGCCCTTCCCCCGCAAGAAGAAACGCTGCATCCGGCCTGCGTCAATTCCCTTCATACCGTCCAGTCGGTATACACCCCGTGCGGCAGTAGCCAGAACCTTGGAATCAATATCACTAGCCATCAAAGAAAAATTGGCCCGCGCCCCCAGGGCCTCCATTGCAGCCATCACGATGGAATACGGCTCCTCGCCGGTTGAGGCGGCACTACACCAGACTCGCCAAGAAGTTCCCGTTGGTTTGGACTTCAAATAATCTTCGAAGATTTCAAAGTGGTGTTGTTCTCGGAAAAATGATGTCAGATTAGTGGTCAAAGCGTTGACAAACTCTTGCCACTCAGGCCCATCTGTTGACTCCACCCAAGTCAAATAGTCACGAAAGCTTTGATGCCCGGTGTCGCGAAGCCGCCTGGACAACCGGCTGTAGACCATTGCATGTTTTCCATCATGCAAGCTAATTCCGGCCCGCTTGTATATCATCGCCTGGACCCGGTCGAAATCTGCACTAGTCCAGACAAACTCACGATCCTGCATGCCCGCCGGCCCGGCATTCATTGCACCTTCAGACGAACTCATTGTGTGAGCCACTCGCTACCGCACTTTCATCTTCACAAGGTTTACACGGGCACAAACTCAAACCCAACAACATCAATCAGACGCTCCGACCAATCCCATGTCAGGCGCTGACATAAGTCGTTCAATATCGAGGAGGATCAACATTCTGTCCCCCAAGGAGCCCAGTCCAAGCACGGATCCACTATCAATGACGCTATCCAACTCCGGCGCAGCTTTCAGGCTTTCCGGTGGCAACTCCATAACATCGCTGACGGAGTCCACCACAATCCCTACAATCCGGTTCCCCAGGTTCAGAATAATGACGACCGTGAAGCTGTCGTACTCCGCCTTGGAGCAATTGAACTTCAGTCGCATATCGACAATGGGAACAATTGTGCCCCGCAAGTTGACAACACCCTTGATGAAATTGGGAGCGTTAGCCACCCGGGTCGGCGGTTCATATCCCCGGATTTCTTGCACCTTCAGAATATCAATACCGTACTCTTCCTGATCCAGACGAAAAGTCAGGTACTCCCTCGCCCCCGAAGACGCCAGCTCATCAAATTTTTCCATCACGCCCATGTTGCACTCCTTCGTTGCGACGGTATCAATGCCGAGAGCGGCGCACTAAAGCACCGGTGTCCAGAATGAGCGCCACTTTACCGTCGCCCAAGATTGTGGCCCCCGAAACATTGGGCACCTTGCGATAGTTGGACTCCAGATTCTTGACCACCACCTGCTGCTGCCCCAAGAGTTCATCAACCAGCAAAGCGACGCGACTTCCGTCAGCCTCGACAACAACCATGATGTCGCTCGTTTTCTGAGAGTCAAATCGGGGAATCTGGAATATCTTCTCCAACTCAATCACCGGCATGTACTCATCGCGAACTTTCACCAGTTGGGAGCCCTGCCCAACTGTGCTCACCGCATCTGCCTTCACCTGGAAGGACTCCACTACGGAAGACAGCGGGAGGATGTATACCTCGTCACCCGCTCCCACCGACATGCCATCCATGATGGCAAGCGTCAACGGCAACCGCACGGAAACCTTCATGCCGCGGCCTTCGACAGAGTCAATCTCCACCGAGCCATTGAGCGCCGCAATGTTCCTTTTGACAACGTCCATGCCAACGCCACGGCCGGACACATCGGTCACGACCTCTGCCGTGGAGAATCCTGGTGCAAAAATCAGCTGCCAGACATCGTTGTCTGACATTTGATCGGAGACGTCCAACCCGCGCTCACGGGCTTTATTCAGAATTTTTTCACGCGACATGCCCTTACCATCATCCCGGACCTCAATCACAATCGAGCCCCCTTGGTGGGCGGCAGACAGTGTGATCGTCCCCGTTTCAGGCTTCCCTGCAGCCAAGCGTTCCGCCGGCAATTCAACCCCGTGATCGCAACTGTTACGGACCAGATGCGTCAAGGGGTCAGTGATTTTTTCAACCAAACCCTTGTCAAGTTCGGTGGCTTCCCCTTGGGTAACAAAGTCGACCTTCTTGCCCAATTTACTGGCTAGATCGCGGAGCATCCGGGGGAAGCGACTAAACACAATCGACATCGGAATCATCCGGATCGACATCACCGATTCCTGCAAATCACGTGTATTCCGGTCCAGATCCGCCAACCCAGCCAGCAACTGCTGGTGAACGGCAGGGTCTAATGCTCGGCTGTTTTGTGCAAGCATCGCTTGGGTAATCACCAACTCTCCGACCAAATTAATTAACTGATCGACCTTGCTGATGGCTACGCGGATGGTCGCAGTTTCGGCGTGCGCAGCGGGGCCAGCAGATGCCGCCTTAACGGGAACCTTGGTTTTGGCTCCGGCATCCAAAGCGGGAGCGCCAGGGGATCCATCAAAGAATCCATAACCCGGTGCCGGCGCCAAAGGCGCGCCGGGAGGCGGGTCATCCGCGTAGCTGGTTGCAACCTCTACCGCCGCAGAATGCAACTCTTTGATCGCGATGTGATCCCTGGCAACGTGAAAGGCGAACAAATCCAGCAAATCCTCATCGGAGGAAGCTGTTTTGACCGTGAAAACACGCACGTCCTTGCTATCGGACGGAAGAATGGCAATTTCACCAAGTCCGGGAATATCGCGGAACAGCTCTTGAACCGCGTCCGCCTGTTCGATGTGCTCCAAGGGTCCAAAACGTATTTCCAAAGACCGGATGGAATGATCTTCCGGGGAAGCGGCCACCACAGCCGGCGGTGGTGGCGGTGGAGAAACAGTGGCGGGGACAACCGGCGCCGCAGCAGGCGGAGCCACAACAGCGGGAGATCCGCCAGAAGCCAAGATGCTGATTCGTCGAACCAAATCTGCCGTCGGCAGCGCTTCGCCCTCACCACCGGCCTGGTGGCGCGCCAAAAGGCTACGCGAGGCATCAGCGGATTCTAGCAGCACATCCACCATGGCCGCATTGGGCTGTAATTCATGGCGACGCAGCTTGTCCAGCAACGACTCCATTTGGTGGGTTAGTTCAGCCACGTCAGAAAACCCGAACGTGGCAGCCCCCCCCTTAACCGAGTGAGCACAGCGAAATACCCCGTTCAGTTCCTCGTCGTCCGCAGTATCTAGATTCAGATTGAGCAACATTTGCTCCATCAAATCCAGATTCTCGCCAGCTTCCTCAAAGAATATTTGATAAAACTGCGTTAGGTCAAAATCGCCACCCCCGCCGCCGCTGTCTTGATGCGTATCAGCCATGCCTAGCTCTCCTCTATATTCGTTCAGTCAAGTCACCAGACCGCCAATCAGCGAATGACTTTCTTAATTACATCCAGTAAGCGAGCCGGATCAAAAGGCTTTACCAGCCACCCGGTAGCGCCAGCTGCACGCCCCGCCTGCTTCATCAAATCACTGGATTCTGTTGTCAAAACCAGAATGGGAGTCATCTTAAACTGGGGGTGATCACGCAATTTCCGCGTCAACCCCAAGCCATCCAAACGTGGCATGTTTTGATCCGTCAGGACTAGGTCAAACGCTTGCGCCTGCGCCTTTTCATAGGCATCCACCCCGTCCACAGCCTCTACCACTTGGTACCCAGCACCAGTTAAGGTAAATGTCACCATCTTTCGCATGGATGGCGAATCGTCAACGGCAAGAATTAAAGGCATTAGAAACTCCGACTAGTTCAGTTTGATCGTTTTTTTCAGAAAAGCTCAATGGACCCTGCGTCCATTTCGTCTTGCGTTACCGGATTGGGGCGCTCCGGGACCTCTTCCACGAAAGGAACCGCCTCCCCATCTTCAGACCCCATGGATTCAGAAGCCAGCCGGTAGGCACATCCCTGCAAGATTTTTGAAGTGTGGGAAATCAGCTGCGACGCCATATCCTGGAACTGCAATTCCGTAACCGCAGCCCGCAACGTGCTACGAACGTCATCAAGCTCACGGGAGTCCATGAGTGCGGGCTCGGCAAGATTGGCGCTCGCACTGGTGAAACGCTCCATTAGGTTTTCCATGGCGTGTGCAAGCAGATCATCCAGGCGCGTCAGATCATGCACGACCACAAGCAAGGCGTCCTGGACCTCCGCCACGAGCATGACAGGCACTTGCACAACCGGCGTACTCGGCGTTGTCAATGATGGTTGCATTGTCATTTGTCCTAAAAACCGCTCTTCACGTCAATCAGCGCCCGCCCCGCACCAGCAACCGGGAATCCTGCATGCGCCTAGGTTAGCAGGAATCTTGAAGCATGGGGGAGATATCGACAGCCGTCCAAACGGTCTGCGCCGGGGTCGAAACGCCAAGTATTGCCCATCTGGCCCTCATAATCCGCCACAATGATAGCGTTGAACATGGAACACAATCCCTCCGTAACCCCCATGAAAGTCCTCCATCTGGAGGATTCGCTGCTGGATCACCAACTGGTCTGCCGTGCGCTGAAAAAGGCGAACTTCAACTTTGAAATCACTCGCGTGGAAACGCTTGAAGCGTTTACACAAATGGTCAACCATTCCGCATTTGACCTGATTCTTGCCGACTATCGGCTTCCTGGCTTTACCGCCCTCGATGCTTGGTCCGCGTTGCCAACAAACAGTGTCCGCCCGCCATTCATATTGCTTTCAGGGACGATCGGCGAAGCTGCCGCGGTATCGGCCATACATTCGGGCATCAGCGACTATTTGCACAAAGACGATCTGGAACGGCTCGAGCGTGTGATCAAAAGGGCTCTGGAAGTGTGCCAAGCCCATGCCGCAAAGGAAAAGGCCAACCGGGAACTTGCGCTCTCAGAGAAACGCCTGGCGGAATTTGCCAGCTATTTGCAAGCCGCCATCGAAAGGGAACGTGCCGTTATCGCCCGCGAGATCCATGACGATATCGGCGGCTCTCTGGCCGCAGCAAAACTCGACTTGGCCTGGATATCTAGGCATCAAACCGAAGCCACCGTTGAAGCCCACGTGCAAGCTGCCATCGAGATGCTGCAACATGCCATTGGCGCCAGTCAACGCATCATGATGAACCTGCGGCCATCCATTCTTGATCAGGGCCTCTTTGCGGCCATCCAGTGGTTGGCCACCAGCTTCGAAAAACGCACGGGGGTCAAAACATACCTGCGGACCAATAACGAGCACCTCGTCCCACGAAAGGACATCCAGTTGACCGCGTACCGAACGGCGCAGGAAGCGTTGACGAACATATCCAAATATGCAGCCTGCAGCCAGGTCCATATTGAGCTATCGGATGCAGAAAACGTCCTGACTTTGGAAATCACCGATAACGGCCAAGGAATGTCCAGGCAGGAGATGGCAAAGACCGAAGCATTCGGATTGCGCGGCCTGCAGGAGCGGGCAAAAACGGTTGGCGGCTGGCTGGATATCAGTACACGCGAAGGCACAGGCACGTCCATCATCCTGTCCGTGCCGTTAGGGCCCACAGGGGATAGCAGCCATGACGCATTGGAGGAACAGTTTCAGTGATAAAAGTGGTTCTTTGCGATGACCATGCAATGGTCCGGCGCGGCATCCGCGACACTCTGGCAGACGCGGTCGACATACAGGTTGTTGCCGAGTCGGGCAGTTATGCCGAGGTCCGGGAAGTATTGCGTACAACGCCCTGCGATGTGCTGCTACTGGACCTGAACTTGCCGGGACGAGGTGGGCTTGAGGTCCTGGCCAGTCTGCGCGAGGCCAATTCACCGATCCGGGTTCTGGTGGTTTCCATGTTCGCAGAAGATCAATATGCCATTCGGTGCTTGCGCGCAGGCGCATACGGTTACCTCAACAAGGCAGGGGACCCCACAGAATTGATCACTGCCGTGCGTACGCTGGCCAACGGCCGCAAGTACGTGACACCCGCCATATCCGAAATGCTGGTTGAGAATCTGGCCTCACCGAGCGAAGAGGCCCTGCATGCGGCCTTGTCAGAACGCGAGTTGCAGACGTTACTCAAAATTGCCTCTGGGAAACGTCTCTCCGACATTGCGGAAGAACTCATGCTCAGCCCGAAAACCGTGAGTGTCTACCGGTCGCGGCTTTTGGAGAAACTCAAGCTGACCAACAACGCCGAGCTCACGGTTTACGCCATTCGGAATGGCCTGGTTTGAGCCGGACTCCTAGTTGTTGACAAAAATCTCAATGGCTCGCTCCATGATCGCCATAAAAGGCTGATCCAGCATCGGCAAGGTTGTCGCAATGCCAATCAAGCCCACCATCAGGGTCACAGGAAATCCCACTGCAAAGATATTCATCTGTGGCGCAACACGGGAAATAATGCCCAGCGCCAAATTGACAAACATCAGCATGCCCACCATGGGAAGTGCAATCCATAAGGCGCTGGCAAATACATCCGCGCCCAGTCGGTACAACTTCATGCGTGCCAGTGTCTCCAGGAAATTCTGGTCAATGGGAAACGATTGGAAACTGCGATTGATCGCCAGAAGCACCATGAGATGCCCATTCATCGCAAGAAAAAGCAGCGATGTCATTTGCCCGAAAAACCGGGCAACGGCACTGGACTGGGCATTGATGGTCGGGTCAAAGAATGCGGCAAAGTTCAGACCCATCTGAAAGCCCACTACTTCTCCGGCCAACTCTACGGCCGAAAATACCAACCGGACAGCGAACCCGATCGCCAATCCAACACCGACTTGTTGAATCACTACGCCCAGCGCCTGGGGATCGTTGAACCCGATAACTGGCATGGCGGGCAGGCTCGCCTGTGTCGCCAGCGCAATCAGAAAGGCCAATGCAATTCTGGCTCTCAGCGGAATGGCCCGAGAAGAAAACACCGGAGCAGTGGTAAACACGGCCAGCACACGCAAGAAGGGCCAGAATATCGGCGAAATCCATGCCGCAAGTTGCGCCTCAGTAATGGAAATCAACCGATACCCCCAATCACACGACGGATCCGGGAATAGCCTCAAATGTCCGGCGGATGTACTCCACCAGCATGGTCAACATCCAGGGGCCGGCAATGGCAAATACGGCAATAACGGCAATCAGCTTGGGAACAAAAGCGAGCGTAGCCTCATGGATCTGTGTCACGGCCTGAAACAAGCTCACCAACAGCCCCACCACCAAAGCAACACCCAAAACAGGTGATGACACCATCAACAGCATCAATAGAGCGTCCTGCCCCATTGTCAAAACCATTTGTGCGTTCATGGTTCGATGCGCTCCTCAATTGACAAAGCTGGCTGCCAGCGAACCAATCAGCAGGTTCCAGCCATCTGCCAGCACAAAAATCATCAGCTTGAACGGCAGCGCCACCAGCACCGGCGACAGCATCATCATGCCGAGAGACATCAATACGCTGGCCACCACGATATCAATGACCAGAAATGGGATGAAGATCATGAACCCGATCTGAAACGCCGACTTCAGTTCACTGATCACAAATGCCGGCACCAAGACCCGTATGGGAGCCGTATCCGGCTTGATATCCGGCGCGAGCTTGGCCAGTTTGGCAAACAGAGAAAAATCCGACTGCCGGGTCTGCTTCACCATGAAGTTCCGAATCGGGGCCTCCGCCCTTTCCAGCGCCTGCTCAAAAGAAATGGCATTGTTTGTGTAAGGCACATAGGCATCGGCATAGACGCGGTCAAAAGTGGGCCCCATGACAAAGAAAGTCAAAAACAACGAGAGCCCCACAATAACCTGATTGGGCGGCGCAGACTGGGTGCCCAGTGCCTGCCGCAGCAGCGATAAAACAATGACGATTCGGGTAAACCCAGTCATCATCAACAAGATCGCCGGCAAAAACGACAGCGCCGTGAAAAACACCAACGTCTGGACCGGGACCGAAAAACTGACACCCGATCCCCCGGTCCCTACCAGCAAAGGTAACTGCCCTGCAGCCTGGGCGCTGGCAGCGCCATGCAGCAAAACTGCAACAAGCCCTATAAAACCTTTGCCAAGCAAACCAACCCCGTTCAAGCGACCCCCCCAGTTATACATACCAACACCCCGTGCTCACACCGCCGCGACCTGTTGCACGGAGGCCCCGCCACCAACCGCGGGAAGAGATGCTTCAACAGGTGCAGTGTGCAGACAGGTAATTGCCTGGGAGGTTACACCCAAGGTCAACCAAACCCGTGCGCCATCCGGTCCGACTTCGACTGTAACCACTCTTTGGTGCGGACCTACCGCCACAGCCGAAATAAAGCGGGCCTGCCCACCCAACTCTCGCGACCCTATTTCCGAGCGGCGCTTGACCCACTTCACCATAAAAGGCAAGCACACCAGCAACGCCAGAAATATCCCAACCGGGATCAGGGATTGGGACACCACAGGGCGTCAACCCTTGCTGACGCGGCGCAACCGCTCGGACGGCGTAACAACGTCCGTCAGGCGAATGCCGAACTTGTCATTCACCACGACCACTTCCCCCTGCGCAATCAGGTAGCCGTTGACCAGTACATCCATGGGCTCACCTGCCAGCGCATCCAGTTCAACCACCGAGCCCTGACCGAGCTGCAAAATGTGCTTGATGGGGACTTTGGTGCGTCCCAGTTCAACCGACAGCTGTACCGGAATATCCAGCACCATATTGATGTCGCTGACGGGGCCATCTCCCCCTCCGCCGGACGTGGAAGAAAACGGCTTGGGTGTATCGCCTGTCAACACCCCACCCTGCCCGTCAGCCGCAGCAGAGTCATTCGCTTTTTGTTCCAACAGGGCTTCCGCCCAGTCGGCCATACCGTCATCGGCGGCCGCTTCACCGGGTTTATCTTCAGATGCCATTTCTATCTCCCAACCAGTTTTGGTCATTGCCACGCAAAGCTTTGTCTATGCGAATGGCGTACTTGGCGTTGTGCGTGCCATATTGGCACTCGAAAATTGGAACGCCGTCCACAGACGCCTGAATCTTAGGCTCCCGATCGAGTTCGATAAAGTCGCCCTTTTTCATGGCCAGCAGCTGTTCAACCGTCGCGTCTGCGCGCGCCAACTCTGCCACCAGCGTCACCTCCGCCGCCTGAATTTCCCGCGTCAACACGTTCACCCAACGGCGATCGACTTCGATCGAATCGCCCTGGGTAGACGAGTAGAGCACATCCCGGATGGGTTCCAGTGTGGAGTAGGGAAAGCAAAAGTGAATGGCCCCGGTGATGTCGCCAATTTCAAGCTGGAAGGAAGTCGCAATCACAATTTCGCTAGGTGTCGCGATGTTGGCAAACTGCGGCTGCATCTCGGACCGCTGGTACTCCAGTTCCAGCGGATAGATGCCTTTCCATGCCTTCTTGTATTCCGTGGTGATCACGTCCACCAGACGATTGATACCCCGCTGTTCCGTGGCGGAAAAATCCCGCCCCTCAATCCGGGTCTGGAATTTGCCGATTCCTCCGTACAGGGTATCGATCACGCCAAATACCAGTGCGGGTTCGCATACGATCAGGCCGCTCCCACGTAGCGGGCGAATCGCCACAATGTTGAAATTGGTCGGCACTGCCAGTTCACGCAGAAACGCGCTGTACCGCTGCACCGCAACGGGCCCTACCGATATCTCCGGACTGCGGCGTATGAAATTAAACAGTCCGACACGGAGATTCCGCGCAAACCGTTCATTGACCACTTCCATGGTGGGCATACGCCCACGCACAATTCTCTCCTGGCTGGAGATGTTGTACGAACGGACTTCGCCATGCTCCGCCGCTTCTTCAACGGTTTTCTGGCTTTCGCCCGTTACGCCTTCAAGAAGGGCGTCAACTTCTTCCTGGGAAAGAAACGACTCACTCATAAATAGGCACTCGCAACATCGTTATTGGACGATAAAGCTTGAAAACAATACACCCACCACAGGGTACTCGACAGAGGCTTCCTTCTTGTCGGAATCCTTTTTACTGGCAGAACCCGTCTTTTCATCGCGCCCCGCGGCACTACCGCCAAAAGGAACCGACGCCAGGCGAAGAATATCCTTCGCCAGCTTTTCCTTGCCTTCCTGCTTCAGCAACTCTTCGGAAGTTCTCTGCGAAATAAGCATGAGGACACCGCTGCGAATAGTGGGCAAATAGGCTTTAACCTTGTCAGAGGCATGGGAGTCACTCACTTCCAGCGTGATACCCACCTGAACTACTTTTTCCCCTCCGGGATCTGCCAAGTTCACCACCATGGTGTCCAGAGGCAGGTAAATGGGAGGCGCCTTGGGCGCAGTATGTGCCGACTTGCCCGATCCGCCCTCTTCACCGTCTTGCGCGGCAGCCCGCTGCTTGCTGACGTAGAAAAACGCGCCGCCACCGCCCAAGATCAACACCAGAACTGCCCCAACAATGATGAGCAGCACTTTCTTGTTCTTGGCGGGCGCCTTGGCCACTTCAACAGTTTCAGGTTTCGCTGACACAACATTTCCTTATAAGGCTAACCATTATTCGCCACATCAGAGTGGCCTAAACCGCAAATAAAGCCAGTCAAACCGGCCGCTAGCAGCGATTTTGGTACAAATTACGCGCGCTAGACAAAAAGATCCAACGCACGCCCAGCCACACCACCTTGGACAGGGTGCCGATCCATCGGCCGCACCGCCGTGGACACCACTGTGGCAACTTTCGCACCTTGCCGGGGTCGATGCTCCTGCCCCCCGGAATCACCTGCACCAGACGTTCCAACGGATACCCCGGCCAAAACAAGGCCCTCCCGCTGCAGCAGGTCTTTCAAATGGAGGCTGGCATTTTCCAACGCCTCACGCGCCTGCAACTCGTCCGTACGGAAAGTCACATGGGCCTCGTTTCCGTGCATGCTGATACTCACTCCCACGGGAGTATCTCCGATGCCATCGAGCTTCATTTCGGCGTTCTGCACGTCGTTCGAAATCCAATAGGAAATCTGCTCCGCTACAAAAGTGTCCGTCGGAGAAACAGCATCCGACGACCCCACAACCGGTGCATTAACAGCCAACTCCGTGGCGGGCTGCTGCTGCGCATAGGTTGTTTCCGCGCCGCCCGGCTTAAAAATGGAGCGTTCAGACAGGTGGTCTTCACGCCGTGAAGGGCTTGCAATGTTGGCAACTGCCAATTCCAGGGCCACAGGCGTGGCCTGCGGGCTGGAGACCCGTTGAATGAAATCCTGCGCCTTGGCATCTGACTGGACGCTGGATTTTGCCAAATTCGTCTGCATGGCGTCAGATGGCGCCTGCCTCGCGCTTGCGTCTGATGGTTTGCCAGCGATTTTTCGGACGGCCTCCGGCGCAGCGTCCCCCGTGAAATCACGCGACGCCGGAACAGCCGCTGGCGCGGCGGCGGCCCGCACCGGCTTCGCCCCTGCAGGCACGCCCTCAACAGAGGTTGATGCCTGGGTGTCGTCCGTTGTGCTAACGCGCTGCTCCGTGGGAGCCGCAGCGGCTTGCAGAGTCTGCGCCACCAGAGCCGCCGGATCCATGGACACCGTAGACACCACGTCCGCACTGCTCAACGCCGGTAGCACAGGCACCGTGCCCATGCTCGAATCCGCCCCCGCCAAGGTCGGCCCTGGCGACGCAGTCTCTGCACCCGCCATATCCGCGACGCCCTCTGCATTCGTGGACAGCGGAGCCGCAGGTGCAAAGTTGAAACCCGACAGGAAAGGCATACCGGACATGGCGACAGGTCCCGTCGTAGTGCTGGCCTCGCCGGACACGGGTAGTGTCTCGCTATCCGCGGCAACAGGTTCGGCGGCGACCGAGGTAGTGTCCATCGCAGCCAAGACCGCCATGAACCCGATCGGCACACCAGCGTTGGACTTTCCCACCGCATCCGTCTTTCCTTTGGCGCCGGTTGCATGGCTAACCCCGGACGACTTGCTGCCGGTTGGCGCAGGACCTGTTTCAATTGTCATTTTGTCTCTCCACTCACTGCCGACGCCCTGGCACGGGTATGCAACATTGCCGCAAATTCGTCCGTCTGTCGCTGCTCACGCCGCTCTTGCTTGCGCAACAAAGCGGCCTGACGCGTTTTAAGAATCTGGTTTAAGCCCGACAGACGGAATTCCGCCTGCAACAACGTTTTGTTGGCCAACTCCAATTGCCGACGACTGTTGGCCAATACACCGGACTGCATGCCAATGGCCTGCTGCAGCCGATCCATGAACTGGTAATGGTGGCGGATCAACTCGGCGGACAGCACCCCAGGCGCCGCCCCGGTCCATCGGGAATCGGTTTCTGTCGCGTACCCCTGCAGTTGCGCCATCTGATCCTCAGCAAATCCCACATTACGTTTTGCCCGCGTCGCGGCCTTGACCAATTCATCCCGCTGGCGTGTGGCGTGCTCAATCGCCAGCTGAATGCTTCGCAACTCAGCCATGGGCCACCCGCGGAACTAGCTGTGTCATGCGACCTCCACCTGGGGAAAAACAGTTGAAGTCAAGGCGTCCAGAACACCGTCCATGGCCGCCTTTTCCTGCATGTCCTGCTGCAAAAACTGCTCCATCCCATCATGCAAGAGGATGGCCTCGTCCAGCGCCGGATCAGAACCCTGGGCATACGCACCAATCTGGATCAGATCCCGTCCTTTTTCGTATTTGGAATACACCGCGCGGAACCGCCGTGCCAACTCAAAATGCTCACGTGACACCACGTTGTGCATAACCCGGGAAGCGGATTGCTCTATGTCAATCGCAGGGTAATGTCCCGCTTCAGCCAGGGTACGAGACAGCACGATGTGGCCATCCAAAATGGCCCTTGCGGCATCGGCTATCGGGTCCTGTTGATCATCGCCCTCCGAAAGCACCGTGTAAAAAGCGGTAATCGACCCCACCCCATTCAAGCCATTACCACTGCGCTCCACCAACTGTGGCAACTTGGCAAAACAGGAAGGTGGATACCCCTTGGTCGCGGGAGGCTCCCCAATAGCCAATGCAATTTCCCGTTGTGCCATGGCATAACGGGTCAACGAATCCATGAGCAAAAGCACATGCTGACCACGGTCGCGAAAGCTTTCTGCAATGGCCGTGGCGTACGAAGCACCCTGCATGCGCAGCAGCGGCGGGGCATCCGCAGGAGCCGCCACCACCACAGACCTGGCCCGGCCCTCTGCTCCCAGAATATCCTCGATGAACTCTTTGACTTCACGCCCCCGCTCACCGATCAAGCCGACTACGATCACATCCGCCTGGGTGTAACGCGCCATCATGCCCAACAACACGCTCTTACCCACGCCGGAACCGGCAAAAAGTCCAATCCGCTGACCGCGTCCGATGGTCAGCAAGGCATTGATCGCGCGCACCCCGGTATCCAGCGACTCGCGCACCGGAGCCCGGTCCATGGCATTGATGGGTTTGCGGTCCAGTGGTCTGGACGTCACATCGGCAATGGGCCCCAGGCGATCCATCGGAATCCCTTGAGAATCGACCACCCGTCCCAATAGCCCATCGCCCAAGGGCAAGCGCAGCATGCCCGCATCGGCGCCGGCATCGACGGGCGCGGGCTCCCCCAATCGGGGGACCGGCACATACGCGGCGGCCGGCGCCACACTGGCGCCACTGGACAGTCCATGGACATCCCCCGCCGGCATCAAAAATGCCCGGTCGCCTGAAAACCCTACCACTTCGGCCAGCACCGGAGGGCGTGACTTCATCGTCACCACACATTGCGAGCCCACTGGCACACGGATTCCCGTGGCTTCCAGCACCAGCCCTGCCAATCGGGTCAGGGTGCCACGCACCTCCAGCGCGCTGTCCTGCGCCACGCTGGAGCGGGCATTCGCCAGGAAGTCCTGCCATTTGGTACCGGCGTCAGTGGACATCATCGGGAACCTCCCAGGACGACTCCAGCCCCAGGCTGGCCACCACACGTGACCAGCGTTTCTCCAACGTGCCATCCACCACGGTTCCGGCCGACTCCACCAGACAACCGCCCCGGGTGATAGCGCCATCGGCCAGCAAAGTCAGCAACAACCCCTCAAACTCCTGGCGCAGTCCCTCTGCCAGAACATCCATATCCAATGGGTTCATGCGCACCACTGCCGCCTTGCTGTCCGCCGCCAGCACACCAAGCGCCTCCCGCACGACAGGCAGCAGCGCGTTGGGGTTTGCCGACAACTCGTGGCGCAGCACCTGGCGCGCAAGTTCACAGGCCAGTTCCAGGACGCCCTTTGCCATCACCTGCTCCGACTCGGCAAGCTGCGCTTGAGCGGATGCAAAGATCTGTCCGAAATTGTGGGCCGCCTGCGCGCCTTGCGTCTCGACGTATTCGTTGATCAGACGCTGGCCTTCCAGCGTAGCCTGGGCATGCCCCTGTGCAAACCCCTGCGCGTACCCCTCTGAGTACCCTGCCTGCCGGACCTCCTCGTCCCGGGCTTGCTCCTCCGCCATGGCCTGCGCCTTGAGCTTGGCTGCAAAACGCGCCGAGCTCTGGTCGACGGCTGAAAAATTCCAGTCGGCCACCGCGCCGATTTCTTCGCCAGGGATAAAACGGTTATTCGAACGGGTCATCAGATCATGGCGTCGTCGCCACCTCCGCCACCGAGCACAATTTGCCCTTCGTCGGCCAAGCGACGCACAATCTTGAGAACCTCTTTCTGCTGCGCTTCCACCTCGGACAAACGCATGGGACCACGCGATTCCAGATCCTCCCGCAAGGACGCGCCCGCGCGGGACGACATGTTGGCAAAGATGCGTTCCTTGAGTTCCGGCTGCGCGCCCTTGAGCGCGGCAATAAGAACATCCGAAGTCACTTCCTTCAGCACCATCTGGATGGCCTTGTCATCGAGTTTCATCACGTCATCGAACACAAACATCTTGTCCATGATCTTCTGCGCCAGATCCGCATCATGGTTGCGAATAGACTCAATGACCGTCCCCTCAATAACCGTGCCCAGCAAATTGATCATTTCGGCGGCCGTCTTCACCCCACCCAACGACGACTTGCGGATCTTGTCTCCACCCGCCAGCACCTTGAACAGGACTTCATTGAGGTCTTTCAGTGCCGTGGGCTGAATACCCTCCATCGTGGCAACGCGCAGCATGACCTCATTGCGTTGACGCTCGGTCAGGTTCTTCAACACATCGGCAGCCTGGTCGTAGTCCAGGTGCACCAGAATGGCGGCCACGATTTGCGGGTGCTCGTTGCGCAACAATTCGGCCACCGACAGCGGATCCATCCATTTCAGACTCTCAATGCCGGAAACGTCACCCCCCTGCAAAATGCGATCGATCAGCAGTGCCGCCTTGTCATCGCCCAACGCCAGCTTCAACACCGAACGGACATAGTCACCCGAATTGGAAACCAGCAAGCTCTGCGAGGCCGCAACCCCCGTGAATTTGTCGACCACCTCATCGACCCGCTCACGCGTGATCTGGGTCGTCTTGGCGATTGTTTCCCCGAGCTTCTGAACCTCTTTGGGAGACAGGTGCTTGAATACCTCCGATGCCTCGGCCTCGCCCAGAGACATCATCAGAATTGCCGCGTCTTGTAAACCGTTGTCTTGTGCCATGGTGTTATTTTGCGCCAGCCGTCAGGTCGGCACCTCGCCGTTCATCCACGCCTTGACAATGTTGGCCACGGCGGCGGGGTTGTCACGTGTCAGTTTCCGGGCATCTTCCAGTCGCAACTCTCCCGGGCTCGGTTGGGCCGGTTCATTATTGATGGCCGGCGCGCTGAGTTGGGGCCGGTCCGGCTGGTCACCCTCCACCGCATCGAGCTGGTTGGTGCGCGCTGCAGTAACGCGGGCCGGCTGCGCCAGGGTCTTCATGGCTGGCCGAATCACGCCCAGCAGGACAAGCGCCCCCAACAACAGCGTCCCCACAGGCCAGGCAAAGCTGCGCGCCATATCGACCACTTCAGGTTGGCGCCACAGGGGAACATCCACCACTTCAACCTTGTCGGCCACGAATGCGGCGTTCACCAGATTGACGGAATCACCCCGATCCTTGTTGAAACCCACCGCTTCGCGCACCAATGCCGTCATTTTCTCGACCTGCGCGTCTGACAGCGGCGTACTGGTGGTTTTGCCCTTGTCATTGGTGACAACCTGGTTGTTCACCACCACTGCCGCATTGATGCGCTTGATGACACCGGTAGCGCCTTTCACCACCCGTACGGTCTTATCCACCTCGTAATTGACGATGGATTCACGCTTGGATGCGCCCGTTGACGCAGCCCCGGCTGCCGACTGACCCGCCGCGGCCAGGGGTTGGGCCGCCCCATTGATGGGCGCCGAGGCCTGCGCCGGCGGCTGGTTGGTGGTGGCCCCCGGCACGCCCGAAGGAGGGGCAGCATTGCCGCCATTGGTACTCTCCACTACCTGCTGGCTGCGGATGGCACTGGATTCAGGCGTCTGGTTAGGCTTGTGTGATTCGGTGGTGGACTCGGTCTGCGAAAAATCCAGCTCCGCAGTCACTTGGGCTTTGACATTCTCCTTGCCGACGATGGGCTCCAGAATATCCAGAATCCGGCGACTGTAGAGTTGCTCGATCTGCTGCACATGCTGAAGCTGCTCTGCGTCACCGCCCAGTGCGCCGCCAGAGCCGTCCGGGGCCGCGGAGAGCAGTTTCCCGGTGTCATCCAGCACACTCACCGCCGAAGGCGCCATCTCCGGCACGCTGGAGGCCACCAGATGCACGATACCCGCCAACTGGGCACGGTCCAGGGTCCGACCCGGATGCAAACTCAGCAAGATGGAAGCGGAGGGTTTCTGCTGTTCACGAAAGAAGCCATTCTGATTGGGCAGCGCCAGGTGCACCCGCGCATTCTGCACGGACGAGAGGGCCTGAATAGAGCGGGTCAGCTCGCCTTCCAGGCCACGTTGGAACGTCAGACGCTCCTGGAACTGGGTCATGCCAAAACGGTTGGCCTCCATCATCTCGAACCCGTTGACCGAGCCCTTGGGCAATCCCAGCGAAGCCAACTTCAGCCGGACATCGTGCACCCGGTCGGCAGGGACCAATATGGCGCCACCGCCTTCGGTGTACTTGTAGGGAACATTCAAGGTAGTCAACTGGGTAATCACGGCTCCGCCATCCTTGTCCGCCAGGTTGGAGTACAGCACCCGCCACTCTGCCTGACGCCCCATGACCAGCCCGACCACGCCGATTGCCACAAAGAGCACCACGCCCAGGGCCAACCGCAGGCGCTGACCTTGGTCCAGCCCTGCCAAACGCTGGGCAATAGTGGGATTTACCGGGATAGTGACAACTGCAGACATCTTGCTTTCCAGTACAACGGGGCACGGATTGCCCCATGAATGGGATTGATTATTCGGCTCGCCTCCAAAAACATTAGGGTAATAAGCACCTGGTTTACCCGCCAATTCAAAATAATAGGCAAATGTCTTGGGTTATACGATCGCTGCACCCTAATTAACAAGGGAGACCGATATGGATCTCAAACTCACCCCAGTCTCAATGCCCACCACCATCCGCCCCGGCGCGGGTGTACGGCCCAGCACCTCCGCTGCAGCCGAAGGCGTAGGCGGAGGGTTCTCGGGCGCCCTCAAAAGCGCCCTGAATTCGGTGAGTGCCGCGCAGAACGACGCCACACGGCTCCAGCGCGAGGTACAAATGGAAAACCCCAACGTCAGTCTGGAAGAAACCATGGTCGCCATCCAAAAGGCACAAATCGGGTTCCAGGCCACGCTGCATGTGCGCAACCGCATGGTGCAAGCCTATACCGATATCATGAACATGCAGGTCTAAGGCGCTAGACGGCACTCAACGCCCCTCCCAATCCGGCCATGAAAAAGAAACTGACCACCACCATGCTGGTGCCCAGGTATGTCACGCAGTTTCACTGCACCGGCAGCAGCTGCCCTGACACCTGCTGCGCTGGCTGGCAAGTTCCCATTGACCGGGAGACTTTCAGAGACTACCGGCGCGTAACCCACCCCGCGCTCAAGCCGCTCTTTCAAACCTATTTGGTACAAGCAGACAAAAACTCGTACCCCAACCATGGTCGGATCAACACCTGCACGCCCGAAATGCGCTGCGTCATGCTCTCCGACGACCGCCTGTGCGCCATCCAGAAAAACCTGGGCGAAGATGCGCTATCGGACACCTGCCACGTCTATCCCCGCGCGGTTGTCCAGTTTGGCGACCGCGTAGAGCAAAGCTTGACCCTGTCATGTCCCGAAGCCGCACGCCTGGCCCTCACCCAAGAAGACGCTTTTGAGTTTACCGCTGCCGAATTCAGCGTCCGGCAGAGCGCTATGGCCATCACGCCGGCAATCCATGGTTTTGATTTCTTTGCCATGGGTGAAGTACGCGCCTTTGCCATCCAACTCTTTCAGACGCCGACCTTGTCCAATGTGGAGCGCCTGGCGGTCTTGGGGTGGCTATGCAGCCAACTGGACGAGCTCGCGGCATCTGGCACCCAGCATCGGGTCCACCAGGTACTGGAGGAATTGGCCACATCCATTGAAAACGGTTCCATCCAGGCAACGGTCCGCCAGCTTGCCCAGCAGTCTTCGATAGCGGCCGGCGTATTTTCCATCCTGTTCGGACGGCCGCTGAGTGCAGGCCGATCTGCCAACCAGCAAACCGTGCTGGCCTGGGTCAGCCAGGGACTGGGGCTGGATGCAAATGGCACGGCTCCAAGCGCCGCGTCACTGGAGTCCCATTACCTGCGGGGGCTGGGCCTACTCCATGCGGACGGGACGACCGCAGAAGGGATACTGACACGCTACCTGCTCAACGACCTGCTACGCGAAACCTTCCCCTGGAACCAGTCAACAGCCCTTTTCAACTACCGCCAGCTGCTGACCCGTTTTGGCATCGTGCGCCTGATGCTGGCGGCCACCGCCGCAGCGCACAACACCTCCCTCGACGAGACCCAAATGGTACAGGTGGTGCAGGTGTTTTGTCGCATTTACCAGCACAGCGATACCTTCGCAAAGCACGCGGAACGCGTGCTGGCGGGCGCCAACTGGGATACGCTGGACAGGTTGTACGCGCTTCTCTGAATGGAATACGGGCTGCCGCAGCAGCCCGTATTCCATCGACTTAGTGCAGCAATGGTCTGGCGCCTTCAGCGTCGGCATCCAGTTGCATCACCCAAGGCTCTGCCAACGTCCGAATCTGTGCGTCATTCAGCAAGATGCGCTGCATGATGCGGGTCTTCTCGCTGCGCTGCTCGGGCAGCAACTCTTCCGTGCGGCCCTTCATGCGCAACTGTTCAATCAAAACAGCGCAGACACCTTCAAAACGAACCACTTGCTCCCAGTCCTCGGACTGGGCTGCGGCCAACATCTTGCGGCTGCTGTCTTCAATGGCCTTGTAGTAATCCATCAACACTTGTGGCATGTCAATCTCCCGATTACGAAGCCGCCCGGGGCGTTGCAGCCACCTCGGGCCGAATCTGCGTCCACGCCTGCGCAATGGGCTGAATCAGACTGATCACCTCGTCCACCTTCTGCAAGTTCGTATACAGATTGGCCTCGGACAAGACCACGATGCAATAGTCGTACAGGCCGCGCAAATTGCCAGCCAGCTCACCACCCTTGGCGTCAAGGCCGGCCTTGAGTCCCTCTTCCAGCAACCGGACCGCCCGTCCAATCGCCTGCCCCTTGCCGGCAATGTCGTTGGCCTGCATGCACAATTTGGCGGTTCCCAGCGACTGCAGCAGCGCCTCGTACAACATCCCCACCAGTTGGTGCGGATCGGCGCCCGACACAGCAGTCTCTACGCCAATGGTCTTGTATGCATTTGCAGATCGCATGCTAACGGATGTGTACATTTTGAATCCCTCTTGTGTGCTTGATATATGTTGTATCGGCACCCATCGGAGAAACTCAAGTGTGTTTCGTGACCAACTTGTCTTATGCCTTGTTCCACTGCGCCAGCTGAGCCGTCACGTAAGAGCTCAAAGCCGTCATCTGCGCCATCTGCGCATCCAGTGCCGAGTATTGCGCACGCAATTGCTTCTCCACATTCGCCGCTCTTGCAGTGACCCGGTCTTGCTCATCCGAGTTGCGGTTGATAGCCCCCTGGATGGCGGCTGCCTTGTTGGTCACCGTGCCACCGGCAGCGACAAGCCCCTTGGCCACATCCCTAAACTTCAGGGCAAAGCCGTTCGTGGCGCTGTTGGAGTTATCGGTGGTGAACAGCTTCTGCAGATTGGTCATGTCCGCCATCGCGGTACCGAGCTTGGTCGTGTTGAGCTTGAGGGAGCCGTCGGTTTGCTGTTCCAGGCCGATATCAGACAGGCGCGAGAACGTGGAACCCACGCTGCTGGAGCCCAGTATGTTGCGCATCACCGTTTGCAGCCCCACCGTGGTGGAGTCGCCCTGCAAGGCGCCCGACGTGCCACCCGGCACATACTTGGTGTCGGCGGCAATGGTCCGATTCAAGGCGCTGTAGGCATCCGCGAACGCCTGAATGCTCTTCTGAATCGCTTCCTTGTCGTTGCTCACCGTGACCTGCACCGGCGATGTGGTCACCTGCGCCAACTGCAGGGTGAGCCCCGGCACCACGTTGGTCAGGGTATTCGTCGCTGAAGTGATCGCTACGCCGTTGATTTTGGCTTGGGCGTCAAGGCCTGTCTGGCTGGACTGCATACCAGTGGCAGACGCCGTTGCCGCCTGGCTGGTAAAAGACAGGCTGTCCAGGGCGGTAAAACCACTGGACGTGATCTGGAATCCGGCCGCCTCACCCGTGGTGCTGGACTGAAAAGACAGCCGCTCCTGGCCGCCACTGCGCAACACGGTGGCGGTCACGCCGGCGTTGGCCGCATTGATCTTGCTCGCAATGGTCGTGAAGGTATCCGCACCATTGATGGATACGGCCACAGAACCGGTCCCGGCGGCAAAAGACCCCGTGGCCCAGCTCCCCAGGTTGATGGTCAGGGTGCCGTTGTCCGACGATGTCCCCAACGTGGAATCCACAGCCACATTCTGCGACGCCGTGGTTTGCGCGCGCGCCAGTTGCGTGACATCCAGACTGAACGCCGTCGACACGGCCGTTGAGCTGGCCGTCACCGTCACGGCGGAGGTGTTCGAAGACGTGGCTTTCTGGGCGGCCCAGTTTTGCGCGTTGGCCAATGCCGCGGCCGCATCCCCCAGCGCAGACACCTGCGACTGGATGGTCCCGTACATCGACAACTGAACCTGATAATTGTTCGCCTTGGTCTGCAGGGCCGTCAGCGGCTGCTTTTCAATGGCAACCAGTTGACTGACGATGCTGTTGACGTCCAGTCCACTCCCAATACCCGCTGATGAAATTGCCATAATCGTCTCCTAAGACCTGTTTATACCGCCAAGTCGCCATTTCCAAAACGACAAAAAGCGGCGCGGACCCATGTCACACGCCGCGAACAGAGCGCCTAGCCGCCTCCCCCCGGGATGGCGGCCCTCTGTGAATTAACGCAACAGAGCCAAGACACCTTGGGGCATCTGGTTGGCCTGGGCCACCATGGCCGTGCCGGCTTGCTGCAACACTTGCGAGCGCGACAGGTTGGCGGTTTCCGAAGCATAGTCCGCGTCAACGATACGGCCATGCGATGCGGCAGAGTTTTCTGCGCCAACACGCAAGTTGGCCACCACGCCTTCAAAACGGTTCTGGGAAGCACCCCAGGTAGCACGCTGGCTGGTCAGGTTGTTGATGTCCGTATCCAGTGCCGTGATTTGTGCCGAGGCGGTTGCTGTGGTTGCACCCAGGGTGGTAGCGGTCTGTGCAGTCGCTGCCACGGTGATGTTGATGGTGTCACCAGCGTTGGCGCCCACTTGGAAGTCGGCGTTGAAACCGCTCAACAGGGCTGTGCCGTTGAACTTGGTGGCGCCGATGATACGGGTGTTTTCTGCGGCCAGCAGTTTGTATTCCTGGTCGAGAGAACCGATGTCCGAGGCGTTGTTGGTACCGTTGGCGCCCTGCACGGCCAGTTCACGCATACGCTGGAAGTTGTTGGAAATCGCGCCCAGTGCACCGTCGGCTGTCTGCGACAGGGAGATGGCGTCATTGGCGTTGCGGATGGCAACATTCATGCCGCGGGTTTGGGCGTCCATACGCTCGGCGATGGCCAGGCCGGCGGCGTCGTCCTTGGCGCCGTTCACACGCAGACCCGAAGACAGGCGCTGCATGGAAGTTGCCAATGACACACCCGAATTGGACAGGTTGCGTTGCGCATTCAAGGAAGAAACGTTGGTATTGATAGCAGACATGTGAAACTCCTGTAAAGCTGAAAAATCGGCATTGCTGCCCATCCTGATGCCAACCCCAAGGCTGGTCGCCATGTCCGGAGAACCTGCCACCAGGCACCTGTCGGACGACGAGCCCCTGAATCAGAACCCGTTGGATTTGTTTTCGACCCTCCCCATCAAAACTTGAGGCCGAAATAAAAAATCAGCGTTTTAAACACCGGAAATAGCCGGGTTTACGCCTTTTTATCGGCCTTACAGGCTGCGGGATCTTCTCCACAATTTGCTGACCGTGTACCCAAGTCGGCGACTGAGCTGACACCAACCGGGAATCAACCCGAGCTTTCAGCTTAAAAGGAGTTTCACATGTCTTCAGCTATCAATACCAACGTTGCTTCCTTGAATGCGCAACGCAACCTGTCTACCTCGGCACTGTCGCTGACGACGTCCATGCAGCGCCTGTCGTCGGGTCTGCGCGTCAACAGCGCCAAGGACGACGCCGCCGGCCTGGCCATCGCCGAGCGTATGGACACCCAGACCCGCGGCATGAATGTGGCCATCCGCAACTCCAATGACGCCATCTCCATGGCGCAGACGGCGGAAGGCGCACTGGGCGCGATTTCCAACAACCTGCAGCGCATGCGTGAACTGGCCGTGCAGGGCGCCAACGGTACCAACAACGCCACCGACATTGGCTCTCTCGACCAGGAGTACAAACTGCTGGCCGCAGAAAACACCCGCATCATTGGCACCACCAAGTTCAACGGCACGCCCGTTCTGGGCGCCGTCAACGCCGACTTCCAGGTGGGCGCCAACAACGGTGACACCATCAATGTCACCGTCGGTGCAACTGCTTTGACCGCCACCACCCTGGGCGGCACCAACGCCAATGCAGCCGCGCAGATTACTGCACTGGATACCGACATCAATGCCATCACCTCCACGCGTGCCACCTGGGGTGCTTCCCAGAACCGCTTTGAGCAGGTGATCGCCAACCTGCGCGTGGGCGCCGAAAACTCGGCAGCAGCCCATGGCCGCATCATGGACGCCGACTACGCCCAGGAAACTGCCAACCTGTCGCGCGCCCAGGTGTTGCAGCAGGCCGGTACAGCCATGGTGGCCCAGGCCAACCAGATGCCCCAAGGCGTCTTGGCCCTGCTGAAATAAGCACCGGCGCAGGCCCCTGCGCACGGCCGCCTCCCCTGAGGGCCGGCCCTTCTCCCAAACGGTTACATGCTGGCGGACCAACGCCAGGATGTAACCGTTTTGCTTTTCTCGGTCGGCTGTTACCCGCGATCGCCAGGCCACGCCCTCTGGGGCATCAAGCTGCATCGCTACCGCTCCCGACAGGCGTGTAGGAATTTGCCTGACACGCGCCGGCTCGCAGGCTTACAGCGCTTACATCCAAACGCTGATTCAAGTTTTGCACGCGGACTTCCAGAATCCATTCCATGGTGAACGGCAAGGCAATTGGCCCCCAAACACCGTTCAATTCAACGAATTACGTCTGGAGTCCAACATGACCAACGAGCAAATGCTGACTGCAATCCGGGAAGCCAACATGACCTATTTGATGCTGGCCCAGAACCTGATCCGCCAGGACCGGGCCGAGGCCCTCTTCCGTCTGGGCATGTCCGAAGACGCCGCTGAACTGATCAGCACGCTGTCGCCGGCACAGATCCTCAAGATCGCTTCCGGCAACATGCTGCTGTGCCGCTTCCGGGTGGATGACGACATCGTGTGGAACCTGCTGACCAACCACACCACCAGCAAGGTCGACAACGATGCCACCACCAAGCTGCACGCCAGCATCCTGATGGCCGGCCGTTTTGCCGAAGCCATGTAAGACCCACCCCCATTCGGAGCACCACCATGGCCACCAAAAGCGTACTGAACGATTCCAAGCAAGTTGAACGCGCCGTCGCGCTGATCCAGCTGGGCGCCCGCCTGCAGGTTCTGGAGAGCGAGACCGACCTGTCGTACGAACGACTGCTGCGCCTGTACAAGGAAGTCGCCGGACGCTCGCCCAGCAAAGGCCAGTTGCCGTTTTCCACCGAGTGGTTCCTGACCTGGCAGCCCAATATCCATGCCTCGCTGTTCCAGAACACCTACGAGTACCTGACCAAGGTCAGTGCCATGGAAGACATCGAGGCCATCATGAAGGCCTACCGGCTGTACACCGAGCAGATCGCTGCCTGTGGCGTGGAGCCCCTGCTGACCATTACGCGCGCCTGGCGCCTGGTGAAGTTCATCGACAACAACATGCTGTCCATGACCAAGTGCTCCAAATGCGGCGGCCATTTCGTGAGCGAGGCCTACGAGAACTCCCGCCATTTCGAATGCGGCCTGTGCACACCACCGGCCCGTGCGGGCAAAGGAGCCACAACAGGCGGAATCCTGCTGCACTGATCGCTACGAAATTCATAGCTATCCACGCAACAACGAAGGCATCTACAGCCCATTTTCGCCCCAAAAATGGGGCAAAACCATGGCCTCAACCCAGCGGGCCGTGACTGTTGCATAAAAATTCAAGAGCCCCCCGATTGGGTCGATATGATGGATTGAGGCCCTGAAAAGCCACCCTCTTCAACCCTTAAAGCCGCTGGCTTGGCTGTCACAATGCTCCCATGTTTGTAATCATCGGTTGGCTGATCGTTCTGGTTTGCGTCTTTGGCGTGTACGTCTTCCACGGCGGAAATGTCATGGTGCTGTTGCTCGCGCTGCCGTTCGAACTCATCACCATTGGCGGCGCCACCGTGGGCGCTTTCCTGGCCAACAACCAGATGAAGGTGGTCAAAGCCACCATGCGGGGCATTGGCGCGTGCTTCAAGGGCAGCAAATACACCAAAGCCCGGTACATGGAGTTGATGGCCCTGATGTACGACATCCTGCAAAAAGCCCGCAAGGAAGGCCTGATGGCCATTGAAAAGGACGTGGAAACGCCCGAAGAATCGGATCTGTTCAAGAAATACCCCACCGTCGGCAGCGACCACCACGTCGTGGAATTCATTACCGACTACCTGCGCATGATGGTTTCCGGCAACCTCAACGCGCACGAGATCGAGTCCCTGATGGACAGCGAAATCGAAACCCACCACGCGGAAGAGCACGCGGCGGTTGCCGCCCTGCAGCGCGTCGCGGGCGCATTGCCGGCGTTCGGTATTGTTGCGGCGGTTCTGGGCGTGGTGAACACCATGGGGTCGGTAGGACAACCGCCCGCGGTGTTGGGCGGCATGATCGCCTCGGCGCTGGTGGGCACGTTTCTGGGGATTTTGCTGGCTTACGCCTTCGCCGAGCCACTGGCCGGCGTTCTGGAGCAAAAGGTGGAGGATGCCGGCAAGGAATTGCAGTGCATCAAGACCACCCTGCTGGCCAGCATGCAAGGGTACAACCCCGCGACCGCCATCGAGTTTGGCCGCAAGGTGCTGTATTCCACGGAGCGCCCAACCTTCCTCGAGCTGGAAAGCTACGTCAAGGGCAAGAAGTAGGGCCATGGGAGGGTAAACATGGCCGGAGACTCGAAAAAACTCCAACCCATCATCATCAAGCGGGTCAAGAAAAAGGGCCACGTGGCGCATGGTGGTGCCTGGAAGATTGCCTACGCCGATTTTGTGACCGCCATGATGGCGTTCTTCCTGCTCATGTGGCTGCTGGGCAGCACCTCAGAGGGCGACAAAAAGGGACTTTCCGACTATTTCCAATCCCCCCTGAAGGTGGCGATGCAAGGCGGCCCGGGCACCGGTGCCAGCAACAGCGTCATCATGGGCGGCGGCAACGACCTGACGCAGACCGCCGGTCAGTCGCGGCGCGGCGACGGCAACGACCGCACGGCCAAGAAAATGTCGGGCGACCAAACCAAGGTCGAGGTGGCCAAACGCGACGCCAAGAAACTGGCGGCATTGAGCGCCAAGATCGCCGGGGTGATCTCCAACAACCCGAGGCTGTCCGAATTCAGTTCCCAGATCCGGTTGGAAATCACGCCAGACGGCTTGCAGATCCAAATCGTGGACGACCAGAAACGCCCCATGTTTGACAGCGGCAGCGCCACCGTGAAACCCTATATGCGCGACATCCTGCGCGAAATCGGCATCGCACTGCTGGATGTCGAGAACAAAATCAGCCTGGACGGCCACACCGACCGGGCGGCCTATGCCAACGCGGCCCGCGGTTACAGCAACTGGGAGCTGTCGGCTGACCGGGCCAACGCGTCCCGTCGGGAACTGACCGCCGCCGGCATGCCCGAAGACAAGCTGGCCCGTGTGGTCGGCATGGCGTCCAGCACATTGCTGGACCCTGCCAACCCCTTGAGTCCCAGCAACCGGCGCATCAGCATACTGGTCATGACCCGGGAGGCGGAAGAACGCCTTCTGAGCAGCCGGCACATCCCGGTGGAAGGGGAAGGCGAAACCGTCCTCCCCCAGACCGCGGCACCGGCAAAGTCACCCTCTTGAGTCTGCGAAAATACGGTCATACTCGCTTACATACAAAAATCGCCCGGGAAAGGGTAATCCATGTCAAAAGAATTGCGTTTTTTAATCGTTGATGACTTCTCCACCATGCGGCGCATTGTGCGCAACCTGCTCAAGGAGAGCGGTTATGCCGACGCAGACGAAGCCGAAGACGGTGTGGCGGCGCTGGCCAAGCTGCGCAACAGCAATTTCGATTTCGTGGTGAGTGACATCAACATGCCCAACATGAACGGCTTCCAGCTGCTGGGCGAGATCAAGAAAGACGAGAAACTCAAGCACCTGCCGGTGCTGATGGTGACGGCCGAAGCCCGCAAGGAAGACATCGTGCTGGCGGCACAGCAAGGCGCGGCCGGCTACATCGTGAAGCCCTTCACCAAGGCGACCCTGGAAGACAAGGTCAACCACATCATCACCAAGCTGGGATTGAAATAGACATGCTGCAAGAAGATCCGGTTGCTGCAGCGCCCTCGGCTTCGCCAACCACCACGCCCCCGGATGTCCATCAGCAGTTAGGCATCCTGACTCGCCAGTTGCACGACTCCCTGAACGGCCTGGGCCTGACCGAGAAGGTCAAAGGCTGGGCCGGAGAGCTGCCCGATGCCAAAAGCCGCCTGTCCTACATTGCTCGGCTGACCGGCCAGGCTGCGGAAAGGGTTCTCAACCAAGTGGACCAGGCCAAAGCCCAGCACGACCACATTGCGGCCGAAACGCGCCGCATCGGCGCCCTGATCGTCAAGGATCCGGTCGCAGCCGTGGCCAAGGGCCATGTCATGAACTTCATCACCGATGTCGAGCAGGCCAGCAACAAGGTCGACGGACACCTGACCGAAATCATGATGGCACAGGACTTTCATGACCTCACGGGGCAGGTGATTGCCAAGGTGGTCAACCTGGCGGCCAACATTGAAGAACAGCTGCTGCTGCTGCTGATCCAGACCGCCCCGCCGGAAGCGGCCGTCAAGGCCCCGGCTCCGCATGCGCAATACGTTCCGGCGCTGGATGGTCCGGTCGTCAGTCCGCAAGACAATCCCGACGTGGTGACGGACCAATCCCAGGTCGACGACCTGCTGGCCAGCCTGGGATTCTAGACCTTTTGGATTAAAGGGGGTATTTCCCCCCTTATCAGCCTTTAGTTTCCGGGGGCGCTCGCGACAATGGTGGCAACACTAAAGTCCCGCCACCATGGAATCAGGCAGTCAAGATCGCAACCTACCGGCCACCGAACGCAAACTCCGCAAAGCGCGCGAGGACGGTCAGGTCAGCCGTTCCGAAGACCTCAAGCACCTGGCCGTGCTGGGGTCTGGTACGGCAGGCCTGCTGGTGCTGGCCCCCGTACTGTTTGATCGCCTGCAGCAGAGCATGGGACAGCAGCTGTCCTTTGATGCAGCCTCCGTGCGGCAAACCGCAAGCATGCTGACCCGTCTGGCCGATGCGAGCTCCATCGGCCTGGCAGGTTGTGCCGCTTTCGCCACCATCGTGACCCTGGCTGCCGTGGCGGCATCGGTTGCATCGGGTGGCTGGGTCAACAGCCTCAAGCCCGTCATGCCCGACTTCAGCCGCGTGAACCCGCTCGCCGGGTTTGGGAACTTGTTCACCAAGAAAAAGCTGCTGTCCGTGGCCAAGATGACGCTGATGACCGTCATCCTGTTTGCCATCGCTGCCGTGTTCCTGAACTCCGGCCTGCAGACCGTGGCGTCGTTGCTGCTGCAACCCTCCACCTCTGCCATCAAGCATCTGACCGAATGGCTGATCTCTGGCATGGGTTTGCTGCTGCTGGTGCTGCTGGTGGCGGCGATGCTGGACGTGCCTCTGCAGATGTTCCTGCACAAGGGCGAACTCAAGATGTCCCACCAGGAAGTCAAGCAGGAAGGCAAGGAGTCCGACGGCAATCCCCAGATGAAGGGGAAAATGCGCCAACGGCAACGCGAACTGGCTCAAAAAAGCAGTGTCAACGCCGTACCCAAGGCCGATTTCGTGGTGATGAACCCCACCCACTTTGCCGTAGCCATTCGCTACGACGAGAAGACCATGCGCGCGCCCCAGGTCATCTCCAAGGGGGCAGACCTGCTGGCCATGAAGATCCGCGACATCGCCAAGCACCACGCGATTCCCGTACTGCAGTCACCCATGCTGGCACGGGCGCTGTACGCCAATTCGGAGCTTGACCAGGACATTCCCTCCAGCCTGTACACCGCCGTGGCGCAGGTTCTGGCCTATGTCTACAAGCTGCGCGCCGCCATGCGCGGCGATGGCCCGATGCCGGGTGAAGTGCCGCACCCCTTTGTCCCGCCCGAGCTCGACCCCCTGTCTAAAACCGTCAAGGCTGCCACAGCATGAACGCACAACTGAAATCCCTGCAGCAATGGTATGGCAACAACGCCGGACTAGTACAGGGCGCCGCGGCGCCCATGCTGGTGGTGGCGATTCTGGCCATGATGGTCCTGCCGCTGCCCCCCATCCTGCTCGATGCCTTTTTCACCATCAACATCGCCGTGGCCTTGATGGTCATGATGGTGGCGGCCTACATGATCCGGCCACTGGATTTCGCCGCATTTCCGTCCGTGCTTCTGCTCACCACGCTGATGCGCCTGTCGCTCAACGTTGCCTCCACCCGCGTGGTGCTGCTGGAAGGACATACCGGCGCCGGCGCGGCCGGTGCCGTGATTGAAGCCTTTGGCCACTTCCTGATCGGCGGCAACTTTGCCGTCGGCCTGATCGTCTTTGCCATCCTGGTGGTCATCAACTTTGTGGTGGTGACCAAGGGCTCCGAGCGCATCGCCGAAGTGTCGGCACGCTTCACCCTGGACGCCATGCCCGGCAAGCAGATGGCGGTGGACGCCGACCTCAACGCCGGCCTGATCGACGAAAAGGAAGCCAAGCGCCGGCGTGCCGAGGTGGGCGAGGAAGCGGAGTTCTTCGGCTCCATGGACGGTGCGTCCAAATTTGTCCGCGGTGACGCGATTGCGGGCATCCTGATTTTGCTCATCAATATCTTTGGCGGCTTCGCCGTCGGCATCCTGCAGCACGACCTGACGGCGTCGCAGGCCGCCAATACCTACATCCTGCTGGCGGTCGGTGACGCACTGGTGGCCCAGATTCCGGGCTTGCTGATCTCCGTGGCTGCAGCCATGGTGGTGTCGCGGGTGGGCAAGGACCACGACCTGGGCAAGCAGATCATCGGACAGATGTTCGTGTCACCCCGCGTGCTGGGCATCACAGCGACCATCATGTTCATCCTGGGCGTCATTCCCAACATGCCCCATTTCGTCTTCCTGACCATCTCCTCGGTGTTGGCTTACGGCGCCTGGGTGCTGGCGCACAAGCCCCCCCCCGTCGACCCCGCTTCGATCGCCCCGGCCCCGGCCACGGACGGCGAGGCATCCTGGGACGACCTGCAGCCGGTGGACCAACTGGGCCTGGAACTGGGTTACCGCCTGATTGCCCTGGTCGACAAAAATCGGCAAGGCGATCTGCTCACCCGCATCAAAGGCGTGCGCCGCAAGTTTGCGCAGGAAGTGGGCTTCCTGCCTCCCGCCGTCCACGTGCGTGACAACCTGGAACTCAAGCCCAGCGGCTACCGCATCACGCTGCGCGGCGTCATCGTGGGCGAGAGCGAGGCCTTCCCCGGCATGTACCTGGCCATCAACCCGGGCGGCATCACCACCCCCCTCATCGGCACGGCAACCACCGACCCGGCATTTGGCTTGCCGGCCCACTGGATCGACGAACGCCAGAAGGAAGCCGCGCAAATGGCCGGATTTACCGTGGTTGATTCCGAGACTGTGATGGCGACCCATTTGTCACACTTGATGCAAGTTCAAGCCTCCAAACTGCTCAGTCGTACAGAGACCCAACAACTCGTGGAACACGTTGCCAAACTGGCCCCCAAGCTGATCGAAGAAGTCGTGCCCAAGATGGTTTCGATCGCGGTCTTCCAAAAGGTTCTGCAATTGCTGCTGGACGAGTCGGTGCACATCCGCGACATCCGCACCATCATCGAGTCCATTGCCGAACACGCCACCTCCACCACCGACCCCGCCGAACTGGCACGCCGGGTGCGGGTGGCCCTCTCGCCCGCCATCGTGCAGCAAATCTATGGCCCGACCCGCGAACTCAATGTCATCGCCATCGATCCGGGTCTGGAGCGCCTGCTGGTGCAAGCCCTGGGCAATGCCGCAGGCCCGGCCCTGGACCCTGGCGTGGCCGACATGTTGAGCCGGCACGCCGCCGAAACCGCTATGAAACAGGAAGAAGTGGGTGTCCCCGCCTGTTTGCTGGTGCCCGATCAGATCCGCAGCGCGATTGCCCGCCTGGTGCGCCGCGTCGCCCCCCGCTTGCAGGTTCTTGCCCACAGCGAGATTCCTGAAACCCACACCATCCGCATTGGCCCGATTCTCAGAGGCGCAACATCATGAACATTCAACGCTTTACCGCCGCCACTTCCCGCGAAGCTCTCGCCAAGGCACGCATGGCCTTTGGCGAGGGAACCCTGATCCTGTCCAACCGCCCGACCGAAAACGGGGTGGAAGTAGTTGCCACGGCCGAAGACACGCTGGACTCGCTGGGTCACCACCAGGGTGCTGCGGGCCAGAAATCGTCCGGCAAGCACACCTCCGCCGGCACGCCCAGTTACCAGGAAGTCGCCAGCAAGGTGGAAGAGGACGCAGCCCAGTTGGCCATGAGCACCCTGTCCTTCCAGGACTACGTGCGTGAGCGCATGCTGCGCCGCCGCCATGAATCCACCACTGGACAGGCCGAACCCAGCCCCGCGCGCGAAGTCGCCAAGGAACGTCCACGCATCATTGCCGCCGAGCCCCTGCAGGACAACGCCCCGGCGGCCCCGAAGGCGGCAGCTGCACGCAAGCCCGCCGCGGCACCCATCCAGACAGCCAGCGTGCCGCAGGGCATTGTGGACGAGCTGCATGCCATGAAGGAGCTGATTGAGGACCGTTTCAATACCCTCACGTGGCTGGGCCAGGCACGTCAGAACCCGATCCAGTCCAACCTGATGCTCAAGCTCATCCGCGCTGGCTACTCCCCCAATCTGGCACGCACCATTCTGGAACGCATGCCGGAAGACCTGTCCGCACCGGATTCCGTGCGCTGGGTCGTGGACGTGCTGGAACGCAACCTGAAGACCGACGCCGAAGGCCCTGCCCTGCACGAAGCAGGCGGCACCTACGCACTCATCGGCGCCACCGGTGTTGGCAAGACCACCACCGCCGCCAAGCTGGCCGGCCTGTGCGCGCAGGTGCATGGCCCTGGCAGCGTGGGACTGATCACACTGGACACCTACCGCGTGGGTGCCCACGAACAGCTGCGCGCCTACGGCAAGATGCTGGGCGTGGTTGCCCATCTGGCCCACGACCGGGCCGCCTTGCAGGATTTGCTGGGCCTGTTGTCCGGCAAGAAGATGGTCCTCATCGACACCACTGGACTGGCGCCCCGCGACCCACGCAAGCGCGAACTGCTGGACCTGCTGGACCTGCCCGATGTGAAGCGCCTGCTGGTGCTCAACGCGGGCGGACACGGCGACACGCTGGACGATGCGGTGACCTCCTTCAAGTCAACCGGCGCACCGCAAGCCATTCTTTCCAAGATCGACGAAGCGGTCAAACTGGGCCCCGCCATTGACGTGGCCATCCGGCACCAGCTGGTGCTGCGCGGCGTGACCACCGGCCAGCGCGTCCCCGAAGATTGGGAAGCCGCCAACGCCTCCAAGCTCATTCGCATGTCCATGCGCACCGTTGGCAACTCCGCGTACGACCCCAAGGCCAGCGATCTCGGCTTTTTCTTCAGCCAGCCCGCAGGGCACGTTTCTGCCAGAGGACGCCTGGATGCTTGAGCACACCCTCAACCAGGCGGCCGGGCTGCTGGCACTGACGCCCCATGCGGGCCCCCAGATGCTGGCCATGGTCAGCCATGGTGACGAACAGGCCGAGCTGCCCCTGCTGTGGCGGCTCTGCCTGGCGCTGGTGGACTTTGGTTACTCGGTCACGGTTCTGGATGCCACGACCTACGAAACCGAAACCAACCCCGGCCTGGACCAGATGCTGGACGACCGGTACTGGCACGAGGATGAGGATCTCGACACCCCAGCTTGGACCGTGCTGCCGGCCGGCAGGGGCATACAAAATTTATGCGCGGTGCCAGCGCGCCGGCAACAAAACCTGCGCCAGCTGGGCCAGTTATTCCGGCATGACGGTGTGGTGATCGTTTACAGCCCGGCAGAATGGCTGGTGCCCTTGGTTGGAGAAACCGGCATTGAACCCCTGCTGGCCATGTCGTCCATGAAGTCCTCGCTGCTGACGGGTTACGTGGCTTTGAAGCGTCTGTTGATCAATGGCAAACTAGAGCCTACCATTGTCAATATGATTCAGGAACACCGTCCAGCCAAAGTCATCGCCTCAGGGGCCATGGCGACCAGCCTGAGCGAGTGTGCCAAGAACTTTCTGGGTTACGACGTGAAGGCCATCAACATTGCAGCACCCGCCGACGAGGAGCCCCCGTGCCGGAAAATCCAGGGCCTGGCCCTGCGTCTGCTGGAAAATGCCATGCCCCTGCGAAACGGTTTTCTGACCACATTGCCCGAAGCGGGCGGGGTGCATCTGCACGCTGATGATCCATTTGCAGGGAGCCATTGATGTACACAGCCAAAGGGCAGCTGGATCGCACCGCCCTGATCAAGCAATACCAACCACTGGTGCGCCGGTTGGCCCACCACATGATGGCCAAGTTGCCACCCAGCGTGGAAGTGGACGACCTGATCCAGGTAGGGTTGATCGGCCTGTCTGATGCCCTGTCCCGCTTTGAGTCCTCCCAGGGCGTGCAGTTCGAAACTTTTGCCACCCAGCGCATTCGGGGCGCCATGCTTGACGAATTGCGGGGAAATGACTGGATGTCGCGCAGTTCGCGCAAAAGCCAGAAAGACATTGAAGTCGTTCTGCGGCGCCTGGAGCACCGCCTGGGCCGCAGCCCGGCCGAGTCGGAAATCGCCACCGAACTGGGCATGAGCTTGGCAGATTACCAGAGCCTGCTGGGCAAGGTGCGGGGCACCCAACTGGTGTACCTGGAAGACATGAGCCGGGGCAACGAAGACGACGACACCTTCCTGGACCGCCATGTCGCCGACAGCGACGCCGATCCCATGAACATGCTGCGCGACCAGCGTCTGCGTGAATCCCTGGTGGCAGCCATCAAGGGCCTGCCCGAGCGGGAGCAGTACATCATGAGCATGTACTACGAGCAGGACATGAATCTCAAGGAAATTGCAGCCGTGCTCGATATCACCGAGTCCCGCGTGTGCCAGCTGCACAGCCAGTCCATCGCCCGCCTGCGGGCCAAGATGCGCTCACATTAAATACCAATGGCGTGAAACCGGGATGAACGGGCTGCCATCCCGGCAGCCCGCGCCGGCCACCTCAGGCTGAGAGCACGGTCGTGAAGGCTCCCGCTTGCCGCGCACCGCTGCCGTAGCGGCTGTGGTCGGCATAAGTCGCTTTGGGAGCGGTAGGCACCACCAGCTGCAGCGCCTGCTCCACATAGGCCGACTGGCGCAGGAGACTTTCACGCAGGGCAGGAAACCCCTGGGCCAGCGCCTTGACGCGCAGGACCCGGTTCGCAGCCCCCGGACCGCCTGGCTCCATGCTGTCCATCATCTGCACGAACTGCACGGCCAATTGCTGCAACGTGGCGCTACCCGACTGCAGCGAGGCTATATCGCCCTCCGCCACAGCGACGGAAACCTCCTTGAACTGCTGTTCAAGGAGGTCCAGTTGGTGATCTACCAAAGAATGTGACATGTCAGGGCCCTTGCACTTGGTTAGGTGCACAGGCCCGACTCAACGCGTGGTTCGGTTGAGCATTTCCTGTGCGTTGGACAACAATTTGTCGGCGATGGCTTCCGGATTGACCACATAGGTCCCATCCTGGATGGCGGCACGCACGCTTGCGACTTTCTGGGTGTCGATATCGGCAGCCTCGTTGCGGCTGGATTTCTCCAGACCCCGGGCGGCCGTGGATACGGTAACGGCGACCCCGGCAGAGCGGGTGCTTTGCGCAGCATTGGCGCCCGCTGCCGCAGCTGCACTGCCCCCTTGCGCCGATTTCTGGGCTGCAGGTGACTGGCTCTGGGTGACGGAAGCCGGAATATCTGAAGGTTGACCTATTTTCATCGTGCTCTCCAAAACTACGGTACGCGTAGCCTCGTACGATTGTTATCGGCACCATCATGGCTGACTTTAGAACTATTTGCACAAAATTTTGGGGCTAGAGGTCGATTTTGACTGTACGAGTATCCAGTACTACACCCGATGTCACCCGCCCGTTGTCCATGCGTACGCGGGCAATCTCCCCCACCACACCGGCCGACAGCGCCTGAGCGTCGGACGAAATCTGAAACCCGGTGCCTTGTGCCACCACCCGAACCTGGGCGCCCGCCTGAAACACCTGGGCTGGCTTGACCATCCCCTGACGCAAGGTCTGTCCGGTGGTCAGCAACCGGGTTGCGACCTGCCCGACCCACAGGGACCGGTCCCGCAGCACCGGGCTCATGTCTTCCGCCCAGTTCACCTCGGCCTCCACCAGATCGTTCTCGGTCAGGACCGCGCCCGACGGCACAGGGCTCTTGACCACCCAAGCGGGTCCATACGCATTCACCGTCACGGGCAGGGTGACATTCCAGCGGCTCACGCCATCCACGCAGCGCAAGCCGACCCGGGTACGCCCCCACAGTCTCGATCCCGGTGGCAGATACGGCTCAATATTGCCGCAGGCTGCCAATTTCAGCCGGCTGTCCAGGCTGCCAACCGTCACGTCCATGCGCAAGCCGGCAACACCGGCGGGCTGGGCCGCCGCGGCCGCGTTGCGCAGCCAGCTTTGCGTCATCGCCTGCAAGTCAGGCGCGGGCCCCCCTTGGGCGCAGGCCGCGCCGGCGGCAAGAACCGCGCCCACCCAGCAAACGGCGGCAGCACACCGGCTCAGGAAGGAACGGGGTTGAGTCAGACAGGACATGGTGCATCTCCAGGTATGGCGGCCCGGTCACGAACACCGCGCGACCCGAGCCTTCCAGCCAGACAACTATAGGCCGCCGTCTCCCGGCAAAACCCCCCAAATGCACCGTTTTCCCCCCTGTATTCCCGTGCTAAAAAATTAAAGCTTTTCCCATAATTGCCCCACGTCGAACCGTTTGCCCCCACTCGCAGTGTTCGATACCCGACCCAAAGGTGATCTATGTTTGCCAATTTGACCAACGCGCTGGACTTTCAATCGAAAGCCTTGGTGCTGCGCGCCGAACGCCAACGCGTCATCGCCAGCAACATCGCCAACGCCGATACGCCCGGCTACGCGGGCCGGGATTTCAATTTTCACGAGGCCCTGAGCGCCGCCACCGGAGAAAGCTCGTCGCTATCCCTGGCCCCCAGCGCACCCTCTGGCAATTCCGCGGGCGGCCTCACCAACGCACGGCACATCCCGCTGCAGGCCAGCACCGCCAGCTTGGGAACCTCCAAACTGGACTACACGGCGCAGACACAACCGGCCATGGACGGCAACAGCGTCGACATGGACCGGGAGCGCGCCAACTTCGTGGACAACTCGGTCCGGTATGAAGCAACCCTGCGCTTTATTAACGGCCAGTCCAAGACGATCTTGAGCGCCATTCAAGGCCAGTAACGCCTGATTCAGCGCCAACGGAGCCACACCATGTCCATGTTTTCCATCTTCAACGTATCCGGCAGCGCCGTCAGCGCGCAGGCACAGCGGCTCAACGTCGTGGCCAGCAATCTGGCCAACGCCGATGCGGTGGCCGGCCCCGATGGCCAGGGCTACAAAAGCCGCCAGGTGGTGTTTGAAACCGTTCCCATGGGGTCCGATGCATCGTCCGGCGTACGTGTCAACGCCATCCAGGAAAGCAATGCGCCCCTGCATCGCGTGCACAACCCCTCCCACCCCTCCGCCGATGCGGAAGGCTATGTCACCCAGTCCAACGTCAACCCCGTGGAAGAAATGGTCAACATGATTTCTGCCTCGCGGTCTTACCAGAACAACGTCGAGGTCATGAACACGGCAAAAACGCTGCTGCTCAAGACCCTTCAAATGGGTCAATAACCCAGGGAGCACCTAGATGACCACCAGCGTTAGCAGCACCACCAGCAGTACCGCCCTGACGTCCTCGACGTCCCAGAAGACCGCGCAAACCACCGCAGATGCGCAGCAGGACCGTTTCCTGAAACTCCTGGTTGCCCAACTGAACAACCAGGACCCCATGAACCCCATGGACAACGCCCAGATGACCAGTCAGATGGCGCAGATCAACACCGTTTCGGGCATCCAGCAACTCAATGAGACCGTGAAATCCCTGTCCAGCCAGTTTGCAGGAATGCAGATGCTGCAGGGCGCCGCCCTCGTAGGCAAGAGCGTCCTGGTGGAATCCAATACCCTGACCATCAAGAACGGCGTAGCGGCCGGAGCCGTCAGCCTCGACAGCAACGCCGACACCATCTCGGTCCAGGTCCTGTCGCCCGGCGGGCAGGTTCTGGACAAGTTCGAACTGGGTGCACAAGGCGCCGGCCTGCACGGCTTCACATGGGATGCCTCCAATTACCAGGGTACCGGCAGCCCCACGTTCAAGATCACCGCTTCGCTGAAAGGCACCGCGGTGCCTACCACCGCGCTGGCACTGGATTCCGTCGTGGCCGTCGGCACCAAGGACGGCAACCTGTCCCTGGAACTCGCCGGCCGCGATGCCGTTGCCTACAGCGACGTGCGCTCCATTTTGTAACACCGAACAACACCCGATCACCGCAACACAGAGGAACACACCATGAGCTTTCAAACAGGTCTCTCCGGATTGAATGCCTCCAGCAAAAGCCTGGACGTCATCGGCAACAACATTGCCAACGCCAACACGGTGGGCATGAAGTCCTCCCGCACCGAGTTTGCGGATTTGGTCGCATCGACCCTGGGCACCAGCGGCGGCGGCACGGGCGCAGGCATCGGGGTGTCCGTTGCCACCATCGCTCAGCAATTCTCCCAAGGCAACATCAGCATCACGGGCAACAGCCTGGATGTGGCCATCAATGGCGGTGGTTTCTTCCAGCTCACGCAGCCCGATGGCAGCATGGCCTACACCCGCGACGGCCAGTTCAAGATGGACAAGAACGGCTACATCATCACCAACACCGGCGCCAACGTGATGGGCTACCCCACCGATCTGGTAGGCAACGCCACCAGCATCACCACGCAGAAGATGCAGGTTCCTACGGGCGCCCCCATCGCGGCGCAGGCTACCAGCAACATCACGGCGGAATTCAACCTGGACGCACGCGCCAAGATTGCCGCCAGCGTCGTCCCGCCCACCCCGCTGACCACCTACGGCACATCGGTCACCGTCTTCGATTCGCAGGGTGTGGCCATTCCCGTCAACCTGTATTTCACCAAAGTCACCCCGGCAACGGCCGGAACGGACCAATGGGACGTGTACGACGGAGCGACCCCCCCAGCCAAGGTTGGCGCCTTGATATTCAATGCAAGCGGCGCGTTGACCGGGACCACGGACGGCGCGGGCGCAGCCACGGCGTTGGGGCAAATTCCCCTGACGATCACCCCGGCCGCCCCCAGCATCGTGCCGCCGTTCAGCGTCACGGCCAACGTGTCGAAGGCGACCGAATACGGCTCGGCCTTCAATGTGTCCAATCTGACGCAGGACGGCTATACCTCGGGTGAACTGGTCGGCGTCAACATCGACCCCTCCGGCGTCATCACCACCCGCTACTCCAACGGACAGACCCAGGCCCGCGGCAAGATTGCACTGGCCGACTTCCGCAACGTGCAGGGTTTGGCACCGGTAGGCAGCGGCACCTATCTGGAAACGTTTGCCTCCGGACAGAGCGTTCTGGGCTCTGCAGGGATCGGCAAATTTGGCGAGCTGCGCTCCGGCGCCCTGGAAGAGTCCAACGTGGACCTGACCGGTGAACTGGTCAACATGATGACCGCCCAGCGCAACTACCAGGCCAACGCGCAGACCATCAAAACCCAGGACCAGATCATGTCGACCCTGGTCAACCTGCGTTAACCCGGAGTAGCTCACCATGGACCGCCTCATCTACACGGCAATGACAGGTGCCAACGCGGCCGCCAGCCGCCAGGCGGTCCTGTCCAACAACCTGGCCAACGCCTCCACCAACGGGTTCCGCGCCGAAATGGCCACCTACCGGGCCGTGCCCCTGCGCGGCGATGGCGCCACCACCCGGGTCTTTGCCCTGGAAGCCACCGCCGGCTACCTGGACACCCCCGGCGCAGCCCAGCGCACCGACCGCAGCATGGACGCCATGACCACCGGCAACGCCTGGTTTTCCGTGCAGGGACTCGACGGCACGGAAGCCTACACCCGCAACGGCCACTTTGATGTGTCGCCGGACGGCACCCTGGTCACGGGCAGCGGACTGCCGGTGCTGGCCAACGGGGGCTCCCCGATCACCGTACCCGCCGGCGCCGAGCTCTCCATTGGCCACGATGGCAACATCAGCGCCAAGGTCGGCAACCAGCCCGCCAACACCATCGGGCGCCTGAAAATGGTGACCCCGACCGCCGACGACCCCATCAAACGCAGTGACGACGGACTGTTCCGCTCCGTGTCCGGCGACCCGCTCAACGCCGATGAAAACGCCCGGCTGCAGGTCGGCGCACTGGAAGGCTCCAACGTCAACCCCATCGAGACCATGGTGGGCATGATCCAGACCGCACGCCAGTTTGAAGCGCAGATGCGCTTGATGCAATCGGCCGAGTCCAACGACCGCTCAGCCGGACAACTACTCGGCCTGCAAGGCTAAGCCCCCACCCGACGCACGCAACCACTACGGAAATTTGCCATGATCAACTCACTGTGGATATCGAAAACCGGCATGGAAGCCCAGCAGATGCAGCTGGACGTCATCTCCAACAACCTGGCCAACGTATCGACCAACGGTTTCAAGAAATCGCACGCGGTCTTCGAAGACCTGATGTACCAGAACCTGCGCCAGGTCGGCTCCAACACGTCGGAGCAGTCCACCTTACCCACCGGCTTGCAGGTGGGCTTGGGGGTTCGCACCGTGGCCACCAGCCGCAATTTCTCGCAGGGCAACCTGCAGCAGACCGGCAACAACCTGGACGTGGCGATCCAGGGCAACGGCTTTTTCCAGCTCACCATGCCAGACGGCACCACCGGCTATACCCGTGACGGCGCCTTCCAGATCGACAACCAGGGGCGCCTGGTGACCTCCGGCGGCCTGCCCGTGGCCAGCGGCATTACCGTTCCCAGCAACGCCACCAGCGTCACGGTCAGCGCGGATGGCGCCGTCTCGGCCACCATTCCCGGCGCCACGGCGCCGCAGCCCATTGGCACCATCACACTGGCCGGCTTCATCAACCCGGCCGGCCTGGAGCCCAAGGGGCAGAACATCTACGCCGAAACAGCCGCGTCCGGCCAGCCCAATGCGGCCACGGCCGGCACCAACGGAATGGGCTCCCTGATGCAGGGGTTTGTGGAAACCTCCAACGTCAACGTGGTGCAGGAGCTGGTAACCATGATCCAGACCCAGCGCGCCTACGAGATGAACTCCAAGGCCATCCAGACCTCGGACCAGATGCTGCAGAAACTCGGCCAACTGTGAGGCGCGCCATGCACGATTTCCTTTTCCCGGCCGGCGCGCTGCGCACCGGCGTGCTGGTGGCCGCCGTCAGCCTGCTGTGCAGTGCCTGCCAGCAGCTGCCGCAAAAGGCGGTGGTGGACTTTGCCGAACCCAAAGCCAGCCCGATTCCCGCGCAGTCCGGCGCCATGGCCCGGCCTGCCACGGGCAGCCTGTTCCAGTCGGTGGGCTACCGGCCGTCCTTCGAAGACCGCCGCGCCCGCAACGTGGGCGACACCGTCACCATCCTGATCGTGGAAAACGTGACCGCAAGCCAGAAGTCCACCTCCACGGTCAACCGCAATACGTCCATCGACTCCAACATCACAGCCCTGCCGGACCAGACGCTGGCAGGCCTGTCCAAACTCGGTGTCGGCGCCACCACCAACAACAATTTCTCGGGCAAGGGCGGAACCGAAAGCGCCAACACCTTTACCGGTTCCATCACGGCAACGGTCATGGAAGTCCTGCCCAACGGCCACATGGTGGTCACGGGTGAAAAACAGATTGGCGTAAACCAGAACGTCGACGTGTTGCGCTTCTCGGGCACCGTGGACCCCCGCCTGGTGCAGGCCGGTGGCGTCGTGAACTCGACCCAGGTCGCCAATGTCCGGGTAGAGTCCCGCGGACGGGGTGCCCAGGGCGAAGCCCAGACAGTTGGCTGGTTATCCCGGTTCTTTTTGAGCTTTCAGCCGTTCTAAAGTTATCCAGAATAGTGCCGAGGGGTAACCGATCCAGTTGGATCGACCCGAAGGAATACTCAGCACATGAATACCTGGACTACTCTGGCAATCCGCACCGGCCTCCGGCACTGGGGTCAGCTGTGTCTGGCGCTGTGCCTGGCCACTTCGGGGCTGGCACACGCTACCCGCATCAAGGAAGTGGCCTCCATTGAAGGCGTTCGCAGCAACCAGCTGACCGGATTTGGCCTGGTGGTGGGCCTGGACGGCACCGGCGACCAGACCACGCAGATGCCCTACACCACCCAGGGCCTGAACAACTACATGCAGCAGCTGGGTCTGACGCTGTCTCCCGCGTCGCTTGCCCAATTGCAGATGAAAAACGTGGCCGCCGTGCTGGTCACCGCACAGTTGCCCGCCTTTGCCCGGCCGGGCCAGCTGCTGGACATCAACGTCTCCTCCCTGGGCAACGCCAAGTCGCTCAAGGGCGGCACCCTGATCGCCACACCGCTCAAGGGCGCCGATGGCGAGGTCTATGCCCTGGCACAGGGCAATCTGATCGTGGCCGGTGCAGGTGCCGCCGCCGGTGGCAGCAAGGTTCAGGTGAACCACCTGAGCGCCGGACGCATCCCCGACGGCGCCCAGGTGGAACGTGCCGTTCCGACCTCCCTGCAAGAGGGCTCCAGCGTCAACCTGAGTCTCAATGCCTCCGACTTCCAGACCGCGCACCGGGTCGCCCAGGCGGTCAACCGCCGGTTTGGCGAGGGCGTGGCCCGGGCCCTGGATGGCCGCACCGTGCAGGTGCAGGCCCCCCCCAACCCCGATGCACGCGTCAGCTTCCTGGCCGAAATGGAAGAGCTGCCGGTACAACCCTCAGTGGCCGCGGCCAAAGTCATCATCAATTCCCGCACCGGCTCCATCGTGCTCAACCAGGCCGTTTCCCTGGGCGCCTGTGCCATTGCCCACGGCAACCTGTCGGTCAGCATCTCGTCCACCCCCGTCATCAGCCAGCCCAATGCGTTTTCGGGTGGTCAGACCGTGGTCCAGGAAAAGTCCAATATCGAAATCAAGCAGGAGGCCGGCAAACTCATCCAGGTGCCCGCCTCCGCCCAATTGGCCGATGTGGTGAAGGCCCTGAACGCGCTGGGGGCCACGCCGCAAGACCTGCTGGCCATCCTGCAGGCCATCAAGGCGGCAGGAGCCCTCAACGCCGAGCTGGAGGTCATCTGACATGAGCTTTGGCGCCATCTCCAACTCCCAGGCACTGGCCGCCGACGCCCAGTCGCTGGGCGGACTCAAAATGGAAGCGGGCAAGAGCAGCCCGCAGGCCATCCAGGAGGCGGCCAAACAATTTGAGTCCCTCTTCATGCGCGAACTGCTCAAGAGCATGCGCGAAGCCACCGTGAAATCGGGCATGCTCGACAGCCCCGGTGGGGATTTGGGCACCGATCTGCTCGACCAGCAGTTTGCCGTGCAGATGTCCGGCCAGCCCGGCGGCTTGTCTGACCTGATTGCGCAGCAGCTCAAGCGCCAGATGGGCACGCCCACCGACACGGCCAAGACCGACACCGTGGCGCCCGCCAAAGCCACACCGGTACGCCCCACGGTCAGCAGGACCGCGCGGGCGCCGACCGAAAGCCAGTCGGACTTCGTGCAGCAGCATTCCAAGGTCGCCAACGAGGTTGCGCAGACCAGCGGCATTCCCGCCAGCTTCATGCTCGGGCAGGCCGGCCACGAAACCGGTTGGGGCAAGCACCAGATCAAGCTCAAGGACGGGTCTCCGTCCCACAACCTGTTTGGCATCAAGGCCGGGGCCAACTGGACCGGCAAGGTGGCAGAAGTCACCACCACCGAATATGTCAACGGCACCGCCCAGAAACGGGTCGCGCGGTTTCGCGCCTACGACTCCTACGCGGACTCCTTCAAGGACTATGCCCGCCTGATTTCCGAGAGTCCCCGCTATGCCAAGGCGCGCGAACAGACCGGTTCGGCCCACGCCTACGCCAGCGGGCTGCAGAAGGCCGGCTATGCCACCGACCCGGAATACGCGGCCAAACTCAGCCGCGCCATCAATACCACGCTGCAAATCCGGCGTGCACAGGCTTGATCGAGGACCACCATGGGCTTACTCAACATTGGCACCCGGGCGATGCAAGTCAACCAGGTTGCACTGCAAACCGCCGGCAACAACATTGCCAACGTCAACACCCCGGGCTACTCGCGCCAGCAGGTCGTTCTCAAGACCGTGGAAGGCCAGTTCACCGGCGGTGGCTACATCGGCAAGGGTGTGGACATCCAGACCATCCAGCGCAATTTCAGTGAATTCCTGACCCGCCAGTCCGCCATGGCGACCGCCACGCAGTCCGCTGACAACGCGCGCTCGGACAAGCTCAAGCAACTCGAAGGCATTTTCCCAGGCGGCGCCAGCGGCCTGGGCGCGTCCATCAGCGACATGCTCAACGCGTTTTCCGACGTGGCCAATGCCCCCACCGACCTGACCGCCCGCTCCGTGGTGCTCACCAAGGTGGACGAGACCGCGTCGCGCCTGCGCTCCGCCTCCCAGAGTCTGGACGACCTGCAGATCGGCGTGAAGCAGGAGCTGGACCAGAAGGTCACCGTCATCAACAGCCTGGCCCAGGGCATTGCCGGGGTCAACCAGCAAATTGCCCGCGCCCAGGGCTCTGGACAACCCCCCAACGACTTGCTGGACAAACGCGACCAGCTGGTGCGCGAACTCAACCAGTACGTGCAGACCTCCTCGGTCCCGGCCGACGATGGCACGGTCGGCATTTTCATTGGCGGCAGCCAGGCCCTGGTCCTGGGCGCCAGCGCCGCCACCGTGGCGATTGGCAGCGACGACTTCGGCGACCAGCTCAAGAGCAAGCTCACCATACAACGCAACGGCCAGACCACAACGCTGGATGAAAATGCGCTCGGCGGCGGCGAAGTGCCCGGCCTGCTGCGCTTTCAGAACACCGATCTGGCCGAAGGTCGCAATCTGCTCGGACGGCTCACCATGGCCGTGACCGAGACCATGAACGCCCAGCACAAGCTGGGGCTGGATCTGGACGGCAAGGTCGGCGGCAACCTGTTCAGCCCCACCGTATTCACGGGCAGCAATGTGCTGACTCCCGTTTCTCCGGCTGTGGTGAACGCCGGAACGGGCGTGCTGACGCTGTCCATCAGTGATTCGACCCAGTTTGCGGCATCGGACTACGACGTGAACTTCACCGGCGCGGCGACGGGCACCATTACCCGCCGCTCGGACGGCATGGTCGTCAACTTTCCGCAAGTCCCGCCCACTACGGCCCCCATCCTGGCCACGCTGGACGGCCTCAATATTTCGCTGGGTGGCGCCCCCGTCGCTGGCGACCGGTTCCTGATCAAGCCCTACAGCACGTCGGCCAGCAACGTCACCAGCGTGTTCTCCACGCCCCGTGCACTGGCTGTCGCCAGCCCGGTGGCGGGTCTCATGGGCTCCGGCAACACCGGCAGCATGCAGCAGCTGAGCCTGGCTGCGCGCAGCAATCCCCCGGCCAACGTTCCGGTCACCCTGACATTCACCGGGCCCAACACCTATACGCGCAGCGACTACGTGGGTCCGCTGAGTCCGTTCACCTACACGCCCGGTCAGGCGATTGAAGGCACGGTCCCTGCGACCACACCGCTGTCCGAGTGGTCGCTGACCCTGCAGGGATCTCCCAACGCCGGCGACACCTTCACCGTCGAAGCCAACCCCTACCCCACGACCAGCGCCGGCAATGCCAGCGCCATGCTGAACCTGCGCGACAAGGCCGTATTCGATGGCGCCGCGCTGACCGATGGCTATGCCGGCCTGATGTCCCAGATTGGCATCCGCGTCCAAAGTGCCGGGTACGCGGCACAGGTGTCCGACACCATCGCCGTCAATCTTGAGCGCGACCGCACCAGCGTTTCCGGCGTCAATCTGGACGAAGAGGCCTCCAAGCTGCTGCAGTTCCAGCAGGCCTACCAGGCATCGGCCAAAATGATCCAGATTGCCAACAATATTTTTGATACCCTGATGCAAAGCATGACCCGCTAAGGGCATTGAGCAGGAGCACCCACCATGGCAACAGCTTTTTCCCGAATCGGATCGGCCAACACCTACGACAATGCGCTGCACAACCTGCAGATCCGCCAGTCGGCCCTGTCCACCCTGCAAGAAAACCTCTCGTCGGGCAAGAAAGTGGTCCGCGCCAGCGACGACCCCACCGGTGCCGCGCAGGCCGAGCGGGCCATGACCCGCATCACCCGCATCCAGACCGACCAGCGCGCGCTGGAAGCACAGCGCAACGCCATTGCCTCGGCCGAAAGCACGCTGGGTGATGTATCCCAGACCCTGCAGAACTTCCGCGAACTGGTGGCCAGTGCGGGCAACGGCACCCAGACGGCGCAGGACCGCAAGACCATTGCCGCCCAGCTGATGGGGCTGCGCGACCAGGTACTGGCGCTGTCCAACCGCAAAGACACCAATGGCCTTCCCCTGTTCAGCGGGCTGGGCAGTGCACTGGCGCCGTTTGTCGGCCCGCAGGCCCTTCCATCCGACTACACCTTCAACGGCCTGCCCGGACAGTCTTCCAGCAGCGACGTGTCCATTCCGTTCACCCTGGATGGCGACAGCGCCTTTATGCACCAGCCGGCCCGCGACGGGGTTTACAACGTATCGGTCGCCGCCGTTGCGCCAACCCACCAGATGCAGACCAGCGCGGTCACGGTCACCAACGCGGCCGCCGTGACGGGCGCGTCCTACGCGATTGCCATCACCGCCGTGGACACCACGACCGTTCCCGGCACCACGACCGTGTCCTACAACGTGACGGCAACGCCACCCGGAACCGTGACGGCCCAGACCGCACCCGGCTATCCGACCGGACAGGCCGCCAACATCGCCGTTGCTGGCATGCCCGGGCTGTCACTGAGCATCAAAGGCGCGCCGGCCGTCGGCGACACGCTGTCCATCAACCCCAGCCCCAGTGTTTTCAGCGTGCTCGACAACGCCATCCGCGACATCGGCACCGCCACCGACAGCAACGCCGCCATCCAGGCGGTCAACCAGGCGCTCAACAACATCGACATCGGCATGTCCCGCGTATCCGCGGTGCGAGGCCTGGCCGGCGACTTGCTCAACCGTGCCGACCGCATCACTACCACCCAGGAAAAACGCAGCATCCAGCTGGAGGCCGACCGCTCGCGCGCCGAGGATCTGGACATGACCAAGGGCATCTCCGACTTCCAGCAGCAGCAGACCGCATACCAGGCCGCGCTGCAGTCGTACGCCCAGGTCCAGAAACTGTCGCTGTTCAACTACATCGGTTAGCGTCGTGGCCCAGTCGGTTCTTGGCAGCATCACGCTAGGCTACGAGCCCATCTGGAACCTGCGGCGCCAATGCGCAGGCGTGCGCCTGTTCGTCGCGGCCGACAGCAGCAGTGCGGTGGACGCCACCCACCTGCTGGACGCCCTCGCGGCCCTGTGGTCGGCCGCATCGCCCACCCTGCTGCTGAGCGTGCAGTCACCCGCGCTCCTGAGCGACCTGCTGGACCATGCCCCCGCGCGCGGCCTGTGGGTCGAGGTGCCGGACCACGTGCTATCGGACCCCCTGCTGGCGGCGCGGGTCCGCGCGGCCCACCAGCGCGGGCTGCCGCTGGTGTGGACGGGTGACGCCGGCCAGTCGCCCGCGCCCGCACTGGCCGGCTGGTTCCACCAGACGCTGCGCACCCTGACACCCCACGAAGCACTGGCCGCCCTGCGGGTGTCCCTGCGCCAGCACCCGCAAGGCGGCACGCCAGACGCCGCTCCCAGCCCCGTCGTGCCCGGCAGCATCTACCAGGGGCTGGCCAGCCAGGCGCTGGTCGAGCACGCGCTGGACCAGCAGGGGGTCTGGGGCGTCGCCGGCTGGCCCGTGGAAGAAATCCTGCACGCCTACCGCTTTCGCCAGATCCAGCCCGCGCGCCACCTGCTGATGGCGCTGGTGCAGGCCATCGACGCCGACGAGTCACTGGAAACCCTGGAGCAGCACCTGGGCAATGAACCCCTGCTGGCCTACCGTTTCCTGCGCTACGCCAACTCCGCCCATCTGGCGCTGAAAGCCGAAGTGGGAACGATCCGCCAGGGTCTGATGGCCCTGGGCTACGCCCGGCTGCGCGCCTGGCTGGTCGAGCAGCTGCCCCAAGCCAGCAACGACCCCAACCTGGACCCTGTGCGCGCCCACATGGTCTTGCGCGCACGCACCATGGAACAGCTGGCCGACGCCGGCATCGAAGACGATCTGCGCCGCGAGGTGTTCCTGTGCGGCATCTTTTCGCAGCTCGACCTGCTGCTGGGCGAGCCCCTGGGCGCCGCCATCCACCGGTTGCCGTTGCCCGGGCGCATTGCCTCGGCGGTGGTCGGCCAGTCCGGCCCCTACGCGCCCTGGCTGGAGGTCGCCTGCGCGCTGGAATCGTCCAATACCCGCATGATCCGCGACGTCTGCCAGGCCCATGCCCTGCCGGCCGACGAAGTCAACCGCGCCTTGCTGCGCACGCTGGCGGGCATCTGACCCCCCACGCGGGAAGCGGCGCTACTGCTCGGCGCGCAGGCGGCCGAACGCGTCCCAGAACTGCGCGTCCTGCGTGGAGGTGAAGTTGATGCGCATCAGCGTGCTGGGTTGGCGCTCGGCGTGGAACAGGCCACCGGGAGCCAGCAGATAGCCCTCGTCGAGCATGCGCTGCGCCAGAGCATCGGTGTCCACTCCCGTGTCTACCCAGCCAAACAGCCCCGCTGGCGGCGCGGCAAAAGTGCAGCCCTGCGCCAGGGCCAGCTTCGCGCTGCGGGTGCGCGCCTGGTCCAGCCGGGCGCGGATGCGTGCGGCATGGCGGCGCAACTGCCCCTGGTCAATGCACCAGGCCAGGGCTTTTTCCAGCAGCGCAGGGGTGGTCAAGGTGGCCAGCAGCTTGGTGTCGAGCAGGGACTCCACCAGCGCCGGCGGCGCAGCCAGGTAGCCGACGCGCCAGCCCGGCGCCAGAATCTTGGCAAAGCCGCTCACATAGATCGTGCGCTGCAGGCCATCCAGCGCGCACAGGCGGGTGGCGTGGTCGGGCGCCAGGTGGCTGTAGGTGTCGTCTTCGACAATGTGGAAGTTGTGCGTGTTGGCCAGCTGCAGCACGCGGTGCGCGCTGCCCGGCGTCAGGCAGAAGCCGGTGGGGTTGTGGAGCACGCTCACGCTCACGAACAGCTTCGGGCTGTGCAGGGCACAGTAGCGCGCCATCACCTCCAGGTCGGGGCCGTCAGCGCGCCGGGGCACCGGCAGGATGCGCATGCCCAGCGCCGTCAACCGCGCAAACTCGATGGCCCAGCCAGGCTCTTCCACCATCACGTAATCCCCCGGGCGCAGCAGGGTGCGGCTCACGATGTCCAGCGCATGGGTGGCGCCCACCGTGGTGATGATCTGCGCCGGCGACGCCGGTATGTTGAGCGCCGCCAATTTCTGTGACAGCGACTGGCGCAGGCCGCGGTCACCCGCCGGTTCGCCGTAATTCAGCGAGTACGACTGCAGGGCCTGGTGGCTGCTGGCCTTGCGCACGGCCGTGGACATGAAGCCGGTCTCCAGCCAGTCTGCCGGGAACACGCCCATGCCGGGCTGTGGCTGGTCGGAACTGCCATGGAACATGCCGCGGATCAGCGCCGTGGCATTCACCGGCACATGCGAGGCCTGGAAACCCTCGGCGGCAACCGGGTTTGCTATCGAATTCGTAGCTGTCTGCGCAATGGATTCGGGCGACAAAACCATTTCCCGCACATAAAAACCGCGATTCCGGCGTGCCTCGATCAGGCCCTGGGCCAGCAGCTGGTCATAGGCGGCCACCACGGTGGACGGGCTCACGCCCTGCTGCTGCGCGCACAGGCGCACCGAGGGCAAGCGTGCCCCGGGGGCCAGCAAGCGGGTGCGAATGCGCTCGGCAAAGCGGTTGCACAGCTGTTCCGTCAGGGATTGCGAGGGGGTTTTGATCAGCATGGTGTGCGTCTGCCTGTATTGCCACAACCAACCACACAGATGAATATTTGCCTGCCATAAGTGTATTGGTAGTGTGCTGGTTTCGACTATAAAGTCTGTGGCATGAACTGGCAAGCATTCACCCTTTTGCGGACAGGGGAGGCCTCTGGCGCCCCCCGGCCCATCCGATGACACACCGCACGCACAACCTCACCAAGGGCCTGTGGCTGGGTTTGCTGGGCATCGTGATTTTTGCGGTCACCCTGCCCATGACACGCCTGGCCGCCGGCACGCCCGAAGCCCCCCAGATGTCGGGCTTCTTCATCGCGTGCGGACGGGCGGTGGTGGCCGGCGCGCTGTCCGCCGTGTTTTTGCTGGCGACCGGCGCGCGCCTGCCCCGGCGCGCCGACTGGTGGCCGCTGGCCGTCACCGCCGGCGGCGTGGTGTTTGGCTTTCCGCTGTTCACCTCGGTGGCCATGCGCCACGTGGCGGCCATGCATGCCAGCGTGATCGTGGGCGTGCTGCCCCTGGCCACGGCGGCCGTGGGCGCCTTGCTGCACCGCCAGCGGCCCTCCGCCGGCTTCTGGCTGTGCGCCGCGCTGGGCAGCGCCCTGGTGGTGGCGTTTGCCATGCTGCACGGCGACGGCGCAGCGGGCGGCCCGACCCTGCAGGGGGCCGACCTGCTGTTGCTGGCCGCCATGCTGTGCGCGGCCGTGGGCTACGGCTATGGCGCCCGCCTGTCGCACCACATGCGGGCGGAACACGTGATCTGCTGGGCGCTGGTGCTCTCGCTCCCCCTGACGCTGCCCCTGTCCCTGGCCAATTGGCCCGCCGCACCGCTCAAGCCGGCCGCCTGGTGGGGCTTGGCCTACCTGGCGGTCTTTTCCATGTGGCTGGGTTTTTTTGCCTGGTACCGGGGCTTGGCACTGGGCGGCACGGTGCGCGTCAGCCAGGTGCAGCTGGTACAACCCTTTCTGTCCATGCTGTTTGCGGTTCCCCTTTTGGGGGAGCGCCTGGACGCGGTGACAATCGGCTTTAGCCTGGCCGTGATTGCCACCGTGTTCGTGGGCAAGAAAATGCCCGTTCGCACACCCCCTATTCGCTCTGGAGATGCCCCATGAAACCCAACGATCTGCCCCAAACCCCCTGGACCATGGCCCGCCGTGCCGAGCGCATGAACCCCTCCGTCATCCGTGAAATCCTCAAGGTCACGGAGAAGCCCGGCATCATCAGTTTCGCCGGTGGCCTGCCCTCGCCGCGGACCTTCCCGGTGGCCGAATTCGAAGCGGCCTGCGCCCAGGTGCTGCGCGACGACCCACAGGGCGCCCTGCAATACGCCGCCAGCGAAGGCTACGGCCCGCTGCGCGAGTTGGTGGCCGCCATGTTGCCCTGGTCGGTCGACCCGGCGCAGGTGCTCATCACCACCGGCTCGCAGCAGGGCCTGGACCTGGTGGCCAAGATCCTCATCGACGAAGGCAGCCGCATTCTGGTGGAAACCCCCACCTACCTGGGCGCGCTGCAGGCCTTCACTCCCATGGAACCCACAGTGGAGAGCGTGGCCAGCGATGACGCCGGCGTGGACATCGCGGACCTGGCGGACAAGGTGGGCACCGGTGCCCGCAAGGCCCGCTTCCTCTACGTGCTGCCCAACTTCCAGAACCCCACCGGCCGCACCATGACCGAGGCGCGCCGCGCCGCGCTGGTGGCCAAGGCCGCCGAGCTGGGCTTGCCCCTGATCGAAGACAACCCCTATGGCGACCTGTGGTTTGACAACGCGCCCGCGCTGCCGCTGACCGCCCGCAACCCCGAGGGCTGCATCTACCTGGGATCGTTTTCCAAGGTGCTGGCACCGGGTCTGCGCCTGGGCTTCATCGTGGCGCCCAAGGCCATGTACCCCAAGCTGCTGCAGGCCAAGCAGGCGGCCGACCTGCACAGCCCCGGCTTCAACCAGCGCCTGGTGGCCGAAGTGATGAAGGACGGTTTCCTGGACCGCCACGTGCCCACCATCCGCGCGCTGTACAAGACCCAGCGCGACGCCATGCTGCAGGCCCTGGCGCAGGACATGCCCGCCGGCGTGAGCTGGAACACGCCCGACGGGGGCATGTTCCTGTGGGCCCGGCTGCCCGAGGGCATGAACGCCGTCGACCTGCTGCCCCACGCAGTGGACAAGGGCGTGGCCTTCGTGCCCGGTGCTGCCTTCTACGCCGACCACGCCGACCCGCGCACCGTGCGCCTGTCCTTTGTCACGCCCAGTGTGGAAGAAATCCGCCGCGGGGTGGCCGCGCTGGCGGCAACCATCCGCGAACACCAAGGGGGGTCCTGATGCCCCGGCCTTTCAAGCAAGTCGACGTCTTTACCGCCCAGCCCTACCTGGGCAATCCGCTGGCCGTGGTGCTGGACGGCACGGGCCTGAGCGATGCGGCCATGCAGCGCTTCGCCCAGTGGACCAACCTGTCGGAAACCACCTTCCTGCTGCCGCCCACCGAGGCCGGGCGCCAGGGCGGCGCCGACTACCGCGTGCGCATCTTCACCCCCGGCAACGAGTTGCCCTTTGCCGGCCATCCCACACTGGGCAGCTGCCACGCCTGGCTGCAGGCCGGCGGCCAGCCCCGTGCGGCACAGCACATCGTGCAGGAGTGCCAGGTCGGGCTCGTGGCCATTCGCCGGGAGGGGCCCCGGCTGGCCTTCGCCGCGCCGCCGCTCACGCGCAGCGCGCCCAGCCCCATGCTGCTGGCCAAGGTGGCCGCCGCGCTGGGGCTGAAGGCCCACCACATCGTGGCGGCCCAGATGCTGGACAACGGGCCGGTCTGGCTAGGCCTGCTGCTCGACAGCGTGCAGACCGTGCTACAACTCACACCCGACCACTTGGAGCTCAAGAATTTGGGGCTGAAAGTGGGCGTAGCAGCCGTGGAAACTGCGCAGGGCGCTCCTGTTTTAATAGCGCGATCCAACCGGGAAGCCCGCGCCTTTGGCGAGCACGCCGCAGAACCTGGCGAGGCAACACCCGAACCCACCGTGGAAGTGCGCGCCTTTGCCGCGCCCGTCGGCATTCTCGAAGACCCCGTGACCGGCAGCTTCAACGCCAGCCTGGCCCAGTGGCTGATAGCCGACGGCCACGCTCCTGCGCGCTACCTGGCCAGCCAGGGCACCTGCCTGGGGCGCGAGGGCCGGGTCTGGGTTGAGCGCGACGCCAGCGGCCAGGTCTGGGTAGGCGGGGAGTCGGTCACCTGCATCGACGGCCAGGTCACCCTGTGAACCCCGGCCTGTCGCAGGCAGGACATGGGCGAGGCGGGGATGTCGCGTAGATTCCCCCCATGGGAAATCTCTATCTGGTGCGCCACGGGCAGGCTTCTTTCGGAGCCGACGATTACGACAACCTGAGCGAACTGGGCCAACGCCAAAGCGTGCGCCTGGGTGAGTACTTCAGGCAAAAGGGGCTGAACTTCGAGGCCGTCCTCACTGGCACCCTGAAACGGCAGATCCAGACCTATGCCGGCATCCGCGAAGGCATGGGCACCGACACCGTGCCGACCAGCCCCGAGCCCCTAACCTGGGAAGGCCTCAACGAATACAGCAGCGAAGCGGTGATTGCCGCCATCTGCCCGCATGCGCTGGAAAAACCCACCACCCCCGAGGGCTACAAGCAGCATTTCCGCATGCTGCGCGACGGGCTGGCCCAGTGGATGAATGGCGTCATCAGCCCCCACGGCATGCCCAGCTACGCGGAGTTCGTGCACGGCGTGACCGGCGCGCTGAACCATGTCCGCAAACACCACACTGGCAACGTGCTCCTCGTCAGCAGCGGCGGCCCCATCTCCACGGCGGTGGGTCACATCCTGGGGACCGCTCCCGAGACCACGATCGAGCTCAACATGCGCATCCGCAACAGCGCCATCACCGAGTTCGCCTTCACCCCCAAGCGCCACGTGCTGATCACGTTCAACACGCTGCCGCACCTGGACAGCGCCGAACACGCGTCCTGGATCACCTACGCGTAAAACGCACCGGCCTGGCCCGCATCCCGCCCCGAGCCGGCACCTAATAACCGGCACCGCATGACCCGCCCCTAGGTGGCACGCCTTGTGCTTTTAGGACTGGATGTAAGTCATAAAAGGAACAAGATGCACCGAATCAGACCCCAATGGCTCCTGGTATGCGCTCTGGGCCTCAGTCTGGCCGCCTGGGGACAGACGTCCACCCGCCCTGGCCTGGTGGCACAGGACAGCCTGAATGCCGCAGACACCGCCTGGATGATGACCAGCACCGCCCTGGTGCTGTTGATGACGCTGCCCGGCATCGCGCTGTTTTACGGCGGCATGGTGCGCAGGAAGAATGTGCTCAACACCATGGCCAGCATCGTGGCGGCGGCCGCGCTGGTCAGCCTGCTGTGGTTTGCCGTGGGCTACTCCATAGCCTTCACGCCGGGCAACGCATGGCTGGGTGACGGTAGCCGGCTGTGGTTCAGCGGACTGGATTACCTGAAAGAGGCCGGCAAAGTGGCAGTGAGCCACGTAGCCCCCAATGTGCCGGAGTCGGTATATGCCATGTTCCAGCTCACGTTCGCCGTCATCACGGCCGCACTGATCGTGGGCGCCCTGGTCGAGCGCATGCGCTTCTCCGCCATGCTGTGGTTTCTTGGCATGTGGTCCATCGCCGTGTATGCGCCGGTGGCCCATTGGGTTTGGGAGCCGGGTGGCTGGCTGGCCCGAATGGGAGTGCTGGATTTTGCCGGCGGCGCAGTCGTCCACATCAACGCTGGCGTGTCCGGCCTGGTCTGTGCCTACGTGCTCGGCCCCCGCAAGGGCTATGGCCAGGAGCCCTTCAAACCGTTCAACCTGGGGCTCACCATGGCGGGCGCGGGCCTGCTATGGGTGGGGTGGTTTGGCTTCAACGCCGGGTCCGCCGTCGCCGCGGATGGCCGCGCGGGGCTGGCCATGGCCGTCACGCACATTGCCGCGGCAGCAGGCGCCATTGCCTGGATGCTGGGTGAGTGGATTGTGCGCAGGCGCCCGTCCCTGCTGGGTCTGAGCTCAGGCTTGGTTGCGGGGTTGGTCGCCATCACACCAGCGGCCGGCTTCGTCACACCCGCCTCGGCCTTGCTGATCGGCACCGTGGCTGGCCTGGCCTGTTACTGGGGCGCAACCGAACTCAAACGCCTGCTCAACGCCGACGATTCCCTGGATGTGTTTGGCGTGCATGGCATTGGTGGCATCGTGGGGGCCCTGATGACCGGGCTGCTGGCCAACAAAACCCTCTCGGGCGTCACAGGTGACGTGGGCATTCAACTGCTGGGAGTGGTCGCAGTGCTGCTGTACAGCGCCACCATGAGCGCCGTGCTGCTGGGTGTGACCAAAGTGATTGTCGGCTTGCGTGTGGATGATGCCTCCGAGGCCACCGGGCTGGACATTTCCCAGCATCGCGAGCAAATGGGAACCTGAAGGAGAGCACCATGCTGCCCAGCGAAAAAATGGCCATTGCCGCCCACCTGCACGTGCTGTTGCGCCGTAAAACCGGCCGCGTAACCGACACCGAGTGGATGGCTGGCAATGCCGAGTACGCGGCGGAGATCGTTCGCTTCGCACGTGCCAGCGCCAAGCATGACGGACACGTGGACCTGGGCGAATGGGCCGCCAAGCTGGAAGCCGCAATGGCGCCCACCCTCCCGGCAGCCACCATGGCAGAAAAACTCCTCGTTACGGCAAGGCCCTCAACGGATGCAAACACGGCAAGCCCACCCGCCAAGACTGATCCGGGCAACCCTGCCGAGGTTCGCTACGTCCGCGGTATTCGCTAGCGGGCTCCGGCCACCCGCGCTGCATGCCAATCTCCAGACCAGGAATTTAGCGCGGCACGTTCTTTAGCAAGCCCCCGGGCAACTGGTGGATTTCCGCCAGCAGTTGCGCCAGTGCCCGCCCCGCGGCATCCAGCACGGCGCGGCCCTTGTCGGCCGTGGCCACCGCGGCGTTGCCCACGGCACCGGCCGGGTTGTAGTCCTGCATTTGCCAACCCAGTTTGGCGCTCTTGCCGTTGCCCAGAATAGGGAAACGCCGGGCCCGGTCTTCGGAGGTCGAGGCAAAATTTTCCGCCCGCGCCATGTCCACCTGGTGGGGCGCCAGCGCCAGCATCATGGACGTTTCGATGTCCCCCGCGTGGATGCCAAAGCGGTGTTCGTGCGCGCTGAACAGGGCGTTCACGTCGTCCCCCTGCGGCCCCAGCAGCGGCAGGCCAAACCAGTTGACGCTGTACACCAGCATGCCCAGACGGGCACGCAGGTCACGCGCCACGATGTCCATCACCCCCACTTGGCCGCCGTGGGCGTTGAGCAGCACCAGCTTCTTCACGCCGCTGGCCGCCACGCTCTCGCCGATGTCGGTCCACAGACGGATGGTCGTTTCGGCTTTCAGCGTCAACGTGCCAGGGAACTGCGCGTGCTCCGGGCTCAGGCCCACCGCCTGGGTGGGCAAGAACAGGGCCGGCACATCGGCGCCCAGGTGCGCCAGCGCCGCGGCCACCACGCCATCCACCAGGGCTGTATCCACCCGCAGCGGCAGGTGCGGACCATGCTGCTCCGTGGCGGCCACAGGCAGCACGGCAATGGTCGATTCAAGGGCGCCTCGGGCCTGGCACTGTGCGAAGTCGTGGGTGCTCCAGTCGGCCCAATATCGGGATGGGTTGCTCATGGCGCTATCTTAGGGCCTAGACCGGCCCCCACCCGTATCATTGCCGCATGTCCACCGCACGCCCCCGCAACGCCACCGGCGACTCCTTCTTCGCCTGGGAGGGCGACACCCTGGTCGTCAACGTCCTGGGCAAACCTTCGGCCAGCAAGGACGCCATCGGCAAGCCCAAGGGCACCCAGCTCAAGATCAGCGTCACCGCGGCGCCCAAGGGCGGCAAGGCAACCGACCACATGGTGCGCTTCCTGGCCCCCCTGTTCGGCGTGGCGGTGGCCGACATCACGGTGGTCTTTGGCCAGGAGAACGTCAACAAGCAGCTACGCATCAAGGCCCCCAAGAAACTGCCTGCAGTCTTCCTGCAGGGCACGCCGGACGCCTCCTAAGCCGGTGTTCCCCGCAGTGGGTAGGGGCTTGCGTTTTCGCAACTTGCCATAACCGTTCCAGTACCTATACTGAAATCATCCGTTCAATGGCGTTCGCACCGGCCTGCGTTACCCGACGCACGGAGGCGCGGTCACCGTTTGCTGTGAAGTGCCCGTTTTTCAAGGAGTGCCTTATGAAACGTATTGTTTTGATCGCCGCTTCGGCCCTGCTCGCCACGCCTGTGGCCTTTGCGCAGGCCCGGAATTTTGAAGGGTTCAGTCTGGCCCTGATCGCTGATTCGTCCCGATCGACCGCCGAGGTAGTCGGAACCAGTTCGGACAGCAGCACGGTCGGCGGGCTGGGACTGGAGGCGCAATACAGCATCCCCATGGGGAACCAGTTTGTGCTGGGCCTGGGTGTCAACTACCGTGCCGGCAGCCGCAGCGCCGGAACCGTGGGCGCGACCAATTTCAGCATCAAGGATGCCGCCTCGTTTGACATCGTGCCGGGCTTCGCCCTGTCCGATTCCATGCTGGTGTATGGCAAGGTTTCCGGCCTGTCCGCCAGTGCGGTCAGTAATACGGGAGCCACGGAAAGCTCCGAGTCGATCAGCGGCATTGGCTACGGCTTGGGCCTGCGCTCGTTCATCGACAAGAACATGTACTTCCAGGTGGGCTATGACGCCAACACCTACGACAACAAGACCAAGGCGGGCGTAACCTACAAGAACAGCGCCAACGTGTTCTCACTGGGATTCGGCTACAAGTTCTGACCGTCTCTCCCCCAGCAAAAATGCCCACCAAAGTGGGCATTTTTTTGGAAGCCGGCGGGGCTCAGAACGAATAGCTGACGCCGAACCCCAGCACCGGCATGTTCTTGAGCTTGTCCATCGCGTCCTGCACCTTGGCGATCTGCGCGTCAATGTTCGCCTGACAGGCCGGTCAGTCACAGGCTACCAGCCGTCTTTATACCGGTGGACCCGGCCCGCTCTGGAAACCGTCGGCCACAAAAGACGACCCAGATCAGCGCAATGCCACAATGCGGCATCGACCGTTGTTCAATGGCAACGGAACTTTTACGCTGGCACGGGGCTCCCAATTGGCAATGACTTTCCTGTTCACCCCTCTCCACCCCGCCCTGTCGCGCGGGCCACGGATCGCGGCGCTGCTGCGCAATGCTCTTTTTTTCATAGCTATCTGCGCAGTATGGACGGGGGCAACAGCCCAATTGTTCTCCAAGAACCCAGCCCAACCCGAGTCGGCCGGCGCGATCGTGCAGACCGAACAGGTACGGGCCGAGCTGGTTGCCCATGCCCCCGACGGCGTGGGAGCGGGCAAGCCCCTCTGGCTGGGGTTGCAACTGGCCCACCAGCCGCACTGGCACACCTACTGGAAAAACCCCGGCGACTCCGGCCTGCCCACCACCCTGCAGTGGACGCTGCCGGCTGGCGTCACCGCGGGGGACATCGACTGGCCCACACCCAAACGCATTCCGATCGGCAATCTGGCCAACTTTGGCTACGAGGAAACGGTGCTGCTGCCCGTTGCGTTCACGGTCACCCCAGCCTTCCAGCCACCGGCATCGGGCGAACTGGAGATCCGGCTGACGGCCTCCTGGCTGGTGTGCCGGCTGGAGTGCATTCCCCAGGAAGGCACATTCATGCTGCGCGTGCCCGTGCGGGGCTCCACGGCCGCCCACGGGAGCGACTTTGAGCGCGCACTCCAGTCCCGCCCACGCACCCTGGCGGGCGCCGCCCAGGCCACGGTGACCGGCAACGCCCTGACGGTCTCCGTTTCCGGCCTGCCGGCTGCCTGGCACGGCCGGGCCCTGCAGGTGTTCCCCGAGCCCATCAATGTGGCCGAACCGGTGGCAACACCGCAGGCCAGCGATGCCGTGCGGCCCAGCGGCACTGCGCAGCAGGCGGGAACGCAGGCCTGGAATCAAGGTACCTGGTCCGCCCAGCTGCCCCTGTCGGCCCAGCGTGACAGCAGCCCCGACGCCCTGCCGCTGGTACTGACGCTGGGCACGCAGAGCCTGCGCATCGTGGCCCCGGTCAGCGGTACCTGGCCGGCGCTGGCCGCTCCGGCCACGGTCTCGCCGGCGCTGCAGGCCGCGCTGGACCGCAACGCGCAGTCGCAAGCGGCTCCGACCCGTTCGGACAGCGGCTGGGGTACCTGGGGGCTGGCGCTGGCCGCCGCCGTACTGGGCGGCCTGATCCTGAACCTGATGCCTTGCGTGTTGCCGGTGCTGGCTATCAAGGTGCTGGGCTTTGCGCAGCATGCCCGCCACAACCGCGCCTCGCAGCGCCTGCAGGGGCTGGCGTACACCCTGGGGGTCGTGCTCTCCTTCCTGGCGCTGGGCGGCCTCATGCTCGGCCTGCGCGCCAGCGGGGAACAGCTGGGCTGGGGCTTTCAATTGCAGTCCCCCGCCGTCGTCGCCCTGCTGGCCGCCCTGTTCACCCTGATCAGCCTGAACCTCGCCGGCGTATTCGAAGTCGGCCATCTGCTGCCCCACCGGCTGGCGTCCCTGCAAGCGCGCCACCCCATGGTGGATGCCTTTTTGTCTGGCGTGCTGGCCGTGGCCATCGCCTCCCCCTGCACGGCGCCCTTCATGGGGGCTTCGCTGGGCTTCGCCATCGCCCTGCCCGCGGGGCAGGCACTGGGCATTTTTGCCGCACTGGGCTTGGGGCTGGCCCTGCCCTTTCTGGCCGCCAGCTGGGTGCCCGGCCTGGGGCGCTGGCTGCCCCGGCCCGGCGCCTGGATGAACGCCCTGCGCCGCTTCATGGCGTTTCCCATGCTGGCCACCGTGGCCTGGCTGGTATGGATCATGGGCCACCTCAGTGGCATCGACGGCGCCGGCAGCCTGCTGGTCCTGCTGCTGGGGCTGGGCCTGCTGGTCTGGTCACTGGGTCTGCAGGGACGCAGCCGCTGGATCTTTGCTCTGATTTCGATCGCTGTCGGCGCCGCATTGGCGGCGACCATCGGCCCCAACATTCTGCGTCAGGAAGGAGGGGCCAACGGTGCTGTGGCCGACGCCCCGGCGGGCGCAAGCTGGCAGGCCTGGGCGCCCGGGCGGGTGGAGGCAGAACGGGCCGCCGGCCGCGCCGTGTTCGTGGATTTCACCGCGGCCTGGTGCATAACCTGCCAGTACAACAAAAAGACCACCCTGGCCAACAGCGAGGTCCTGGCCGACATGCAGGCACACCAGGTCACCCTGCTGCGCGCCGACTGGACCCGGCGTGACCCGGCCATTACCCGGGCCCTGGAAGACCTGGGCCGCAGCGGCGTGCCGGTGTACGTGCTGTACCCCCCCGGACGGCCCGCCGTGGTGTTTTCCGAAATCCTCAATCCACAGGAACTGCGCGCCGCGCTGGCCCAGCTCTAGGAGACCTCTGCCATGCATCCCAGCCCCGCCCCCGCCGCTGGCACCCCGCCAGACGCCATGACCACCATCCTGGAGCAGTGCCGCACCGTGGCCGTGGTTGGCCTGTCGCCCAAGCCGCACCGCGACAGCCATGAAGTGGCCCAGTACATGCAGACCCAGGGCTGGCGCATCGTTCCCGTCAATCCCAATGCCGGCACCATCCTGGGGGAAACCGCCTACCCCAGCCTGGAGGAAGCCGCACGCCACCACCGCATTGAACTGGTCAACGTATTTCGCAACAGCGCCGACGTGCCGCCCGTGGTGGCCGACGCCATCGCCATTGGTGCCCGCGCGGTGTGGCTGCAACTGGGCATTGCGCACGAGGAAGCCGCCGCCCAGGCCCGCGCTGCCGGGCTGATGGTGGTGCAAAACAAGTGCCTGATGGTGGAGCACGCACGGCACCTGCGCCAGGGCGCACCAAACAGCCCCCGCTAGCTGCGACAATGGGGGCATGAACGCACCGCACAACGCCCCCGGCAGCGCAGCTGCCCAAGACCCCACTTTTTCCCGTCTGCACAACGCCACGTTTCTGCAGGCCTGCCTGCGCCGAGCCACGGACCACACCCCCATGTGGATGATGCGCCAGGCCGGACGCTTCCTGCCCGAGTACCGCGCCACCCGCGCCAAGGCCGGCAGCTTCATGGGACTGGCCACCAACCGCGACTACGCCACCGAAGTGACGCTGCAGCCGCTGGACCGCTACCCGCTGGACGCCGCCATTTTGTTCAGCGACATCCTCACCGTGCCCGATGCCATGGGCCTGGGGCTGTCCTTTGCCCAGGGTGAGGGCCCGCGCTTTGCCAGCCCGGTGCGCGACGAAGCCGCCGTGGCCAAGCTGGCCGTGCCCGACATGGCCAAGCTGCAGTACGTGTTTGACGCCGTCTCCTCCATCCGCACGGCGCTCACGCAGGACGGCAAGGGCCGCGTGCCACTGATCGGCTTCTCGGGCAGCCCCTGGACCCTGGCCTGCTACATGGTGGAGGGCGCCGGTTCCGACGACTACCGCCTGGTCAAGACCATGCTCTACAGCCGCCCCGACCTGATGCACCGCATCCTGGCCATCAACGCCGATTCCGTGGCGGCCTACCTGAACGCCCAGATCGATGCCGGCGCCCAAGCCGTGATGGTTTTTGACAGCTGGGGCGGTGTGCTGGCCGACGGCGCCTTCCAGGAGTTCAGCCTGGTCTATACCGCCCGCGTGCTGGCCCAGCTCAAGCGCACAGGCCCCTTGGGCGAGACCATTCCCCGCATCGTATTCACCAAAGGCGGGGGCTTGTGGCTGCAGGAGATGGCGGCGCTGGACTGCGACGTGCTGGGCCTGGACTGGACGGTCAACCTGGCCCGCGCCCGCGCCTTGGTGGGCGGCGTGGAAAACGGCCCCGGCAAGGCCCTGCAAGGCAACCTGGACCCCAACGTGCTATTCGCGCAGCCGACCCAGATTGCGGCCGAAGCCGCCAAGGTGCTCGACAGCTTTGGCACCCCGTACCAAGGCAAGGGCACCGGCCCCACGCACATTTTCAACCTCGGGCACGGCATCAGCCAGCACACCTCGCCCGAGCATGTGGCGGCCCTGGTGGAAGCCGTGCACGCACACTCCCGCGCCCTGCGCGCCTGAAGTGCTTACCATTTTTTTCGCCCATTTCTGACGCTGCTGTTGCACTTATGCACAAAAATGGTCCCTCGAATCCTGCGGCATCCCCCAAATGGGGGATAGCCGCTATAAAACCGATAGCGAAGCTAAGTTATTGATTTATAAGGATTTAAAACTTTGCTTTTTTTGTGGGCATTCCAGCGAAAGCCTTGATTTTCAAGGCTTCGGCGGCCACCACGACGAGATATCAACAAAGTTATCCACAGAAACTCTGAATTTGGTGTAAACCGCTTTTAAATCAAGCACTTAAGCCCTGTTTCGCAGACTTTTCTCAACATTCCGCGCCAAGTGGCTTTTTGCCCCCCATCCCACCCTGTGGCAGAACTTTCCAGCCCATGACCCACTGGCTTTGCATCCTGGTCCAGACCCCGGCCCACGCGGCGCTGGGGTCCGTCCTGAGCTATCGAAGTGAGCTGGCACTTCCGCCCGGAACCCTGGTGCGCGTACCCCTGGGGCAGCGTGAGACCCTCGGCGTGGTGTGGGACGGTGATGCCGCCCAGGCCACCGGCGAGCTGGACCCGGACAAGATTCGTGCGGTGGCAGGAGCGCTGGACGGCATTGCCCCCCTGAGCGCCACCTGGCAACAACTGCTTACATTTACGGCCCAGTATTACCAGCGTTCCCTGGGCGAAGTGGCATTGGCGGCGCTGCCCCCCCAGTTGCGCGGACTCTCACCGGCGCAGGTGCAACGGCGCCTGAAACGACGTGCGGCCCAGCCAGCACCGGCACCCACCGACGCGGCCCGCACGGCAGGCACCGCCCCGGCCCTGACGCCGGAACAGCAGGCCGTCGTCACCCAGATCCAGTCGCACGCCGGGCCGTTCCTGCTCTTTGGCGCCACCGGCAGCGGCAAGACCGAGGTCTATCTGCACTGCGTGCAGACCCTGCTGGAAGGCAACCCCCAGGCCCAGGCGCTGGTGATGGTGCCCGAGATCAACCTGACGCCCCAGCTGGAGGCCCGCTTCAGGGAGCGCTTTGCACCCGTCTACGGCGACGACGCCGTAGTGTCCCTGCACAGCGGCATGACCAACCCGCAGCGCCTGAAAAGCTGGCTGGCCGCGCACAACGGCTCCGCGCGCATTGTGCTGGGCACGCGCATGGCGGTATTTGCCTCCCTGCCGCACCTGGGCCTGATCGTGGTGGACGAGGAACACGACCCCAGCTACAAGAGCAGCGAAGGCGCACGCTACTCGGCGCGCGACCTGGCGGTGTACCGCGGGCGGCTGGAAAACGCCAAGGTGCTGCTGGGCTCGGCCACGCCCTCGCTGGAGAGCTGGCACCAGAGCCGCCCCGCCAGCGAAGGCGGGCGCTACCTGCGCCTGCACATGCCCAGCCGCGTGGGCACGGCAGCCGGCAGCCCGGCCGGCCTGCCGCTGGTGCGCCGGGTGGACATGAACCACCAGCACCGTCACGCGGTGTTCTCCATCCCGCTGCTGGAGGCCATCAAGGAGCGCGTGGCACGCGGCGAACAGTGCATGGTGTTCCTGAACCGGCGCGGTTACGCCCCGGTGCTGCACTGCGCCGACTGCGGCTGGAAAAGCGAATGCCCGCACTGCAGCGCCTTCCGGGTGTTCCACAAGATCGACCGCACCCTGCGCTGCCACCACTGCGGCTTCACCGAACGCGTGCCCCGCGCCTGCCCCGGTTGTGGCAACCCCGACATTGCGCCGCTGGGCCGCGGCACCGAACGGCTGGAAGAGCACCTGGCCGAACTGCTGGCCGATGTGCGCCGGCCGAACTCCGTCAGCGCCGAATTCCCCGCCGGCGAGCCGGTGCGGGTGGCCCGCATCGACGCCGACACCACGCGCCTCAAGGGCGAGCTGCAGAGCCAGCTGGCCGCCGTGCACGCCGGCGATGTGGACGTGCTGGTGGGCACGCAGATGATTGCCAAGGGCCACGACTTTCGCCGCATCACGCTGGTGGCGGCTGTCAACCCGGACGGCGCGCTGTTCTCCAGCGACTTTAGGGCGCCCGAGCGCCTGTTTTCCCTGCTGATGCAGGCCAGCGGGCGCGCCGGACGCGATGCGGCGCTGGGGGAACGCAGCGAAATGTGGATCCAGACCTTCCAGCCCGCGCACCCGCTGTACGCCGCGCTCAAGCAGCACGACTACCCGGCGTTTGCCCAGGCGCAGCTCAAAGAGCGCGAGCAGGCCGGCCTGCCGCCCTTCAGCGCGCAGGCCCTGGTGCGGGCCGAGGCCCGCACGCAGGACGTCGCACAGGGGTTCCTGACGACAGCCAGCGCCGCCGCCCACAGCGACATGGCGCAGTGGCCGGGCTGGGCCGACGTGCTGGAGCAGGTGACGCTGTACCCGGCCGTGCCCATGACCATCCAGCGCGTGGCCAATGTCGAGCGGGCCCAGATGCTGGTGGAAAGCCCTTCGCGCGCCGCGCTGCAGCGTTTCTTGAGCGGCTGGCAATCGGTGCTGCACGCCACGCGCCAGGGGCCGCAGGGCAAGGGCCTGATCCGCTGGGCCATCGACGTCGACCCGCTGGCCATCTGAACGGCGCTACAGCCCCAGCGCCTTGCGCACGCCCGCGCCGTAGGCCGGATCGGCCAGACTGCAGTTGGCAATGTGGCGCTCCTTGATGGCCGTGGGCGCATCCCCCATGGCGCGCGCCGTGTTGTCGAACAGCACCTGGCGCTGCGCCGGGCTCATCAGGCGAAACAGGGCGCCGGGCTGCGAGTAGTAATCGGCGTCCTCGCGGTGGTTCCAGTGGTCGGCCACGCCCTCCAGCGACAGCGGCGGCTCGCGGAAATCGGGCTGCTCGGCCCACTGACCCGCGCTGTTGGGCTCGTAGGCCAGCGTGCCGCCGTGGTTGCCGTCCACGCGCATGGCGCCGTCGCGGTGGAAGCTGTGCACGGGGCAGCGCGGCGCGTTCACGGGGATCTGGTGGTGGTTCACGCCCAGGCGGTAGCGTTGGGCATCCCCATAGGAAAACAGCCGCGCCTGCAGCATCTTGTCGGGCGAGAAGCCGATGCCGGGCACCACCTGCGCCGGGTTGAAGGCCGACTGTTCCACTTCGGCAAAGAAGTTCTCCGGATTGCGGTTGAGCGCAAAGTAGCCCACCTCCTGCAGCGGGTAGTCCTTGTGCGGCCAGACCTTGGTCAGGTCGAAGGGGTGGTAGGGCACCTTGGAGGCGTCCTTCTCCGGCATGACCTGCACGTACATCGTCCATTTCGGGAAGTCGCCTTTTTCGATGCTGTCGAACAGGTCGCGCTGGTGGCTTTCCCGGTCCTTGCCGATGAGGCTTTCAGCCTCGGCGTCGCTCAGGTTCCTGATGCCCTGCTGGGTGCGGAAGTGGAACTTGACCCAGTGCCGTTCGTTCTGCGCGTTGATGAAGCTGAAGGTGTGCGAGCCAAAGCCGTGCATGTGGCGGTAGCTGGCCGGAATGCCGCGCTCGCTCATGACGATGGTCACCTGGTGCAGGGCCTCGGGCAGCGAGCTCCAGAAATCCCAGTTGTTCGTGGCGCTGCGCAGGTTGGTGCGCGGGTCGCGCTTGACAGCGTGGTTGAGGTCGGGGAACTTGAGCGGGTCGCGGAAGAAGAAGACCGGCGTGTTGTTGCCCACCAGGTCCCAGTTGCCCTCCTCGGTATAGAACTTGAGGGCAAAGCCGCGGATGTCGCGCTCGGCATCGGCCGCGCCGCGCTCGCCGGCCACGGTCGTAAAGCGGGCAAACAGCTCGGTGGTCTTGCCGATCTGGCTGAACAGCTTGGCACGCGTGTACCGTGTGATGTCGTGTGTCACGGTGAACGTGCCATACGCGCCGGACCCCTTGGCGTGCATGCGCCGCTCGGGGATGACCTCGCGGTCGAAGTGGGCCAACTTCTCCAGCAGCCACACGTCCTGCAGCAGCGCCGGGCCGCGCGGGCCGGCAGTGAGGATGTTCTGGTTGTCGACCACCGGCGCGCCGGCAACGGTGGTCAGGGCGGGACAGACGGGTTTGCTACGCATGGCATTTCTCCTGGAGTGGACCGACGGATGGGCTTGACACAGGCGCACGATAAGCCGCGCGGGAAAATAGGGCAATGGGGCCCAGGCAATGGCCGTCATAGCCATTTCCCCCTTCGCACCGGCCAGGAAGGCCCCGCAGTTTGCTATCGTTTGCATAGCTGTCGACGCATATTGCACAAGGACTTCAGCCGTATTTCTTCATGCAAAATCAGCACCCCTGCCGGTCATCGCCCTGCGCCGGCATAGGGAGAGCATCACCCGGTAAGATGGCACGCTTGTCTGCCCGTAACGTCTGCATGTCTGCCCCTTCCTCCCCCGCCTCTCCCGTCAACCACGGCCTCAACTTGGCCCAGCAGGAGGCCGTCAACTACCTGCACGGCCCCTGCCTGGTGCTCGCGGGCGCCGGCTCGGGCAAGACCCGGGTGATCACGCACAAGATCGGCCGCCTGATCCAGATGGGCATGCCCGCCCCGCGCATTGCCGCCATCACCTTCACCAACAAGGCGGCCGCAGAAATGCGCGAGCGCGCCAAGGGCCTGATCGGCAAGGCGGCCAAGGATGTGCTGGTGTGCACCTTCCACGCGCTGGGCGTGCGCATGCTGCGCCAGGACGGCGACGCGCTGGGCCTCAAACCCCAGTTCAGCATCCTGGACAGCGATGACGTCACCAGCATCCTGAAAGACGCCGGCGGCAGCACCGACGCCGCCACCGCCCGCCAGTGGCAGTGGACCATCAGCGGCTGGAAGAGTGCCGGGCTGAACGCCGCCCAGGCCCTGGCGCTGGCCGAAGACGACAACGCCCGCATCACCGCCACCGTGATGGCCCGCTACGAAGAGCGCCTGACGGCCTACCAGAGCGTGGACTTTGACGACCTGATCAGCCTGCCCCTGAAGCTGCTGCAAGACCATGCGCACGTCCGACAGAAGTGGCAGGCTCTGATGGGCCACATCCTGGTGGATGAATACCAGGACACCAATGCCACGCAGTACGAAATGCTCAAGCTGCTGGTGGGCGGCAACCCGGCCGACAGCGCCCGCTTTACCGCCGTGGGCGACGACGACCAGTCCATCTACGGCTGGCGCGGGGCCACGCTGGACAACCTGAAGAAGCTGCCTGTGGACTTCCCGGCGCTCAAGGTCATCAAGCTGGAGCAGAACTACCGCTCCACCTCAGCCATCCTGCGGGCGGCCAACAACGTGATCGGCCCCAACCCCAAACTCTTTCCCAAGACGCTGTTCAGCGAACTGGGCGAAGGCGAGCCGGTGCGCGTGGTGGATGCCGACAACGAAGAACACGAAGCCGAGCGCGCCGTGGCCCGCATCCAGAGCCTGCGGGCCGAAGGGGCGCTGGCGCAGGCCGGCGCCCAGTACAAGGATTTCCGCCACTTTGCCGTGCTGTACCGGGCCAACCACCAGGCCAAGCCGTTCGAGAAGGCGCTGCGCAAGGCGGGCATTCCCTACAAGGTGTCGGGCGGCCAGAGCTTTTTTGACCGGGCCGAGATCCGCGACCTGTGTGCCTGGTTCCGCCTGTGGGCCAACAACGACGACGACCCGGCGTTCCTGCGCGCCGTGACCACGCCCAAGCGCGGCATCGGCCACCAGACGCTGGGCACGCTGGGGGTGTATGCCAGCCAGTACAAGCTCAGTCTGTTTGAAGCCCTGTTTTCGTCCTCCCTGGGTAGCGCCCTGGGGGCCAAGGCACTGGGTAGCCTGCACGAGTTCGGCCGTTACGTGAACGACCTGCAGTACCGCGCCCGCCAGACCGAGGGCGCCGAGGCTGCCCGCGCCTTCATCACCGAATGGCTCAAGGAAATCGGCTACGAGAAGCACCTGTACGACGGCGAAGACAGCGAGAAGGTGGCTGCAGCCAAGTGGGCCAACGTGATGGAGTTCTGCGACTGGATGGCCCAGCGCTGCGGCGGCCAGATCGACGACGCCGGTGGTGCCACCATGGCCCGCGAGACCAAGAGCCTGCTCGAGGTGTCGCAGACCATTGCCCTGCTCTCCACCATCAGCGAGCGCGAGAAAGACCAGGACGTGGTCACGCTGTCCACCCTGCACGCCGCCAAGGGGCTGGAGTGGCCGCATGTGCTGCTGGTGGGGGTGACCGAAGGCATGCTGCCCTTCAAGCTGAACGACGGCGCCGACACGCCGGGCGGCTCCGAGCGCGCGCACGAGGCCGCCAATGACGACGTGGCCACCCGCCTGCAGGAGGAACGCCGCCTGATGTATGTGGGCATCACCCGCGCCCAGCGCAGCCTGGCCGTGAGCTGGACCCGGCGGCGCAAGAAGGGCCGCGACATGGTGACCGCCCTGCCCAGCCGCTTCATCGCGGAGATGGGGCTGGACCAGACCACCGTCAAGGAAGACCCGCGTGAAAAACTGCGCGCCCTGCGCGCCGAATTCGCCAAGAAGGCGCAGGAAACGGCGGCCGCCCAGACCCAGGCGGGTCTGGCATGAAGCCAATAGCTCCTTTTTTGATAGCAATCTGCGCAATATCGACGGGCGCAGAAGCCCAAAATGGCGTTGAGAAACCGGGTGCGGCGTGGCAAGCATGCACCCGCCTGAACGCCGCACCCGAGCGACTGGCCTGCTTCGATCGCTGGGCCGGGGAACAGGCACCAGCGCCAGCCGCCACGGTGGCCGCCGCAGCGGCGCCGGAGCCCCCCGTCGCCCCGGCGCAGCCCAGCCACACGGTCTTCAGCGGCTGCAAGAACCCGCAACTGACACCCCTGTCGCGTTTCTGGGAACTGGAGCCCGCCAGCGATTGCGGCACGTTTGGCCTGCGCGGCTACAAGCCCATCAGCCTGTCGGTCATCGGCTCGGACAGCGTCAACACGGCGCCCTCCTCGCCCACGGCCGGCCATGCAGCGCCCTACGCGGCCTACAACACCCAGGAGACGCGCATGCAGCTCTCGGTGCGCACCAAGATTGCCCAGGGTCTGCTCACGGGCGGCGACCCCAACCGGCTGGATTCCCTGTGGTTTTCCTACAGCCAGCAGTCGTACTGGCAGCTGTTCAACAACGACCTCTCGCGCCCATTCCGCTCCACCGACCACGAGCCGGAGCTCACCTACATCTTCCCTCTGGAAAGTGCCTTGCCCCTGGGCTGGCGCCTGCGCTACATCGGTCTGAGCGCCAACCACCAGTCCAACGGCCAGAGCCTGCCCTATTCGCGCAGCTGGAACCGGGTCATTGCGAAGGCAGGGCTGGAATATGGCAACCGCTGGGTGATCAACGCCAGCGTCTGGCAGCGCATGCCCGAAGACGCCGCCACCGACGACAACCCCGACATTGCCGACCTGGTAGGCCGCGCCGAAATCGCCACCACCTGGAACTTCGACCCCGACAACGCCTTGACCATGACCGTGCGCCACTCCCTGCAGGCCAACATGAACGGCTCGGTCCGCCTGGGCTGGCTGCACCGGCTCGGCTCCGCCAGCACGAACAGCGAACGCAGCGAACTGCGCCTGCACACGGAGCTGTTCAGCGGCTACGGCGACTCGCTGCTGGATTACAACCGCAAGCGCACCGTGCTCAGCATGGGACTGACGCTGCTGGACTGGTAGCTGCGCGGCGACCATCTCCAAGGGCTTTCATCACCCCATGGGGAGACTTCCTATTCAATGCGCAACCCCGTCCCGTTTCAGAACCTTTAATACGGTCATCCACAAAATCCGGACGTCAAACCACAGCGAACGTCTCCGCAGATACTCAGCATCCAGCTGGACCTTAACTGGAATCGGTAACTCGTCCCGTCCGTTAACCTGGGCCCAACCAGTCAAGCCGGGCAACAGTTCGTGCACTGCAACCTCTGTTCGCAATACGATAAGGTCGTCCTGATTGAACAAAGCAGGCCTGGGTCCCACAAAACTCATGTCACCCTTCAAGATGCTCCATAACTGAGGCAACTCATCTAAGCTTGTCTTCCGCAGAAACGACCCGACCGGCGTCAGATAAGCATCTGGATCCATCAAAAGGTGTGTAGCTACCGCTGGCGTATTGACACGCATGCTGCGGAACTTGGGCATCTTGAAAAGCTGATTACCTCGACCAACACGATCACTCCAATACAAAATCGGTCCAGGGGAGGTCAACCGCACGACCAAGGCAATGATGGTCATCGGAATAATTAAGATCACGCCCGCGAAAATCGCCAGCGACAGATCAAAAATACGCTTCATATGGAGTGCTCCCGGCGATACCACTGAGCAGTCGCCGCCAATCCACTTTGCATCGTATATGGCGGTGTCCACCCCAACTCACTCTGAAGAGCGCTGATATCCACAGCCAAACTGCCCAGCAATCGATCCACTTCCTTACCTTTTCCAATAAGCCGTCCCGCAAATCGCATGAAGTTCGGCGGTACGGGGAGTAAACGGCACGGTCGATTTAAGGCCTCTGCCATTTTCCTAATCAACTCTGGAGTAGACACATCCTCGCCATCACTAACCAACAAGGTTCTTCCTGCGGCAAGAGGATGGTCTAAAACGAGACTGATGGCGTCTACCAAGTTACCGAGGAAAACCAAACTACGGCGGTTATTAACTGCCCCAAATGGAAGAGGTATTTGCGCATCCACCGCTCGCATTAAGCGTAGAAAATTGGCTCCCACGCCAGGTCCATAGACCAAGGGGGGACGCAGCACCACCAATTCCATGCCCGTACCCCGTGCAATCTCGCGCAAACCTTCCTCAGCTTCCCGCTTGGAGATGGCGTAAGGATCTTGCGGCGCGGGGTCGTCTGCACCGGAAAACATGCCGCTTTCACCAAGGACCTTCACGCTGCTGAGAAACACAAAACGACGAACTCCCCGATCTGCGGCCTGCCGCGCTAACCGTAACGTAGCGTTGGTATTGATTTCTCGAAATGCCATCAACGGGTCCGTGGACGTGTCATGCATAACATGCACGCGGGCAGCCAGGTGCACTACAGCATCAACTGACTCCAAGGCACTGTTCCAGTCGGACATCGACCCCAAATTTCCAACCTCGACAACCTCCCCACCCACTGGCGGGCTGACACCGCCATGGCGATAGACTGCCTTCACAGCCCGTCCATCTCCCGCCAACCTGCGTAGCAACGCAGTTCCTACAAATCCCGACGCACCAGTGAGCAATATCACAGACGATTCCCCGTCTTCTCTGCCGCCAGATCAAGCAGCCAACCTTCGAGTCGATCCAACAGGAGTTGGCGTTCAAATTCACGTGAGTACAGCGCCCGGCCACGCTCGCCCATGGCCTGACGCTCCGTTTTCTCCAGGTCTGCAAGCCGCAAGACCGCCTGCGCCAGAGCGACGTGATCGCCAGCCGCGCAAGTCAACCCTGCCATAGCACCCGACAACAACTCAGCCCCCTCGCCATTGAGCATGGCAATCACCGGGACGCCCGTTGCCAAGTAGGACTGCAACTTGCCGGGTATGGTCATCGAAAATATGGGCTCGTCCTTAAGGCTCACCAGCAGAGCATCCGCGTGCTCAAAGAAGGATGGCATACGCTCGAGCGGGTGACGCCCCAGCAACTGGACATTGCGCCCCAGGTTCCGCATTTCGATTTCGCGTGCCACCCACTTGGCCATGCGGCCGTCACCCACAACCAGCCACCGGATGTCGGCGCTGTCCCTGAGTATCTCTGCAGCAGCCAGAATTGCCGGGAAGTCCTGAGCTTCGCCAATATTGCCCGCAAACATCACTGTGAAGCAGTCGGGATCGGTACTAACCTCAGCTGCTGGCTCGACGGGACTGCCGTCGAACACGGACTCGGCCCAATTCGGGAAGTACGCGATCCTGCGATCTTCCCCGGCATAACGACGGATCTGGGGAATAAAGCTTCTGGATTGCGCCAAGATCAGATCGCAATGCCTGTAAATGAAGGCCACCAGTTTGCCGACCAGCCACAAGAGCCTCTTCGATTTGACAATACCCACAGCCGAGAGTGTTTCCGGCCACAGATCAAGCACCCATAGCGCCATTGGCGCACGCTTAATGGCACGCAACACTACGCCAGGTATGCCCACGGTGATCGGGGACGGCTCATACACCAGCACCGCATCGTACTTCTGCCCGCGCAGCTTCCACGGGCCAATAACCGACGCGGTGAGGGCGAACGAGAGATAGTTCGATATCAGGCGCAGTCCACCCCGGCCACGGGGCAGGAGGGGGACGCGCACAACCCGCGCACCTTCGAAGCTGGCGTACTGTGCAGGGTTCTTCCGGTAGGCATCAAACACCTTACCGTCCGGATAGTTCGGCCAGCCGGTCAATATCGTGACTGCATGCCCCCTGCGGGAGAACTCAGCTACCAAGTCGTTGATTCTGAAGTTTTCTGGCCAGAAATACTGTGTGACGACAAGCAGACGCATGAATTACCGCTCAGTACTTCTTCCAGACGACACGGTTCACGTAATCCGTGTAGCTGTGAACAATGCGTACCACCTTTTCCGACACATTAGGCATGCTGTAATCCGCCACCTGCCGCAATCCGCGAGCATCGCCCCGCGGCTGCGTTGCGAGGATGGCCAGCGCCTGACGCACGCGCTCGGTCTCCAAGCCCACCATCATGACGACGGCCTCTTCCATTCCCTCCGGTCGCTCATGGGCCTCCCGCAGGTTCAGCGCCGGGAAGTTCAGGATAGAGGATTCCTCGTTGATCGTGCCGCTATCCGACAGCACGGCGCGTGCCGACACCTGCAACTTCACGTAATCGTGAAAACCCAGCGGCTTGAGCAACCGCACCTGCGGATGAAATTTGGCGCCCGTCGCATCAATCCGTTTTTGCGTGCGGGGATGGGTGGACACGATGACCGGCAGATTGTGGTCTTCGGCCACGGCGTTGAGCACTGCGACCAGCTTGGTAAAACACTGTGGCGACTCGATGTTTTCCTCACGATGGGCGCTGACCACAAAGTATTCCTCTGGATGCAGACCCAGCCGCTGCAACACGTCAGATGCATCGATACGCGAGCGGTAGTGCTCCAGCACCTCGAACATGGGGCTGCCGGTCTTGATCACCAGATCGGGCGGCAATCCCTCTCGCAACAGGTAGTCGCGCGCAATGGTGCTATAGGTCAAATTCACATCGGCGGTGTGGTCAACGATGCGCCGATTGGTCTCTTCTGGCACACGCTGGTCAAAGCAGCGGTTCCCCGCCTCCATATGAAAAATCGGGATCTTCCGCCGCTTGGCGGGAATCACCGACAGGCAACTATTGGTGTCACCCAGCACCAGCATGGCGTCTGGGAGCACGTCGGCCAATACTTGGTCCACGGCAATGATGAGATTGCCAATGGTTTGCCCCGCTCCAGTCGAGTTGGCTGCGCTTTTTAGAAAATGATCCGGTTTGCGTACGCCCAAGTCGTCAAAAAAAACCTGGTTCAGTTCGTAGTCATAATTTTGACCAGTATGCACAAGCACATGGTCGCAATGTTCGTCCAGTCGGGCCAGCACGCGCGACAGGCGAATGATCTCGGGCCGGGTGCCCACCACCGTCATAACTTTGAGTTTTTTCATTGCTAATGCCAATCTTCGGTGTTTCAGACGGGACAATTGAAAGTATCGGGCTGCTGGCGATCAAAGATTTCATTGGCCCACAACATAACTACCATTTCATCCGGACCGACGTTCGTGATGTCGTGCGTCCAGCCCGGCACGGTTTCCACAATTTGCGGCTGCTCTCCGCTGGTGTGCAGTTCATGCGTCTGACCCGTCCGCATATGCCGAAAACGGAACCGCGCCTGGCCCTTTATGACCAGAAACTTTTCGGTCTTGCTGTGGTGGTAATGTCCGCCGCGAGTCACCCCTGCATGAGCCGTGAAAAAGGAAAATTGCCCCGCATCAGGCGTCTTCAGCATTTCCACGAACATGCCGCGCGGATCGCGATGCGCCGGCACATCGTAGGCAAAAGCCTCCACCGGCAGATAGCTCACGTAGGTGGAATACAGAGCCCGCGTCAACCCCTGCCCAACACGGGCCGTCATCAGGGTCGTCCGGTTGTCGCGAAAACCTCGCAACTGCTCCGCCAATGCCCCAACCGTGATCTGATATTGAGGGGCCACACAGGCAAACTCACCGGGCAGGGGCGGGGACAGTTGGCCTGCCAGTATCTTCATGAACTGGACAAGTACATCGTCCACATAGACCAGCGTCAACGATGTCGCAGGATCATTGATCTGAATCGGCAGGTCGCGCGCAATGTTGTGGCAAAAAGTTGCAACGACAGAGTTGTAGTTGGGTCGACACCATTTTCCAAAGACATTGGGCAGACGGAACACATGCACCGGCACAGCGTACTGCTCGGCCAGTTGGAAAAGCGCCTGCTCGGCCTCCCGCTTACTCCTGCCGTAGGGGTTGTCCAAACCCGCCTGGGTGGATGATGTGTACACCACCGGTACCAATCGACCGGACACCTTCGCCACCTGCGCCACCGCATCAACCAGTTGACGGGTTAGCCCGGCGTTGCCCGCCTGGAATTCGGTTGGATCCTGGGGGCGATTAACACCCGCCAGATGGAAAACGATATCTGTATCCAGCAACAGCCCAGGCAACTGGGCCACGCTGTCATTCCGGGTAAAGAGGGTCACCTGCACATCCGGCCGTTCGACCAAGTACAGCTGCAGATTCTTTCCAACGAACCCTTGTGCGCCGGTGATGAGAACCCGTGTCAATTCATTCCTCTGCTTCAGCGTGTTCGCCGCGCACGATGCGTCTAATGAAGTCCAGCTTGAGCAGCAGGGTCTTCATGCCTGTCACATCCAGACGCGTCGTATTGTGCGAGTTGTAGTCCTCGCCATGGTTGCTTTGGGTCAGGCGACGTTCGCCCTGTTCAACGAACTTCGCATAGTTCAGGTCACGCCCGTCCGGCGGCACACGGTAGTAGGAACCCAGGTCTTCGGCACAGGCCAGCTCTTCACGGCCTAACAGGACTTCGTACAACTTCTCACCATGACGAGTACCGATCTCGCTTACCGGATGGGCGGGTTTACCCATCAACTCAAGGATGGCCTCGGTCAGGACCTGCACCGTCGCCGCAGGCGCCTTCTGCACAAAGATGTCGCCATTGTTCCCATGCTCAAATGCATAGAGCACCAGATCCACAGCGTCGTCCAGCGTCATCATGAACCGCGTCATACTCGGGTCGGTGACGGTAATGGCTTTACCGGCGCGCACTTGGTCTACAAATAGGGGAATCACCGAGCCGCGAGAGGCCATCACGTTACCATACCGCGTGCCGCAGATGACCGTATTCGTGCCCTCCAGATTGCGGCTGGTCGCCACCATAACCTTCTCCATCATGGCCTTGCTGATACCCATTGCGTTAATGGGGTAGACCGCCTTATCCGTACTCAGGCAAACCACCCGCCTGACACCGGCCGCAATGGCAGCATCCAGCACATTTTCGGTACCCAGAACATTGGTTCGCACCGCCTCCATGGGGTGAAATTCACAGGACGGCACCTGTTTCAGTGCGGCCGCATGAAAAACATAATCCACACCACGCATGGCCGCACTCACACTGCGGATGTCACGAACATCACCAATGTAGAACTTGAGCTTGGGGTGCGCATAGCGCTTGCGCATGTCATCTTGCTTTTTTTCATCGCGGCTGAAAATGCGGATTTCAGACAGCCCTGAATTAAGGAACCGTCGAAGCACGGCGCCACCGAATGATCCCGTTCCCCCTGTTATCAACAACACCGATCCATCCATGATCAACTTTTTGCTCATACTGCCTCAAGACTCCGATAGCTTAGTGTTTGCGGGAGAACACGAAGGTTTTGTTCAGAAAATAGGACGTTAGTGTGAACGCCGGGACACCAACCAACTGCGCAAGATCTCCTGGCATATCCAGCACCTCGATCGACGTCAGAACGGCTACTAAATTCATCAGATAAGCCGCGCCAGCCACCAAAAAGTACCCAACCAAATGCCTGGCCTTCAGCGCCGGGGTTGCAAATGTCCAGCGACCATTCAAGACGAAACCGATGGCGATACAGATCAAATACCCTGCCAAATTCGAGACTGCATCCCCCCAGTGAAGGTACCACTTCAGCGAGTAGATGATGATCAGTCCGACTATGGTGTTTAAGACACCTACGCCAACGAACTTAGCCAACTCGACCGAGGCCGCCTTACGCCAGACAGCGGACATAATACTGCCCCCCAAGCGGCAACCACTTCAAAAACACTTCCGCAAAACGGAATACCTTAAGGAAGCCTGGAAAAAAAACTCGGTATTTCACGCTGACATCCCTGAATCCCGCACTCCGGCAGCGACTTGCCATGAGCGAGGCACGAATCAGCTTTGCATTGATGTCAAAAGGACAGTTGTTCACCACCCGGACGGTCAGCGGGTTCAACGGATTGTGTTCGTACACCATCAAGAGACCGCCCGGCTTGAGTCGACTACGTATCGCCGACAGTAGTTCAACATGCCTACCCTCGTCCACATGATGGAAAACGCACATGGCATACGCCGCATCCAGAACCCCGACTTCAACCGGTAGTTCACCATCGCTCACGGGGAGAAATTTTGCGAAATTTCCATACTGTGAACGCGCCAGCTCCAAACTCTCAGGGGAAACATCCACGCCAAACAGCTCGGCTTGCGAAAAGTACTGGCGAAGATAGGGAATTGACGCCCCCACCCCGCATCCAAAATCCATGAGGCGGAGACCGGCCTTGGTGTCAACGCCCTGCGCTGCCAATTCCTGGTACAGATCCCTGATCTTATATTCGGCAAAGTAGGCTGAATCCTCGCCGGAAAAGCTGACGCTCGCGTCCAAGACTTCGTTATAGGTCTTAGCGTGCGCGTCGAATTCTTGCTGCATCATGGTCTATCCTTATGTGAACCAGCGATGTAGGTCATGCGCTCGGCACGCAGCAAAATCGCAGTTCCTTCAATCAGCGTATGGCGTTTGAATTCGTGGTCGACAATTAAAGGGTACAGAGATCGGTAGGAAACTCTTGGCGCATACAGACTCGACATGCTGTTGCGATTGCAAACGACACGAACCCGCCTCTTGAGCAGTCTATTAAACGTCGAGACGACCTCCGAAATCGTCACACTACGCTCAGCGGCAATGATCTTGACCAGTGACGTACGACCAGGGCCACGCAGCTTCCTAAGCGACCCGATGAAGTCACACGCTGCGTCGTCGGTAAACAGATAGTCTCTCGATGTATCCAGCGGGACAAATATCTCCACAGGTTGGTGCCTGAGCGCGCATCGAGCAATGTGGGACAGCAACCCTTGCCGCTTCCCGAACGACTGTCCAGGCCCATACAAGGTCGAAAACCGCGCAACCAGCAGACTGACCCCCGCAACGGAAGCCACAAAGCTCTGCAACATTTGCTCCTGTGCAAGCTTGGCCTTCGCGTACTCCGTCAATGCCGTCACGGTTGCCGACTCCGTTATTTCGAAGTCTGGGCATCCCGAGTAAAGCGCACCCGCCGAACTGGCAAAGCCAATAGCACCGGCGACATCGTTAGCTGGCAACTGCTCGCGGAGTAGAGACAACAAGGCTTCCAGTGCCGCCGTTTCACCGTCCAAGTCGGCCTGAGTGCTTCCCATGGCCCCAACACCTGCAGCCCAGTAGATTTCCCACTGGTCGCCACGCGACAGTCCGCTGAGAAACTCCCCCGCAGCCAGACGGAACTGCGACCGTATCCGGTCCACATTTCTCCAATCGAATGGCTCAAAGTGGTGATAGACGTCGATGCCTTGTCGGCATAACTCACTGACAACGGCCGCCCCCAACATCCCCCCTGAACCAAGAACCCAGGCCCGCACCATTTAACGCGACCTGCTACTACGGGTCCCGATCACGTACAAGGGCTTGCCCATAGCAATTCCCATGGAGACGGCAAGATACTCCGCGATCATTCCCAGTGAAACCAAAATGCAACCGGAAAAGAACGAGACAACAATAACCAAGGATGCCCACCCTTGCACCTGCACACTGCCGGTCAATTTTTCATATACGGCGTAGACCCCGATAAACACCGCGATGGCCACTGAAGAAAACCCCAGCAGAGTAATGAGACGCAGCGGCCGCGTCCCGACAGTGAGCAACATGTTCCAGAAGTGTGCCAACAACCTGCTGTAGGTATATCCTGAAGGCCTGTCGTCCTCTACTCTCATCTTCACCGGACACTGACCAACCCGTCCAGCGACCCATAGCAGCCCTACATCGAGAAATACGCCGTGTCCACAGTAAGCGGCAAGGCTGCGAGCGATCTCGCCATTGATCAACCGGTAACTATGAAAGTACTCCACAACGTCGTGCCCCATCATCACGCGTCCGATGCGCTTAGACAATCTGCTAGTGAAGTTACGCAAGAAACCATGCGGCGGTTTGTTTACGGGATGTGCGTACACCACCTGTAGGTCCTCGTCCAGCGCACGGTCGAGCAGGCTACCCATGTCCTTGGGGTCATGCTGCCCGTCCTCGTCCATCGTGATGATCCAGTCCCCTGTGGCGGAACTCATGCCCGCAAGCGTGGCCGCATGCTGGCCGAAATTCCTGGTCAGCCAGACCGACTTAACCTGCGGGTGGGACTGCACCAACTCGCTAATGACGATGTCGGATCGATCCGGTCCGCAGTCGTGAACAAGCAGCACCTCGGACACGACCATCGCGTGGCCACCAGCAGTCATAGATGGCTGAAAGTACACCGATATTTCGTCAACCAAGGACCTAATCGAACGCTCCCCTTGGTAAACAGGAATCACGACCGAGACGTGTTGTTGTTTCATGGCAGACGGAACAGCCTTTCCTTCAAGTAGCGCACAAATGCGCCAGCGCGACTGGAGTTGCCTAATTGATCAACTATGCTCGCCAGCGCCAGAGACAGAAGGAGATAGTTACCAAACATATACGCAGGTATTGGCGGGTAATAAGCCACGAAACCCGCCACGCCGGCCAATACAAGTGCAATTGTCACATACATTCGACAAATCACCAGCACCGCCAAAGCGATCAAGCCGACGAGCGCGCTTACGTAGGCTAACGCAAGATGGCCTACTGGATATCCAACTGAAAAGCTCTGCAACGTATTTAGCGTGGCACTGCGGATCATCTGCAAAGGATGGTCTTTTGCATAACTTGCGAGCTGCTCTTTCAGCGCCTCGTAGTACTGTCCACGGACTTTTTCGTCGTAATAGTTTCCACTCGGCGGAGCAGTATTGATCTGGATGCCCGTGCGGTCCTTGAACATCTTGTAGCCGGATTCATCGTCCAGCACGATACCCGCGTCATTGGGATATGCACCTATGCCCACGTACGCGGTGTGCCAGGGCTGTGATGGATTCTTGCCGAGCATCGCAACGAGCAGAAAGCCGACAACCGCCCCCCACCCCACAACCCTCCTGTAGCGCCACGCCGAATAACTCAGGATGAAAAGCGAAATAATGGCGGTTGACTGCCGGATCAGAAAGGCCGCCGCCAACACCAGCGCAAGCAGGTAAAGCCAACGCACCTTTCGAGTATCGCCCCTGGCTTCGTAGCAGAACCAGGCCAGGGCGGGGATGACCTGCCAGTAGTAGTGATAGGCGAAGGTCACGAAATGCAGCACGATCGGATTTGCACCATAGGCCAGCAGGAAGATGATCTGCTGGCGCCGGCTCGGAAGCCGGCTGATTACCCACAGTGAGCTGGCGACGTGGAAAAGTATCTGGAACCAGATGACGGCCTTGATCTGCGGGAGCCAGAACAACAGGTGCTGCGCGACCCAGATGACGTAGACGTATCCCTTGTCCAGCACGGAGTAAGCTGCAAGATTGGAGAGTTCCGAACGCCCGAATCGATAATCCATTTGCTGGCTGTAGGTCATGCCCGCAAAGTCAGCAAACGCTCCCATGTCCACCCGCCAAGCGAGATCGAGGCTCAGATTTGTCGCTCCCGAGAAGTAGGGGTATATCCACGACGGCGCCTGGGACCGCTGATTCCAAAATAGCAGCGCGCAGGCCATCATTGCGATGGCCGCCAGCAGGGCCTGCTGCCATGTCAGTGAAATACGCTTTTCCATTGCGCCCTCAGTTATAGATCAAGAATTCACCCACGGGTCGGACAAGCCTGCTCAGAGTCACCCGTCAATGGACGGATTGCCCGTAACAAAGCGGGCAAAGACCTCGTAGTCGCTGTCGGCAAAGTACGCCTCTTCCGGCAGGGCCCGGAATGCTTCTTCAAACTCTTCTGCGCGACCCGAATGCGATCTAAGAATATCCCTGATCTGCTCGACGCTGCCACAATCAATTTCGTAGCCGATACCCAGCGCCATCACCCGTTCGGCAAGGTACGTTCCCTTACTCGCCACAATGGGAACCCGGAAGTACATCGCCTCGTACAACTTGTTGGGCAGCGCCACCCGGTTGTTCATCATGGTCTCGACCGTGTCATACGAGACATAGAGCAGGTCCAGGCCGCCATAGATGCGCGCCGCGTCCTTGAAGAAATCGTATTCCCCCCTGAAAACAATGTTGCGTTGCTTGGCGCAATAGCTCTCGATCAGGGCCCTGCTGTTCTGGGCGTCATAAAGCCGCCCATAGATCTGCACTTCGACGCTATCGTCATCCTTCACTGCATCGAACAGCGCCTGGATGGGGGCCGCCTGATAAATCAGGCCGACGACCCCGACGACCGTTCGCCCGCCCTTGGCACGTCCTTCCCCCCTTGGGGGGACGTTATCTCTCAGCGGCTTGTTCTCCAGTTCCAGGTACGGGCCACGAAAGAACTTCCCATAGTAGACGTCGTAATACTTCTTCGAAGTTACGATGAGACGGTCAACAAAGAGGCGCACAACAGCTTGGTCTACCGCCCTGAATATCCTTGCCGTCAACCCACGACTGAATACATACTGGAGCAAATCCGATACCTCGAGCACAATCCTGGTCGAACGAAACGCCAGCAACCGCATGGCCACTTCCAGCAGCAGGACGTCGATATTGTTCACGATGACGACATCGGCACGAACCCGCCTTCTGCAGCGCCACAGCACACCCATTGCTCTCACATAGGCCATCGCCCGCGAGAGGTATCTGCCGCTCGATCCGATTTCGCCAACGGGGAAACAGTCCACGCTGCCTGCAATGTTTGAATTAAGGTTTGGTAGGCTTGAGCGACTGAAATAAATCACACTAACCTGATTGGATTCCGCCAGGTAATTGATCTGCTTGATGAAGCGCGGGTTCGGCTGATGCGAAAGAAAGAGCAATATTTTCTTCAAGTTCCTACCCAATCCATTCGATTACCGGTTGTTTGCAAGGACATTTTGCATCGCGCGACACGCCACCCGCTCCGATCAGACACACTGCAAGACTTCCTCAGTCCGCAAGGTCTTGTATTGTTGAAGCAAGAATTCCAGATTGCTGAGCGAGGCCGAACTGAATATCTTGGGGTGAGAGGCAAAAACTCGCACTGCATAGTTACCAGTACCGCTCAGCGACTTCTTCAACAGCTCATGCGAGCACATATCCAGCGTCAGCTGCCTGGTTTTCTCCGCGGCCAGCACCTTGCCCACAAGCTCGCGCAACCGCCCTCCGCCTACACCGAGTCCCTGGCCATCACCATAGATCTTTTGCCCTCGGATTCGAAGGTTGTTGGCAACCAAGCTCGCCAGCGTGGCCTTGAACGCCGTGACAGGCACTTCGACAAACTTGCCGTCGTCCTGTGGAACACAAGGATCGTCGGTAAATCGCCATGCCGCCCGATCACTCGGAGCAGTCCGGTAATCGTAGAAATGCCCCGGCAGACTGTCCTTGTGCAGGCCCGAGGTGACGCTGAATTCGTATTCGATCCCGAACTCCTCGAATGAAGTTCTGAGGCTTGAAAACGGTTGCAGGCACCAGCCTCCGGCCCTGAAAGTGTTGATTCGGCATGAACTGTCGGCCCTGTCAACAGCCCTTTTCAGGCTCGCCAGCGATTCACTGAAGACCTGACGCAACTCGGCAGCGTCAAGCGCATGAAGGCGATACCTGCTGATGTTTTCAAGGGACCAGGTATCGCTCCCCACTCTCACCGCATCTAGCCAATGAGGGTGCAGGTGAAATCCGACTTCGCAACCGGAACCGATCATCTCCTCGATTTGCCCTGCAACCCTTGCGTACGATTGCTTGTCGCTCGCTTCGATCTTGTGCAGATAGGTCGCATCGACGAAGAAAAGTGCCGTTGCCGCGTGCTGTCTTATCAGCTTCAGGATCTCCCTGGTCGGCGCGATGAGGCAATTCTCCACTGATCCACTGTTCCGCCCAAGAAACAGCTCGTAGTCGAAGGTGAGCATGATCTTTTCGTCAGACAAGCGCCCTCTCCTCATCGATGAGGTCACCCTTGTATGTGGCCCCGTGCATCAGCGAATTCGCTCTGGCAAACAATTGATACGCGGAATAGCGCAAGGGCTTGAGGGGATATTTCCAGAGATACCCCTCCCTCATGGTCGCACCGAACCTTACCTTGAAACGCTGAATTGTCTCCAGCTTTGAACCCGGCTGGGGATTTACCCGCGCGCCGACAAAATCGTATTGCCGCACGCCTCTTGCCTTCATGTCGGTCATCGCCTTCCAGTGTAGAAGGTTCATGGCACCACCGAACGGCGAATCGCTGGTGCCACCATGCAGATAGTACGCCGTGTGCCCCGCATTCCAGACAATGACGGCGGCCCCCTGGGCGACATTGTCCTTCTTGGCCACATAGAACGATACGTTCCCGGCAAGGTTCGCCTTGAATCGCTCCAGCTCACCCAGCGACACAGACAACTTCTGGTTCCGTTTCATGGTTGAGTGGATCAATTCATAGCAGGTGTCGAGGTTGTGTGGCCCCTCGGAAATCTCCACGCCGGCGTCCTGCGCCTTCTTGATGACGTTGCGATGCTTGCCGTGCACATTGGCCCAGAGCTGTTCAACCGGCAACTCAAGATCTACAACGTAGGTGCCAAACCGGGCATAAATCGCCCCCTCGGGGACGACGGAGAAAACAGCCGTGGCCTGCGGCTGGTAGATGAAATCCACGTCAAGATTCCGCGCCGCAGCGACGACCTGGTTCAGGAATTCGTATTCACCGGACTGCGAGTCGCCTCCGTTCAGGCAGATCGTCTGGTGCGTAAATACCAGGCGGTCAAACAGCGCACGTCGCTCTACGATGAACGGAAGCACAAAGTCGCCGCTCTTGAACCAGCCATACCTCGATGCCTTGGCCTTCAGGTAGGCGGCCTCGCCAACGATCGGCAGAACGCCAGCCAGCCCCTTATCTGTTGTCAGTATTTCGACCATCATTGAATTCCTGAACGACATCAAACAGATGCGTCATCTTTCTTGCATCATCCTCGATCGGTATCTCCACGATGCACCCATCGATCTGCGTAGCGTTCTTCAGCTGCGGGTTGCCCGGGGACAGCAGCGGATAGCCCCCGTTGGAATAGATCTGTCGGCGCCCGAGGAAACCCCTGAGTTTCAGCGCGATCTCCCGGCTCACGCAACGCAGCACAATCTTGTGATTGCTCGGCGCTCCCCGGAGGGATCGGACGACAGAAAAATAGTTGCTTCGGGAGAATCTCTGGGCGAAATCATCGAAATACTTCTGCCGGAACGCGAAGCACCCCGACAGCGAATCCTTGAGCAGCCCCCCCAGAATCGGTGCCTCAAAGGGCGCCATTGAGTCCAGGCTGAGGTCGACAAATTTCGTAAGTGCCAGCGTTCCGTACTCCAGCAGCGGGTTCAGAACCAGTAATTTCCTGCTGGAGTATGCATTCAACCTGCGGATGCAGAAATCCATCCACTTGATGTAGTGAATCAGGTCGTGCCGGGTGTGCTCAAGCGCGGCCGACTGGTCCGACCAATAAAACGCCCCCATGTGCCCAGCGAGCGGCTTGCCGGGGCTGATCGAAAAGAAACCAGCTTCTCCAAATGTACCCACCGGTCGGTCCAGCAGGCGCGCGCCAAAGCTCTGCGCAGCATCATCAATCAGGCAGATGCCTTTGCTCCTGCAAAGCTCTTCAGCCCGATGGAGATCAGCCGGGTTGCCGTACATGCTGGGCAACAAGGCCGCGCGCACTGAATACTTGTCGGCCAGATACTCCAGCGAATCGAGATCTCCGTTCAGGTCCCGGGAATCTATGTCGTAGAAGATGGGCTCCACCTTTGCCTTGCGCAGCGGAATCAATACCGACGAGCAAAGGTATGTCGGCAGGAGCATCCTGGTCCAGCCGCTGTTAGCCGCGATGATCTGGTACAGAGCTGATCGTCCGTTCGACGCATAGTGCAGGTGCTTGTTGAACAGCCGCTCCACGCCCCGCAGGTCCAGCTCGGCCCTGGAAAATGCGGGAGGCACAAATTTCTCGACTACAGGTCCTGAAGCCATTTGTAAACTTCCGTCATCCTGACCGGCATGAACCAGTCGTTCCGATCGCGCAAAATCTGCTGGCGATACTTCTCCAGGACCTGCTTCCCATCGGCGATCTCCACGATGGCCTTGCGCTGGGCCTGGACGTCATCTAACCCGCATGCAACGCCGTATCCCCGGCCGTTGATGATCTCCCCGGCATCTCCCGGCGGCAAGACCCCGAATATGGGCAGGCCGATATTGATGTATTCGAACATCTTGGAAGGCACGCACGCGCCCAGATAGGGGCTTGCAAGCGACACAAACCCCATGTCCGCATGGTCAGTCAGGTAACGCAGGAAATCCGGATAGCTCAACTGATTGACGAATTTGCAGTTCGGTTGATTCCTACGCGCAAAATCCAGCGGTTTGTACGCAGCGTGATTCCCGACGAAGTGGGCCTCGACGCTCCCGATCCCTCGAACGGCCTCCGCCAGAAGCTCCGGCGACTGGTTCTTGTCGTAGGTTCCACCGTACACGATGGTCAGCCCTGTCGACGGTGCTTTCTCGCGCAACTCGGCCTTAGCCATGTATCCAAAATACGAGCACCTGATTCGTGCTGCCAGTTCCGGATACTTTTCGGTCAGAGAGGCCTGGTTCGATTTCGACGACGTGATGACCAGATCGGCGTTTTCCAGATACTTGCGCTCCTGCCCCTCCCGACTGACATGAGGCAACTTGTTGATCTTCCTGCCGGACACCCGTGTGTAATCGACCGGATCATGCAGGTTCACGACGAACCTGCAGCCAGCTACGTCTTTCAACTGACTCCCGAGCTTGATGCAGCCCAGTTCGCCGCCGCTCGTGACAAAGACAAGATCTTCCTTACGCACCCGCCCCTTCAGCAGTGCCAAACTCCCGTCCACCCATGGGTCCAGGTAATCCTCGTAAAAACCGATCCGTTCGAAGGCCTGATCCAGTCTGATCCTGGACTGTCGGTAGGGCAGCCGGATCTCTCGTTCGGAAATGACGGCATCCTGGCCCAGGTAATCTGGCGCCACCACCACGACCTCTGCCCCCTGGCTTCGGAAGAAGTCCACCTGGGCAATTCTGATCAACGCACCGCCCGTCTTTTCGGGCAAGTAGGTTCGGCTGATGTACCAGATCTTCATTCGTGAGACTTCGACAGGATGACAACTGTCAAATAGCCTTCATAGCGGAAGAACTTGTCCAGAAACCGAAACAGAACCTTGGCCGGCGGCAGGAAATTCAACCAGTTGAAAATTGTTCCCCTGGACAACGTCAGGCGCTGGCCGATACGCAACCCACAACGCTGTGCCTCCTCACCCAGGTCAAAGATCTTGTACTCCGACGGGAAGCGCCAGACCCCCAGCAGCCTCATCGTCAGATACGCAAATCGGTAAGGCGGGCAGTAATGATTGGGAAACGCGATGATCATGAGCCCGTCTTCCTTCATGACTCTCGAATACTCCGACAGGGCCCGGACTCTTTCTTCGACGGAGAAATGCTCAATGACGCCCGCGTTGAAAACGATGTCAAACTCGGCGCCCCGAAAGGGCATGGAAAACATGTCGCATACCATCGCAGTGATTTTCTTGTTCAGCTGCGCGGCCGCAGCCTCCACAAGGCTGATCGCTCGCTGGTTGATGTCGATCACTGTCTTTTCATTCGCGTCCGCGAGCAGGAGCGTCGTGACCGCCGTCTCGCACCCCACCTCGATGATCTTGCGCCCACCACCGGCACGCGAGTCAATCAGCGCGGCCAGTTCGCGCTGGAATTGCGCCGGAGACCGGAACGCCGACAGCACGTCCGCCAACTCGATCCGGCTCATATGGTCGTCCCATATATCAGACTGAGCTGCGTCGCCCCTCCTGCAGAAGATGTTTTTGATAGCTTTCATGATTTCAGCCATATTTTATTTGTGTCACCCAACAGCGTTGCTTTTCAACACCTTCATGCTGGGCGCCAGCATGCGGTAAGTAATGAAGGCGTACAAGGCAGTCGTCAGTAATTTGAACATCACGCCGCCATTGGCCCACTGGGGCTGCATCCGGTCCGCGAACACGAAGCCGAGGAACACCGCGAACGCCAACCCCGCCTTACCCCACCGCAGGGTCAACCCCTCGAATTTAAGAACCCAACCATACAGCCAGGCCGTCTGCGCCGCCGTTGCGGCGATGAATACATAGGGCGCCGCAATGTAGCCGAACTTCGGGACCAAATAGAAATTCAGGGCGAGACTGCAGACAGCCATGATCAATGCACCGCTCGAAATGATCCAAGTCTTCTTGTTGAAGCCGATGACGTCCTGCAGCAATCTGTTCTGGGGCGACAGAACATAAATGAATCCGCAGGCACCAATGAGGCTAGCGGCACCCAGGTAGCCCTTGCCGGTAAAAATCTGCACTACCTGCACCGAGTAGGCAACTGCGCAGTAGTTCACGAACAACATAACCACCCACATGACGATGGACAACTCGCCGAGCATGTGCAGTGTCCGCTTGCGGTCGGTGGCCATTCCAACCTGCGTCTTGACGCCTGTCACCTGAGTCACGGCATCCTGCACCACGTACAGCAGCGATGCGATGGTGGCAGCCAGGGAATACACGCCAACTGCCTCCAGATCGACATACTTGGCAATGATCAACCGGTCCGAGGTCCCGGCAATCCACCCGGCCACCAGATTCGGCAACAACGGAAGGCTGTATACAAGACACTCCCTTAGCTTGCGTCGGTCAAACTGGAAAATGAGCAAGTGGGCCCTGACGAAGTGCCAGACCACAAAGGCAAAGACATAAGCCGATGACAGCGCAATCGCCACCAGACGTCCGAGCACACCCTCCCCCAGCGTTGCCACCAGAAGATAGGTGGATACCGCGCCGATCAGCGCGCCCCATATTTCGATCTTCGTGACCGTCCGGGCTTCAAACGACTGCCGCAGGAACATCATCCCAAGTTGCGCCAGCTGCAGCAGCAAAGTCGGCACCGTCGCGATCCAGAGATACGTCGGGGGGACCGATGCCATGTCCGCCGCCAGCCAGGTGGACAGCAAGGAAAACACGATCAAAGACACGCTGCCCCATGCCAGCACAAACCAGAATACCGTGGAAAACAATCCCGCGAGCTGACGCCGGTTGGCCTGGTACTCGTGATACAGACGCGCCAGCGCCGAATCCAGGTACAGCGACAGAATGATGGGCAGTGCCTGCGTCAGTGCCACCAGTGCGTTCAAGGCGCCAAATTCGGTCGGGGACAGGCTATGCGTCAATATCGTCAGCGTGAGCAGCGCCAAAGCCTTGGTCGTCACGCTGGAGAGCAGATACCAGCGCCCGTTGCTGACGATGGACGAGAGCCAGCCCGCCGGACGTCGTTCTTCACGCATCTACAGGCACCTTATCTGCCTTAGGTCCGACAGCGTTAGCCCCTGCTTGAGGTAGTACGCTTCCTGCTCCTTGAGTTTGGTCTCCTGATAGGTCGTTAGGGCCGTGGTCGAAAAATTGATCCGGTTGGCGTAGCTGGCCCTGAAAGCCGCAGACCGCCTGACGTAGGGGCCGAGCTGCCATTTTACGTGCTGCTTCCAGCGGTTGGTGGTCTCGTCCAAGCTCTCACCTGTCCAATCCGGGCGAGGCCGGCTGAGCAACAGCTCGATAATCTCGTTACCGGCTCTGACATGATTCAGGCCGTCATCCCATTGAATGACGCCCTTTATCAACTGCCTTCTCTTGCCCGCCCGCTCTGCAAATTCAGTGGTTTCGTTGCCCGAGTAGAACGCATTGATCACCCTTTGGAGCTGATCGGCACTATGAAATACGGGGCTCCCCTCATTCAACTTATCTCTTGGGAAGTCACGCCCGCTTGGATTGAGCAGGCAAGTTGGTTTTCCAAGCAGCCAGGCTTCCATGGCAGTTGTCGATTCATAAACCATCCAGATATCCGATGCCTGGATGCAGGCCAGGATAGGCTCTTCGTTTGTCAACACCAGCACATTTTCCAGTTGAGCTGCTTTCGTGATACCCGACGCCATATGCCCCAATTGAACACCCGGGTGCTGTTTCAACAGAAAAAGCACATCTTTATTGGCCTCCGCCAACTGGGTCAACACGTCATCGAATGCAAATGAGTCTTGTATGAACCGCTTCTTCTGGGAACCTTCATACAGGCTGTCAAACACCTTGAAGCGGGAATCTTCCGGATAGAAGAAACCAAAGTCCCAACAGCCTACGCCAACGACTTTCCGGTATCCGGTCTTTCGGTATTTCCCCAGAATTGTCTCCTTGATGTTGTCGGAGACGGCAATCTTGTAGTTATCAAACCCGACCCCTCCCGACACCTTGACCCGACCGGTCAGTTCCGGATGCAACGCGAGTGTGGAATCACGCGAAAACTCGGACCACTGCATATTGATATCTTCATGCAACTGTTTTTCCTTGTTCCAGCCCCAGATCATTTCACTTTGGTACGCGGCATCACCCTGCAAATTTCCCTCTGACACAAGCGACACCCCCAACATATTGCGCCGTTTCGCATAACGCATCAATTCGAGGTTCTCCACCGCGCCAACCGTATTGGTGATGAACAACAACCTGGGCTTGGCCTCATGGATGGACTGGAACCCGTCCCAGACGCTGGCTTCACTGACGCTGAGACCCTGCAGTCTCAGATAGTTGCAGACGAGTGTGGCCGAGACGCGGTCGCGACTGGGCGTGGTGGTCCACTCCAGACTGATCACGTCAATGCCGCTCTTGCTTGTTTTCGACATGGATTCCCGAACTTACGGTGACACCCTGCCCCGGGGGCGCGACAGGATTGGTTAGGCAGCCTAAACAAAAGCCATGCGCATCGTCATTGGATGGACAAGCCGTCCGGCGTCTTCCGGATCATGCCGCGCGTATCAATGACCACTTTGCCCTTCAGTGCGTCGACCTGGATGCCACGGAACTCGTCATGATCCACGAGAAGAACAACAATGTCCGCCTTTTCCAGCGCATCCGCCAGGCCCGACAGCCTGACGTTGACTCTGGAATTCAGCGAGTCGGGCAATTGCTTGATGAAGGGCTCGACCACCAGGATCTGCGGGCCATTGTCCTGCGCCAGGGATACGGCGATATCCAGGGACGGGCTTTCGCGCAGGTCGTCGATGTTGGCCTTGAAGGACACGCCTAGGCAAGCCACCGAGATATTGTGTTTTGTGCTCTTGAGGCTGGCGACGGCATCATGAACTTTCCCGATCACCCATTCCGGTTTATGGTCGTTGACTTCGCGGGATTGGCGAATCAGCTTGGCCTGCTCTGGCGCGGAAGCCACGATGAACCAAGGATCGATGGCAATGCAATGCCCCCCCACTCCCGGCCCCGGGCGCAGAATATTGACGCGTGGATGGCGGTTGGCCAGTGAAATCAGGTCCCACACGTCGATGCCGATCTTGTCGCAGATCATGGACAACTCATTGGCAAAGGCGATGTTGACGTCGCGGAACGCGTTTTCCGTCAGCTTGGTCATCTCGGCTGTTCTCGCGTCAGAGATCAGGCAATCGCCCTGGACAAATGTCCGATACAGATCCCGCGCACGGTCGGCGCACCGGCTGGTCATGCCACCGATGACACGGTCGTTGCGCACCAGTTCCTGGACGACGGCACCTGGAAGCACGCGCTCCGGACAGTAAGCGATATTGACATCGGCCGCCTCGCCGGCTTGGTGAGGGAACGTCAGGTCCGGGCGCTCTTCGGACAGCCAGCGCGCCATCGATTCGGTGGACCCGACGGGAGAGGTGGACTCAAGCACCACCAGGTTTCCTTTTTCCAGCACCGGCGCAATGGATCGGCTTGCCTTTTCCACATAAGTCATATCCGGCAGGTGGTCGGCTGTGATCGGGGTGGGAACGGCAATGAGGAAGGCCTGGGCCTTCTGGGGCCTAGTGAAAGCGCGCAGCTTTCCGGCATGCACCGCACCATGAACCAGCACGTCGAGCTCGGGCTCGACAATGTGTATCCGGCCCTCGTTGATAGTGGCGACGACCTCGGCATTCACGTCTACACCCATAACATTGATGCCGCGGGAAGCGAGTACGGCCGCGGTTGGCAGGCCGATATAGCCCAATCCGATGATCGAGACGCGGGAGAATTCTTCTTTACTCATTGACGATCCATTCGCAGATTTGTTGGCTGGCTGTTCCGTCCCCGTAAGGATTATGAGAAAAGCCCATTGCTCGATATTTTTCCGGATCGTCGAGTAGCAGACTGGATTCCTGGAAAATACGCTCTCGGCTGGTTCCCACGAGCCTGACCGTACCGGCCGCCACTGCCTCGGGTCGCTCGGTAGTGTCGCGCATAACGAGCACGGGCTTGCCCAGTGTCGGGGCCTCTTCCTGAATGCCGCCTGAATCGGTCAGTATAAGGGCCGAGCGGTTCATCAGGTAAACGAACGGCAGGTAATCCAACGGCTCGACCAAGAAGATATTCGATTTTGCCCCCAGTATTCGTTTGACTGGTTCCTGCACATTGGGATTCAGGTGAACCGGGTAGACGACTTCCACATCTTCCCGATTGGCCAAGTCATTCAGAGCGTGGCAGATATTTTCAAACCCCTCACCGAAATTTTCCCGGCGATGGCCGGTAACGAGAACCAGGCGCTTGGCCGGATTCAAATAGGCAAACTGCTGTTCCAGTTGCTGCCGCAGGGCCTTGTTGCTGTTCAGCTCCTTGACCACCCACAGCAAGGCATCAATCACGGTATTGCCGGTAACGACGATTCTTTCCGCGCCCACGGACTCGTTGAGCAGGTTCTGTCTTGCCTGCTGGGTGGGGGCGAAGTGCACGTCCGCGATGACCCCCGCCATCCTCCGGTTGATTTCCTCGGGCCAGGGTGAGTAGATGTCTCCGGTCCTCAGCCCGGCCTCTACATGACCCACCGGAATCCTGGCGTAATAAGCCGCCAATGCTGCAGACATGGTGGTCGTGGTATCGCCGTGAACCAGCACACGGTCCGGCCGCCAACCGGAAAATACTTCTCGCAACCCCACCAACGCTCTGGCTGTGATATCCGTTAAATCCTGACCAGCCCTCATCAGATCGAGGTCAAAATCCGGCGCGATGGAGAACAGCTTGAGGACTTGGTCCAGCATGTGGCGATGTTGCGCCGTCACGCACACGCGCGCGTCCAGCTCCGACCTCGCCCGCAATGCGTTGACAACCGGAGCCATCTTTATCGCTTCAGGCCGTGTGCCGAAGACGATCAGGATTTTCTTTCGATGCATTCCCACTTAAAACCACCACTTTAAATAGAGATCACAGGCCAGCCGTCAGGGAAACGACTTCGCCGCCGTATTCATGACCATTTGCAGCAGGCTTGAAAAAACCGCTTCGGTATTGGACATCCCGCTCATCACTGACCGGGGGATGCAAGCAGCGACCACGCCATTGGCGTGCCCGTGTCGACATCTCGCGCAACTCTGAGACCCAGCAAGGTGTCCATGTGCTTGGGCGGCAAGCCCAAGCCTGGACGAACACAGCGCAAATTCTCGCGGGTCAGGATATCGCCGGCCTTCATATCTTTGGCGATATAGAGCGAACGACGGAAGACGAGTGACTTCATCTCGGCAGCAGTTGGGCCGTACCGGACCTGCCCAAGGGCCTGCGCAGCCCGTTCTGTCTCTTCCCGCAGCTGCTGCAATTCGTTGGGCTCCATCGAAAAAGTCGAATCCACCCCCCCGTCTGCTCGTCGCAGAGTAAAGTGTTTCTCGATCACGGTCGCGCCGAGCGCCGTTGCCGCGACAGACACACCGCAGCCCATCGTGTGGTCAGATAGGCCAACTTCGCAGCCAAAGAGGGCTCGCATATGCGGAATGGTGCTGATATGCGTGTTCTCGGCGGTAGCCGGGTAGGTGCTGGTGCACTTGAGAAGTACTAGATCGCGACAGCCGGCCTCGCGGGCGGCGCGCACGGCTTCGTCGATTTCGGCTGCAGTGGCCATACCAGTGGAGATGATCATGGGCTTGCCGGTGGCGGCCACGCGGCGGATCAGCGGCAGATCAGTGTTCTCGAACGAAGCAATCTTATAGGCCGGCACATGTAGCGACTCCAGAAAGTCCACCGAGGTGTCGTCAAACGGCGTGCTGAAGCAATGCACACCAAGCGATGCCGCGCGTTCCATGATGGGGCGGTGCCACTCCCATGGGGTATGCGCTTCCTGATACAGCTCGTAGAGCTGGCGATCGGCCCACAGGCTCTTGGGATCGTCGATCACAAAGCCCGGCTTGCGCACATTGAGCGTCATGGTGTCGGCCGTGTATGTCTGCAACTTGATCGCGTCGGCGCCGTGCGCGGCCGCTGCGTCCACGATCTCCAGCGCACGGTCAAGCGACTGATTGTGGTTGCCCGACATTTCGGCAATCAGATAAGGGCGGCGACCAGGGCCAATTTCACGATCCAGAATCTTCATAGCGGAGTCACCGGGTAGTCGGCCTCAAGCCAACGGTCTTTTGATATTGCAGCGGACCACCATGGTACCCACATGCTTGGAACAGGCGCTGGGAGGCTGTATTCCCGGGCACGACACTGGCATCCACGGTAAAACCATGGCCCAGGCGCTGGTGCACGGCCCGCTCTCCTGCCAGCAGGAGTCGCTGCCCCAGTCCTAGTCCCTGCAGGTCAGGATCCAGATAGAGTGACACTTCGATGTGGTCCGCGGCAAGCCGATCAAAGCGGATGCAACCAACCGGCAGCTGACCAACCTCGGCAACAAACAGCCAGCGATCACCGGCCGCAAGCACACGCTGTAGCCAGCCCAAGTGGTCGGCCAGGCCGATGGGAGCCGTTGTGCCCGACACAGCGCGCACTGCGGGGTGGTTGCGCCAGCGGTGCAGCATCTGCCCATCGCCGCCTGTAGCCGGACGCAGATGCAAGGTGGCGCACAACAGGCTCAATGCCACGCGCTGCGCGCCGCGACCGTCGACCAAGAGGGCTGCGCGCTCGCCCAGGACCTGGCGGGCAACCGGATCAGCCAGCAAGACCCTGAGCACCTGCGACAGCGCAGGCACGCCAACGGGGTCGGATTGGCTGTCAAGGCGCGCGGCCTGCAGTACGCCCAGTTTGTCGAGTGCGGGTACCACCGCCATCTGGTTGGCGGCCAGCACCAGCCCGATGGTGGGAACACCGATGCAGCAACGCTCCCAGGTGGCCCCACCACCGGCGCCAATCTGCAGGTCGTGGCGCGCGAAGAAGGCCGCGAGATCGGGTTCGTCGAGCGTAAGAGACGCCCCCGGCATGTCGGCGCAGGCCGCGCGCAACTCGGCCAGATGGGGACTGGCCGAGGTGGAGACGACCTCGATGGGGCCGGCAAAGCCGCTGCGGCGGCAGGTTCTCAGCACCTGCACGGAGGCACCGCCAGGATCCGTTCCGCCCACAAAGATCCCCAGGCTACGTACCAGGGGATGAAAACGGTATCGCGGCGCTTCGCGGTAGGCCGTCGACAGCAGTGCGTAACGCGGGCCGGTCATCCAGCGCGGCCTGCGGCGCAGGTGCGGTGCATACTTGGCGCGGTGGTCGGCATCCCAGTTCTGGTCGAGCAGCGCGTCGGCGTCCAGCGCACGGTCGGCCATGTCGTCGATGACGAACAACTGGCACCCCAGGTCCTGACGTATCGCCGCGTGCCAGCGCGCGTCGAAGGCGTAATGGTCCACCACCAGCCAGTTCGGAGCGGCGTCGCGCAGCACGGCCGCTGTGTCCCTTGCGTCTTGCGTCCAATGCACACCGGCCCAGGCCTGCAGGGGTGGCCCCTCTGCCTCGGGCACATAGGAGATGGCTGGCGCAGGCAGCCAGTGCACAGCGAGTCCGGCGCGTACCGCAGGTCTGGCCAGGACCTGCGGTGCCACGTCATCGAGCCGGCGGACCAGCAGGTCGACCCTGGCGCCCAGTTCGGCCAGGGCCTGCGCCAGCGAGAGGCAGCGCCGCAGGTGGCCCGTCCCCATGGTTGCGGAAGCATCGACACGCAGGGCGACGTGGAGAACCGCACCCATGATCAACGCGCTCCATCGGGCTGGAAAGCCTGCCGCACCGGCACGCCAGCGGCCGCCAGCGCCGCCTTGGCGCCAGCCGGGGTTTGCTCAGTGAAATGGAAGATACTGGCAGCGGCCACGGCCGAGGCCCCCGCTTGGACCACCGCGTCCACCATGTGCTGATAGTTGCCGGCACCGCCCGAGGCGATGACCGGAACGCTGACTGAGCGGACGACGGCCTCGATGAGTGCCAGATCGTAGCCCTGCATGGTGCCATCGCGCTCGATCGAGGTAATGAGAATCTCGCCAGCCCCGCGGTCCTCGAGCTCACGCGCCCAGGCGCGGACATCGCGACCGGTGGGCTGCCGGCCGGCATGGCTGAAGCAGTTCCAGCCGCCATCCTGCGCCCGTACGTCGATGCTGGCCACCACGCTCTGGACGCCGTGCCGCCTGGCGATCTCTGTCACCAGTTCCGGCCGGGCATAGGTTGCGGTGTTCACACTGACCTTGTCAGCGCCTGCACGCAACAGACGCTGCACCTGCTCGATCCGGGTGATACCGCCACCGACGGTCAGGGGAACAAAGCAGTCCTGGCCAAACTCGTCGATCGACTCGAAATCAGGATCGTCGTTCGACTGATGCGCCACGATGTCGACCAGCACCAGTTCGTCAACCTCCCGCTGGTTATAGACCTTGATGGCGGGCAGCACGGGGCCGACGCGACGCCAGCTGTCGAAGGCAGTCCCCTTGACCAAGCCAAACTGCTTCCAGAGCAGGGTGGGAATGACACGCACCTTCAGCACTTGGGGCTCTCGATGAAGTTGCGCAACAGCCGGAAGCCGGCGCGCGAGCTCTTTTCCGGATGGAACTGGGTCCCCCACACATGGCCGTGCCGAACCGCGGCCGTGACTGGCACGCCATAGTCGGCCGTGGCCAACACGTTCGCCGGATCCTGAGGCACAAAGGCGTAGCTGTGTACGAAGTAGAAATCGGTGCCGTCGGGGATGCCGTCGAACAGGTGGTCAGCACTGCCGAAGCGGGTTATGCCATTCCAGCCCACGTGGGGTACGCGCAGTCCGCAACCAAGCACACGCAGGTGCTCGACCTGGCCGGGAATGAAACCCAGCCCCGGCGTTCCCTGCCCCTCGTCGACCCCCTCGGTGCTGGCATCGGCCAGCAGTTGCATGCCCACACAGATGCCCAGCAGGGGACGGCCGTAGCCCACCACCTCCTGGCGCAGTGCTTCGACCCAGCCGCCTGCCTGCAGCAGTCGGGCGCAATCGGCGAAATTGCCCACCCCGGGCAGGATGAGGCAGTCCGTGGTGTGCATGTCGACTGCGCGGTTGACCAGCACCGGCGCGACGCGCAACTCTTCCAGTGCACGCAGTACCGAGCCCAGGTTGCCCACACCGTAGTCGATGACGCCGACTCTCATGGCCTTCTCAGACGTTGTCGTAGTTGATCTTGGTCAGGTTGCCGTCACGATCCTTGAGCAGGGCGCCGCTGACGTCGCGCTTGAAGATCTTCTTGTTGGTGAACTTGTCGCAAACCCGGATGAATTCATCGACTGTCAAGTCCAAAGGCCGCAGGATGTCTTCCAGCGACTTGCCCAGGTACTCCCATGGGAAGCGGCCGTCCAGCCGCTTGACGGCCTCAAGGCCGTCAAGGCGGGTGAGGCGGCCGCGGCGGATGTGCAGGCAGGCCAAGTCGGTGGCGCGGCCGAAGCCGAATTTCAGGAACTTGAAGTAGTCGTGAATGCCGGTCTGGTGGTTGTCCAGGTTCTCGTAGTTAACCATCGAACCCTCGACCACCTTGTCGTAGCTGCGGAAGCCGTTAGCCTGCGCAATCAGGGTATTGGACAAGCCGTCCCACGGAATGTAGTGACCTAGGAAGAGGCCCGTCACCCCCACGCGAGTGAGCTCTTCATCGCTCGGATAAGTGTAGTGAATCAGATGCTTGGCCTCGATGCCCTCCTGGCCTATCAGGTCGGATACCCGCATGCCCAGCAACCCGCCGAATTCCTCGAGCCAGCGACGATTGAGCACGCTGTTTTCTGCGGCCGCAGCCGGACCGCCATATTCGTTTTGCGAATTCTCGCCCCAGACGATCAGCGGAACGTTGAATTGCACAGCAGCCCGGACAGGGATGGTGAAGATGCCCGCATGCTCCGGCCAGGAAATATCCCCCACCTGGGTCAGGCCGACGCGGTTGAGCTTGGCACGCACCAGCGGATTGGGCGAAACCTCGATGTAGTCCACCCCGAGGTGCTTGAGGTTCTCGATGTTTTTGCGCCCGAGTTCGGACAGGTCACAGGTCGTGGAGGTCACGCACAGCGGATTCAGGCCCAACTGCAGCATGCGCACAACCTGGTAAGTGCTGTCCTTGCCGCCGCTAACAGGCACGATGCAATCCCAGTTGCTGCCATCGCGTCGGCGATACTTCTCCAGAACCTGCAGCAGTTCCTTGTAACGGGCGTCCCAATCCACCTCTTTACGGCGCTCGTAACTGCGGCAGGCGTTGCACACGCCGTGTTCGTCTAGGTGCAGATCCGGCTTGGTGTCCGGCATTACACAGTGCTTGCAATAGGTCAACATAGGACGGTGTCAGAGATCAGGTAAAGAGGACGAATCAGCGCTTTTCCATCAGGAACCACGTGATGTCGTCCTGGGGAAAGTTGGGATCGCGGCGATAGGCGAAGCCATAGTCGATGAGTTGCAGTTGCGGGTGGCGCTCCATGATCTCGCCGGCAAAGTCGCGTTTGAACAGACGATCACTGTGGCCGCGGTAAGGAATGACGACCGGTGCGGGGTTGTAGTACTCTGCAACGAGCAGGTAGCGGCCAGTGCACGCCACGAGTTTGTCGTAGACCTGCGGCAGCACCTCGGGGTTGATGTGGATGAGAACACCCTTGATGAGAGCAAGGTCCCACTTGCGCTCCGGTTCAAAATCAAGAATGGACGTGTTATAGACGTGCGCGGGTCGAATCACCTCGCCAAGCTGACGGGCCGCCTCAGCATTGATTTCAATACCATGGGAGTCGATGCCGGGGTGCAGCAGGTTCAACGCTTTCAGGTTCATGCCGATGTTGGCGCCGAACTCCACACAGCTCTTCACACCCCGCGTGGCATGCAATGCGCCGACGAAGAAGTTCAGGTTCGAGGCCAGCAGCAGATCACCTTGATTGCGCTGGATATATTCATCACCAAAGTCTCCGGCCCAGAAGGCTTCTTGTTCAGTCTTGAACGTATTGTCAGATTTCATTTTTGTTTCTCTCGCTGAAGAATCATGGATTTGAACATCCATTCTGCCCGCTCCCAATCTTCCGGGTTATCTATGTCCTGTACGCGATGGTGCGGCAGGATCACCGGGGTAGCATCCTCGGAAAAAATGGTTCTGCCGGATAGCCACGCGTCCGTGCGCCCCCAGTAGAACTGGGCGGCATCATGGTAAGCCTCTTCCAGGTCCTGCGATCGGGTATTGAAATGCTCGGGATAGAACATGGCAACCCGTCCAGAATCGGCGATGCGAATCGCGCGCTGAATGGGAAACTCATACCGGGTAACTGAGAACGCATAGTCTGCGCCGGTCTGATCTAGATCTCTCAGGCCTTGATTCAAATCCGCCCCTTGCAAGAAGGGGGCTGTCGCGTATATGCAGCACACAGCATTGGGCGATACCCCCTGTGATTGAACTGTTTTGACAGCATGTGCAACCACGGGAATCGTGCCGGCATAGTCATCAGAGAGCTCGGTCGGTCGCCGAAACGGAACGTCGGCACCGTAATGGCGCGCAATGCCCGCGATCTCATCATCATCGGTCGACACTATGATCCGGTCGAAGCATCCGCTCTCCCGGGCAGCCTCGATAGACCACGCAAGCATGGGCTTGCCGCAGAATAGCTTAATGTTCTTGCGGGGTATGCGTTTACTCCCCCCGCGCGCCGGTATGACCGCCAACCTCATGATCACACCCCAATATTAGAAAAGGGTTTGGTAGCCGGTCGGGGTCAGCAACTGCTGGACCACCTCGTCCTGCTGCTCTTGCGTCAGGTCCGGGTACATGGGAAGGCTGATGACCTCAGTGTAATAACGCTCCGACTCAGGGTAATCTTCTCGCTTAAACCCCAAGCGCTCGTAATAAGGTTGCCGGTAGACAGGGATGTAATGCAGATTCACGCCAATGCCGCCAGCCCGCAGGTTATCGAACAGCGCCCGGTGATTCTCCGCGGGAACGCGAACAATATACAGGTGCAAACCTGAGTAGGTGTCAGGATGCTGCCACGGCGTGGCAATCAGACTCTTATCCAGCAATTTGTCATACCGAAGAGCAATGGCGTGGCGTTTGGCCACGAAGTCATCCAGTCGCTTAATCTGGCTCACGCCTAGAGCCGCCTGCAACTCCGTCATACGGTAATTGAAACCCAGCTCGATCTGCTGGTAGTACCAAGGACCGTCCGGCGCGTGCGTCATCTCCGAAGCGTAGCGTGTCACGCCGTGGCTTCTCAAACGAGCCATCACTTTTACGAGCTCTAGGTCATTGGTAACGGCCATGCCGCCTTCGCCCGTGGTGATGATCTTCACCGGATGAAAGCTGAATACCGTGATGTCACTGAACCGGCAATTGCCGACTTTTTCACCTTGATAGCCTCCGCCGATGGCATGGGACGCGTCTTCGATGATACGGAACCCATATTTCTGGGATAGGGCGTGGATGGACTCCATCTCGCATGACTGTCCCGCCAAGTGCACGGGAATGACAACCTTGGGTAACCGGTTATTGGCCTTGGCCCGCTGCAGTTTCTCCGCTAGGCGCTCCACGCTCATGTTGTAGGTGCGTGGATCAATGTCCACGAAATCAACATCCGCTCCGCAGTAGCGTGCACAGTTAGCGCTGGCCACGAAGGTAATGGGTGTGGTCCAAACCACATCCCCCGGCCCCACGCCCAGAGCCAGACAGGCAATGTGCAAGGCGCTAGTGGCACTGTTGACCGCCACGGCATGGTTTGCGCCACAGTAGCCTGCAACTGCCTTTTCAAACTCCGGGACCACAGGCCCTTGCGTCAAAAAATCGGAGCGCAGAACCTCGACGACAGCATTAATGTCATCTTCCGAGATACTCTGCCGACCGTATGGAATCATGCTCATAAATCACACCCAATTGTTGTTGGATTGTATGGACGTGTTGTGCGAACGCACCATGATGCACAACTCCTTCCCAGCAAGGCTAAAAATTGCCCCTTTTCGCGCACTATGTTAAATGCAGCTATTTTTCTGTAACACGCATAGCCTTCTGGCCATCTCCCGCCAACATTAGCCTTGAGACAGCTTCCCCCAGATAACAAGTTATTCAACTTAAAACGAACTGTAGATGCATTGCAATTTAGAAACACACCTCACCACGCTGACCTTATAGCCAGCAAACACAACTTGGAGATTCCGCCGGGGAGCCCGCCACAGAGAAGACACCGAAGAATACGGCGTTATATTTACAGCGGGCGAACGAATTTTGCCACACTAAGCACATTCGCCACAAAGCCACTCGGTCACAAATGGTCCCGTATCGCATTGCGCGAGTAGCGTTTTGCCATAGAAAAATATGGAGCGGGAAAAGAGTCTCGAACTCTCGACCTCAACCTTGGCAAGGTTGCGCTCTACCAACTGAGCTATTCCCGCGCATTGACCACTGCGATGGTCAAAGAAAAAGCCCATCGTCGTCAATGGGCTTTCCAATTTGGTGGCCTGGGGCGGAATCGAACCACCGACACAAGGATTTTCAATCCTCTGCTCTACCGACTGAGCTACCGGGCCTGAGCCTGAGATTATAGCAGCAACAACGGAGCCTTCAGCCAAATTCCTTCAAATTCCGTTGCGCTTGCTGCGCGTCAAATCCACTCCCAGCTGCTTAAGCTTGCGGTACAGGTGGGTGCGCTCCAGACCGGTCTTCTCGGCCACCCGCGTCATGGAGCCGTTCTCCTTGGCCAAATGGTACTCAAAATAGGCTTTTTCGAACTCGTCACGGGCCTCGCGCAAGGGCTTGTCGAGCACAAAATTCTGACTGGCCTGCAGGCCCACTTCGACCGGACCGGGTGTAGCGGCCGGTACGTAGCTCACCGGCTCCAGCGAAGACGTCAGCGCCCCTTGCGCCATCGGTGCAACCGGCTTGCGCAAGGCGCTGCGGGCCAAACCCTGCTCGACCGCCTTGAGCAATTTCTGCAAGGTGATGGGTTTTTCCAGAAATGCCAGTGCGCCGATCTTGGTGGCTTCCACCGCTGTATCAATGGTGGCATGCCCGCTCATCATGATCACCGGCATGGTCAGCACACCGGCGGTCAGCCACTCCTTCAAGAGCGTCACGCCATCCGTATCAGGCATCCAGATATCGAGCAACACCAGATCCGGCCGTTCGCGCATACGCGCCGCACGCGCCTGGGCAGCATTCTCCGCGAGTTCTACGTTGTGACCTTCGTCATTCAAAATTTCCCAGAGCAGATCCCGAATACCGTGCTCATCGTCAACAACCAGAATGTTTGCCATGGTGTACGCGCTATCCCTTAGATGCCATTGTGTTGCGCTCAGGCCTGAGCGCTGTTATCCACGGCCAATGATAACGACACTTGTGCACCCACCACGACGCCGTCCGCGACCCGGTTGGCGATGTCAATGCGCGATCCATGCTCGTCGGCAATCTTCTTCACCACGGCCAGACCCAGCCCGGTTCCCTTCGCCTTGGTGGTGACGTAGGGCTCGAAGGCCCGCTTGAGAATGTGCTCCGGAAAGCCGGTGCCGCGGTCCAGAACACTCAGGCGAACGCGACCGCTTGCCGGCTGCCACTGGGTGCGCAAAATCACGCTGCGATCTTCCTGCACAACCGAATTGGCCGACTCGCAGGCGTCCAGGGCATTTTGTAACAGGTTGTGTACCACCTGACGCAATTGCTGGGCATCGCCCAGCACCGGGGGGCATTGCGCGTCCAGTTCCAGACAGACCGGCACGGCCGTGCCGCTGTCGTACAGGTGCAGGGTGTCCTGAACCAAGGCATTGAGGTTGACTGGCTTGAGTTCCGCCGCAGGCAGACGCGCATAGTCCCGGAACTCATTGACCAGCCGTTTCATCGCGTCGACCTGGTCCACAATGGTTTTCACGGATTTGGTCAGCAGCGCCTCATCGGTCGCAGCCAGCTTGCCAGACAGTTTCATTTCCAGGCGCTCGGCAGACAGCTGGATCGGCGTCAGCGGATTTTTGATTTCGTGGGCCAGCCGGCGAGCCACTTCCCCCCAGGCCTGTGCGCGCTGCGCCGAGACGATCTCGGAGATATCGTCGAACACCAGCAAACGCGCGTCGCCCGGTAACTCGGCGCCACGGGCCACAAGCGTAAGGGTCCGGTCAAAGGGGCCGCGCATGGCCCCCTGGGAGCCGCCCCCAATTTCAAACGACTGCTGCCAATGGTCCTGCCCATGTTCGGCGCGCTGGTTCAGGAAGCTGCTGAACTGCGTCTGCACGGCACGGCCGAAATCCTGCAACCCCTCAACTTCGGCCAGCAACTGCCCTTCATGCGCGACCAGTGCGACCTGGAGAATACGGGCAGCCCCCGGGTTGGATGAACGAATCTCTCCCTGCGGACCGAGGACGATGACACCCGCCGTCAGGTTGTCCAGAATCGTTTGCAGATTGGCGCGCGCGGCATCCACTTGCGCCATGCTGTGCTGCACGGATTGCCGCGCATCGGCCAGTTGCTCGGTCATGGAGGCAAAGGCTCGCGTCAGGCCGCCCAGTTCATCCTTGCCTTGCATGGCCAGCTTGGGAGTCAGGTCACCGGCTGCCACTTGGCTGACACCTTCCGCCAGCACCAGCAGAGGGCGGGCAATCTGGTTGCCCAGAATCACCGCCAGCAGCACCGCACCAAACACCGCCAGGAACAGGCTCAGTGTGAGGGTGCCGATGTACATGCGCTTGAGGCCTTCCCGACCCAATGCTCGCTCCTGGTACTCGCGGTTGGCGCTTTCCACCGCCAGTGCATTGGCTACCAGATTGGGGGGGAGCGCCTTGGAGACCAGCAGAAACCGGGTCTCCGGTGTAAGGCCGAGAGCCGCGCTCGAAAGAGGAACCAGGACTTTGATGCGCGCGGCACTCGCCGCCGAGGGAACTGCATCCTCCAGCCCCTCCACCCAGGACAGGGAGCGTTCGGCCCTGGCGATGCGAAATTGGCTGGGCGATGGCTTGTCCGGACTCAGCTGGAAACCCGACTGGCCGGCGCTGGCGATCAGGGTGCCCGAAGTCCCCCAGACGGCGACATCCGTAGCGCCTAACTGCTCCACCATGCGATCCAGCAGCAGCCCGGTCATTGCGTCCGGATTTTGCGACAGCTGCACAGCCGCCGTCCGCGATTTGTCCGCCAGGTCGTTGGAAAGAGTGTCCAGGGTGACACGCCCCAAATTCAGACCGGCATCCAGTGCCCCCTCCACCTTCACGTCAAACCAGGTTTCAATGGATCGGGAAACGAACTGGTACGACACCACATAAATAAGCAAGCCCGGCGCCAAGCCGACCAGGGCAAAAATGGTTGCCAGCTTCACCAGCAGCCGGCTGCCAAACTTGCCCTGGCGCAGACGCACCAGCAAGCGGTACCCAACCCACACAATGGCCGTCAGCAGCACCGCAGCCACGACCATGTTAATGGTGAAAAGCCGGGCATAGTTGCGCTCGTACATTTCACGGTTGTTGGTGGCCTGCATCAGAAGGTAGAGCAACACTAGGCCGATCACCACCATGGTGACCGCAACCACGGCCACCGTCCGGCGCAGTGCGCGGGAGCTTTGCAAGGCCGCGGCCGGATCGCCAATGCCAGGCAGACGCTTCATTTCAGAGACAAGAACGTGCTGGCGGACGCCGCCAAATCCCAATCGGACTGCCCGATGGCACCAATCTGGAATGGCCTGGGCAACTGGCTCAGGTCCAGCCGGAAACGGAACTCCACCTTGTAGCGGACGCTGCCATCCAGATCCGTTGCGTCTGCAACCTTCCAGCGCAAAATCCGCTTGATGCTGGCAAGTGCCTGCGGCAGGGTGTCGAAACTCTGGTTGAGTGCCAAGCCCAGACTGCCTTCGCGCGCAGCCCCTGAGGTGACATTGAGCCGCCAGCGCCGGGTCAACGGCTGGTAAGCCAGACGCATGTGGCGCGCGGCGGTGCTGACCTGCTTGTCATACCAGTACCAGCGCTCCCGCACGATGTCGGCCTCGGCGACAAAAAAGAGGGGGACGCCCTTGAGCAGCGCGTCTTCTACGGCAGAAGGCAGGTCAAACAGCATCTGCGCCGACACCAGCACTTCATCTTCGACACGCTCCACCCGGAACTGGGTGACTTCGGTGCTGGTCTGAGCCTGCGCCAGCCCTGCCACCAGCATCAAACCCCACGCCCACAGCGCCCGCATGGCCCCGTCAAGCCAGCCGTTTTTGCAGCAACGCGTAGTAGAAACCATCGTGATCACCCGCCCGATTGTCCGGGACGGCACCCGCTTTGGAACCATTTTGGGGAATTAAATGGCCTGGAGATGGCAGCAAAATCGCATCGGTGTTGTGCGCAAGAAACGTTTGGACCTGGTCGTACCCTTCGGCACGGAAAACAGAACAGGTGCAGTACACCAGCTGTCCGCCCGGACGTAACAAGGCCCACAACGTTTGCAGTAGGTGTTTCTGCTGGTCCGCCAACTGCGCGATATCCGACTCGCGGCGCAGCCAGCGCACATCCGGATGGCGACGGACAATGCCAGAGGCCGTGCACGGTGCATCCAGCAAGATGGCATCGAAGAGTTGCCCATCCCACCAATCCTGCGGCCGCGCGGCGTCAGCCGTCTGTACGCGGGCCTGCAAGCCCAGACGGGCGGTATTCTGTGTGATGCGTGCACAGCGGCGGGCGTCTATTTCCAACGCCGTCACCGCACCATCGGAGATCTCCAGCAAATGGCCGGTCTTGCCGCCGGGCGCCGCACAGGCATCCAGAATGCGCAGACCCGCCCCATTTGCCATTCCCTGCAGCAACAAGGGCGCCGCCATCTGCGCCCCCGCATCCTGCACCGAGACCAACCCCTGCTCAAAACCGGGAATGCGCTGAACCGGAATGGCATGTTCCAGAACGACAGCGCTGGGGACCTGAACGTCCGCACGGGCCGCAATGCCCGCCTGCGCCAGCAGGGCCAGATAGTCCGGTGTACGGATTTTGCGTCCGTTCACCCGCAAGGTCATGGGTGCCGGATCATTGGCTGCCGCCAGTATGTCGCGCCATTGCTCGGGATGGTCCTGCTTGACACGCTTGATCCACCAAGAGGGGTGGTTCCAGCAGGCGACCGGGTCGGCATCGGTGCTGGCCACCAAAGCGTCCCGCTCCCGCAAGAACCGGCGCAGGCACGCATTCAGAAAGTTGGCCTGCGCCCGGATGGCGGCACTGTGCTTGGCGGCCTCCACGGTCTGGTTGACCAGGGTGAATGCATCATACGGGGCGTCCGCGTCGCGCCAGGACAGCGCCAGGGCCGTGCACAGAAGCGCATCGGCAGCCGGCGGCGGCAAGCGAGTCGCCAGCTTCTGGAGCAAGGCTTGCGCACGCCCCAGATTGCGCCACACATGAAAGGCCAGCGCCTGCACGCCGGGGCGCAGGTCAGCCGGTACGTCCTCGAGTGCGGCCGTGCCGGATGCACCATTGCGTACGGCGGTGACGACTACCGAGGTTGCCAGCAACTGGCGCCACAGCGGGATGGAAGTATGGGCGGGATTCACCATGGTGCGCTCACAGCAACCCCGCGGGTTTGAATCCCATGGTACCGGCCACCAGCCGCGCCGGGAATTGGTCTATGGCTTCGTTGTATTTGGTCAAAATGCGATTGAAGCCGCCGCGCGCGGCTTCTACTTTCAAAGTTACGGCGTCCCATTGCAACCGCATGGTGTCCGGAACCGGTGGCCCGGCGAGATCGGCCGGTGCATCACACAGGCGCTCCCACGCCTCATGCAGGGCTGTCAGGGCCTGTGTCAACCGGGCAACGGGCTCCACCGCCAGCGGCATGCCCCGGGCATCCTTCAATGCGCGCTCCAGGGTCTGCAGAATGGTCAGCAGATGTGCCCATTCCGGCGGCAAATGCTCAGTCGACACGGGACTGGCCTGCGTCGGGCTGGCACCGGGAACCGACAGGTGCACGCTCACCAGATCCGCATAGCGACGCAGGTATTTTTCAACCGAGCCCAATGCAGCCAGTCCACGGGCACGCATGCGCATCAAGCGGTTGTACAAGCCCACGCCCCAGAAAACAGCAAGCGCCAGCCCCATCCACAGCAACAGTGAACCACTCATGATTGTCCTGTCCATTCCAGCCTGCAACCGGAGATTCCAACAAAAAACCCCAAGCTCCTCGCAAAAGGGGCTTGGGGTGCTACGTTTCAGTAGCAGCAGACCTTACTCGTCCGCAGTGCCTTCCTGGGCTTGCACTTCGCCAACAGTTTCGGCGTCGCCAGCCAGCTCGGCCGCTTCTGCCTCGGCAATGGCGCGACGTTCTGCGTCATCCATCTGCTCCCGTACCTTGCGGGCTTCATGGTACGCCAAGCCGGTGCCCGCTGGAATCAGGCGGCCAACGATGACGTTTTCCTTCAGACCACGCAACTCATCGCGCTTGCCCATAATGGCCGCTTCGGTCAGCACTCGGGTCGTTTCCTGGAAGGAAGCGGCAGAGATGAACGAATCGGTCGACAGCGATGCCTTGGTAATACCCAGCAGCAAGTTGCTGTAGGTTGCAGGAATCTTGCCCTCAGCGCGCAACGCATCGTTGGTGTTGAGCATTTCGGAACGCTCAACCTGTTCACCGTTGATGTAAGAGGAATCACCGGCGTTCTCGACCACCACACGGCGCAGCATCTGGCGAACAATCACTTCAATGTGCTTGTCGTTGATCTTCACGCCCTGCAAGCGGTACACGTCCTGCACTTCGTCAACGATGTAGCGCGCCAGTTCTTCCGACCCCAGCAGACGCAGGATGTCCTGCGGATCAGCCGGGCCGTCCACCACGCTTTCACCCTTGTTCACAACCTGGCCTTCGTGAACCAGAATGTTCTTCTCCTTCGGCACCAGGTCTTCCCAGACCTTGCCGTCCGGATCCGTGATCTGCAGGCGGATCTTGCCCTTGGTTTCCTTGCCGAACGACACGGTGCCGGTGATCTCGGCCAGCGTACCCTTGTCCTTGGGCGTGCGGGCTTCGAACAGTTCTGCCACGCGGGGCAGACCACCGGTAATGTCGCGGGTTTTCTGGCCTTCGATCGGGATGCGGGCCAGCACTTCGCCGGGGCCCACGTCCTGACCATCACGCACCTGTACCAGCGCGCCCACAGGGAAGCCGATGGTCACCGAGTGATCGGTTCCCGGAATCTTGACTTCCTGTCCCGACGCGTCGATCAGCTTGACCTGCGGACGGACAATCTTGGCCGCGCCACGGCGCTTCGGATCGATCACCACCAGCGTGGACAAGCCGGTCACTTCGTCCACCTGCTTGGCCACCGTCAGACCTTCTTCCACATTTTCGAACTGCGCCTTACCGGCGAATTCGGTAATGATGGGGCGGGTCAGCGGGTCCCAGTTGGCCAGAATGGTGCCTGCCTTGATGGCTTGGTCGGCCTTCACGGTCAACACAGCGCCGTACGGCACCTTGTGGCGTTCACGCTCGCGGCCATGCTCGTCCTGGATGATGATCTCACCGGAACGTGCAATCACCACCAGCTCTTTCTTGCTGTTGGTCACGTAACGCATGGTCGCGTTGAAACCAATCGTGCCGTTGGATTTTGCTTCCACGCTGGAGGCGATGGCGGCACGCGATGCTGCACCACCGATGTGGAACGTCCGCATGGTCAGCTGGGTGCCTGGTTCGCCGATGGACTGGGCAGCAATCACACCGACGGCCTCGCCGCCGTTGATCAGACCGCCGCGCCCCAGGTCACGGCCATAGCACTTGGCGCAGATGCCGTAGCGGGTCTCGCAAGTCAGCGCCGTGCGCACCTTGACTTCGTCCACGCCGGCCGCTTCCAACTCGTCGATCAGGTCTTCGTCCAGCATGGTGCCGGACGTTGCCAGAACCGCACGGTTCTCGGGGTGCACCACATCTTCCGCTGCCGTGCGACCCAAAATGCGGTCCCGCAGGGATTCGATGACCTCACCACCCTCAACAATGGCGCGCATCAGCGAGCCTTCGTGGGTGCCGCAATCCTGCTCGGTCACCACCAGATCCTGGGTCACGTCCACCAGACGGCGGGTCAGATAACCGGAATTCGCGGTCTTCAAGGCGGTGTCGGCCAGACCCTTACGGGCACCGTGGGTGGAGATGAAGTACTCCAGCACGTTCAGACCTTCACGGAAGTTCGCGGTAATAGGCGTTTCGATGATGGAGCCGTCAGGCTTGGCCATCAAACCCCGCATACCGGCCACCTGGCGAATCTGCGCCGCAGAACCACGGGCACCGGAGTCGGCCATCATGTAGATGGAGTTGAAGGACTCCTGATCCACTTCCTTGCCGTGGCGATCCAGCACCTTCTGCTTGGAGAGCTGGGCCATCATCACCTTGGACACTTCGTCACCCGACTTGCCCCAGATGTCCACCACCTTGTTGTAGCGTTCACCCGCAGTCACCAGACCGGACACATACTGCTGTTCGATTTCCTTGACCTCTTTCTGAGCTCGACCAATGATGTCGCTCTTCTCGGGCGGCACCAGCATGTCGTCAATACAGATCGAAATACCGGCCTTGGTCGCCAGGCGGAAACCGGACTGCAACAGCTTGTCGGCAAACACCACCGTGTCCTTGAGTCCGCACTTGCGGAAAGACACGTTGATCAGCTTGGAAATTTCCTTCTTCTTCAACGCCTTGTTGATGTTGGAGAAAGGAAGCCCCTTGGGCAGGATCTCGGACAGCAAAGCACGCCCGGCCGTGGTTTCCCACAGCTTGGTGGACGGTGTCAACTCGCCGGTGGCCTTGTTCTTGGTGTACTCGGTCAAACGCACATTGATCTTGGCATTCAACTCGACTTCACCCGCGTCAAAAGCGCGTTGCACTTCACCGGTGTCGGCAAAAATCAGGCCTTCACCCTTGCCGTTGATGCGTTCACGGGTCGTGTAGTACAGACCCAGCACCACGTCTTGCGACGGCACAATGGAAGGCTCTCCGTTGGCGGGGAACAGGATGTTGTTGGAGGCCAGCATCAAGGTGCGGGCTTCCATCTGCGCTTCCACCGACAACGGCACGTGAACGGCCATCTGGTCACCGTCGAAGTCGGCGTTGAAGGCCGCGCAGACGAGGGGGTGCAGCTGGATGGCCTTGCCTTCGATCAGGATGGGTTCAAACGCCTGGATACCCAGACGGTGCAGCGTAGGCGCACGGTTGAGCATCACCGGATGCTCTTTGATGACCTCTTCCAGAATGTCCCAGACCACGGGGGTGCCGGATTCCACTTCCTTCTTGGCCGCCTTGATGGTGGTGGCAATGCCCATGGCTTCCAGGCGCGCGAAGATGAAGGGCTTGAACAGTTCCAAGGCCATCAGCTTGGGCAGACCGCACTGGTGCAGCTTGAGCGTTGGGCCCACGGTAATCACGGAACGACCGGAGTAGTCCACGCGCTTGCCCAGCAAGTTCTGGCGGAAACGACCGGATTTACCCTTGATCATGTCAGCCAAGGACTTCAAGGCGCGCTTGTTGGCGCCGGTCATGGCCTTGCCGCGGCGGCCATTGTCCAGCAAGCTGTCCACGGCTTCCTGCAGCATGCGCTTCTCATTGCGCGCAATGATTTCCGGCGCCTTCAACTCCAGCAAACGGCGCAGACGGCTGTTGCGGTTAATGACGCGGCGGTACAGGTCGTTCAGGTCGGAGGTCGCAAAGCGGCCGCCGTCCAGCGGCACCAGCGGACGCAGGTCCGGCGGCAGCACGGGCAGCACGTCCAGCACCATCCACTCGGGTTTGATGCCGGATTTCTTGAACGCTTCCAGAACCTTCAAACGCTTGGCGTTCTTCTTGATCTTGAGCTCGGAACCGGTCAGGTCGTTGCGCAGCTTCTCGATGGAACCTTCGATATCAATGCTTTGCAGCAGGTCCTTGATACCTTCCGCGCCCATCTTGGCCTGGAACTCGTCGCCGTATTCCTTGAACTTGGCGTCATAGTCGTCTTCGGACATGATGCTGAACTTCTTCAGCGGGGTCATGCCGGGATCGGTTACCACGTACGCTTCAAAGTACAGCACGCGTTCGATATCGCGCAGCGTCATGTCCAGCACCAGGCCCAAACGGCTGGGCAGGGACTTCAGGAACCAGATGTGCGCGCAGGGAGCTGCCAGGTCAATGTGACCCATGCGTTCGCGACGCACCTTGGTCTGAGTGACTTCAACACCGCACTTCTCGCAGATCACGCCGCGGTGCTTCAAACGCTTGTACTTGCCGCACAGGCATTCGTAGTCCTTGATAGGTCCAAAAATCTTGGCGCAGAACAGACCATCGCGCTCGGGCTTGAACGTGCGGTAGTTGATGGTCTCAGGTTTGCGCACTTCGCCGAACGACCACGAACGGATCTTTTCTGGCGAAGCCATACCGATCTTGATGGCACCGAAGTGCTCGTCGGGCGTGAACTGCTTGAACAGGTCGAGTAATGATTTCATGGGTTAAATCCTTTTCTTGTTCGCAATCAGCTACGCTCAAGTTCCATGTCGATACCCAGGGAACGAATTTCCTTGAGCAGCACATTGAACGATTCGGGCATGCCGGCTTCGATGGAATGCTCGCCCTTGACGATGCTTTCGTACACCTTGGTACGACCTTGCACGTCGTCGGACTTGACCGTGAGCATTTCCTGCAACGTGTAGGCTGCGCCATACGCTTCCAGCGCCCACACTTCCATTTCACCAAAGCGCTGTCCACCGAACTGGGCTTTACCACCCAAAGGTTGCTGGGTCACCAAGCTGTACGGGCCGGTTGAACGGGCGTGCATCTTGTCGTCCACCAAGTGGTGCAACTTCAGGTAATGCATATATCCGACCGTGGTGGTGCGCTCGAAAGCGTCGCCGGTGCGGCCGTCATACAGTTGGGCCTGGGTACGAGCGGCGGTCAGGCCCTTGGCCTTTGCCACGTCATCCGGATAGGCCAGTTGCAGCATGTCGCCGATTTCCTTTTCCGTCGCGCCGTCAAACACGGGAGAGGCAAAGGGAACACCACTGGTGAGCTCTTGGGCCATTTCCTGCACCTCTGCGTCGGACAGCTGGGCCAAGTCTTCCTTGCGACCGGCACTGTTATAGACCTTCTCGAGGAAGCCGCGGATTTCGGCCGCAGCGGCTTCTCGTTGCAGCATGTCGCCAATACGGTGTCCCAAGCCCTTGCCAGCCCATCCCAAGTGCACTTCCAGCACCTGGCCAATGTTCATACGCGAAGGCACGCCCAATGGGTTCAGCACGATGTCTACAGGGGTACCGTCAGCCATGTACGGCATGTCTTCCACGGGCGTGATCTTGGAAACCACACCCTTGTTGCCGTGGCGACCCGCCATCTTGTCACCGGGCTGCAGGCGGCGCTTGACCGCGATGTAGACCTTGACCATCTTCAGCACGCCAGCTGGCAACTCATCGCCTTGTGTAAGCTTCTTGCGCTTTTCTTCAAAGGCGAGGTCAAAGCTGTGGCGGGTTTGCTCCAGCGAGTTCTTGATGCTCTCCAGCTGGGTGGCTACTTCATCGTCCGCCGGTCGGATGTCGAACCAGTGGAACTTCTCGACGGAGGCCAGATACGCCTTGTCGATCTTGGTGCCCTTGGCCAGCTTCTGCGGACCACCGTTGGCAACCTTGCCAGCCAACAGCTTTTCAATCCGGTCGAACGCGTCGGCTTCCACGATACGGATCTGGTCATTCAGATCCAGGCGGAAACGCTTGAGTTCGTCGTCAATGATCTGCTGGGCACGCTTGTCGCGGGTAATGCCTTCGCGGGTGAAGACCTGCACGTCGATCACAGTGCCTTGCGAGCCTTGATCCACCCGCAGCGAGGTGTCTTTCACGTCCGACGCCTTTTCACCGAAGATGGCACGCAGCAGTTTCTCTTCAGGCGTCAGAGTCGTTTCACCCTTGGGCGTTACTTTACCCACCAGCGTGTCACCCGGCTGAACCTCGGCACCCACGTAGATGATGCCGGACTCGTCCAGACGGTTGAGTTGCTGTTCGCTCAGGTTGGGGATGTCGCGGGTAATTTCTTCCGCGCCCAACTTGGTGTCACGCGCCATCACTACGAGCTCTTCGATATGAATGGAGGTGTAGCGGTCTTCTGCCACCACGCGCTCGCTAATCAGAATCGAATCTTCGAAGTTGTAGCCGTTCCAGGGCATGAAGGCCACCAGCATGTTCTGGCCAATGGCGATTTCGCCCAGATCGGTGGAAGCACCGTCAGCGATGACGTCGCCCTTGGCCAGCTTGTCGCCCTTCTTGACGATAGGACGCTGGTGAATGTTGGTGTTCTGATTGGACCGCTGGTACTTGATCAGGTTGTAGATATCCACACCGACTTCGCCAGCTTGCGCTTCCGCGTCGTTCACGCGAATCACCACGCGGGTTGCATCCACGTAGTCCACGATACCGCCACGGGTGGTGGTCACCACGGTGCCGGAGTCGACCGCAGCGACGCGCTCAATCCCGGTACCCACCATGGGCTTCTCGGGACGCAGCACGGGCACGGCCTGACGCGACATGTTGGCGCCCATCAGTGCCCGGTTCGCATCGTCGTGCTCCAGGAAAGGCACCAGCGAAGCTGCCACCGACACGATCTGTGCGGGCGAAACGTCCATGTACTGGACACGCTCCGCGCCCACCAGAATGGACTCGCCCTTCTCACGCGCAGAAACCAGATCGCCGGTCAGCTTGCCGTCCTTGTCCAGGGCCGCATTGGCCTGGGCAATCACGTACTTGCCTTCTTCAATGGCCGACAGGTAGTCGATGTCGTTGGTCACCTTGCCATCGACCACGCGACGGTACGGCGTTTCGATGAACCCGTATTCGTTCAAGCGGGCGTAGAGCGCCAGCGAGTTGATCAGACCAATGTTTGGGCCTTCTGGCGTTTCGATAGGACACACCCGACCGTAGTGGGTCACGTGCACGTCGCGGACTTCAAAGCCGGCACGCTCACGCGTCAAACCGCCCGGGCCCAGGGCCGATACGCGGCGCTTGTGGGTGATTTCGGCCAGGGGGTTCGTCTGGTCCATGAACTGGGACAGCTGCGAAGCGCCAAAGAACTCCTTCAACGCAGCCGAGATCGGCTTGCTGTTGATCAGGTCGTGCGGCATCAGCGGCTCTTGCTCGGCCTGACCCAGGCGCTCTTTCACAGCCTTCTCGATCCGTGCCAAGCCGGTGCGGTATTGGTTCTCGGCCAGTTCGCCCACGCAGCGCACACGACGGTTACCCAAGTGGTCGATGTCGTCGACGTCGCCACGGCCATTGCGCAGGTCCACCAGGATCTTGACCACGGCCAGGATGTCCTCGTTGGTCAGCACCTTGGGGCCAGTAGACTCGGAGCGGCCCATCTTGGCGTTGAACTTCATGCGACCGACGCGCGACAGATCGTAGGTGTCCGGGTTGTAGAACAGGCGCTGGAACAGGGCCTGCACGGCGTCTTCCGTAGGCGGCTCGCCAGGGCGCATCATGCGGTAGATGGCCACGCGAGCGGCGAACTCGTCCACCGTTTCGTCGGTGCGCAGGGTTTGCGAAATGTAGGCACCCTGGTCCAGTTCGTTGGTGTAAATGCAAGGCAGGTCCTGCACGCCGGCCAGACGCAACTTCTTGAGCAGTGCTTCGGTCAGCTCCTCATTGGCTTTGGCCACGATTTCACCGGTATCACCGTCGACAACGTTGCGTGCAACCACGCGGCCGATCAGGAAGTCTTCCGGCACGCTGATATGGGTCGTGCCCGACTGCTCCAGTTCGCGGGTGTGGCGGGCTGTGACCCGCTTGTCCTTGGCCACCACGACTTTTCCGCTCTTGTCGGTAATGTCGAAACGGGCCACTTCACCGCGCAGGCGTTCGGCCACAAACTCCATCTGGGCGCCACTGTCCATCAGGCGGAAGTTGTCGTTGACGAAGAAGTTGGCCAGGATGGATTCGTTGGTCAGGCCAATGGCCTTGAGCAGGATCGTGACCGGCATCTTGCGGCGACGGTCCACGCGGAAGTACAGCAGGTCCTTGGGATCGAACTCGAAGTCGAGCCAGGAACCGCGGTACGGAATGATGCGCGCCGAGAACAGCAGCTTGCCCGAGCTGTGGGTCTTGCCCTTGTCGTGCTCGAAGAACACGCCAGGCGAACGGTGCAACTGGGACACGATCACGCGCTCAGTACCGTTGATGATGAAGGATCCCTTGCCCGTCATGAGCGGAACTTCACCCATGTAGACTTCCTGCTCCTTGACCTCTTTGACCACCTTGTTTTGCGTCGTCGAGGACTCGCGATCGTAAATGATCAGTTGCACCTTGGCACGCACGGCGGAGGCGAAGGTCAAACCACGGGTCTGGCATTCACGCACATCGAAAGCCGGCTTGGCCAGGCTGTACTCCAGGTACTTCATCTCGACGAAACCGTTGTGCGAGACGATCGGGAAAGCGGCTTCAAAAGCAGCCTGCAGACCTTCTGCGGTCCGCTTTTTCGGAGCAACATCGGCCTGCAAGAATGCCGTGTAGGCATCTTTTTGCATTTGCAGCAGGTAGGGAATTTCGAGCACGCTATCGCGACTACCGAAGTTTTTGCGAATACGCTTGCGTTCAGTGTATGTGTAAGCCATTAGATCTCCGGGCAAAGACTGAGGAATCCTGGGGGTCCTAGGCGACTGTCGTGTTGAACATCACTTTCAACACTCCTTGGCGATTGGCCACTACCAATCACTGGCGGACGGTCGTGCGTTGCACACAACCCGTACCAAGGCGTCTTCTGCAGTCGGGGTCAGAAGACACTAAAAAACGGTGAGTCACCGCTTTTTAGTGCGCTCTTATAGAACAGCAAAGGCTGGGAGCCCTTTTGGAGCATCCCAGCCCAGGAACAAAGATCGATTACTTGAGTTCGACCTTGGCGCCAGCTTCTTCCAGCTTCTTCTTGGCAGCTTCAGCGTCAGCCTTGGCAATGCCTTCCTTGACGTTCTTGGGAGCGCCGTCCACCAGGTCCTTGGCTTCCTTGAGGCCCAGGCCGGTGATTTCGCGCACTGCCTTGATGACGGACACCTTGTTGGCGCCGGCGTCAAGCAGCACTACGTTGAATTCCGTCTTCTCTTCAGCAGCAGCAGCAGCACCGCCACCAGCAGCAGCGGGAGCAGCCATGGCTGCAGCGCTCACACCAAACTTCTCTTCAATGGCTTTCACCAGGTCGTTGAGTTCCATGACCGTCATGCTGTCCAGCGCGGTCAAAAATGCGTCTTTATCGAATGCCATTTTTATTTCCTAACAATATTGGTTACTACAGGCCGCGGGCAATTACGCCGCAACTGCCTCTGCGGGTGCAGCTTCTGCTGCGCCAGCGCCCCGTTGCTCCGCCAGTGCGGCCAGCACACGGGCCGTACGCGAAATGGGGGATTGCATCAAGCCCAGCAACTGCGCCAACAACACTTCCTTGGAAGGGATGCTTGCCAATTGCTTCACGCCGTTCACGTCCAGGGCTTTTCCGCCGTACGCACCAGCACGGATCACCAACTTGTCGTTGGTTTTCGCGAACTCGGCAACCACCTTGGCGGCAGCTACTGCGTCTTCAGAAAAGCCATAGATCAGGGGACCGGTCATCTGGTCGGCCACGACTTCAAATGCGCTACCTGCAACAGCACGGCGAGCCAGGGTGTTTTTCAACACACTCAGGCTCACGCCAGCGCTGCGCGCGGTGTTGCGCAGTTTGGTCATGTCAGCGACCGTGATGCCGCGGTATTCCGCGATCACGAGCGTTTGAGCTTTAGCGGCGAGGCCGGTCACATCACTGATGACCGCTTCTTTCTCACTGCGATTAAGACTCAAGGTCTACTCCTTTAAATGCGCTTGGCAGCTTGCGCCACCTCACGCTCCACATTGCAGCGACCAACTGTTAACAGAAATTTTCATTCCATCTGCAGCGGGATCGCCATCTGCGTTGGACATTAAGCGCAATTGCTTGCGCACCAACGGTCTTGGATGACCTGCCAGCACCTTGCGGCACCAACAGCCCACCACATCGGGCGTCCTTTTCAGGACCCCCAGATTTCTGCGATTACGCCGCGATGGATTGGAGGTCCACGCGAACCCCCACGCCCATGGTCGACGAAACAGCAACTTTCTTCAGATACACACCCTTGCTGGAAGCCGGCTTGGCCTTCTGCAAAGCATCCACCAGAGCTGCCAGATTGCCCTGCAACTGGGCAGAGTCAAACGAGCGGCGACCAATGGTGGAGTGAACGATACCGGCCTTGTCAACACGGAATTGCACCTGACCAGCCTTGGCGTTCTTGACGGCGGTGGCGACATCAGGCGTCACGGTGCCGACCTTGGGGTTAGGCATCAAACCGCGCGGGCCCAGAATCTGGCCCAAAGTACCCACAACGCGCATGGCATCCGGAGCGGCAATGACTACGTCGAAAGGCATGTCGCCAGCCTTGACCATGGCAGCCAGATCGTCCATACCGACGATGTCAGCGCCAGCCGCCTTGGCTTCTTCAGCCTTGGCACCCTGGGCAAAGACTGCAACACGGGTGGTTTTGCCGGTGCCGTTGGGCAGCACGACCGCGCCACGCACGACCTGGTCCGACTTCTTGGCATCCACACCCAGCTGAACAGCGACGTCGATCGACTCGTCAAACTTGGCGGTGGCGAAGCTCTTCACCAAGCCCAGTGCATCACCCAGGGGATACAGCTTGTTGGTGTCGACTTTGCCTTGCTGGGCTTTTTGCTTTTTGGTGAGCTTGGACATTTTTATACGCCCTCCACATTCACACCCATGGAACGGGCGGTACCGGCAATGGTACGAACGGCGCCTTCCAGATCGGCAGCATTCATATCCTTCATCTTGGTCTTGGCGATTTCTTCCAGCTGAGCGCGGGTGATCTTGCCAACTTTATCCTTCAGCGGATTGGCAGAGCCCTTGTCCAGCTTGATGGCCTTCTTGATCAGGACCGTCGCGGGCGGCGTCTTGATGATGAAGGTGAAGCTCTTGTCTGCATAAGCCGTGATCACCACAGGCAAGGGCAGGCCGGGCTCAACACCCTGGGTCTGCGCATTGAAAGCCTTGCAGAATTCCATGATGTTCAAGCCGCGCTGACCCAAAGCCGGGCCAATGGGGGGGGATGGGTTGGCCTTACCAGCTGGCACTTGCAGCTTGACAAAACCGACGATTTTTTTCGCCATGATTGCTCCTTACGGGTAATAACGCTTGGGCTCCGAACATTTCAGAACCCTTGCTCCCCGGGGTTAACGACTCACCAACAACATCCGCACCGAGTCGAAAAATGCGGACTGAAAATCTGAAATTCAGGTTTTCTCGATTTGAGAAAACTCCAGCTCAACCGGTGTCGAGCGACCAAAAATGGTGACCGACACGCGCACCTTGCTCTTTTCGTAGTTCACGTCTTCCACGGAACCATTGAAGTCGGTGAAGGGGCCTTCCTTGACCCGCACAAACTCGCCCACCACGAATTCAACCTTGTGGCGGGGCTTGTCGGTGCCTTCTTGCATCTGGTTGACAATCTTCATCACCTCGGCTTCCGAAATAGGTGCCGGGCGATTCTTCGCCCCACCGACAAAACCGGTCACCTTGTTGGTGTGCTTGACCAGATGCCAGGTGTCGTCATCCATCACCATTTCCACGAGCACATAACCCGGGAAGAACTTGCGTTCGGTGGTCTTCTTCTGGCCGTTCTTGACCTCAACAACCTCTTCCATGGGAACGAGGATGCGGCCAAACTTGTTTTGCATGCCAGCGCGCGCGATGCGCTCCAGGATGTTGCGCTCCACGGCCTTTTCCATGCCGGAATAGGCATGCACCACGTACCAGCGCAAGTCCGGATTGGCCGAAGTAGCGGCCGGCAATTCTGCTGAGGGGGTTTCTACAACGTCCGTCATTATTTTCTCCACCCCAGAATCAGGTCATAAAAAAGCCATTCCAGCGTCTTGTCCGTCAGCCACAAGAACAGCGCCATGATCAACACGAAGCCGAAGACATAGGCTGTAATCTGGATCGCCTCCTTGCGCGCCGGCCAGACCACCTTGCGGACTTCCCGCCAGGCATCCCGTCCGAAAGCCACCAACTGGCGGCCCGACTCGGAAGAAAAGAAAACACCCGCCGCAAAAACCAGGCCCAACACCAGGACCACCCATTGAACCAGAGGGCCCCGATTGCCCAACAGGTAAAAGGCGGCCAAAGCAGCCACCACCAAAGCAGCAGCAGCCACCAATTTGGCCTTATCCGCTCCGGTACTGACTGTTTGAACTTGTGATGTGGCCATAATTTTCGTATTTCGCGTTCTGTCTTCGACTCAAATCCAGCAAGCTCAAGGCACCAAAGCCCGCTACACCGTAGCGGGCTTGCGTGCCACCAGTATTACGCTAACCGGGTGGCAGGGGCAGTAGGAATCGAACCTACAACCTTCGGTTTTGGAGACCGACGCTCTGCCAATTGAGCTATACCCCTAAACAATCCTTAGGCAATGATCTTGGCAACCACGCCGGCGCCCACGGTACGGCCACCTTCGCGGATCGCGAAGCGCAGACCTTCTTCCAT
>NZ_JBXAFT010000006.1:0-335716 GCF_058793415.1 Rhodoferax sp. MLSD5-FHT05B10 | reverse complement strand
GGCCGGAACGGAGGGCGGCTCGGGCGGTGCGACCGCCGGGCGCGGGGTGGATGCAGCGGGCGCAACGGGCGTTGGCGGCACGGGCAGGGCTACGCCGGCCACGGCCTCGGCGGGCAGCCAGACGCGCACGCCCATCTCCTGCAGCATGGCGCGTTGGCGGTCGTCCAGTTCAAGGTCCATGGCGTATTGTCGGGCCTACAGGTGCAGGCCCATGACCACCGCGTCTTCGCGCTGGCCATGGCCCGCCGGGTAGTACTGCTTGCGCAGCCCGACGCGCCGGTAACCGTGGCTCTCGTACACGTGCATGGCGCGCAGGTTGCCCACGCGCACCTCCAGCCACAGCGACTGGGCGCCCTGGCCACGTGCCCACAACGTCAGGGCGTCGAGCATCACGCGGGCCCAGCCCTGGCCCTGGTACTCGGGTGCCACGGTGATGTTGAGCAGGTGCACTTCATCCACGCCCTGCATGGCGACGAAGTAGCCCAGCACGATGTCCCCGGCCACCAGCATCTGGGCCTGGTAGCCCGACTGCAGGGCATCCACAAAATTGGTGTGGTTCCAGGGGTGGGCATAGGCGCGCTGCTCCACCTGCAGCACGGCGTCCAGCCGGTGCTCCAGCATGGGCTCGAACTGCACTTCGATGGCGGCACCCGGTTCGCGCATGGTTTCAGTTTCCGGTGGCGGCCAGGCTGGCGGCTTTTTCGGCGGCGCGCTCCAGCGTGGTCTTGGCGACCTTGTCGCGGATATAGCGGGGCAGGGCCTGCTCCGCCGGTACCGCGTGGCCGGCGGCCAGCAGCTGGGGCGCCAGGCGCAGCATCGCCGCGGCCGTGGGCAGGGCCTGGAGACAAGAGGTTGCCGCAAAGCCCGCCTCGGCCAGGCCCAGACGGGCGCCGTACTCGGCAAACACATTGCCGGCCACGGCCCATGGTGCGGACGCGCCCGCCGGCAGCGCAGCGGTCTGCCGCAGCGCCTGCAGGTGCGCGGCAACTGCTTCCGGGCGCACCAGGCAGCTGCCCTGCACCTCGGTCCACTGCCCGGCCGCATAGGCGTAGGTGGCGGCGTACAACTCGTCCATGCGGGCGTCCAGCAGGGCCGTGACCCGCACCTGCGCCTGATCGGCCCAGCCGGTGTGGCGTGCGTCTTCGGCCACGGCCAGCAGCGAGTCCACCGGCAGCACCGGCACCCCGGCACCGAAGGCCAGCCCCTGGGCCACCGAGCAGGCGGTGCGCAAGCCGGTGAACGAGCCCGGCCCGCTGCCAAAACAGATGGCGTCCAGCGCGTCCAGGCGCAGACCCGCCTGCTGCAGCAGATCCAGCACGGCAGGAATCAGGGCGCTGGACGCCTGCGCGCCGCCGGCGCCGGTGTGCTGCCACTGCTGCACGTGGCCGTCCAGCGTACGCGCCGCGGCGATGGACATGACGTCGGTACCGGTATCAAAAGCCAGAAGGTTCATAAATTGAGCATCAAACAGGCTTCAAGCCCTTGTATTCACTGCGTCGACAGCTATGGGTTTGATAGCAACAGCCGCCCCCTTGCGCACGCCGAACACGATGCCGGCCGTTACCAACGCCAGGCCGGCGAGCAGGTTCCACACCAGCGGCTCGCCCAGGAAGATCGCCGCCGAGACAGCCGACAGCCCCGGCACCAGCGCCGTGATCATGGTGGAGCGCACCGGCCCAAAGTGCTGGATCATCTTGGTGAAGGTGATGCCCGAAATGGCCACCGAGCCCACGCCCTGGAACAGCATCTGGAACGCCACGTCGCGCCAGGGCGCCTCCAGCGCCTGGCCGGGCACCCAGTGCAGCAGCAACAGGAGGGTGTACACCGGCACATAGACCACAAAGGCCAGCGCAGTAATGGCAATGGTGGCGCGCACCGCGTCCAGTGCGAAGCGGCGCACCAGCACGCTGTAGGTGGACCACACCACGGAGGCGAGGATGAACAGCACGTCGCCCCGCCAGATGCCGCTGCCGTCCAGCGCGTGCAGCAGGCTGGTGCCGCCCACCAGCAGGTCGCCGCCCACGATCAGGGCCAGCCCCAGCGCGCGGGTCGGCGTGATGCGGTCACCCAAAATCACCACCGCCAGCAGCGCCGTCCACAGCGGCAGGCTGCCGGGCATGAGCACCGAGGCATGGGCCGCTGGAGCGAAGACGAAGCCGCTGTAGGCCAGCATGGCGTACAGCAGGCCACCAAACACGCCCACCAGCAGCGTCTGGCGCAGGGGCAGGGGTGACAGGCCGAAGAGCGAACCGGCCCACGGTTGGGTGCGCCGGTCGCGCCGCACCAGCCACCAGCCCCAGGGCAGCAGGACCAGGCTGGCGCCCAAGATGCGGGCGTACACGATGTCAAACGGGTTGAGCACGCCGCCGCGCGCCGGGTCGGCCGAGGCGCGGGCGATGACGATGAAGGCCGTCCAGATCAGCACCGTGACCACAGCCGCCACCAGCCCCACGGTGCGGGGCGACAGGGCGGCAAGGGGGTTGCGGGAGGCGGCGGGCATCCGGGGATTATCGGGGAAGGCATCCATCCGGCGCCCGCCGGCGGGATAATCCACCCATGCCTTTTCGTGTTTTCTCACTGGCCGCCCGGCGGACCGTTCTGGGGGCCGCGCTCGGCGCCCTGCTCTGCGCCCTGGCCGCCACGGCCCCGGCACAAAAACTGCCCCCCGAAATGGAGGCAGCCCTGGCCCGCGCCAAGGTCCCGCGCGAAGCCGTGTCCGTGCTGCTGGTGGACGCCCAGGGCCAGGGCGCGCCGCGCCTGAGCTACCGCGCCAGCGTGCCCATGAACCCGGCCTCGGTCATGAAGCTGGTCACCACCTATGCAGCGCTGGACCTGCTGGGGCCCGCCTACACCTGGAACACCCCCGTGTTCGTGGAGGGCGCGGTGCGCGACGGCACGCTGTATGGCAACCTCTACATCCAGGGCCAGGGCGACCCCAAGCTGGTGCTCGAGCGCCTGTGGCTGCTGCTGCGCCGGGTGCAGGGCCTGGGCATCCGCAGCATCGCCGGCGACGTGGTGCTGGACCGCAGCGCCTTTGAGGTGGCCGCGGTCGACCCGGCCAGTTTCGACGGCGAACCCCTGCGCCCCTACAACGCCGCGCCGGACGCGCTGCTGATCAACTTCAAGTCGGTGGTCATGACGCTGGCGCCTGAGCCGGGCGGCAGCACGGCGCGCATCCAGTACGACCCGCCGCTGGCCGGCGTGCAGCTGCAGCCCAGCGTGCCCCTGGTGGCGGGCGACTGCGGCGACTACCGCGGCGCCCTGAAGGCCGATTTCAGCGACCCCAACCGCATCCGCTTCACCGGGGCCTATCCCGCCAGCTGTGGCGAGAAGGTGTGGCCGGTGGCCTACGCTGACCCGGGCAGCTACGCCGTGCGCGCGGTGCAGGGCCTGTGGCAGGAACTGGGGGGCAAGCTGCAGGGCAGCGTGCGCATGGGCGTGGTCCCACCCGCCGTGGCCGTCGGCAAGCCGGCCTTCACCGTGGGCTCGGCGCCACTGGCCGAAGTGATCCGCGACATCAACAAGTACAGCAACAACGTGATGGCCCAGCAGGTCTACCTCACCTTGGGCTCCGGCCGCTTTGACACCGCCCGCAACGTGGTGCTGGGCTGGTGGCAGGAGCGCATGGGCCCGCAGGACGCGCCGGTGCTGGACAACGGCTCGGGCCTCTCGCGCAGCGAGCGCATCAGCGCCCAGGGCCTGGCCCGCCTGCTGCAGTCTGCCTACGCCTCACCGCTGATGCCCGAGCTGATGGCCTCGCTGCCCATTACCGGCGTCGACGGCACGCTGCGCCGCGTCAAGTCGCGCGCCACCGGCAGTGCCCACCTGAAGACCGGCTCGCTCAGCGACGTGGTCGCGGTGGCGGGCTATGTGCACGGCGCTGGCGGCAAGCGCCAGGTGCTGGTCGCCCTCATCAACCACCCCAACGCCAAGGCCGCCCGCCCCGCCCTCGAGGCCCTGGTGGAATGGGCCGCCAGCCCGCGCTGAAACCGCAGAAAGTCCGCCATGCACATTTCCGACTGGGTAGGCTATGCCGCCGCCTTCCTGACCACCGCCGCCTTTGTGCCGCAGGCCCTGCACACCTTCCAGACCAAGGACGTGCGCGGCATCTCGCTGGGCATGTACAGCGCCTTCACGCTGGGCGTGGCGCTGTGGCTGGTGTATGGCCTGCTGCTGGGCGCCTGGCCCATCGTGATTGCCAACGCGGTGACCCTGTCACTGGCGGCGACCATTCTGGTCATGAAGCTACGCTACCACGAGGACTAGGGATTAGCGCGGCGGGATAAGCCTGCCAATTTGGGCGGGATTTCTGAAAGCGGGGAATAGGGCGCGTGAGGGTGGCGGCGGTGCGACCGCAAAAGACTGTTTAGTGACATTCCCTGCGATCTAAAGCGGTCGCTCCTAGGGATAGCAGGAAAGGGCTGCTAGTTGACTTACATCACATTCCAAAGCAGTCTTTAACGTTTGGAATCATCAGCGCTTCGCGGCATCTTCTCGAAATCGCTCAGGGCGGCAGCGCGGAATGCGGGCAGGGTTTCACAGTGTTGGGCCAAGGTGATCAGAGTGGCGTGGGCGGTGGGTGACAGCACTTCATCCATCCGGTCCTGCATGTACCAGATCAGCGTGGTGATCATGACATCGGCATGGGTGAGTGCTGCCCCGCAGGCATAGGGTGTGGCAACGCGGCGGGACAGTTCGTCGAGACCAGCGCGGGCCTGGCCAAGGCAGCGATCAAGCCAGTCGGTACTTCGATGCTCGGAGGAATGAAAGTGCCTCTCGTAGACCACAGCCGCGACCTTTTCGAGAGTGCCTTGAGCTAGTGCCGTCATCTGGAGAACACGCCGACGTGCGGGGCCGGAGGCGGGGATCAGCGCCGCGTCGTCCGCCTGTTCGTCGAGATAATCAAGGATAGCGGCGCTGTCGATCAACACTTCGCCCTCGTCGAGGACGAGGGCTGGGATGCGGGTCAGGGGGCTGATCTTCCCGACCGCCGCCGCATCGCCAAAGATCGAGCGGGTGTCACGGGTAAAGGGTATGCCGTAGTGATGCAGCGCGATTGCGACGCGGCGGGTGACGGGGCTGTCATATTGGCCGACGAGGATCATGAGGCGATCTCCAACGTATGGGAGTTTTAAACGCTATTTTTCAAGAATCCTGAATGTATCAGGCGACACACTGGGAGCTACCTGTAGGACCGCTATCGCTGCCTTGACGACAATCAGCCCAAGCGTGGACACATCCAAGCCCCACGCTTCATTCTTGCTATCTTTTGGGGCTACCCAAATTACGCACTGGCCCGCTGCAACCGGTCGCGCACGCCTTCCCACTCCAGGGTGTCGGGCGGGGTTTCCACCCAGATCAGCTTGACGCCCTTGGCGTCGAACTCGCGCAGCACCGAGAACAGCTCGTGCGCCGCCACCGCCGCGGCGCTGGGCATGGGGCGCAGCAGAATCGGACGTGGCACGTTCTTCAGGGGCGTGCGGGCGTACACGGCAATCGACGTTTCCGTGGCGCCGTCCAGGGTGCCCTGCAGCAGGTCGAGCGCGGTCTGCAGGGCCTTGGCGTCCATCAGGCGCACCGTGGCGTTGGGCGCGTAGTGCGACTCCAGCGTTCCCGATGCCTTTGGGGCTGAAAGCCCTTGTTCTTCCTGCGCAACCTGCTCTTCTTTCGATAGCAGCTTGCGACCGCAAGCCTCCTCCACCTGCGCCCGGCTGATGGAGCCGGGGCGCAGCAGCACCGGCGCACCGCGGGTGCAGTCGATGATGGTGGACTCGATGCCCAGGTCGCAGGGGCCGCCGTCCAGAATCAAGAGGTCCGGCCCCAGCTCGCTTTGTACGTGGGCGGCGGTGGTGGGGCTGACGCGGCCAAAGCGGTTGGCGCTGGGTGCGGCCACACCCCACACCGGCTCCTGGCCGGCCGGGGCATCGCGCAGGGCGCGCAGCACGGCCTGCGCCGCCGGGTGTGCCGGGCAGCGCAGGCCGATGGACGCCTGTCCGCCCGCAGCCGCCGTGCCCACGCCGTCGCGCCGCGGCAGGATCAGGGTGAGCGGGCCGGGCCAGAACGCCGACATGAGTTGCCGGGCAAACGCCGGCACCTGGGCGGCAAAATGCGCCACGCCGGCCATGCCGCCGTCGTGGGCCGACACGTGCACGATCAGCGGGTGGTCGGCCGGGCGGCCCTTGGCGGCATAGATCTGCGCCACGGCGGTGGCGTTGTCGGCATCGGCCCCCAGGCCGTAGACGGTCTCGGTTGGCATGCCAATCAGGCCGCCAGCCCTTATGGTGTCTGCGCAGACAGCTATGGATTCAGGAGCAGAGCCTGGCAGGATCATGCTCAGAACGCCTCGATGCCCAGCAGGGCCGCGGCTTGCAGCGCCGTGGCGCGCACCTGCGCCACGCTGGCGCCGGTGATGGTCAGGTGGCCCATCTTGCGGCCCTTGCTGGCCTGGGCCTTGCCATACAGGTGCAGGAAGGTTCCGGGCAGGGCCAGCACCTGGTCCCACGGCGGCACGCCGGTGGCAGTGCCCCCCTGGCGCACGCCGGGCCACAGGTCGCCCAGCAGGTTGAGCATGATGGCCGGGCTGTGCTGGCGCGGCTGCGTCAGCGGCAGGCCGGCCAGGGTGCGCACCTGCAGCTCGAACTGCGAGACGTCGCAGGCGTCCAGGCTGTAGTGGCCGCTGTTGTGCGGGCGCGGCGCCATTTCGTTGACAACCAGGCCACCCAGGGCCTGGGCGGCGGGGCTGGCGGGGTCCAGCACAAAGAACTCCACGCACAGCACGCCCACATAGCGCAGGTCGGTTGCTATGGATTTGGCAGCAGACACCGCACGTTCCACCAAGGCTGGCGGCAGATTGCCTTCGTAAACCTCGGTCACCGCCAGAATGCCGGCGCGGTGCAGGTTGCGCTGCACGGGCAGGTTCACACAGCTGCCGTCCGCGCCGCGCGCCACGATGACCGAGCACTCCAGTTGCAGGGGCAGCAGCTTTTCCAGCACGCAGGGCACGCCCTTGAGGTCGGCCCAGGCGGCGGCCAGTCCGGCGCGGTCGGTCACGCGGACCTGGCCCTTGCCGTCGTAGCCCATGCGGGCGGTTTTCAGAATGCCGGGCAGCAGATCGTCGGCAACCGCCGCCAGCTGCGCAGCCGTCTCGATCACGGCATAGGGCGCCACGGGCACGCCGCAGCCGGCAAAGTGGGCTTTTTCCTCGGCGCGGTCCTGCGCGATGGCCACGGCATCAGCGCCCGGGGCGACCCGCACGGTCTGGGCCAGTTGCGCCAGGGCAGGCGCGGGCACGTTCTCGAATTCGGTGGTGATGGCCACGCAGCGCTCGGCCAGCGCCTGCAGGCCGGCAGGGTCGGTATACGCGGTCTGGATATGGTGGTGGCTCACGCGCCCGGCCGGGCTCAGCGGGTCCGGGTCGAGCACGGCGGTGAAGTAGCCCATGCGCTGGGCGGCGTGTACGAACATGCGCCCGAGCTGGCCCCCGCCCATGACGCCCAGGGTGAGCTCGCTGTGGGCGCCACCGGCGCCGGGAAGCAGGACCGATTGGCTCATAGCGCCGGCGGCACCGTCATGCCGCGGGCCACTTCGGTCTGGTGGGCGCGGAATTCGTCCAGCTTGGCGCGCAAGGCGGGATGGTCGGCGGCCAGCATGGCCACGGCGAACAGGGCCGCATTGGCGGCGCCGGCGGCGCCAATGGCAAAGGTGGCCACCGGAACGCCCTTGGGCATCTGCACGATGCTGTGCAGCGAATCGACGCCCGACAGGTGCTTGCTGGCCACCGGCACACCCAGCACCGGCACCGTGGTCTTGGCCGCCAGCATGCCCGGCAGGTGGGCGGCGCCCCCCGCTCCGGCAATGATGGCGCGCAGGCCCCGCCCGACGGCGGCCTCGGCATACGCGAACATGTCGTCGGGCATGCGGTGGGCGGAAACCACCTTGGCCTCGTGACTGATGCCAAACTGTTGGAGAATCTGGACTGCATGTTGCATGGTGTCCCAGTCGGAGCTGGAGCCCATGACGACGCCGATTTGGATGTTTGTCATCCTTGAATTTTACTTTTTCGCCTAGAGCTACCCAAAATGATCAACGTCACCATTGAAAACTTCGACGCCGAGGTCGTTGCCGCCTCCGCTTCCGTCCCTGTTCTGGTGGACTTCTGGGCCCCATGGTGCGGCCCCTGCAAGGTCATCGGACCCCTGCTGGAAAAGGTGGAAACCGAATATGAAGGCCGTTTCAAGCTGGTCAAGATCGACTCCGACGAACAGCAGGAGTTGGCCCAGGCGTTCGGCATCCGCAGCATCCCCACCTGCGTGCTGATGGTGGGCGGCAAACCGGTGGACGGCTTCATGGGTGCCAAGCCCGAAAGCGAAATCAAGGCCTTCCTGGACAAGCACCTGCCCTCGCCCGAGGCGCTGGAGGCGCAATCGGACGCCGAGGACGCCCAAGCCCTGATTGCCGCCGGCGACCCGCAGGCCGCGCTGCACAAGCTGCACGAGGCGCTGTCCATCAACCCCGGCAACGACGACGCGCGCTACGACTACGTGAAGCTGCTCATCGAGAGCGACCTGCTGGACGACGCCGCGGCGGCACTGGCGCCCAAGCTCACCGAGATTCCCCGCCAGCTGCGCTTTGAGGCCCTGGGCCAGTTCCTGGATGCCATCCAGTTCGTGGTGCACGACGACCGCGGCGCCTGGACGCCCGAGCAGTTCGACGCCCTGATCGCCACCAACAAGCGCGACTTCGACACCCGCCTGGCCAAGGCCCGGGTGCTGATGGTGGGCGGCAACTGGACTGCCGCCATGGACGAGCTGCTGGAAATCATCATGCGCGACAAGGCCTGGGGCGACGCAGTGCCGCGCAAGACCTACGTGGCCATTCTGGAGCTGCTCACGCCGCCCAAACCCAAGGCCGACCCGCAGGCAGCGGGCAAGACTGCCGGCGGCATCGAACTGGCCGGCAAGGCTGTGGCCGTGGAAGACCCGCAAGCCCAGCTGGTGTCCGCCTACCGGCGCAAGCTCAGCATGGCGCTGAACTGACGCCGCTCAGGCGGCGCGGGCGTGCAGGCCCGCGGTGCGCACCGGGAGGCGCTCGGTAGCCAGCACGCGCTGGGCGTTGAGGCTGCTGATGGGGATGCTGGCATCCTGCGGAATGCCCCCTGAGAGTTGCAGCGCCAGGTAGCGCCCACAGCTCACGCGCAAGAACGACGCGAAGTTGTCCACCGCCCCGCGCGCCTGCACCAGCTCGTCGTAGAGCTTGGTGCACAGTTGCGGAACCGACATGCCGTCACGCGCGGCAATGTCGCCCAGCACATTCCAGAACAGGTTCTCCAGCCGGATGCTGGTGGCCACCCCGTGCAGGCGCACGGAGCGGACACGGCATTCGTACTGGTGCGGATCGGCGTTGATGAATACCTGGCACATGGTGCGTCTCCATCCGGTTGGTACTGGGCGCGATGATGCAGCGCCCGCCGGTGCGCGTCAATGCGTGATGCGGGTTCCCAGAACTGCCAGGAACTGGGCCATCCAGGCCGGATGTGCCGGCCAGGCCGGGGCACTCACCAGGTTGCCGTCGGTGTGGGCGCCGTCGATGGCGATGTCGGCATAGGTACCCCCGGCACGCTCCACCTCCACCCGGCAGGCCGGGTAGGCCGAGCAGCTGCGGCCCTTGAGCACGTTGGCCCCGGCGAGCAGCTGGGCAGCGTGGCAGATGGCCGCAACCGGCTTGTTGGCGGTGAAGAAATGCTCGACCATGGCCACCACGGCCGGGTAGGTGCGCAGGTATTCGGGGCCGCGCCCGCCAGGCAGCACCAGCGCGTCGTAGCTGGCGACCTGGATGTCGGCAAACGTGGCGTTGAGCGCAAAGTTGTGCCCGGGCTTTTCGCTGTAGGTCTGCGCGCCCTCGAAGTCGTGGATGGCCGTCTTGATCTGGTCGCCGCTCTTCTTGTCCGGGCAGACCGCGTGCACCGTGTGGCCGACGGCCAGCAGGGTCTGGAAGGGCACCATGGTTTCGTAGTCTTCACAGTAGTCGCCACAGATCATCAGAATCTTTTTCGCCGCCATGCTGGTCTCCTGGTTGTTGTACGGAGAGCCATTCTTGAGCGCAAGGCGGCGCTTGTGGTGGTACTGGGCTGTTACATGGGGCCCGCCCCGGGGTTCAGCCCGTGAGCCGTTCCAGCGCTTCCTGGTATTTGGCGGCGGTCTTGGCAATCACCGCGTCGGGCACGCGCGGCGCCGGGGGCGTCTTGCTCCAGGGCTTGCCGTCCACCTGGGCCTGCTCCAGCCAGTCGCGCACGAACTGCTTGTCGTAGCTGGGCGGGTTGCTGCCCTCCACGTAGCTTTCCACCGGCCAGTAACGGGAGGAGTCGGGGGTGAGCACTTCGTCCATCAGCGTCAGGGTGCCGTCCTTGTCCAGACCGAATTCGAACTTGGTGTCGGCAATGATGATGCCCTTGGTCAGCGCAAATTCAGCCGCGGCCTGGTAGATAGCGATAGAGATGTCGCGGATGCGGGTGGCCAGGTCCAGGCCGATCATCTCCACGGTTTTTTCGAAGGTGATGTTCTCGTCGTGGTCGCCCACGGCGGCCTTGGCAGCCGGGGTGTAGATGGGCGCAGGCAGTTTGCTGGCGTTCTTCAGGCCGGCGGGCAGCTTGACGCCGCAGACCGCGCTGTTCTCCTGGTATTCCTTCCAGCCGCTACCGGCCAGGTAGCCGCGCACCACGGCTTCCACGGGAATGGGTTTGAGGCGCTTGACCAGCATGGAGCGGCCTTCGACCTGGGGCACCTCGGCCGGTGTCACCACGCTCTCGGGCGCGTCGCCGGTCAGGTGGATGGGGCACAGGTTCAGGCCCTTGGGGCCGAGCTTGTCGAACCAGAAAAGGGCCATCTGGGTGAGCAGCTTGCCCTTGCCCGGAATGGGCTCGCCCATGATCACATCAAAGGCACTGAGGCGGTCGCTGGCCACCATGAGGATGCGGTCGTCGCCCACGGCGTAGTTGTCGCGCACCTTGCCACGGGCAAGCAACGGCAAGGAGGTCAGGGCGGAGGTGTGTACGGTGGAACTCATGGTCGGACGCAAAGAGAGACAACAAAAGAAAAAGGCCCGCTGAACAGTCAACGGGCCTGGAACTATTCCGGCGAATTATCGCTTACTGCACTGTCTGGGCCAACTCGCCCTTGGCGTACCGGGTGGCCATGACCGAGAGGCTGTCGCCCTTGATCTTGGCGCCCTGGCCTTCGCAGCCGAACTCCAGGTAGCGCTGCTTGCAGACGGCCTTGGCGGCTTCGCGGGCGGGCTTGAGCCACTCGCGGGCGTCGAACTTGTCGGGGTTCTCGGCCAGGAACTTGCGCACCGCGCCGGTCATGGCCAGGCGGATGTCGGTGTCGATGTTGATCTTGCGCACACCGTATTTGATGGCTTCCTGGATTTCCTCGACCGGCACGCCGTAGGTTTCCTTCATCTTGCCGCCGTACTGGTTGATGATGGCCAGCAGCTCCTGCGGCACCGAGCTGGAGCCGTGCATCACCAGGTGGGTGTTGGGGATGCGGGCGTGGATTTCCTTGACGCGGCTGATGGCCAGGATGTCGCCGGTGGGCTTGCGGCTGAACTTGTAGGCGCCGTGGCTGGTGCCGATGGCAATGGCCAAGGCATCCAGCTGGGTGGCCTTGACGAAGGTGGCCGCTTCTTCGGGGTCGGTCAGCATCTGGCTGTGGTCGAGCTTGCCCACGGCGCCGATGCCGTCTTCCTCGCCGGCATCGCCGGTTTCCAGGTTGCCCAGGCAACCGAGTTCGCCTTCGACGGTGACGCCGCTCTGGTGCGCCATGGCGACGACCTTGCGCGTCACTTCCACGTTGTAGTCAAAGCTGGAAGGGGTCTTGCCGTCTTCCATGAGCGAGCCGTCCATCATGACGGAGCCAAAGCCCAGGCCAATGGCGCCTTCGCAGACCTTGGGGCTGGTGCCGTGATCCTGGTGCATGACCAGGGGAATGTGCGGATACATCTCGGCCGCGGCCTGGATCAGGTGCTTGATGAAAGGCTCACCCGCGTACTTGCGGGCGCCGGCACTGGCTTGCAGGATGACGGGCGCGCCCACCTCGTCGGCAGCGGCCATGACGGCCTGCACCTGCTCCAGGTTGTTGACGTTGAAGGCCGGAATGCCGTAGCCGTTGGCGGCTGCGTGGTCCAGCAGTTCGCGCATTGAGACGAGTGCCATTTTGAATCCCCAGGGAAGTTGAAAACCGCTTGCGTTACCGGCTTGGTAACCACTTGGTAACTGGTACCAAAAGCGAGGATTTTAAACGTCCGGGGCACACCCGGACCTTACGCCGGCGCCGCCGCTCAGCCCACGGCGCAGATTTTCAGCATGTTGGTGCCACCGGGCGAGCCCATGGGCTCGCCGCAGGTGATGGCGTACACGTCGCCGCTTTGCACGATGCCGCGGGATTTCAAGTGGTTTTCGGCCTCTTTCAGCGCGGTGTCGCGGTCGGCGCTGGTGTCGGCAAACAGGGGGCGCACGTTGCGGTACAGGGCCATCTTGCGCTGCGTGGCCACCTTGGTCGTCAGGGCATAGATGGGTACGCGGATCAGGTGGCGGCTCATCCACAGGGCGGTGGAGCCGCTGTCGGTCATGGCGACAATGGCCTTGGCCCCCAGGTGGTGGGCGGTGAACAGTGCGCCCATGGCAATGGTCTGGTCGATGCGGTGGAAGGTCTTGCCGGTGAAGTCAGCCTCCAGCTCGAAGTCTTCGTGGCCTTCGGCGGCATGGCAGATCTTGGCCATTTCCACGATGGTTTCCAGCGGGTACTTGCCTGCAGCCGTTTCGGCCGACAGCATGACGGCGTCGGTGCCGTCGAGCACGGCGTTGGCCACATCGCTGACCTCGGCGCGGGTGGGCACCGGGTTGGTGATCATGGATTCCATCATCTGGGTGGCGGTGATGACCACCCGGTCGTGCTCGCGGGCGAGCTTGATCATGCGCTTTTGCAGGCCCGGCACGATGGCATTGCCCACCTCGACGGCCAGATCGCCGCGGGCGACCATGATGCCGTCGCTGGCCAGCAGGATCTCCAGCAGTTTCGGAATGGCCTCGGCCCGTTCGATCTTGGCGATCAGGCCGGGCTTGTGGTTGTACTCGGCTGCCGCCACGTTGCACAGCTGGCGCGCCATTTCCATGTCGGTGGCATTCTTCGGGAAACTCACCGCCACGTAATCGGCCTGGAAGCTCATGGCGGTGCGGATGTCGTCCATGTCCTTGGCGGTGAGCGCCGGCGCGCTCAAGCCGCCGCCCTGCTTGTTGATGCCCTTGTTGTTGGACAGCTCGCCGCCGATCTTGACGGTGGTGTGCACGGCCTCGCCCTTGACGGCGTCCACCGTGATGACGATCAGGCCGTCGTTGAGCAGCAGCACGTCGCCGGCCTTGACTTCGCGCGGTAGCGCCTTGTAATCAAGCCCCACGCCGTTGTTGTCGCCGAGCTCGACCCGGGCGGCATCCAGCACGAATTTCTGTCCCGGCTCCAGCACCACCTTGCCCTCGGCAAACTTGCCGACACGGATCTTGGGGCCCTGCAGGTCCGCCATGATGGCCACCTCGCGGCCCGCACGCTGCGCCGCCTCGCGCACCAGGCGGGCGCGGTCGATATGGTCTTGCGCCTTGCCGTGGCTGAAGTTCAGGCGCACGACGTTGACCCCCGCGCGAATCATCTGCTCCAGCAGCTCCGGGGCACTGGACGCCGGGCCCAGGGTGGCAACAATCTTGGTGGCGCGACGTGGCATGCAACAGTCTCCTAGTGGTGAGACTGCCATTTTCACATGGATGGGTGCGAGCCCTGCCCATGGGCGCCCGACGCACCCGGCAGCAAAAAAACGTCGTTATTGCCAAATAGTGCAGATCTCTTGCTACCAATATCCCCCACGAAAAGGGGGGATATTGTGTAATGGAAGGTTATGGAGCACCTTCCCACCACGCGATCAGTCGAACTGATCGACCACCTGATACGCCTGAGCAGCGTTCGGGACCGTGACTCCCTCCTGCACTGCGTGACCCAGGCACTGGCCGACACGGTCAGCGTGCACCAGGTCGAAATCCACAGCCTGGTGCAGGACGAAGACCGCAGCTTCTGGCTGCCGCTCACCCGGGCCCTGGCGGGTTCCGGGGTTCGCTTCCTGTCCGACCCGCTGCGCTCCGACTGGGAAACCATGACCCCGGTCCACCACGAGCCCGACCGGCTGGCCTGCCTGGACCAGGGAAAAATGGTGCAGGCAACCCCGGACATGGGCCAGCCGGGCCACCTGACCCGCTTCCCCGTGATGCTGACCGGCGGCAGCCACCCCTGGGGTGTGGTCGAGATGCATTCCAGCGCCCCGCTATGCCACGCCGAGGTCACGGCAACCACCCGGCTGATCTCCATGTACGGCAACATGCTCGACATGCTCGATTACAGCGAGTGCGACGCCCTGACGGGCCTGTGGAACCGCAAGCCTTTTGACGATCTGTTCTACAAGACCATGCCACTGGTGGAAGCCGCCACGCTGGCGCCGACGGATGTGGAGCACCGCGCGGCGCCGACGGCGAGTTTCTGGCTGGTCATGATTGACATTGACCACTTCAAGCAGGTCAACGACACCTACGGCCACCTGATCGGCGACGAGGTGCTGCTGCTGGTCGCCCGCATCCTGAAATCGTCGTTCCGGGTGTACGACCGGATCTACCGCTTTGGCGGCGAGGAGTTTGTGGTGGTCCTGCGGTGCAGCGGCCACGAGGCGGCCGTGGCGGCGGCGGAGCGTTTCCGCTCCAGCATGGCCGCCCACGAGTTTCCCCAGGTCGGCCACATCACGGCCAGCGTGGGGCTCACCGAGATCGTGGCCGGCGACTCCCCGCTGGCGGCCTGCGAACGCGCCGACCAGGCGGTGTACTACGCCAAGCACCACGGCCGCAACCAGGTGTGCAGCGACGCCGACTTGGTGCGCCGCGGCCTGCTGCAGGCACACCTCAAAACCGGCGAGGTGGAGCTGTTCTGACACAGCGCTTGCGCAGCCAGGTGCCTTATTGGCCCCCAGCGCCCGCCAACACTTCGTCAACAGCTATGAAAAGCAGAGCGCCTTAGCTGGTGGCCCGGCGTGTCAGCACTTCAAACGCCGGCAGCGTCTTGCCTTCGAGCACTTCCAGAAACGCGCCACCACCGGTGCTGATGTAACCCACCTGGTCTTCGATGCCGTACTTGGCAATGGCCGCCAGCGTGTCGCCGCCGCCGGCAATCGAGAACGCGCTGGACGCGGCAATGGCCTGGGCAATCACCTTGGTGCCGTTCTCGAAGGCGGCGAACTCGAACACGCCTACGGGGCCGTTCCAGACGATGGTGCCGGCCGCCTTGAGCTGCTGCGCCAGGGCCTGTGCGGTCTGCGGGCCAATGTCCAGGATCAGGTCATCGTCGGCCACGTCGGTGGCGGCCTTGATCGTTGCCGGCGCATCGGCGGCAAAGGTCTTGGCCGTCACCACGTCGGTGGGAATGGGCACCGCGGCGCCACGGGCCTTCATCGCCTCAATGACGGCCTTGGCTTCTGCCAGCAGGTCCGGCTCGGCCAGGCTCTTGCCGATCTTTAGGCCGGCGGCCAGCATGAAGGTGTTGGCAATGCCGCCACCTACGATCAACTGGTCCACATTGGCGGCCAGGCTCTTCAGGATGGTCAGCTTGGTCGAGACCTTGGAGCCGGCCACGATGGCCACCAGCGGGCGCTTGGGGGCCAGCAGTGCCTTGGAGATGGCGTCCATCTCGGCGGCCAGCAAGGGGCCGGCGCAGGCGACGGGCGCGAACTGTGCGATGCCGTAGGTGGACGCCTCGGCGCGGTGGGCGGTGCCGAAGGCGTCGTGCACGAAGATGTCGCACAGCGCGGCCATTTTTTTCGCCAGTTCTTCGCTGTTCTTCTTCTCGCCCTTGTTGACGCGGCAATTTTCCAGCAGCACCAGCTGGCCGGGCTGCACCTGCACGCCGTCGACCCAGTTGGCCACCACGGGCACGCTGCGGCCCATGAGTTCACCCATGCGCGCGGCCACGGGGGCCAGGGAATCTTCGGGCTTGAACTCACCTTCGGTGGGGCGGCCCAGGTGCGAGGTGACCATGACGGCGGCACCAGCGTCCAGCGCCATCTGGATGCAAGGCACGCTGGCGCGGATGCGGGTGTCTTCGGTAATGCGGCCTGTGCCATCCTGCGGCACATTCAGGTCGGCACGGATGAAAACCCGCTTGCCGGCCACTTGGCCACGGGCACACAGATCAGAAAAACGGATAACGTTCATGGGGACACCTTTGAAGAATGGAGGAAAGCCATGCGCCGCGCGTGCGGGCTCGGTCGCCATTGTAAAAGCCACCCCGTTCGCCACCGGGCCGCCCCAAGGCGCCCCAACCCCTGTACGGGAGGCAGCAACCCACACAGCAGCGCAGTGGGGAAGCTATTTCACCAGCCCAGTCCCAGATGCAAAGGCAGGTAGACCGCCATGCCACTCACAATCGTGCCCAGCACGGCCTGACCCCGCCCGTGGGTGCCGAAGTAGTACGCGGCTCCCGCCAGCGCTGCAAACAAGCGTGCGTCCTGCCAGGTCGTGATGAGATGCCCCTGGGTCATCAGGACTTCGGGCAGCACCACGGCCGAAAGGGCCGCAATCGGTGCGTATTGCAGGCCGCGCTGCGCCCAGTGCGGCAGGTGCCAGGGTTTGGCGCTGAGAAAAAAGAAACAGCGCGTCACCACGGTCACCAGTCCCAGCCCGACAATCACCCCCAGGGTCCAGCCATCGGTCTCGTTCATGCCGGACTTCCCGGAGTGGTCGGTGCGTCAGGCCGCAGGTGTTCCAGCACCAGACACAGCGCCACGGCTGCCGCGATGGCGGCCACGATGTTGAGCTTGAAGGGCAGCGCAAACGCCGCCACCGCGGCCATGGCGGCCACCCCGGCAGACACCCGGCGCAGCGCACTGGTGGCCAGGGAACAGCCCACGCCCAGCAGCGCCAGGATGCCTGCGAACCCCAACCCCCAATTCGCGGGAATGGAGTGCGCCAGCGCAATGCCCAACAAACTCATGGCCTGCCAGCTGACCCAGTTGAAAAAACTGCCGCCCGACAAATAGACCAGCTCGGCCGTGCGCCCTGCCTCATCGGTAGCCGGGTGGGTGAAGCGCCGGGTGAACATCACATAACTCAGGTCTGCGGTCAGGTACCCCTGGAATAGGCGCCAGCGCAGCGGCAGGTGCATCAGGTAGGCCCGCATGTGGGCGCTGAACACCACAAAGCGCAGGTTCACGCAAAAAGCGGTTGCCAGGATCACCCATACCGGGGCACCGGCCGCGATCAGGGGCATGGACGCCAGCTGTGCGCTGCCGGCAAACACCAGCAGACTCATGGCAGCGGCTTCGAAGGTGCTCATGCCGGAGTTGACCATGGCTACCCCCGTCATCAACCCCCAGGCGGCCAGCCCGGGCGAGGTAGCCGCCATTTCCCGCAACCCCCGCTGGAACTCGGGATGCCGCCACCAATGGCGCCAGCGCGCAATCACGCCAAGACCTGCCCCACCTGCAGGGGGACACCGCGCAGGAAGTCCGCCGCCGCCAGACGCTTGCCGCCGGGGCGCTGCAGCTCGGTCAGGATCACTACTGAATTCATAGCGGCCACCGCAATACCTTCGGCCCCTACGGCCACAATCGTGCCTGGAAGCGGGTTTGCGGCGGCGGCCGGGGCCGGCTGCGCCGCCCAGATCTTGAGCACTTCGCCCTGCAGGGTGGTGGTGGCGCCCGGAAAGGGGTTGAACGCCCGCACCCGCCGCGCAATGATCGACGCGTCGAGGTGCCAGTCAATGGCGGCTTCATGCTTTTCGATCTTGTGGGCGTACGTGACGCCGGCTTGCGGCTGGCGTTGCGGCTGGCGTTGCGGCTGCAGATACCCGGCAGCGGCGCGGTCCAGCGCCTGCACCACCAGGTCGGCGCCCAGATCGGCCAGCCGGTCATGCAGGGTGGCCGTGGTGTCGTGTTCGCCAATGGGCACGCTGTGCACCAGCAGCATGTCGCCGGTATCCAGCCCGGCATCCATCTGCATGATGGTGACGCCTGTCTCGGCATCGCCCGCTTCGATGGCCCGGTGGATGGGCGCCGCGCCGCGCCAGCGCGGCAACAGGGAGCCGTGGATGTTGAGGCAACCGAGCTTGCCGGCCTGGGCCATGTCGTCCAGCACCCACTGCGGCAGGATCAGACCGTAGGCGGCCACCACCATCACATCGGCGTCGGCCTGCGCAATGGCCTGGCGCGCCGCCGCGGCGTCCTCGGGGTATTTGCCGTCGAGCCGCAGGCTGCGCGGCTGGGCCACGGCCATGGCATGGTCCAGCGCGAACTGCTTGACCGCCGAGGCCTGCAGCTTCATGCCGCGCCCCGCGGGCCGGTCGGGCTGGGTCAACACCAGACGGATGGTGTGGCCGCTGGCGTGCAGCCGCTCCAACGCCACCCGGGCAAACTCGGGCGTGCCGGCAAAGATGACGTTCACCGCCTCGCCCTCACCGCGCGTCCTCGCGCTGGGCCTTGCGCAGCTTGGTCTTGATGCGGTTGCGCTTGAGCGGCGAAAGGTATTCGACGAACACCTTGCCCATCAGGTGGTCCATTTCATGCTGGATGCACACCGCCAGCAGCTCTTCGGCTTCAATGGTGCGCACCTGCCCGGAAAGGTCCATGGCGCGCACATGCACAGCGTCAAACCGCTCCACACCGTCGTAGATGCCGGGCACCGACAGGCAGCCCTCTTCGTTGAGGTGGGTGCCGGGGCTGGTCCAGACCAGTTCGGGGTTGATCAGCACGATGGGGTCGTCGCGTTCCTCGGAGACATCGATCACGATCACGCGTTCATGCACGTCGATCTGCGTGGCCGCCAGGCCAATGCCCTTGGCGTCGTACATGGTGTCAAGCATGTCGGCCACCAGGGTGCGGATGCGGTCGTCCACGGCGGCAACCGGCTTGGCAACCGTGTGCAGGCGGGGATCGGGATAACAAAGTATGGGAAGTAAAGCCATGGGGTCTCTTCAAAGATGTCGCTATTTTCGCCACTTTTCCGTAATCGAGTGTAAGCGCCGGGCAAAAAACGTTGCCGAATCAAGGGCTTGAGCGCAAAATCGTGCGTGAATTATCAAGTTATCCCTCGGGATTGCAGCACCACATGACGACACACCTTATGGCGAAATCCACTCTGGCCACGGCCCTCCTGAGCGCACTGGCCAGTGCACTGGTTGCCGCTCCCGCCCACGCCCAGAACTTTCCCATCACGCCCGCACAAAGGGAAACTGCCAGCCAGGTGGCCCAGAAGGGCGTCCCCTTGAGCGAGCTGGCCGCCAACGCGCCCGAGCGCTACACCATCAAAAGCGGCGACACGCTGTGGGCCATTTCGGGCCTGTTCCTCAAGCGCGCCTGGCACTGGCCCGAGCTGTGGGGCATGAACCTGGATGACATCAAGAACCCGCACCGCATTTACCCGGGGCAGGTGCTGGTGCTGGAGCGCAAGAACGGCATGGCCACCCTGCGCGTGGATGGCGCGAACGACGCGTCCCAGCCCGACACGGTACGCATATCGCCCCGCACCCGCTATGAATCGCTGGCCGATGCCGCCCTGCCCACGCTGCGCCCCAGCGTCATTGAACCCTTCCTGGCCGAACCCGTGGTGGTAGACGAAGCCGGCCTCAAGTCCGCCCCGCGCATCGTCTCCGCTCCGGAAAGCCGCGTGCTGCTCACCCAGGGTGACCGTGCCTACGCCCGGGGACCCAAGGACATGCCCCTGCTGGACGACCAGCGGCTGGAGAAACAGTTCCGCGTGTTCCGCGAAGCCACTCCACTCAAGGACCCCGTCACGGGTGAGGTGCTGGGTTACGAAGCCCAGTACGTGGGCAAGGCCACACTGGTGCGCGGCGAAACCACGACAGAAGTCGAGAACCGGGACGGCAGCCTGAGCACCGCCCTCGTGCCGGCCACCATCGACATCGTGGGGGCCAAGGAAGAAATGCGCGTCGGCGACCGCATGCTGCCCGAGCCCCCACGCCAGCTGTTGGCCTACACCCCCCACGCACCGGTCAGCAAGATGGACGGGCGCATCGTCTCGGTCTATGGCAGCGCCGTGGTCAACGCCGCCCAGAACCAGGTGGTGGTCATCAACCGCGGAACGCGGGACGGCATGGAAGTCGGGCATGTCATGGCCATCCTCAAGGATGGTGCCCGCGTGGTGGACAAGTCCGACGACAGCCGCCCCCTGCTGAAGCTGCCCGACGAACGCAACGGCCTGCTGATGGTGTTTCGCACCTTCGACCGCGTGTCGTATGCGCTGGTCCTGGAGATCACCGACGGCGTCCGGGTGGGCGACCGCCTGACCAACCCGCGCTGACACGGCGCGGCCAGACTCCCGCCGCCCCACCACCGCCCCATGGAGCGTGACGAACTTGCCGGCTGGCTGCGGCTGCACCTGACACCCGGCATCGGCAACAGCACCGCCAGGCGGCTGCTGGCGGCCTTTGGCCTGCCAGCGCAGATTTTTGCGCAAACAGCCGCGGCCCTGGGCCAGGTGGCCGGCGTGCAGCAAACCGCAGCCCTGCTGCAGGAGCCGGTCGAACTGCCGGCCCTGCTGGAGACCACGTGGGCCTGGCTGCAATCCGACCCGCAGAGGCACCGGGTCCTGACACTGGGTGATGCAGCCTACCCGCAGTCCTTGCTGCAGATGGAAGATCCCCCGCTGCTGCTGTATGGCATGGGTGCCCCGTCGGCCTGGCAGGCGGGCGGGTTGAACGCCACGCTGGCGCACTGCATTGCCGTGGTGGGCAGCCGCAACCCGACCCCGCAAGGGATCGCCAACGCGCGGCAGTTTTCCCTGGCCTTGGCCCAGGCCGGCTGGACGGTGGTATCGGGGCTGGCATTGGGCGTGGATGGTGCTGCCCACGCCGGCGCGCTGGACGGCGCCAGCGCCACCCCGCTCGCCACCGTGGCCGTGGTGGGCACCGGGCTGGACCGGGTCTACCCGAAGCAGCACCGGGACCTCGCCCACCGTATTGCCCAGCACGGCGTGCTGCTCAGCGAATACCCGCTGGGCACCCCGCCCCACGCCGCCAACTTCCCCCGGCGCAACCGCATCATTGCCGGGTTGGCGCGCGGCACCCTGGTGGTCGAGGCGGCCCTGCAGTCGGGCTCCCTGATCACGGCGCGTCTGGCGGCCGAGCAGGGCAAGGAAGTGTTCGCCATTCCCGGCTCCATCCACTCCACCCAGGCCCGGGGTTGCCATGCCCTCATCCGTCAGGGCGCCAAGCTGGTGGAATGCGCCCAGGACATACTGGAAGAACTGCAGACCGATCCGCCATCCGAAAGTGCTAGCAATTCCATAGCTGCCCACGCAGATGACACGGGTGTCAACGCGGAAAAAGAATCTGAAAACAGCCTGCTGCAGGCACTGGGCTTTGATCCCGTCGGGCTGGACGCGCTCCTGGCCCGCACCGGACTGGACACCCCGACGCTGCAGGTGCGGCTGCTGGAACTGGAGCTGCAAGGCCAGCTGGGTCGCCTGCCCGGGGGCCTGTTTCAGCGCGTGGCACGCGGCTAAACGCGGAAAAGCAGGGCAAGTCCGACCCGCGCCGTCCGGCTCGTTTTTCTGCGCTATATTGGCGCCATGTTTGAAGTTCTTGTCTTCGTTTACGAAAACTATTACACCGGCGACAGCTGCCCCGAACCTGCCCATCTGGAGCGCAAGCTCAATGCCGTCGGGTTCGCGTCAGATGAAATCGACGACGCAATGACCTGGCTCAAGGGCCTGAACACTGCCGCCAGCGGGTCCGCTCCCCTGGCGGACACCAGCCCGCGGACACTGCCGGAGCCCTGGCTGCGGGAACCCAGCCCCACCAGCGTGCGCATTTACCCGGCCGCCGAGCAGCTCCACCTGGGCGCGCAATGCCTGGGGTTCATCAGCTTTCTGGAATCGGCGGGCGTACTGCCGGCCCACATGCGCGAAGTGGTCATCGACCGGGCCATGGCCGCACCGGGAGCGCCCGTCTCGCTGGACGACCTCAAGATCATCATCCTGATGGTTTACTGGAGTTTCGGCCAGGAACCCGATGCACTGGTGCTCGACGAGCTGTGCGAGGACACCAGCGCGCGCGTCGCGCATTAGAAACTAGTCCCCACGCGTCCCCACTGCGTGTGGGTCGCTCCCCCCCAAGGGGGCCGCGTTTCACCTTGGGGCGGTCCGGCGGTGAAACAGCCCCTACGCCACGCCGGTCACTCTCAGGCCAGCAAGCGCTCGGGATTGGCTTCCAGCTTGGTCAGTGCATTGCGGGTGGCGCGCACGGTGAGAGTTTCCTCTTCCTGCGGCAACAGCAGACCCGCCTGCAAATAGGCCGCCAGACGTCCGCCCTGAATCAGGAAACACCGCCCCGACGGCGCGGCAAACAGGTTCAGGTGCTTGCGGTCGCTGCGCCAGGCAAACTGCACCTGCGTGATCTGGCTGTTGTGATCCAGTGTGAACCAGGCGCCGGGTTGCAGTTCCTGCGCCCAGGCCAGCATGGCAGCGGTCGGCTTGGAGCCGCCGCTGGCAACCACTTCAATGGCGGAAGCCTCGATGCCCAGCATCATCTCGATGCTCTCTGCATCCAGGGGCAGGTCTCCCATGCCGTCTTCACTCACGAAATCTTCCAGATTGCCCAGGCGCTGGGCCATGGCATCAATCTTTTCCTGCGAAATCGCCTGGGTCTTGGACAGGAAGGCGTCGGCCAGGGTGTCGCTGAGCGTCTTGATATGTGCTTCCTGCTCGGACGGGGCCATGGACAGCAAGGACATGCCCGAACGCAGACGCAGCAGCAGGTTGGGTAGATCCTGGATGACGCGGGCGCGGTCGGCGCGGTTGGGCTTGGCGCTGGCGGCCCACACCAGATCCGTGGCCGATTTCTTGAGCGAGAGCGTATCGGCGTGTTGCGGCCCCTTGCGCACGGCCGCCACGGCCAGCACCTCGGCCCACACCTTGAACAGGAAATTGCGGATCTCGCTGCGCACCGGCATGTCCTTGAGCACGTTGCGCAGCTCGATGGTGTACTGGATGGCGAGCGTTTCCTTCTGCTCCACCTGCTGCGCCACGCTCACCACTTTCTGGGCCGGCCCTTTTTCTGTCAGGAACTTGTCCAGGAATTTCTGGAACTCGTCGTACACGATCTGGTAGACCTTCTTGCCGGTCTCGGGGTATTGCTCCACCACCTGCACGATGCGCTTGATTTCGGCCTCCATGGCCTTGCCGTGCACACCGGCCGAATCAAAACCCATGACGCACGACCCCATGCGGTCGATCAGCAAGCGTGCCGGGTGCGTGGTTGTTCCCAGAAAGTCCGGGTCCTCCAAAGCCACCCGCAGCACCGGCATCTGCAGCCGGGCAAACCACACCCGGATGCCGGGGGGAATGCGGTCTTCGGACAGGATCGCCTGGAACATCAGCGCCACGATTTCAATCGTGGCCTTTTCACCCTTGGTCTCGGCCTTCTTTTTCAGGTCGGCGGTCTTCTCGCGCAAATCTCCGGCCACGCGGGCCACTCCGGCCGGGCTGTAATCTTCGTACAGCGTGCCCCCGGTTGCGTAGGCAGCCACCTGCCCCGCTGGCATGGGCGCCATGGCAGCCGCCAGCGCCGGCGAGGGCACATGGTGCGCGGTGCCGACAAAATCGCCGCCGCCGTGGCTCACGAACAGGCGCCGGATCTGCCCAATGACACCCTGCGCACGGCTGCGCGCGCGCGCCAGCGGCGTTGTGGCGGTCATCATGCGGGTTTCATCGGCCGCCCCATACCCGGGGTTCAGACTGCTCTGCATGGACGACGGCTGCCGCCAGAAGGGCGCCGGTGACGATGTGGAGGGCGTGCCCGCGCCGGGGGGAACGGAATCGCCCCCTACCGCCTGCGCCCCATGCGCTCCCCAGCCCAGACGGCCACCGAACAAGCCGCCGTCCGCAGACGCCGAGGGCTCGCCGGGCGCCGGTGTCATCCCGGCCGGCCCGGCACCGTGCACGGCACCCGTTGGTCGACCCCGGGGGTGGGCCGCGACCTCTTGCCGGTGCTCTTCGGGGGGGCTACCGCCCGTCGCCGGAGCAGACGGTGCGCCCGGCGCCGAAGGACCGGAGATACCCGCACCGCGCGACCCGGCACTGCGCACCGGGATCTTGACGCGGTCCTTGAGTTCAATGGTGGGCAGGACGCCCTTCTTGACGAGCACGTCGTTGGCGTTGGTGTACGCCGTTTTCAAGCGCTCCACCAGGAGCTTCTGGACCACGTCGTTGACCAGGGGCCAGGAATCCCCGGGCATGCCCGCAGTCGTCCATTGCTCCACCATCAGCAGCACCAGCACTTCCGGGCGCAGCACATCGTGCCCCGGCAACTCCTGTGTGCCTTCCAGAAACTGGATGCGCACGCGCAGGTCTTCCAGTTGCTCGCCGACTTTCTCCATGACCGCCAGCACCATGCGCGAGGCCAGTATCTTGTTCTCGACCACGTCGGTGCCCACCAGCTCCAGCCCGGTCCCGTCCGCGTTGGCAGACGTGTTCTTCTTCGGCGGCTCCAGACTCGCGCGCCAGACTTTCATGGTGCTGTCCAGCCAGAGGGGACGGCTTTGCCGGTAGGCCGTCCAGGCATCGCGGCGGGACTGGTTTTCCCGCGCGCTGGCCGATTCATCCATCAAGGTGGAGAGCTGGTCCCCCACCGCCGTACCGATCTCGACCATGGCCTTGCCCGCCTCGGCCAGAAAGCGCTCACGCACCGCCCGGGCGAGCTGCAGCCTGGGAGACAGGCTGGGGGAAGGTCCGGACGCGATCGCCATGGTTCAGGAAAACCTCAGACGGCCGCGCCCGCGTTGGGATCGCTGGGATCCTCTTCCTTCTTGACCGGTCCCTTGATCAGGTCTTCGCGCTGGATGCCCAGCCACATGGCAATGGCAGCCGCCACGAACACCGAGGAGTAAATGCCGAACAGGATGCCGATCGTCAGCGCCAGCGCAAAGTAATGCAGGGTGGCGCCGCCAAACAACAGCATGGACAGCACCATCATCTGCGTGGCACCGTGGGTGATGATGGTGCGGCTGATGGTGGACGTGATGGCGTTGTCGATGATCTGCGGGGTGCTCATCTTGCGGTAGCGGCGGAAGTTCTCGCGGATCCGGTCGAAGATCACCACCGATTCATTCACCGAATAACCCAGCACCGCCAGCACGGCCGCCAGCACCGGCAGGGAAAACTCCCACTGGAAAAAGGCAAAGAAGCCCAGGATGATGATCACGTCGTGCAAGTTGGCGATGATGGCTGCCACGGCAAACTTCCACTCGAAGCGCAATGCCAGATACAGCATGATGCCCACCACCACGGAGGCCAGTGCCTTGAGGCCGTCGGCCGCCAGCTCATCGCCCACCTGAGGACCGACAAACTCGGTGCGGCGCAAGGTGGCCGAGCCATCCGCTGTCTGGAGGGTGGCCATGACACGCTCGCTTTGCTGGCCCGAACTGCTGCCTTTTTGCACCGGCATGCGGATCAGCACATCCCGTGCGGTACCGAAGTTCTGCACCTGCACGTCGTTGATGCCCAGGGCCGCGACACTGGAACGGATGGCGTTGAGGTCCGCCGGCTGGGAATAGCTCACCTCCATCAGCGTGCCGCCGGTGAACTCCACCGACAAATGCAGCCCGCGGGAAAACAGGAAGAACACAGCCGCCAGGAAGGTGACGAGCGAGACCAGGTTGAACACCAGCGCATGCCGCATGAACGGAATGTCGCGGTGGATCTTGAAAAATTCCATACCGTTTCCCCTTTAGTCTGCCGTGGTCTGGTGACCGGCATCCGGGCGCCAGACCGTCCCGATGGACACTGTTTTCAGCTTCTTCTGGCGGCCGTACCACAGGTTGACCAGCCCCCGCGAGAAGAACACCCCCGAGAACATGCTGGTCAGGATACCCAGGCAGTGCACCACAGCAAAACCGCGCACGGGCCCGGAACCAAAGGCCAGCAAGGCCAGGCCGGCGATCAGGGTGGTGACGTTGGAGTCGATGATGGTGGCCCAGGCACGGTCGTAGCCGGCATGGATGGCCGCCTGCGCCGAGGCGCCGTTGCGCAACTCTTCGCGCACCCGTTCGTTGATCAGCACGTTGGAGTCGATCGCCATACCCAGCACCAGCGCCATGGCGGCCATGCCAGGCAGGGTGAGCGTGGCCTGCAGCATGGACAGCACCGCCACCAGCATCAAGAGATTGAAGGCCAGGGCCACGCTGGAAAACACGCCAAACAGCATGTAGTACAGGCACATGAAGACGACCACAGCGCTGAAGCCCCAGGCCACACTGTGGAAGCCCTTGGAGATGTTCTCGGCACCCAGGCTGGGGCCAATGGTGCGTTCCTCGATGATTTCCATGGGCGCAGCCAGCGAGCCGGCGCGCAACAGCAGGGCCGTGTCGTTGGCTTCCATGGTCGTCATGCGACCGGAAATCTGCACCCGGCCGCCACCGATCTCGGAGCGGATCACCGGCGCCGTCACCACTTCGCCTTTGCCCTTTTCAAACAGAACGATGGCCATGCGCTTGTTGATGTTCTCCCGCGTCACATCGCGGAAAATGCGGGCACCTTTGGCATCCAGCGTGAGATTGACCGTGGGTTCCTGCGTCTGGCTGTCAAAGCCGGGCTGGGCGTCGGTCAAGTTGTCGCCGGTCAGGATGACCTGCTTCTTCACGATCACCGGTGTGCCATTGCGTTCCAGGTAACGCTCGGAACCGAAGGGCACCGGACCGGAGCCCTGCTCGGCCGCGCGGGCTTCGGTGCCCTCATCCACCATGCGGATTTCCAGCGTGGCCGTGCGGCCCAGAATGTCCTTGGCCTTGGCCGTGTCCTGCACGCCAGGCAGCTGCACCACGATGCGGTCCAGGCCCTGCTGCTGGATCACCGGCTCGGCCACGCCCAGCTCGTTGATGCGGTTGTGCAGGGTAGTGATATTTTGCTTGAGCGCCTGATCCTGCACCGCGCGGGCCGACGCCGGCTTGATGCTGGCCACCATCTTGAACTCGGCCCCTTCGGGCGATTCAGCGGTCACCAGATCAGTGAACTGGTCCTGGATGACGCGCTTGGCGGCCTCCAGCGTCTGACTGTCACGGAAGCGGATTTCAATGGTCTGCCCGTTGCGGTTGATGCCGCTGTGGCGCACATTCTTTTCGCGCAGGGTGGTGCGGATATCGCCGGCCAGCGATTCCGCCTTCTTGGACAGTGCCGCCTGCATGTCCACCTGCAGCATGAAGTGCACGCCACCGCGCAAGTCCAGCCCCAGGTACATGGGCGAGGCATGCAGCGCCGTCAGCCAGGCCGGCGAGCGCGACAACAGGTTGAGCGCCACCACGTACACGGGGTCGGCCGCATCCGGATTGAGTGCCTTCTGCAACGCGTCCTTGGCCTGCAGCTGCACATCGGTGCTGGCAAAACGGGCCTTGATGGACGTGTTGTCCAGGGATACCGCGTCGGCGGCAATTCCGGCCGTTTTGAGCACCTCTTCGACCCGGGCCAGGGCCGCCGCGTCGAGCTTCATGGACGCCTTGGCAACCGAGACCTGAACGGCCGGTGCCTCACCAAACAGATTGGGCAGGGCGTACAGCCCCCCCACCACGAGCGCGATCAGGATGATCGCGTATTTCCATACCGGGTAACGGTTCATGATCGCGCCTGGAACAGTTGGGAGAGCTTGCGGAATTACTTGATGGTGCCCTTGGGCAGCACCTGCACCACGGCGGCGCGCTGGACCTGCACCTCGACACCGTTGGCCACTTCCAGGCTGATGAAGCCTTCGCCGAGCTTGCTGACCTTGCCCAGCATGCCGCCCGAGGTCACGACTTCATCGCCCTTGGCGATGGCGTCGATCATGGCCTTGTGCTCCTTCTGCTTCTTCATCTGGGGGCGGATCATCACGAAATACAGCACCACAAACATCAGCACCAGCGGCAGCATGCTCATCAGGGAGGACTGCATGTCGCCTCCGGCAGCGGCAACAGGGGCAGTTTGGGCAAAGGCAGAAGAAATGAACACGGCAAAACTCCACAAAAGGGATGACAAGAGGAAATCTCCCCACCCGCACGCCAGGTCAGGCGCATGCAGGCAGGCAACCGGGGATTGTAAGCCGGCAGGGCGCTAGCCGCCCTGCCGGCCACCCCGACTCTACGCGACCCGGGCAACCGGTTGGTGGAAGCGCTCCAGCAGCGTCGTCCACTGCTGGCGGGCCGCAAGCAAATGCCGTGCCTTGACATGGCCAAATCCGCGAATCTGCTCCGGCACGCGGGCGAACGCCAGTGCCGCGTCGCGGTTGGACGGGTTCAGCAGCGGCAGCATGTCTTCAATGGCGCGGCGGTATTCCTCCACCAGCGCCCGCTCCTGGCGGCGCTCGTCCGAATAGCCGAACACGTCGAGTGCCGTGCCCCGCAGGACCTTGAGCGGCGCCAGCACGCGAAACGCCACCTGCATCCACGGGCCGAACGGGCGCTTCTGCAGTTCCCCGGCTGCATTGCGGGGTGCCAGCAGGGGGGGCGCCAGGTGGTAGTGCAACTTGAAGTCGCCTTCAAACTGGGCGTTCACCTGGGCCAGGAAAGCCGCGTCGGTGTGCAGGCGCGCCACCTCGTACTCATCCTTGTAGGCCATGAGCTTGAACAGGTAGCGGGCCACGGCCTGCGTCAGCGGCAGGGCCACCGCCCCGGATGCCGGCAAAGCCTCTTCCACGCGGCGCACCTGGTCCACAAACGTCGCGTAGCGCGCGGCGTAGGCCGCGTTCTGGTACCCGGTCAGGAAAGCGACCCGCTGGGTCACCATGTCGTCCAGCGACTGCGTGGTGCGCGGCGTGAAGGCAATCACCTGCCCGGGGTCGAGCAACTGGCGCACCGCAGCCCCGTCGTGCGCGGCCTGCCGGCCCCAGGCAAAGGCCGCCTTGTTGGCCTCCACGGCCACGGCATTGAGCTCAATGGCCCGCAGCAGGGACGACAACGCCAGCGGAATCCAGCCCTTTTGCCAGGCAAAACCCAGCATGACCGGGTTGGTGTAGATGCTGTCGCCCATGAAGCGGGTGGCAATGGCGTCGGCGTCCAGCGTGCCCACGCCCGCCTCGCCCACCGCCCGGGTGATGTCGGCCAGGCAATCCGGGCCGGGATTGATCCAGTCGGCATTCTTGACAAACGCCGCCGTCGGCGCACTGTGGGCATTGAGCGCCACGTGGGTGCGCCCGGCGCGCATGCGCAAGGTGGTCTCCTTGCCGGCCACCACCACCGGATCGCAGCCGATGACCAGGTCGGCCGACGCCATCCCCACGCGGGTGGTGCGGATGTCGTCCTGCGTGGCGGCAATCAGCACATGACTCCAGGTCGCGCCGCCCTTTTGTGCCAGCCCCCCGGCGTCCTGCGTGACGATGCCCTTGCCTTCCAGGTGCGCCGCCACACCCAGCAGCTGGCCGATGGTGATGACGCCGGTGCCGCCCACGCCCGCCACCACGATGCCCCAGGCGCCCCCGGCGCCCAGGGGCGGCAGCACGGGGTCTGGCAGCGCCCCCAGCTCCAGCGGCGAGGCCGCCGCGCCCTTGGCCTTCTTGCGCAACTGGCCCCCTTCCACGGTGACAAAGCTGGGGCAGAACCCCTTCACGCAGGAGAAGTCCTTGTTGCAGGTGCTCTGGTTGATCTGGCGCTTGCGCCCGAATGGGGTCTCCAGTGGCTCCACGCTGATGCAGTTGCTCTGCACGCTGCAGTCGCCGCAGCCTTCGCACACCAGTTCGTTGATGACCACGCGCTTGGCCGGGTCCACCAGCGTGCCGCGTTTGCGGCGGCGGCGCTTTTCGGTGGCACAGGTCTGGTCGTAGATGATGACGGTGGTGCCCTTGATCTCGCGGAACTCGCGCTGGATGCGGTCGAGCCCGTCGCGGTGTTCGATCGCGATGCCCTCGGGCAGCCCGGTGACGTGCGCGTACTTCTCGGGCTCGTCGGTCACCACCACGATCTTGACGGCGCCCTCGGCCCGCATGCTTTGCGCAATCTGCACCACCGAATGGCCTTCGGGGCGCTCGCCCACCTGCTGGCCTCCGGTCATGGCCACGGCGTCGTTGTAGAGGATCTTGTAGGTGATGTTCACGCCCGCGGCAATGGCCTGGCGCACCGCCAGCAGGCCACTGTGAAAGTAGGTGCCGTCGCCCAGGTTGGCGAACATGTGCTGGTCGTGGCTGAAGGGCTGCTGGCCTACCCAGGGCACACCCTCTCCACCCATCTGGGTAAAGCCCACGGTGGCGCGGTCCATCCAGATGCTCATGAAATGGCAGCCGATGCCGGCCATGGCGCGCGAACCTTCGGGAACCTTGGTACTGGTGTTGTGCGGGCAGCCCGAGCAGAACCAGGGCTGGCGATCGGCGCCCTTGACGGCACCCAACTCCAGCACCTGCATGGCGCTTTCCTTGGCCGCCAGGATGGCCAGCTGCGCGTCGATGCGGGCGGCGGTGTCGCCATCGACCCCCAGCTTCTTGATGCGCTGGGCAATGGCCCGGGCGATGATGGCCGGCGACAGGTCGGCGTTGGCGCGCAACAGGGTGTTGGCACTCGGGTTGGGCATGGACCACTCGCCGCCACCGCCGTAGTGGTCGGCGGTCTCCACCTCGTTGAACTTGCCCAGCACGGTGGGCCGCACATCGGCGCGCCAGTTGTACAGCTCTTCTTTGAGCTGGTATTCGATGACCTGGCGTTTCTCCTCCACCACCAGAATCTCCTGCAAGCCGGTGGCGAACTCGCGCGTGAGCTGCGCCTCCAGCGGCCACACCACGCCCACCTTGTGCAGGCGGATGCCGATGCGCCGGCAGGTCGCGTCGTCCAGCCCCAGGTCGAGCAGGGCCTGGCGCGTGTCGTTGTAGGCCTTGCCGCTGGCAATGATGCCGAAGCGGTCGTTCGGTCCCTCGATCACGTTGTAGTTCAGGCGGTTGGCGCGGATGTAGGCCAGCGCGGCGTACCACTTGGTGTCAAACAGGCGCGCCTCCTGCTCCAGCGCGGCATCGGGCCAGCGGATGTGCACGCCACCGGGCGGCATCACGAAGTCGGTCGGCGTGACGATCTGCACGCGGTCCGGATCGATGATGGCCGTGGCGCTGGACTCCACGATTTCCTGAATCGTCTTCATGCCGGCCCACACGCCGGAGAAGCGGCTCATGGCAAAGGCATGGATGCCCAGGTCCAGGATTTCCTGCACGTTAGCCGGAAAGAACACCGGCGTGCCGCAGGCCTTGAAGATATGGTCGCTCTGGTGCGCGGCGGTCGAGCTCTTAGCCACGTGGTCGTCCCCCGCCACGGCAATCACGCCCCCCCAGGGCGTGGTGCCCGCCATGTTGGCATGCTTGAACACGTCGGAGCAGCGGTCCACGCCGGGACCCTTGCCGTACCAGATGCCGAACACGCCGTCGTACTTGTTGCTGCCGGGCGGCGCAAAACCCAGTTGCTGGGTGCCCCACAAGGCGGTGGCCGCCAGCTCTTCGTTCACGCCGGGCTGGAACACCACGTGGTGGGCCTTGAGGTATTTCTCGGCCTTCTGCAGCGACTGGTCGTAGGTGCCCAGGGGCGAGCCGCGGTAGCCGCTGATGAAGCCGGCGGTGTTCTTGCCCACACGCAGGTCGCGCACACGCTGCAACATGGGCAGCTTCACCAGGGCCTGCACACCGCTCATGAAGGCGTGGCCGTGGTCGAGGGCATATTTGTCGTCGAGCGTGACGGCCTGCGGGTCGGGGCGGGCGGGCTCGGGCAGATCGTGTAGAACCTGGGGGTTCAGCGGGGCGTTCATTGTTTGAAGTCTCCTGTGGGTTTAACTGCCGCCTTGTGGGCGGCGACTCGGCGCACCCATCCGGGTAGGACAAGCAACGCAACCAGACACAAAGTGTAGTGGTGATTGCGTCACAATGTGCGCACCCCCTGTCGCCTGCGAAACCCGATGCCCATGACCACCGCCCAGCCCACCCCGCACCGGAGCCGGCGCGCACATGCCGCCGCCGCACTTTTGACCTTTTTTTGGCTTGCAGCGCCCGCAGGCATTGCGCAGACTGCTATTAATTCAATAGCAAACACCAGTGGGCTGCCGATGCGCAATATCCAGATTGAAGTGCGCCAGGTGCTGCGCAACGACCGCCAGCAGGCCGATGTGCAGACCCGCGGCGCCCTGCAGCTGGGGAGCGACGGCCAACTGGACGCGCAGGCCCGTCTGCAGCTGCGCCAGCAGCAGACGCAGCAATCGGCCACCGCCAGCCAGCAGGTTATGGTGCTCAACGGCCGTAGCGCCCGCATTGCCCTGCGCACCAGCACCCCCCTGCGCGTGGTGCAGACCCTGGTGCGCAACGGCACGCGCATCGTCACCCGCGGCACCGTGCTGCTGGACGCCACCACCGGCTTTCTGGCCACCCCACGCTGGGACGGCTCCAACCAGGCCGAACTGGAACTGGCCGCCAGCCAGGCGACGCCGCCCACCCCCGGCATGCCCGCAGGCGCCACCCCGGTGTCCAGCGCGGCCAGCACACTGGTACTGCCCTTGGGTGAATGGGTGACGGTGGCCGAGTCCGACCAGGACAGCCGCAGTACCGGCTCCAGCCTGGGCGGCAGCGCCAGCGAGACGGATCAGCGCGCCAGCGCGCTGCAGGTGCGACTGACGGTGCGCTAGGTAAGCGACCGCGCTAGCGCGCCAGCACCTGGCGAATCGTGGTGCCCAGCTCTTCCGCCACAAACTTGGCAATGTAGGCGTCGGCGCCCACGCTCTTCACATGGCCTTCGTTGGCAGTGCCCGTCAACGACGAGTGGATGATGACCGGAATGGTGTTGAAACGCGGATCCTGCTTGATATTGCGCGTCAGGGTGAAGCCATCCATCACCGGCATTTCCAAATCGGTCAGCACTACGGCCACCTTGTCGTGGGCGGTCTTGCCTTCGGCCGCCGCCTTGGCGGCAATGGACTCCAGCATGTCCCAGGCTTCCTTGCCGGTCTTGGTCATGATGTAGGGCACGCCCATGGCCTGCAGGCCCTGCTCGACCATCATGCGGGCCACGGCCGAGTCGTCGGCCGCCAGCACCACGGTGCCGGGTGGCAGGCGCACCGGTGCCATGTCGTGGTTGCTGGCGCTCGCCTTGGGTTCCTGCGGCATCACGTCGCGCAGGATTTGCTCCACATCGAGCACCTGCGCCAGGCGGGTGTTCTCGGCAGCGCCGTCCAACCGCGCAATGCTGGTCACCAAGCCGCCGCCGCTGCCCTCGGCGGACAGCACGTGCTTCCATTCCAGGCGCACGATTTCATTCACCTCTTCCACCGCAAACGCCTGGGTGGTGCGGGCGAACTCGGTCACCAGCAAGATGCCCAGGCCCTTGGTGGGCTTGCAACCCACCACGGCGGGCAGGTTGATCACGGGAATCATCTGGCCGCGGATGTTGGCCACGCCCATGACGGTGGGCGGCATGTTGACCATGGCGGTGATCTCGGGCATGACCAGGATCTCGCGCACCTTGAACACGTTGATGCCGAACAGCTCCCGCCGCTCGGTACCGGGGGCTTCGCCCAGACGGAACAGCAACAGCTCGAACATGCTGTTGCCCGCCAGGTTGGTCCGCTCGTCAATGTCCCGTATGGATGTGTTCATGGGCTTTTCCCGTTATTGGCGCCGTGAAGGGGCTGCAACCCCCAAAACCCCGATAGTAACGTGGTCTGGTCTACTTTGGCCACAACGCCCACAGCTGCAGGGGTTGGCGCAGCCGCCCGGCCAGTTCCCCGGCCTCGGCGCCCCAGCCGGCAAAGTAGTCGGCGCGCACCGCGCCGGTGATGGCACTGCCCGTGTCCTGCGCCAGCACCAGCTTTTGCAGGTTCACCTGCGCGCCCTGGGACGCCAGCCACACCGGGGTGCCGTAGGGAATGCTGCCGGGGTCCACGGCGATCGAGCGCCCCGGCGTGAGTGCCACGCCCTGAGCACCCCGCGGGCCGCCGGCGGCGTCCATGTCGGCCAGGGGCTCCTCCTTGAAGAAGGTCATGCGCGGGTTGCTCCACAGCAGCTCCTGCTGGCGCTGCGGGTTCTGTGCCAGCCAGGCCTTGATGCCGGGCCAGGAGGCATCCTTGACCAGCCCTTGGTCCACCAGCCAGCGCCCCACACTGCGGTAGGGGTGGTCGTTGGTGCCGGCATACGCCAGCCGCACCCAGTGCTGGCTGCCGTCGGGCTGCGTCACGCGCAGGCGCCCGGAGCCCTGGATCTGCAGCACCAGGGCATCGATCGGGTCGGCCAGGTAGGCAATCACCCGGCCCCTAAGGGCGGCCTGGGCCTCGGGCAAGGTGTCCATTTCCTGCCGTGTGAACCAGGGCTTGCGCTGGAGCAGGCCGGCAGGGGGCTGGTACAGGGGCACGCTGAAGCGGGCGCTAGGTTCCCGGCTGGCTTCCAGCACCGGTTCGTAATAGGCGGTGAGCAGGCCATTGGCATCGCCCTGCGTGGATTCCACCCGGTAGGGGCGCAGGCGCTGCTGCATCCAGGCACGCTGCTCGTCGGCGCTGCCGATGCTCAGCCGGCGCACCTCGCCGCACAGGGCCGCCTGCGGCGCCACCGGGCGCTCGCAGCCCTTGAGCCAGGCATTCCAGGCTTCAAACAGCGTGTCGTCGGCAAAGCCCGGCAGATCGCTCCAGGGCACCGGGACCCAACGGCTGCGGGCCTGGCTGACGGTGCCCGGCACCTCCAGCGGCGGCGCGGCACGTACCCCCTCAACCCGCGGGGGCGATAGGCGCGGCGCGCTGCCGCAGGCGGCCAGCGTTCCTACAATCAGGGCCATCCATCCACAGGCCAGGAGCCGGTTCATGACATTGCTATTTCTGGAAGCCCTGGGCGCAGGGTTGATACTCATTGGAATCATTTGGTGGACCATGTTCTCGGGCCGTAAAAATGGCGAGTTGCCACACACGCAGGACGACGCGGCCACACGGCCGGCGGGGGAAAATCAGAACAAATAATGGCTCCGGCCATTGTGAAACCTGCGCGGATAGCTTCTGAATTCATAGCAAAAAAATACCCGACGGCACCTTGCCGGTCACAGCACCCGGTGCTGCAGGGCGGGCAACTGGGCCCGCCGCTGCGCCAGGGTGTCCGGACGGAGTTCGGCGCAGACCACGCCGGCCTCCTGCGCCTGCTGCGCCAGCACCTGACCCCAGGGGTCGATCAGCAGGGACTGGCCCCAGGTGTGGCGCCCGTTGGGGTGCACGCCGCCCTGCGCGGCGGCGGCCACAAAGGCCAGGTTTTCGATGGCGCGGGCCCGCAGCAGCACCTCCCAGTGCGCCTGGCCAGTGGTGTGGGTGAAGGCGCTGGGCACCAGGATCAGGTCCACACCCTGCTGGGCATAGCTGCGGTACAGCTCGGGAAAACGCAGGTCGTAGCACACGCTCAAGCCCACCTGCCAGCGGTGGCCGTCGCGGGACGGCAACTCGAACCGGGTGGGCAGGGAGCCGCGGCTCAGCACCCGCGATTCGTCATACGACTCGACGCCATTGTCAAAACGGAACAGGTGGATCTTGTCGTAGCGCGCCACGCAGTCGCCCTGCGGGTTGTAGACCAGGGAGCTGTTGTAGACCCGGTCGGGCTCGGGCGCGGCCAGCGGCAAGGTGCCTCCCACCAGCCACAGGCCCAGTTCGCGGGCGGCAGCTGCCAGAAAGGCCTGCAGGGGGCCGCTGCCATAGGCCTCGCGGATGGCCAGCTTGTCGGCATCGTGCTGGCCGATCAGGCAGAAATACTCCGGCAGCACGGCCAGCTCGGCCCCGGCCTGTGCGGCCTGCTCCAGCAGCGTGCGGGCCTGCTGCAGGTTGTGGGCCACGCTGGCGGTGGACACCATCTGGATGGCTGCGACCTTCATTTGGACTCCTCGGGTTTGACGGCGGTGCCGGAACGGTGTTCGACCCGGGTGACGCGGGGGTCGACCCAGGTGCCGTCCACCAGGAACTCCTGCGTGGCGGCCTCGATCAAGGGTTTGCGCAGCAGCAGCTGGGCCAGAAAGGTGCTCAGCCCGACGACCGGGTTGATGTAGGTGGCAATCAGCGAGGCGCTGCCGGCGTTGATTTCCGGTACCACCACGACCTTGAGGTTCTGGGTTTCCTTGGCGATGTCGGCTTGCCCTTCCATCAGCACGGCGGCATTGACGCCCTTCATCTGCAGGTTGTTGGTGCGGGCGATGCCCTGGGCAATGGTGGCGTCGCCACGCAGGAAGTCAAAGGCGAAACCCTCACTGAACACATCGCGGAAGTCGAGCGTGAGGCGCCGCGGCAGGGACTGCAGGCTGAGCACGCCCAGCAGCTTCGCAATGCCGGGATCGGCCTTGAGGAACTGGCCGTTCTCCACGTTCACGTTGAGGTTGCCGCTCAGGCTGGGATAGTCCAGCGTGATGGGCGACCCCAGCCAGGCCACCTGGCCTTCGATTTTTCCGCGCCCCTTGCGCACCACGCCGATCATGCCAAAGCGCTGCAGCAACTCGCCCGCATCATTGAGGTCGAGCTTGAAATTCATCACCGTGCGCCGCCGCTCCTTGATGCTACGCCCGGCAGCCGGTGCGCCCTGGGCATTGATGTTGGTCCAGTTACCGCTGGCGGTGAGCACGGCCTCGGGCGTGATGATGTTGAACCGGTTCAGGCGCCACTCGCGGGCGGCGTCGCGCGCCGCACCGGCCGTGCCTGCGCCCAGGTTGACGGCGTCAATCTCGACGCGACCGAGTTTCTTGCCTTTGAGCTCGAAGTTTTCCACCACCACATCCAGCGCAGGAATGCTGGTGGGTTGCTGGTCGAGCAGGCTCTCCACGTCCTGCGCCGTGCTCGGGCCGATGGCCAGCCGCGACAGCCGACCGTACAGCCGCCCTGCCGCCGGCCCGGACGACTGGCGGTACTCGACATAGCCATTGAGTTCGGAGGCATCCAGGTTGGCCCGCCACAGCAGGCCCTCGCGTCCGGCCCCCACCACCACGTTGTTGAGCTTGTGCCCGGCCAGGGTGAGCTCGCGGGCACGCACCGCCAGGCTGGTGGGCAGGTAGCCCATGCCGACGTTGCTGCCCTGCGCCGCCAGGGTACCGACCGACAGGTCCACCCCGGACGCCCGCGACAACACCTCGCTCCAGGCATCCAGGTCCGCGCTGGCCATGTTCACGTTGGCCACCACCCCCTCGGCGGGCAGGGGGGCGGTTTCGTCGGCCGCCAGCCCCACCCCAATGGAACCCCGCAACACCCGGGCGTCGGGCCCGGACACATCGCGCACGTACACGATGCGGGCCAGGCGCCCCACGTCCAGCTGCAGCTGGTCCTGCAGCTTGGCCCCGCCGGCCGTGCTGGCGGGCAGTGCCGTGCGCACGGCCGACGTTTCCAGCCGCAGGGGCAGGGGGGCGTCGGCTGTCTTGGCAAACGGTGCCGGCAGCTTCAGGGCCAGGCCGGTCAGGTTGCTGGCAATGGCCAGCTCGGACACGCCGCCGCGCAGACCCAGCACCGCGGTATACGCCGCAGAACCGCTGGCGTACTGGGCCAGCCGGGCCGCAAACCCCAGCTCGCGGGCCTGGCGCAGCCCTTCGGCCGTGGCCGTGCCCTGCAGGCGCAGCACCTGGGGCGCGGCCTTGCCTGCGACGATGGGGGTCGCGTCGCTGCGGGTGCTCAGGCCCCCCTCGATCCGCACGTCGCCGCCCAGTGCGCGGGCTTGCCCGCCGGTGACCGAAAAACCGGTTTCGGAAAACGCCACCGTGCCGCGGGCGCGGGTCAGGCGCGGCGTGTCCGGGCTCATCTGCAGCTCATTGCCGGCCAGCGCAATCGTGCCCTGCACGGTGGCGCGCTCCACGGCGGCAATGGGAAAGCCGAGCTTGAAACGGTAGTCGGCGTTGCCACCTGCGGTCGCCCGCGCCAGCGCCTTGCCGGTCATCGTTCCCAGCGGAGAGGCGTTGACCACGCCCAGCACATCCCCCAGCGGGCCCTGCACTTCCGCCGTCACCGCCACGGTTGCCCCGCCGTACAGGTGGTCCACCACACCGTCGACCTTGGTGATGCGCAAACCGGCAGCCCCCGTCAGCGCGCCATGCGCGCCCTTGACCTGCAACGTGGCGCGGTCGATCACCAGCTCGCCCGAAAGCCGGGTCAGCGCCGGCCAGGGCAGGCTGTCCTTGGGCAACAAACCCGCCGGCGCGTAGGCGTAGGTGGCATCCGCGACGTTGGCCGAGATGCGGAAGTCGCCCTGCTTGGCGGTGGTAAAGGGGAAGTCCTGCAGATTGCCCTTGACCTTGAATTTCACGTCCGATGCGGTGCCGGCCACCACGGCATCGCGCACGTAGTTGCGCACGTCCTGCGGCAGGGCCAGCGGCAGGTAGCGGTGCACCTGAGTCCCGGCCGCCCGGCTCATGCTGCCCTGCAGATCGAGTACTCCAGGAAAGCCGGGGCCGGTGTCGGCGGTCTGCCACTTGACCTGGGCTTCCCCCTGGGCATCGGCATTGCTGAAGCGCAGGCTGGACACGTTCAGGCTGGTGTACGCGCCCTCGTGTTTCCATTGCACCTCCGCGCCGAGCTGGTCGAAATGGAGCGCCGGGTCCTCAAACAGGCCCGGCAAGTCGATGCCACCATCGCGCAGGGCCAGGGTTGCCTTGCCCCCCGACTGGGTGAGGTCAAAATCGATGTCCGCCCCCCGGACGCCCGGACGGGTGCCCTGCTCCACGGTCTGTGCCGCCAGTGCCAGCCCGCTCACGCGGCCCTTGGCGGCAAAGCGGGTGGGGGCTTCCACGGGCCCTTGCCAGCTGCCTTGCACCTGCTCGACCAGCCCCCGGGGCGCCAGCCCGGCCAGCGTGGCATGCACACCGTCCCCCAGGGGCAGACGATCGGCAATCTGCGCCATGGCGGCCAGGTCCAGCCGGTCGGCCAGCAGCTCCCCGTGGGCAGGCGTACGGGCATCACCCGGAAACACGCCCACGCGGACATTGCCGCCCGGCCAGTGCAAGCCATCCTCGGTGTCGAACTGCAGCGCCTGGGTGGCAAATTCCTGGCCACCGTCCACCATCCGGGCGCCCAGACGTCCCGTCACCGAGCGCAAGGCCAGCGCCTCCAGGCGGGGACTGACGGTGACGTGGACCCCGTTGAGCGCGAGGTCGGTGGTTACGCCGGTCAGCGCACCGCGGTCCACGTCGACCCAGGCCCGCACGGCGCCTGCACCGCGCGTGACATCCACGCCCAGATCGGCATGGCGGCGCATTTGCGCCAGATCCACCTGGGAAAAATCGGCGAAAAGCTGACCTTCCCAGGCACGCCACGCGCCGGCGCGGCGGGACAGCAAGGGCTGCTTGAAAACACCCGACACGCTAAACCGCGTACCCCATTCGGCTGGCGGTGTGGCATCCACCCGCAGGGCATGGCTGCGGTGCTGGTTGCGCAGCACCACGTCCACCGCGGTCAAGTCCAGAGGCGGGGCGCCGCGCAATGCATCGGTCCAGCTCACGGTGCCGTGGCGGATGACCAGCTCGGCTTGCGAGAACACCCAATCCGCACCCGCGCTGTCGCCCGTGTCCCCGCTGGGCAGCGCAAAGCCGGCAATCCAGATCTGTCCGCTGGCGTCGCGCCGCACGTCCAGCACCGGGCTGTCGATGTACAGCTGCTCAAACCCCAAGCCCAGCACCGAACGCGGCGACAGGGCGGCCAGCACGGATGGCAGGCGCAAAGCCTCCTGGCCCTGGGCGTTCAGCAGGCGCACATCATGCAGTTCAAACGCCGGAATCAGTCCATTGGAGCGGGCCGTGATGGCCCCGACCTGCACCGTCACGCCCAGCCGGCTCGATGCCTGCTGCTCCAGCAGCGGGCGGAACTCCGCGATTCGCGGCACAATCAGAAAATGCAGCCCGCCCCAGACCATGGCCAGTACCACCCACGCTGAAACGAGCAGCCACAAGGCCACCCGCACAGCAGTGGCTCCGGCCTTGATCCAGAACGGGGGAATGGGCGGAAATTCAGTCATCGCGATAGTGAAACCATGTCAGGAATTATGACCTCCAATGGCCTCCCAGACCTGTCCGAGGGCTCCCGCTTCGGCCAGCGAATCCGGCGTCGTTATGCCCAGCAGTTGCCGCTGCTCCCGCCAGGGGCCCCCACACGGTCCACCATCGAACAGCTCTTTGACGCCCTGCGTGCCACGCCTATGGACACGGCCCACGCCCTGCGCACCACCCGCCAGCTGGTGCTGGAGCGGCTGGTGACGCTGGACTGCCAGCAGCAAGCCAGCCTGCAAGCCGTCACCGCCACCATGACGGAGCTGGCCGAATTTGCGCTCGATGTCGCCTGCCGGGAAAGCGCGCAGGCGCTGGACCAGATGCACGGTGCGCCCCGGACGCCGCAGGGAACGCGCGCCGAGCTGTGCGTGGTGGGCATGGGCAAGCTGGGGGCCCGCGAACTCAACGTCTCCAGCGACATCGACCTGATCTACGTCTACGACCAGGACGGGGAAACGGCGGGTGACGCCGACGGGCGGGGACGCATTTCCAACCAGGAGTATTTCGGCAAGATGGTGCGTGCCATCTACGCGCTGGTGGGCGACACCACGGAACACGGTTTCGTGTTCCGGGTGGATTTGGCGTTGCGCCCCAACGGCAACTCCGGCCCCCCCGCGGTGTCGCTGGGCGGCCTGGAGGAATACTTCCACGTGCAGGGTCGGGAATGGGAGCGTTTTGCCTGGCTCAAGAGCCGGGTGGTGGCCCCCGCGCAGGCCATTGGCTCCCCCTGCGCGCAGACCCTGCGCAGCCTGGTCGTGCCGTTCGTGTTCCGGCGCTACCTGGACTACAACGTGTTCGACTCCCTGCGGGTCCTGCACCGCCAGATCCGTGACCACGCCACCAAACGCAGCGCCGGCAAACCGGAGCGCAGCAACGACGTCAAGCTCTCGCGCGGCGGCATCCGGGAGATCGAATTCACCGTGCAGTTGCTGCAGGTGGTGCGCGGCGGCCAGTTCCCCGAACTGCGCACCCGACCCACACTCAGCGCCCTGCAACGGCTGGCCACCGCGGGGCTGATGCCCCCGGCCACGGCCGAAGCGCTGGCGCGGGCCTATGTGTTCTTGCGCCAGGTGGAGCACCGCATCCAGTACCTGGATGACCAGCAGACCCATGTGCTGCCGACCACGGATGCCGACCTGCACTGGATTGCCCAGACCCTGGGGTTTGCCGACAGCGGCGCCTTCCTGGGCGAGCTCGATACCCACCGGGAACTGGTGGCCCAGGAATTCGACGCCCTGCTGGGCGGCTCCGGCAAGGAATGCAAGGGCTGCGGCTCCTCGGGCAACGGACCGGAAACCACCGACTTCGACGAACTGCTGACCCAGCTCAACGGCCGCTTCCGTGAACGGGTGGCCAGCTGGCGTGAGCACCCCCGCGTGCTGGCACTGCGTGAGGCCTCCCGCGAGCGGCTGGTGCGGCTGATACGGCGCACTGGGCAGTGGGTGGCCCAGGGCAAGGTGGACGAAGAGGCCGCGGTACGGCTGGCCGACTGGATCGAGCCGCTGCTGCGGCGCGAAAGCTACCTGGCCCTGCTGCTGGAGCGCCCTAATGTGCACGAACGCCTGCTGCACATGCTGGGGGCCGCACGCTGGCCGGCGCGCTACCTGCTCAAACACCCCGGTGTGATTGACGAACTGGCGGGCAATGCCATGCTGGAAGAGCGCTTTGACCCTGCCGACTTCGAGCAGGAACTGGAACGCCGGCGCACCGCCCTGCAAGGCAGCGCCGAGGACGACGACGAGACCCTGCTGAACCTGCTGCGCCGCGCCCACCATGCGGAGGTATTTCGCATCCTGGCGCGCGACGTGGAAGGCCGGCTGACCGTGGAGCAGGTGGCGGATGACCTGAGTGCGCTGGCCGAAGCCGTGCTGCGCATCACCACCCGCTGGTGCTGGGACCGGTTGAAGAACCGGCACCGCGCAGAGCACCGCCTGGGCATCATTGCCTACGGCAAACTGGGCGGCAAGGAACTGGGCTATGGCAGCGATCTGGACATCGTCTTCGTGTACGACGATGATGACGAACGCGCCCCCGAGGTCTACGGTGCACTGGTGCGCAAGCTCATCAACTGGCTGACCGTGAAGACCGGCGAGGGCGACCTGTACGAAATCGACACCGCCCTGCGACCCAACGGCAACTCGGGGCTGCTGATCACCAGCTTCGAGTCCTACGCCAACTACCAGCAACAGCGCGGCAGCAACACCGCCTGGACCTGGGAGCACCAGGCCATGACCCGCGCGCGCTGCGTGCTGGGTGTCGCGCCCCTGCCTGCGCGTTTCGATGCCGTGCGCGAGGCCGTTATCGGGGCGGAGCGGGACAGTGCTGGCCTGCGCGCCGAAATTGGCACCATGCGCGAACGGGTGCGCGCGAGCCACCCGGTGAAAGGCGAGCAATTTGACGTCAAGCACAGCCCGGGAGGCATGGTCGACATCGAGTTCGCCGTGCAGTTCCTGGTGTTGTCGCAGGGTTGCCGCCACCCGGAGTTGCTGGCCAACGTGGGCAATATTGCACTGCTGCTGCGCGCCCAGGCGTGCGGGCTGCTGCCGGGCCAGGTGGGGGAAGACGCTGCACGCGCCTACCGCACACTGCGCCAGATCCAGCACCGCGCGCGCTTGAACGAAGAGCCCACCCAGGTCAGCATGGAGCACGCGCAGCAGGAGCGTGCAGCCGGCCTGGCCCTGTGGACGGCGGTGTTCGCCAACCCGGAACCGGTCTTAGCCGGCGCGGATGCGCTCCAGTAGACGCGTCGTGGAGTAGCCCTGCACAAACGGCAAGGCCAGGGCCCGCCCGCCCCAGGACTGCACCAGGGCCGTTTCCGGCAGTTTGGCCATGTCGTAGTCGCCGCCCTTGACCAGGATGTCGGGGCGGATTTCGGCAATCAGCTGCACGGGCGTGTCTTCGTCAAACCAGGTGACCAGACTGACCGCCTGCTGGCTGGCCATGACCACGGCCCGGTCGGCTTCGTTGTTGAGTGGCCGGTCGTCACCCTTGCCCAGGCGGCGTACCGAGGCATCGGTGTTGAGGGCCACGATCAGGCTCCCCCCAAGGTCGCGCGCATGGGCCAGGTACATCACATGGCCCCGGTGCAGCACATCGAACACGCCGTTCGTGAACACCCAGGGCCGGGGCAACCGGTCCAGCTGGCGCGCCAGGTCGGTGCGGGCGCAAATCTTGGACAAAAACGCGGGAGGCAGGTCTTGGGAATGCATGACCGGAATGCTAGCAGTGTGGCAGCCGGCTCAAGACGGGCCCGTTTTGGCCGATATGACATGCATAATCCCCCTCCACCCCATGCAGCTCGTTCCCGTCAGCGTAGATTCCATCCGCGTTCGCCAACCCCTGCCTTTTCCTTTGATGGACAAGGACGGTGTGCTGCTGGCCAAAAAGGATTTTGTCATCGAGTCGCGGGAAGACCTGGTGGAAATCGCCGAGCGGGGCGGCGGCCTGTTCATCGACGTGGCGGACTCGGACGTCCACCACCGGGCCTATGTGGAACGCCTGCACGGGCTGGTGCGCGACGAGAAGTCACTGGGGGAAATCGCCAGCACCCAACTCTCTGCCAGCGCCCCGGGCGCGCGCAGCGTCCAGGACCACAAGGCACCCGACTGGCTGGACCTGCAGGTGCAAAGCAACGCCTTGCTGCGGGAAAAAACCCCGGCGCTGTTCATGGATCGGCTGGAACGCCTGAACGGGCAGCTGAGCCAGCTTTGCCAGCGCAACCCGGACGGCACGCTGTTCGCGCTGATTCACCTCTCGGCCAGCGAAATCCAGCTCTACAGCGCCACGCACGCCATGCTGGTCCGCGTGATCTGCGAGCTGGCGGCCCGGGAAGTCCTGAACTGGCCCATCGAGATGGAAACACAGCTGTGCAAGGCCGCACTGACCATGAACCTGGGCATGACCGATTTGCAGGACCGGCTGGCCCGCCAGATCGAGGCGCCCTCGGCCGAGCAGCGCGCAGCCATCAAGGCCCACGCGGCCCGCTCGGTCGACATGCTCGTCGCCATGGGTGTCACCGACCCCATCTGGCTGCAGGCCGTGCACGAACACCACAACCCGGAACCCGGCTCCCTGCAGAACAAGACGCCAGCGCAACGGATTGCCCGGCTGATCCAGCGGGCGGACATGTTTGGCGCCCGGCTGGCCCCCCGCGCCTCACGGGTCCCCACCGCTCCGGCTGCGGCCATGCAGGCCTGTTATTTCGATGAAAACCGCCAAATTGACGAGGCGGGCGCGGCACTGATCAAGGCCGTGGGCATTTACCAGCCGGGGGCCTTTGTGCGCCTGGCAACCGACGAGGTGGCCATCGTTGTCAAACGGGGTACTAACACCACGACGCCGCGCGTGGCCGTGCTGATCAACCGCCAGGGCATTCCCACGGTGGAGCCTACGGTGCGCGACACCAGCCTGCCGGAATACCGAATTGTGGCCAGTGTGGCCCACCGCGACGTCAAGGTTCAGATCAACCTGGAGCGGTTGCTGCCGCTGACCGCTGCACCCGCGACCAATCGGTTCCCGTGATACGGACGGGCAGGACCGCCGCGCGTCACGCGAACATCACGCGGACAAGGGGCTGGGCTGGGAATCTATCGTGCGGCGGGGTTCGCACCACGCCTGCACATTGGCGAACACGTTGCGGCAACCCGTGCAACGGTACTGCCCCGTGGGCTCCAGCGTGCCACTTTCTGTACGGTCAATAACCCGCTGGTAGCTGGTGGCGCCGCATTCGCGGCATTTGTAGATCGTTTTGTACGTAGCCATCGTGCGCACACTCTAATGGCAGGCGTCGCATCCAGGGCAAAAAAATATGTAAACCGATGTAACAACAGCCCCCAGACCGTACGAAGGCTGGTAATAAATCCCAGACGGGTTCAGTGCGGCATGGTGTCGGCAAAGCTGGGGCGTTGCATCAGCTTGTCGTACAGGCGAACCAGGTTGGGGTTGTCGGTGCGCCAGTCCAATTGCGGAAAGCGGAAGTCCAGATAGCCCAAGGCACAGCCCACGGCAATATCGGCAAGGCTCAGGTGGATACCACCGCAAAACGGCTTCTCACCCAGGCCGCGGCTCATGGCGGTTACGGTCGCTTGCACTTTGCTCAGCTGGCGGTCAATCCAGGCCTGGCTGCGCTGGGCCTTGGTACGCCCAGGCCAGGTGGCTTCCAGCCGCGCCAAGACGGAGGCATCGAGCAGGCCGTCGGCCAGTGCTTCCCAGGTCTTGGTCTCGGCCCGTTCACGGCCCACGGCGGGAATCAGCTTGCCGACGGGGGACAGGGTATCGAGGTATTCCACAATCACGCGCGAATCGAACAGGGCTTCGGCCCCTTCCATGATCAGACAGGGAATTTTTCCCAGAGGATTGGCCTCGGCAATCCGGGTGTCTGCCGCCCAGACATCCTCGATCACAAAGGCGTAATCCAATTTTTTCTCTGCCATCACAATGCGCACTTTGCGGACATAGGGGCTGGAGGTGGAGCCGAGTAATTTCATGGATGCTTTACTGTTACAGGAGGGATGATTCTATCCAGTAGGGGATTTCCCGGGTCCGTCGATAGGCGAATCATGGCACTCAACCTACAATCGACCTATGACTTTCTCCACTATTTCCGCACTCTCTCCCCTGGACGGCCGCTACGCCGCCAAGCTGGCCACCCTGCGTCCCCTGATGAGTGAACAGGGCTACATGCACCGCCGGGTGCAGGTGGAAGTGGCCTGGTTCATTCGCCTGAGCGATGCCGGTTTTGCCGAATTCAAGCCACTCACCCCCGGAGCACGCACTTACTTACTCGGGTTGGTCAAGAACTTCTCCGTCGCCGATGGCGAGGCGATCAAGGCCATCGAGAAAACCACCAACCACGACGTGAAGGCGGTGGAATACTGGATCAAATCCAAATTCGAAGCCCGCCCCGAGCTGCTGGCCGCGCAAGAGTTCGTGCACTTTGCCTGCACCAGCGAGGACATCAACAACACCAGCCACGCGCTGCAGCTCAAGGGTGCACGCGACCTGGTGGTGCTGCCGACACTGGACGCCGTGATTGCCAAGCTGCGCAGCATGGCCCACGCTTTTTCCGACGTGTCCATGCTCAGCCGCACCCACGGCCAGACTGCCAGCCCCACCACCGTGGGCAAGGAAATCGCCAATGTGGTCATGCGCCTGAGCACCGCCCGGGAGAAAATTGCCGCCATTCCCATCATGGCCAAGATGAATGGTGCCGTAGGCAACTACAACGCCCACCTGTCCGCCTGGCCCGACTTCGACTGGGAAGCCTTCAGCCGCACCGTGGTGGAAACACCCGAGCCCCTGGGCCTGGGCCTGACCTTCCAGCCCTACAGCATCCAGATCGAGCCCCATGACTACATGGCCGAGTTCTTCGACGCGGTGGCCCGCACCAATGCCATCCTGATCGACTGGTCGCGCGATGTCTGGGGATACGTGTCGCTGGGCTATTTCAAGCAGAAGCTCAAGGACGGCGAAGTGGGTTCTTCCACCATGCCGCACAAGGTCAACCCGATCGACTTCGAGAACGCCGAAGGCAATCTGGGTCTGGCCAACGCCCTGCTCAAGCACCTGAGCGAGAAGCTGCCCATCAGCCGCTGGCAGCGCGACCTGACCGACTCCACCGTGCTGCGCAACATGGGCGTAGCACTGGGCTACGCCGTGCTGGCCTACCAGTCGCTGAGTACGGGTCTGGGCAAGCTGGAACTCAACGAAGCCGCGATTGCAGCCGATCTTGACGCCTCCTGGGAAGTGCTGGCCGAACCCATCCAGACCGTGATGCGCCGCTACGGCCTGCCCCAGCCGTACGAGCAGCTCAAGAAGTTCACCCGCGGTGAGCCCATGACCCGCGAGCTGATGCAAGGCTTCATCGCCAAGCTGGAGATTCCCGAAGAGGACAAGCAGCGCCTGCTGGCCATGACGCCAGCCAGCTACACCGGCAAGGCGGCTGAACTGGCCAAGCGGGTCTGATGGCACTCAAAGCCACCATCTTCAAGGCCAGTCTGCAAATTGCGGACATCGACCACGGCTATTACGCCGACCACACGCTCACCCTGGCCCGTCACCCCAGCGAGACCGATGAGCGGATGATGGTGCGGCTGGTCGCCCTGGCGCTGCAGGCGCACCAACTGCAAGACGTCTGCGCCGGTGACGGCACCCTGGCCTTTGGTGCCGGGCTGTCCGACCCGGACAACCCGGACGTGTCGCTCACCGACTTCACCGGCCACAAGCGCCTGTGGATCGAGGTCGGTCAGCCCGAAGACAAGCCGCTGACCAAAGCCTGCCAGAAGGCGGACGCTGTCGTGGTCTACGCCTTTCACCACGCGGCCGAGGTCTGGTGGAAGGGCATTGAAAACAAACTGACCCGGCTCGACAAGCTTCAGGTGTGGCGCGTGCCCACCGAGAGTTCGCAGGCACTGGCCCAGTTGGCCCAGCGCAGCATGCAGTTGCAGGCCACGATCCAGGAAGGCGCACTGATGCTGGGCGACGGCAAGCACAACGTCGATATTGAACCCCTGCGCTGGAAATAAGGCTCGAATCAGCCCCAGAGCACCGGAAAACCTGCGCAGACAGCTATGAATTTGGTAGCAATGATGCGGAATTCTCAGCCGCCCGCTCGGCATACTTGTTGAACCGCCAAGCCGTGCCCTGCGCCGTGATGCGCTGCCAGATCAGCCGCTTCTCGGCGGCGCTCATGGCGGGCCACCGCTGAACTTCGTCAAAACTGCGGCCGCACCCTTTGCACCAGGCATCCCCCTGGCTGGTGGAACAGATGGCAATGCAGGGCGTATCGGGTGTGCTGGCATACCAACCCAGCCAGGCTGCGTAGGCCTCGGGCGGAAACGCGCTCTCTTCCAGCAACACGGCGTGCGCGTACACCATCTGCGCGTACACCTCCGCCAGCGCCCGGGTGCGGGCCGGCAGGGCAATGCCGTCGGGCGAGGGTTCGTGCGCGCGCCAGTAGTTGATGGCCGATTCAATGTCGGTGATGTGGATACCTGCCAAATGCGTCTGCCGGTCGGTTGCGGTGGGAAGAGGCATCATAGCCCGCCACCCGGCAGGTGACCCGTGCAAAGTGCTATTCTGTGGGCATGAAACTCCTTGCCAAATGGTTGCTCAGTGCCACCGCCCTGCTGGCTGTCGCCTACCTGTACAGCGGTGTGGAAATCAAGAGCTTTTCGGCGGCCATGATTGCCGCCTTTGTCATTGGGCTGTTCAACGCCGTCCTGCGCCCTATCCTGGTGGTGCTGACGCTGCCGGTGACGGTGCTGACCGTGGGCCTGTTCCTCTTCGTGATCAATGCCCTGATGTTCTGGTCCGCGGCCAGCATCCTGGACGGCTTTCACGTGCAGGGCTTTGGCGCCGCATTGATCGGCTCGCTGATTTACTCGGCACTGGGCATCGTCATTGACTCAGCGCTCCAGCGCCTGTTCCCGAACCACTGATTCCATCTGGCGCGTGCGGGTGTCGACAATGGATGCCTCGATGTAATCCGACCCCGCCCCCCCTTTGCGGGCCCAGTCCTGCGCAACCTTGAAGCGGGTGAGCGCAGCCGGGAAGTCGAGTTGGGCGGCGCTGACTTCTGCCTGGGCCCGGATGGCACCCAGCGTGCGGCCCTGGGCGGTATCCACACTGGCCAGCAATTGCCAGGCCTGGGCGTCCCGCGGGTGCCCGGCCACCCAGGTCTGCAGCGCTTGCGTGGACTGGGCCAGCGGTGCTGGCTGCTTGGCCAGCACCGCCGCCTGGGCAGCGAGGAACAGTTCGGCCCGGCTGGGCGCTGCAGGTTTCCCGGCGGAGGCCTGCAGCAGGCTGAGCGCACGGCTGCCATCCCCTTGGGCCAGCCACATCTCGACCCCCAGCAGACGGGCCAGACGGGCAGCGGCGGCATCGCCCCGCGTCCGCTCCGTCAAGCGCACCCACAGGGCCTGGGCCGCGGCGAATTCGCGCAGCTTGATGGCGGCCAGCGTGGCGCCGTACAGGGCGCCAGCCTGCTGCGCCGGCGCCAGGCGCGCCAGCGTGGTGGCCTGCGTTTCAACCGACCAGGTGCGTAGGGCATCCACCGCCGAATTGGACAACACCCGGGCACGGGCGGCAACCATGGCCTGGTCCCACTCGGGCGCTGCAACCGGCGCGCCGACTTCTGGCCGCGGGATGCGGGCCTGCATGTCGGCCATGCGCTCGGTGGTGAGCGGATGGCTGCGCAGATAGGGGTAGCTGCCCGAATCGTTCAGACGGGCTGCCTGCTGCAGCTTCTCAAACATCGACACAAAACCCTGGGGCGCATAGCCCGCCTGGGTCATCACACCAAACCCCATGCGGTCAGCCTCGCGCTCCATGTCGCGTGAAAAATTGAGCTGGGTTTGCGCTGACACCGCCTGGCCGCCGACGATCATGGCATTGGCCGCATTCGTGTCCTTGCTGGCCGCCAGCGCACCCAGAATCATGGCCCCCAGAATCCAGGGGGCCTGCCCGCTTTGCCGGGTGAGCATACGGGCCACATGCCGCTGCGTCACGTGGCTGAGTTCGTGCGCCAGAACCGAAGCCAGTTCACCCCGGCTGGCCACGGCACCCACCAGCCCCAGGTGCAGGCCCAAATAGGCGCCGGGCAGGGCAAAGGCATTCATCGTGCGGTCACGCCCCAACAGGATCTCCCACGCATAGGCCGCATCCAGTTCGGGCGGCAAGTCTCCGCGCAAGCGGGCAGCCGCCAGCAGCGGTTGCCAGATACCCTGCACAAATTCCATGGTGACGGGGTCGTCCACATAGTCCGGATCGCGGTAGAGCTCGCGGGCAATGCGGTCGCCCAGACGCCGCTCGGCGCTGGGTGTCATGTCGCTGCCATCACCCAGATTGGGCAATGCCGCGCTGGCAGAGACCCCCTGGGCGCCCGCCGTCGGCACGCCCGCGCCCAGCAGCACACTGCATGCGATACAAATAATGGCTAACCGCACTATGACTCCACAGAAGTTATCGCTTTGTTTGGAAACATCCGCGTTCAATAAGGATCCAATGGCAGGGTCGCCACGATTTCGGCCGTCACCGGGTCCAGAAACACGGTCCAGAATTCCTTGCGCCCCACCAGGGGAAGGTAGCGCAGCGTTTGCGGGTTGCGCCCGGTGGCCGCCAGCAGCTGGTTGATCTCCTGTGCCCGGGCCGGGAACCGGGCCTGGAGTTCGGGTACGGGTCGGGCCGCCAGGAGGATGTCGGGGACGGCTGGGGCATAGGGACGCCACAGGTCCGGACGGGACGACAGCGAGACGCCTTGCATGGCGGCCAGGGTGGCATCCGTTTTTTCCCGACCATCCTTGAATTCGCGCAAGGCCAGCAGGGTCGGGCCCGTCCAGGGCAACGCCTCTATGCCGGGCGGGGTCTTGTCCAGCAGTTCCGGGGGCACGTCGATAGCGTGGGCCACGCGGAAGCGGTCGTATTCAAACACCAGGTGCACCGGACGCGCGGCACTCACCGTCCACAACCCGTATCCCAGGGCCGCCAGCTGGATCAGCACCACGGTCACCAGATCCCGACGTAATTCAGGCAGGGGTTTGGCCCGGTTGAAAACCGCCAGCGTGATCAGCGGTCCCAAAATGACATCCACCGTCACCACCAACAGAAACAGCTCGCGCCCCCCCGACAGCTCGCGGTAGGGATAGGGGTACCAGATACCAAAAACCAGGAATGCCGCCAGGGCGGCGATGGCCAGGCTCAGGCCCAGATGGATGGCGCTGGCTTTAAGCCGGTCACGCCAGAATGCGGAAGTAATCAGAACCATATTCGTAGTTGCTTCAGGGTAATCGCAGAGGGAGCCGCCCAGATGAAGGTCAGGTAAAGTCTAGCAATATGAACACCCTCACCCATTTTGACGCCCAAGGCCAAGCCCATATGGTAGACGTGGCCGCCAAGCCTGCAACCCATCGTATCGCCATCGCCAGTGGCCGCATTGAAATGCTTCCCGCCACGTTGGCCATGGTTGAGGCCGGCAACGCCAAGAAAGGCGATGTGCTGGGGATCGCGCGCATTGCCGGCATCCAGGGTGCCAAGAAAACGGGCGACCTGATCCCGCTGTGCCACCCTCTTGCCCTGACCCGCGTGGCCCTGGACTTTCAGGTGGTGCCCGCCAGCCCCACGCAGACGGCCCATGTGCTGTGCCAAGCTACAGCGGAAACCGTAGGCCCCACCGGCGTGGAAATGGAAGCCCTGACCGCTGTCCAGGTGGCACTGCTCACCATCTACGACATGTGCAAGGCCGTGGACCGCGGCATGACCATCACCGACGTGAAGCTGCGGGAAAAGCATGGTGGCAAGTCAGGGAGCTTTATCGCCCGTTGATGCCGCCGCCCAGCGGGCCTGCGCTTCGGGGAATGCCGCCTTGAAGCGCTGCAGAAAATACAGCGCCTCCTCATCGCGCCCCAGCATTACGGCGCTCTCAACCAGTTTTTCAATCACGCGCGGCTCGGCCGAAAAATGCAGCAACTGGTGCGCCAGGGTGTTGATCTGCACCGCGGTGTCCGGCGTGAGGGGTGTGGTGGTGAGTTCCGCAAAACGCACCTGATCCCGGAATAGCCAGGAATTCCGGACCTTTTCCAGCGTACCCTCCTGGTAGGCGCTGGTCCGCTCGGCCACAGGCAGGTACAACTGGCTGATGCGCCAGTAATCCCAGGAGGAAAAGCCTATTGTCGCTACAAACAGCATAGCAACACACGCAGATGCGGTACGGCCGAAGGCCTTCAAACGCATCGATTCTGGCGCGCGCCACAGCATCCAGATACTCAAGCCTGTCGCCATCTGAAACGGTCCGTACCACAATGGATACTCCAACATGCTGTGCAGCACAATGACCGCCAGTACCCCCCATGCCAGTTGGCGTGTGGCGTCCTGCTCGCTCCAGGGCCGGGCTCGCCATACCCACCAAAGCCCCACGCCACACACGGTCAACGCCAGTGGCACACCCAGCTCCACCGCCAAGTGCAAGGGCAGATTGTGCGCATTGTCCAAAATGTCGCAAAAGCGCGCGCCAGGGTACAGCGTTACAAAATGGGCGTAGCCCAACTCCCCCCAGCCCCAGCCAGTCCAGGGTTTTTGGGCGATCAAATACAGCACGTTGGACCACAGCACCCGTCGGCTGCCGCAACCCGCTTCTTCGGTGAAGCGTCCGAGCAAGCCGCCACTGTCGACACCGGTTGTCAATTCCAGCAACCGGGGTAACGCCAGCGCGGCAACAAGGTATGCAAGCAATGCCCCCGCACTCACCACGACCAGGCGCCATTGCCCTCTCGAACGCCAAACGACCATCAGCGCAAACACCAACAGCCATTGCAACAAGCCGGTGCGGGAGCCGCTAGCCGCGTTACCCAGCGCCAGCAGCACAGCACATGCTCCGACACTCAGAAAGGACCATTGCACAGATTGCGTTCCCTGCCGAAATGGCAACTGCCACTGCGCCGCCTGCCAGAGCAGGGCCAGCAACCCAATGCTGGTGAGCGTAGCAAACTGGTTGCGTTGGCGCAGGTTGGCAAACGCTTCGCCCACGCCCGCGTTGTTCACCCAGGGGTTGAACGCTGCTGCTAGATCAAAGTATTGCAGCAGCGCCATCCCAGCGCTAACCAATGCTGCCATCAGCCAGCCTGCAGCGATCATTTTGGCCGTTAGCTGCGATCTAAGTAGCCACACGAGGATGGCACACGCAGCAGCTACCAGCCAGGGGATTACGGACGGAGTTGGGCCGTTGGTGAAGGGGGTCAGCCAGGGCAGGACCAATATCGCCAATAGCCCCATGCAGCCCGCCAATGGACCCGCAGGTTTCATGGCAACTTCAGCTTGCTCAGTTCTGGGTATTTGCTTTCTGCCAACGCTTCCCAACTGGCGCGTATGCCTGCGTAGGTCTTTTCACCGTGCATGGCGCGCATGACCTTGAGTTGCCGGATGGCTTCTTCGGAGTTGCCATTCAAGGCCAGCGAAAGGGCATAACGATTTTGTGTTGCTGGCCACGGGAAACGCATGGCCACCTTTCGGGCGAGTTCAATGCGCTCAGGTGTCATATTGGGTGCTGGAGTAATCCGTGCCCCTTCCAAAAGGGCGTCTAACTGTGTCAACAGAACAATATGAGGGCGCTCATAATCACTCGGCGTTTGACCCATCCTCATTGCCTCAAACCGGGCGATGCGAAAATCTTCTTCAATTTTTATATATTCGACAGCGCTCCATACCATTGCCGCGGAAACAAACATCCATGCAATTGCAGCCGCGCTCCACGGTATGCGCACCCCCCCCCCAAGAGTCGTACGGGCCTCCAAAGTGCCTAATAAGAACATGGTCGGCACCAAAAGGTAGGCGTACGCGAAGGGATATTCCAGCATGGAATGCACTCCAAAGGGCAGCGCGACGGCCAAGCAATACCAAGTCAGCAGGTCATCCACCGCGCGTGACCTGCGCCATAGCCATACTGCGGTGACGCCTACTAGCAAAAGCGTCAACGGTAATCCAACACCTACCGCTAAATCCAGAACAATATTGTGCGCATAGGTGAAGGCCTCGCTCTCCGTGTAGGCGCCCAAGACCGCGTTATGTGCGGTGGACACTTCGCGCAATCCCCAACCAAACCAGGGGCGCATTGATACCGCCTGCCAGAGCTGGGGCCAAACTACAAAACGGGTTCCAGCGCTGGTATTTACTTGCGCCACCTTAGCTTCAGCCCACCCACTGTCCTGGATGAAGTTGAAACACACAGGCCAAAATACGAAACAACACACAAAAAAAACAAGCCAGAAAATTATGGCACGAGCAGACAGGAAAAAACCTACTCTGCGACGCTTCACCATCCACCATAGCGCCATTAATAGCAACCCCAAAGCGCCGGTGCGCGACTCCGTTATAGCCAAACCCAGTACCAATATCGCGACTGTAGGCAACGCCGTAGCCACTCGCATACGTCGAGATTCAAATAGATAGATGACACTGGCAAGAGAGAACAATACCAATGTGGCCAGCTGATTGGGTTGGCTCAGATTACCTCCGGGTCGACGCAACAGGTACGGACGGGCAACCCAACTCACCGAATCCCAAATGTCTAAAGCTTGCACCAGCGCCACAATGACCGAAAGCAGCCCACCCAACACGAGCAACACGGCTAATTGCTCACTAAACTGAGCGGTCGACGTGGGTTCTTGTGCTTTTTCAACCGCAAACGAGTAGCCTATGGTCAACGCAAGTACGCACAGCCACAAATAAAAGAACAGTATTACCGCATCGCCTTTGAACTCGATATCTCCGGTCATGGTCTGTATTGCAACGACCACACACAGCAAGCCTATGGGCCACCCCATCCTTGGAATGAGAACTGGACGGCGACCATCACCGCAGTAATTTTTAATTAGCAGCGTGCCCGACAGCATCAGCACTGCGGCAAACGCCAGTGTTTCGCTATGCCAGCTTAACCAAGGCGGGAAATGCAACGGCAATAACCAGCCCGCACCAAGTAAAGTCAGGCTTGCAAAAACGGACAATGCATAAAAGAAACGCCCGTTTCCGGGCGTTTCTTTTGCTGCGTGTATCCCTTTCATAAGGGAGATACAACATTCGCAACCATCACGGCTGGAAAGCTCCTGCCACGGTACTAGGGGTCGTTGCAGCAACAGGGTCGCGGCACGATCCGGGCAGGTACTTAGGATCGATCGTGCCAGGTCCGCAGAGCCATTGAGTAACTTGGCCATTTACGAGCACAGGGGCCAAAAGCACGGTTTTCTGGTCGATCTTTAGGTTGCCCGTACCTTGCGCGGTAACTTGGATGGCGCCCGCTTGATTGGTGGAGACCAACTGAACGTACTTCGTAGAACCGGTGCCCGAAACCTCACAGCCCCAAGCGCCTGCAGCGGGCACGGATGCCGCATTATTGCTCTGGTAGGATTCAGTAACGCTGGTACGGCAGGCGGAAGCAGCCAAAACCACTTCAGACATCTTCGCGCGGAGCGTGTAGTCTTGGTACGCAGGCAATGCCACCGCAGCCAAAATGCCGATGATCGCCACGACGATCATCAATTCGATCAGGGTAAAACCCTTTTGCATAGAACGCTTCATTTGAAACTCCTTGGTTAAAAAACTAGACCCCAATAATCAGCAGGTTCCGTGCCAGCGTCTTCTCATCCAAAAAACAACGAAAAGAGCACCTAACCGGCCATTTCCTGACATGCGCTGGCAAGTTCACTGCCTTTTTTTGACATAAGAGCTTCTGCACGACATTTTTGTCACATCTCTCGTCACTTGATACACACCGACCGAACCATCTTCAAATCGGTCAACCCCATCATGACCTTCTCCATGCCGTCCATCTTCAGGGTCCGCATGCCCCCTTCAACGGCCGTGGCAAAGAGCTCGGCAACCCGGGCGCGTTCCTGGATGAGCTTCTTGACACTGTCATCGGCAACCAGCAATTCATGCAAACCGACCCGGCCTTTGTAGCCGGTCTTGTTGCATTTATCGCAGCCTACCGCTTTGTACAGCTTGATGTGCCCGTCTTCACCGTAGGTTTCCAACCAGCTGTCCAGCAATTTCTTGCTTTCGCCGGCATAGTCTTCCTTCCAGGCTTTCGAGTGGCGCAATTCCTCGGCATATTCCGCCACAAACAAGCGGAGCTCCTCCGCGTCGGGCACATAGGCAACCTTGCAATCGCACAATTTCTTGGCCAACCGCTGCGCCAGAATCCCCAACAACGCGTCCGCAAAGTTGAATGGGTCCATGCCCATGTCCATCAAACGGGTGATGGACTCAGGTGCGGAGTTGGTGTGCAGCGTGGAAAACACCAGGTGGCCCGTCAGTGACGCTTCCACGCCCATGGACACGGTCTCTTTGTCGCGCGACTCCCCCACCATGATGATGTCGGGGTCCGCACGCAGGAAGGCACGCATGATGAGGGCAAAGTCGATCCCCGCCTTGCGGTTGATCTGCACCTGCCGCAGGCCCTTTTGGGTAATTTCAACCGGATCTTCTGCCGTCCAGATCTTGGTATCCGGCGTATTCAGGAACTTGAGAATGGAATGCAACGTGGTCGTCTTGCCCGAGCCGGTGGGGCCGCAGACGTAAAACAGGCCATAGGGTTTGCTGACCGTAGCTTCCAGCCGGGTCTTGTTGCTGGGCGTCAGGCCCAGCTTTTCCAGCGGAATGGGCTCCCCGGCAGCCAGAATCCGCATGACCACGTCTTCCACTCCGCCAGCCGACGGAATGGTCGCCACCCGCAGTTCGATGTCCAGCGGCCCGTACTTCTTGAACTTAATCTTGCCGTCCTGCGGCTTGCGGCGTTCTGAAATATCCAGGTCGCACATGATCTTGAGTCGCGTGACCATGGCTTGCCGGAAATGCGCCGGCACTTCCACGTAGGGAACCAGACTGCCATCGATGCGAAACCGGATACCCGTCTTGAACTTGCCCGGCATAGGCTCGATGTGGATGTCCGATACCTTCTGGTTGTAGGCATCGATGATGACCTTGTTGACGAACTTCACCAGTTCGTTGTCGGCGGCAGCAGACTCCAACGAGTCGTCATTGGTGCCATCATCAATGGGGCCCCCATCCATGTCGGCCAGCAACTGGTCAATGGTGCTGGTATCGGCCGCCGTACCAAACAACTGCGCCAGTGTCTCCTGGAATTCGGTTTGTGTGGTGACCCGGTACGCGAACTTGCTGATGCGGGGAAACACCTGCGGCACCACCCGCGAACCGCGCACGGCTTCCGGGTCCATGCACATGATGACCAGCCCCTCGGGAGACTCCTCCAGCGGAATCCAGCCTTGCTCCCCGATGAACTCGCGCTTGAGGGCACCGTGCAGCATTTCGGAACGAATGCGCCCAGGATTGAACGCCTCGTAGGGCACACCGAAAAACTTCGACAACGAAGGGCCGATTTGCGCCGGCTTGATCTTGTATTGGGCCATGAGCAAATGCTCAACCGATTGCCCGTCATTGCGTGCATCCAGAATACACTGGTTCAGTTCGTCGTCCGTCAACAGCCCATCGGCGACCAGCGCATCGTACTTGGTCGCCTTCTTGCGCGGCGTGGTACTGGCTTCCTTGACGCGCTGGCGGATGGCGGTCGCCAGCGTCTTGCAGAGCTCGTTGACCCCGTCCACTTCCAGTTCGCCAAAGGGCTCATCGCTCTTGTTGTTGATCACCTGCAGCACCCCGTGCAAGGTGTCGCCTTCCAGAATAGGGGCCACCAGCATTTGACGGGTCCGGTAGCCCGAGCGCTTGTCCACCTCCTTCAGAAAGGTCAAGGCCGGGTGGATGCGCTTCAAGGCGTCATCGTCATACACGTCCGCCAGGTTCAACGGCTTCTTGCTGAAGGCGGCATATCCTGCAATGCTCTGCGGCGAAATCGGCAGCTTGAGATCGCGGCTGCTGTTCAATCCGGTTTTGATCTTGGAGATGATCGCCGTCTGGTCTTCCGTCACGGCGTACAAGGTCAGCCGGTCGGCATTGAGGAGCTTGCAAATGTCCTGGCTGGCCTCGAGCATGATCTGCTCCAGGTTCTCGGTGGCATGAATGCGCGCCGTGACCTGGTGCAACTGCCGATAAAAAAGCGCTTCAAACGTCATGCCCCGCTTCTGGGACGGCAGCTTCTGCGACTCGAAAAACGCCTGCTCCGCAGATTTTTCCGCAGATCCGGCAGAGGTGACTGCATTCATATTTCAAACTCCTGCCATGCGCGCCAGCGGCAATCAGTGTTGCACGAACTGCATCTGCGTGCCCGCCAATTCGATCAGGTCTCCGTTTTTCAGGGCCACCGGTTCCGACCTGATCGGGGAGCCGTTGAGCGTGGGGTTGCCAGCGCCCTCCACATGGTGGACCACAAACCCGTGGTGGCGGCGCGTGATGGCCGCCACCGCGACACCCGGTTTCCCGATCGTGGTCACCACCTTGGTCAGCGGAACTTCCCGACCAGACGCCGCGCCCGACAGCACCTTGATCGCAGCCTGAAACGCCCCCAGGCCCGTGGAATCTCCGGCTACCGTGGGAAAACCCGAAGGGGTGGCTGCCGCTGCGGGTTGCGGCTTGAACACCATGGTCTTGTCAAAATTGTCTGCCGCACCGTCGCCCACAAACTTGATTTTGTACTTCCCGATCTCAATACCATCGCCGTTGTGCAGCTGCTGTTTCTTGATCGCCTTGCCGTTCACGTACGTGCCATTGGTGCTGTTGAGGTCTTCCAGAATCACCTCGTCACCATTCATCTGCAGCACCGCGTGCTCCCCGCTCACGGCCAGATTGTCAATCACGATATCGTTGTACGGCCTGCGCCCCAAGGTGGTACGGTCCTTGGTGAGCTGGACTTCCTTGATCACGACCTCATCGATCGAAACGATCATTTTCGGCATGATCGACTCCTTTTCCTGTAATTTGTTTCTGGACAACGCGTCCACGCCCTACTTCCCGAGCAATCTTGCGATTAAACCCCGCTTTTCCGCTGACTCGCCCACTTCTACCATCAGCACGGAAATATTGTCGCGGCCCCCGTTTTCATTGGCCGCGTCGATCAACTGGCTGGCCTTTTGATCTAGCTCCATCGGAGCCGCAACAATTCTAGCGATTGCCGCGTCGTCCACCATGTCGGAGAGGCCGTCAGAACACATCAGGTAGATATCCCCGGCCGCCACCAAATGTTCATGGATATCCAGCAGCACCGTATCGTCTACGCCCAGCGCGCGCGTCACCAGATTCCGGATGGACGAGGTCATCGCCTGCTCGGGACTGATCAAACCGGCATCGATCTGCTCCTGCAACAGGGAGTGGTCCCGGGTAATTTGCTCCAGCACACCGCCCCGCAGGCGGTAGCAGCGCGAATCGCCGATATGGCCGACCAGCAGCGTATCTTCCCGGAAAACCCCCACCACCAGGGTGGTGCCCATCCCGGCATAGTGTGCATTGGAACTGGCCGCATTGAAGATGGCTAGGTTGGCGTTGTCCACGCAGATTTCCATGGCCCGGCGCACCTCCCGGGCCCGCGCATCCTGACCGGCTTCGGACAGCCAGCGACCCAGCTCGGTTTTGATGAACACTGTGGCCATGCCGCTGGCAATCTCGCCCGCGTTGTACCCCCCCATGCCATCTGCCAGCACCGCCAGGTTGGTGGCCTCGTCAAAAGCCACCGAATCTTCGTTGTTCTCCCGGACGCGACCGGCATCCGTCTTTGCGCAAAATTGATACATCATGGAAGTTTAGTGCCCCGCCTTCGCGGTATCTCCGCCCGAAGCGGGGTCCGACCGGGCGGCTGTTTGAATAACCGTTTTCTCGAATGCGACCTGCGTTGCCGGGATCGTCGCCGCAAATGCCACCACCTCGTCACGGACAGGCTCCGTGGTGACCGCCTGCGTTGCCGCCAACGGCACCATGCTGCCCGGAATTTGTCCCATCACGCTGCGCAAATCCGCTGCAAACTGGCGGCCGTTCTGGTAGCGCGTTTCGGGGCGTTTACCCAGCGCCCGTGCCACCACGTCGGCCAGCGCCGGCGGCAGTTCCGGCCGCATCTGGCGCACGTCCGGAGCCTCTGCATTGGCAATGGCGTACATCAAGCTCCCCATCGAGTCACCCCGAAACGGCAACTCGCCTGTCAGCATCTGGAACAGCATGACCCCCAGCGAGTAAAGGTCGGTGCGCCCATCCACCTGCTTCCCGGCCAACTGCTCGGGCGACATGAAACTGGGGGTTCCCAATACCAGTCCGGTCCGGGTCTTGTTCAAGCCGGTAATGCGCGCAATGCCGAAGTCGGTTACCTTGACCGTGTCACTTTCCGGCTCGTACATGATGTTGGCCGGCTTGATGTCGCGGTGCACCACATGGTGTTCGTGGGCATAGGCCAACGCTTCGGCCACGCGCGCCACAATGCCCAGCACCACCGGAACCGCAAGCAGCTGTCCCGCCTTGCAATACGCTGCAAGGTCCCGCCCCTTGAGGAACTCCATGGCGATGTAGGCCAGGTCGTGTTCTTCCCCGGCATCAAAAATGGTCACGATATGCGGGTGCTGCAAGCGCCCCGCCGTCTCGGCTTCCCGGAAAAAGCGGGCGCGGGCATCCACCAGGTCATCACCTCCAAACTCTTGGCTCAATGCCAGAGTCTTGATCGCCACCATCCGTCCGATCTTTGGGTCCCGCCCCTGGTACACCACACCCATAGCCCCTTTACCCAGTTCCCGCTCGATCTGGTAACGCCCCAGCATGGGCCTCTCCACGCCACCCTGCGGCGGCGACATTCCGTCCAAAGGATCACCTGGTCTGGCCGCCGCTGCAGGACTTGCGGCACGGTCCAGTTTGGACTGGATATCTTTGTATGTGCCATCAAAAGCCGCCATGTACGCGTAAACGGCGCGTGCTTTTCCCGGTTGGTGCTTGTGTTCAAAGTCGGTCGCCAGGCTGTACAAGTCCCCCATCACCGCGTCCGTCAAGGGCACGCGGCGCAAGCGGTCAAATGCCATGTCAAGCTGCCCCTGCCCCTGCAAAGCCAGACCCATCATGTGATGGGACTCGGGCACCCCGGCGTCAGCGTTGCCCACCTTCAGCAACCGCCGGCCGATGACGGCCAGAGACCCCAGCAACAGCACCGTGGCCGGCAGCACCAGCGCAAGCCAGGTCGCAGCCAGCACCAGCCCGCCCCACTCCAGCGCCAGCAAGGCTGCCAAGAGCACCAGCGCGGCAACAGCCGCCACGCCCGTCGCCAGCCGGGGCAACACCCCTGCCACGCAGACGGCCATCAGCAAGCACAGACCCCACGTCACCCACCCGCCCCATCGCGGCTGGGTGATGGCATGTCCGTTGAGAATGCTGGAGGTGGCGTGGGCAATCCGCTCCGCCGGAGACAGCGCCAACGTGCCGGGCACTCCGGGTGACCCTCCTGCACCCTGCGCCGTCACGCCAATGATGACGATCTTGCCCGCATAGCGGGCGGCAGGAATCTTCCCGCTCAGCACGTCATAAAACGAATCCGACGCAAATGCCGGCTTGCCGTCCCGCCCCGGATAGAACTGGGGCAACATGCGCGCCGCACCGTCAGTCGGAATGCGCAGTGAACCCAGTTGCACCGCGTCGCCCGCCTGGAGACGGATATCGGTTGCCTTCAGGCCCAGGCTGTGGGCCGCTGCCAGCAGGGCCATGGAAGGCACGGCTTTCTCACCGGCGTGCAGCAGCAAGAGCTCCCGGCGCGGCGAGCCCCCGGCATCCGGGAGCCATTGCATGTGTCCTAGGCCAGCCGCCGCGCGGCCGATGGATTCGATGGGCGGCTGCCCGTGCGACGCCGGCATGGAAAACCCGGTGGGGTCGTCGATAGCACTTTTCAGGGCATACGGTGGCAGGGAGCGATCAGCCTCGCCCTGTAACGCACCCAAGGTATAGACGGACGGCAGCAACACGTTGCCGGCGTTTTTTATGCTGGTTGCCAGCACCGCATCCGTGTCCAGCGCCAGCTCCGCCTCTGCCAGCATCTGCCGCCACTGCGGATGGGGTAGCGCAGTGTCGGGTAACGTCTCCAGCGCCGCCTTCATCTTGCGGATAACTCCCAGGCCGGGGTCGGACCTGGGTTCAAAGAAGGGAACGGCGTACACCAGTGTCTTGGCCTTGGCCGCCGCCAGCTGATCAATCAGACGGGCATGGATGTCGCCGGACCAGGGCCAGCGGCCCAATTGGACCACGCTCTGCTCATCAATGACAATAACGCCAATGCGTTCGGAAGGCTGGTGCGTGGTGTGGGCGCTGACGAAGTCGTAGTAGCGACGCTCCAGTCTGTCGATGGCGCCGCTTGCCAGGTGAAGTCCAATGACGGCGATCACCACCACCAGTCCGGCGAACCAATCGGCTCGCCAGACGGCGACCGATTTAGATACAAAAGATTTCGCCACCGAACGATCCCGTCCCTCTGTGCCGCTGCATGCTAGAGGCAGCGTTCACGTGCAACCATACCCGATCCGGACAGACCGGACGCTATGGGCACGTTAGCAGATGTAACCACACCCCACCAGGCACTTGTTCTCACAAACGCTGACTTTCACGCCGCACACCGGCCGGAGGGCATCAAACCGCGGGCGGCGATCGTCCCCGGATAAGCATGCCCATGGCCAGCACCACCAGCGCACCCGCCACGCCCAAGCCATAACTCCAGGCGGGCGTCTGCGGAAGCCAGCCCTGCACCGCCGGATCGCTGTGCGCCATGCTTCCGGCAATCCAACCCAGCAGCATCCCGCCCAGCGTGATGATCACCGGAAAGCGGTCCATCAGCTTGAGCACCAGTTGACTGCCCCAGATGATGATGGGGATGCTGACCAGCAGGCCGAACACCACCAGCGGCAGCTGGTGCCGCCCGCCGCCCGCACCCGTGGCCGCGCCGGCGATGGCAATGACGTTGTCAATACTCATGACCAGATCCGCAACGATCACGGTCTTGACCGCGGCCCACAACTTGTCGCTGCCCTGGATATGGGCGTGGTCCTCTTCGTCCTGTGGTGCCAGCAGCTTGACCCCGATCCACAGCAGCAGGGCGGCGCCCACCAGCTTGAGGAACGGCACCTGCAGCAAGGTCAGCGCAAACGCTATCAGGATGACCCGCAGCACGATGGCACCCGCCGTTCCCCACAAGATCCCCTTGGTGCGCAAATGCGCCGGCAACTGCCGGCACGCCAGCGCGATCACCACGGCGTTGTCCCCACCCAGCAGGATGTCAATCATGATGATCTGGCCAACTGCCACCCAGAAATGGGTCGTGAGCAATTCTTCCATGCGGGTCTTTCAAAAGGTCGCGATGCGGTGCAATGGCGTCGCGCCAAAAACAAAAACCGGATTGTCCCTCAGGAAATCCGGTTTTTGCGTACGGGGGCCCCGAAAGGCCGCCCAAGGGAAAGGTCAGGCCTTACAGCAGGGACTTGAGCAGCTTGCCCAGTTCGGACGGGTTGCGAGTGATGGTGAAACCACACTCCTCCATTACGGCCAGCTTGGCATCAGCCGTGTCAGCACCGCCAGAAATCAGGGCACCTGCGTGGCCCATGCGCTTTCCGGGAGGAGCGGTCACGCCGGCGATGAAACCAACAATGGGCTTCTTCATGTTGGCCTTGCACCAGCGGGCCGCTTCGGCTTCGTCCGGTCCGCCAATTTCACCGATCATGATGACGGCGTCGGTGTCGGGATCGTCATTGAAAGCCTGCATCACGTCGATGTGCTTGAGGCCGTTGATGGGGTCGCCACCAATGCCCACGGCAGACGACTGGCCCAGGCCGACTTCGGTCAGCATAGCCACAGCTTCGTACGTCAGCGTGCCGGAACGGCTCACCACGCCGATGCGGCCCTTGCGGTGGATGTGGCCGGGCATGATGCCGATCTTGATCTCGTCGGGCGTGATCAGGCCTGGGCAGTTGGGGCCCAGCAGCAGGGTTTTCTTGCCGCCGGCCAGTTCCTTGGCCTTCATCTTGTTGCGCACCATCAGCATATCGCGCACCGGGATGCCTTCGGTAATGCAGATCGCCAGATCCAGGTCGGCCTCGACGGCTTCCCAGATGGCGTCGGCAGCACCCGCCGGCGGCACGTAGATCACGCTCACGGTCGCGCCGGTCTGGTGGGCAGCTTCCTTGACGGAGGCGTAGATCGGGATGTTGAAGATGGACTCGCCCGCCTTCTTGGGGTTCACGCCGGCGACGAAGCAGTTCTTGCCGTTGGCGTATTCCTGGCACTTCTCGGTGTGGAACTGACCGGTCTTGCCGGTAATGCCCTGGGTGATGACTTTGGTGTCTTTGTTGATGTAGATAGACATGGTTCTTCTCCGGGCTTCTTACTTGACGGCAGCCACGATCTTGGTCGCAGCTTCGGCCATGGTGGCGGCCGAGATGATGGGCAGTCCGCTCTCGGCAAGCATCTTCTTGCCGAGGTCTTCATTGGTGCCCTTCATGCGCACGACCAGCGGCACGGACAGGTTCACGGCCTTGCAGGCGGTGATCACACCGGTGGCAATGGTGTCGCACTTCATGATGCCGCCGAAGATGTTGACCAGAATGCCCTTGACCTTGGGGTTCTTGAGCATGATCTTGAAGGCTTCGGTCACCTTCTCGGGGGTGGCACCGCCGCCCACGTCCAGGAAGTTGGCCGGCTCGCCGCCGAACAGCTTGATGGTGTCCATGGTGGCCATGGCCAGACCGGCACCGTTGACCAGGCAGCCGATGTTGCCGTCCAGGCTGATGTAGGCCAGGTCGAACTTGGAGGCTTCCACTTCGGCCGGATCTTCTTCGTCCAGATCGCGGTAGGCCACGATTTCGGGATGGCGGAACAGGGCGTTGGCGTCGAAGTTGAACTTGGCGTCCAGGGCGATGAGGTTGCCCTTGGAGTCGCAGTTCAGCGGGTTGATTTCAACCAGCGAGGCATCCGTGTCCATGTAGCACTTGTAGATCTTGGAGAAGATGTCTACGGCCTGGTCAATGGAGGCGCCGGTCAGGCCGATGGCTGCGGCAACCTTCTTGCTCTGCTCGGCGGTGATGCCGGTCAGGGGATCAATCATTTCGGTGACGATCTTCTCGGGCGTGGAGTGGGCCACTTCCTCGATGTCCATGCCGCCTTCGCTCGAAGCGATCAGGGCCACCTTCTGCGTCGCGCGGTCGGTCACCAGCGATACATACAGTTCGTTCTTGATGTCGGCGCCGTCTTCGATGTAGAGGCGACGCACCTTCTGGCCTTCGGGGCCGGTCTGGTGGGTCTTGAGCTGCATGCCCAGGATCTCGCCTGCCAGACGCTTCACGTCGTCAATGGACTTGGCCACCTTGACGCCGCCGCCCTTGCCGCGACCACCGGCGTGAATCTGGGCCTTGACCACCCAGACTGGGCCGCCCAGCTTCTGCGCGGCTTCAACAGCCTCTTGAACGGTAAAGGCGGGGATGCCGCGGGGCACCGGCACACCGAATTGGCGCAAGATTTCCTTGCCTTGGTATTCGTGAATTTTCATGACGTCTCTCGTGGAGCTGGGAAGGATTCGCCATGCGACCACACGTATTTGCGCAGCCCATGGCACTGGACACATCAATTTCGAAATGTATCATGTTGCAACGCGTCAAACTTGTGACTAACTTACAACGGTAAATTGACCGCTTTCATCCCCCCAGCCAAAGACCGCTAGAAGCGCCCTGTCCCATGAAGAAGATTTTTATCGACGGCGAAGCCGGCACCACCGGTCTGCAAATCCGCGAACGCCTGCAGACCATGCCCGGCATTACGCTCCTGAGCATAGACCCCGCCCTGCGCAAGGACATCCGCGCCAAGCAGGCCCTGATGGCGCAGGCCGATCTGGTGATCCTGTGCTTGCACGACGACGCGGCCATCGAATCGGTCGCCATGGTGGACGCCATCGAGCGGGAAACCGGCCGCCCCGGGCCGCGCATCATTGACGCCTCCACCGCCCACCGCACCGCCCCCGACTGGGTCTACGGCTTTCCGGAGCTGGCCGCGGAGCAACGTGCCGCCGTGGCCCAGGCACGCCGCGTGGCCAACCCCGGCTGTTATGCCACCGGTGCCATTGCCCTGATACGCCCGCTGGTGGACGCGGGCCTGCTGCCCACCGACTTTCCGGTCTGTCTGCCATCCATCAGCGGCTATTCCGGCGGCGGACGCAGCATGATCGAGGCGTACGAGGCCGGCACAGCCCCCGCCATGGAGCTGTATGCGCTGGGCCTCAAGCACAAGCACATCCCGGAAATCATGCGCTACACCGGCCTGCGCCGCCGCCCCTTGTTCGTTCCGTCGGTCGGCAACTTCCGCCAGGGCATGTTGGTGCAACTGCCCCTGCACCTGGACACCCTGCCCGGCAAGCCCACCGCGCAGGACTTGCATGCCGCCTTGCAGCGGCACTACGCCGGCAGCGAATGGGTGACCGTGGAGCCGGCGACGCCCGACCAGAAGCTCGACGCCGTGGCGCTGGCCAACACCAACAAGATGGAGTTGCGCGTGTTTGCCAACGACGCTGCCCAGGACGGCTTCGCCCATGCGGTGCTGGTGGCGCGGCTGGACAACCTGGGCAAGGGCGCCTCCGGCGCGGCCGTGCAAAATCTCAAACTGATGCTGGGGCTTTGAACGCGCTACTGTTTTAATAGCTGTCTACGCAGATTCTGCGGCATCTGGCGGCACTATTCATCATCCGCGGCGCCGGCCACCACGCGGCGGATGGCGTCACCGCCAAACCCCCTGCTGGCCAGAAACCGCATCTGCTTGCCCCGCTCGGCCGCATCGGCCGGCGGCGCTGCAAACTTCTTGCGCCAGATGGCACGGGCCCGCTCCACCTCGGTGGCCCGCAGCTGTTCCACGGCGTGCGCCACCGCTTCCGGGTCCAGCCCCTTGTCGTTCAACTCCTGGCGAATGCGCGCGCTCCCCAGCTTGCCCGCCCGGCGGTGGACCACGGACTCCACCACCCGCTGCTCGTTGATGAAGTCCTTGGCCTGCAGCTCGTCCAGCGCCTGCGCCAGCGTCCCCGCCACCTCCTCGTAACGGGCCAGCTTGCGCTCCAGCTCAGCCCGGGAATGCTCCCGGCTGCTGAGCAGGCGCAAGGCCCGGCCTTTGAGGGAAATGGGGGAGGTCGCCATGCGCCAGAACCGGATGCGAGCGTGTTTTTGCTATTGTTTGTATAGCTGTTTACGCAATGTCTGCGGGGTTTGCAGCCTTCTTGGATGCCGATTTCGCCTTCCCTTCGGGTTCTGCCGCGCCTGGCAGCAGAGGAATGCCCAGCGATGCACGCACCTTGTTTTCAATCTCGGCGGACAGCGCCGGGTTTTCGCGCAGGAATTCACGGGCGTTGTCACGGCCCTGGCCAATCTTTTCACCGTTGTAGGCGTACCAGGCACCGGATTTGTCCAGGATGTTGGCGTTGACACCCATGTCGATGATCTCGCCCTGGCGGCTGATGCCTTCGCCGAACAGGATGTCGAATTCGGCCGTCTTGAACGGGGGGCTGACCTTGTTCTTGACCACCTTGACCTTGGTCTCGTTGCCGATGGCCTCGTCGCCCTTCTTGATGGTGCCCGTGCGACGGATGTCCAGGCGCACCGAGGCGTAGAACTTGAGCGCATTGCCGCCGGTGGTGGTTTCGGGCGAGCCGAACATCACGCCGATCTTCATGCGGATCTGGTTGATGAAGATGACCATGCAGTTGGTCTTCTTGATGTGGGCGGTGAGCTTGCGCAGGGCCTGGCTCATCAGACGGGCCTGCAGGCCGGGCAGGGAGTCGCCCATTTCGCCTTCCAGTTCGGCCTTGGGTGTGAGCGCCGCCACCGAGTCGACCACGATCAGATCGACCGCACCGGAGCGCACCAGGCTGTCGACGATTTCCAGCGCCTGCTCGCCGGTGTCGGGCTGGCTGATCAGCAGGTCCTGCAGGTTGACGCCCAACTTCTGCGCGTACTGGATGTCCAGCGCGTGCTCGGCATCGACAAAGGCGCATTGACCGCCCTGTTTTTGCATCTCGGCAATCACCTGCAGCGTCAGCGTGGTCTTGCCAGACGACTCAGGGCCATAGATTTCGACCACCCGGCCGCGCGGCAGGCCGCCTACGCCCAGGGCGATGTCCAGCCCCAGGGAGCCGGTGGAGACCACCTGGATGTCCTCGATCACCTCACCCTCGCCCAAGCGCATGATAGTGCCCTTGCCAAACTGCTTTTCAATCTGGGCCAGGGCCACTTGCAGGGCTTTGGCTTTTTCGCTGTTGGCGGCGGGGCTCTTGACGGGTGCGTCCATGGAAGTCTCCTAAAAAAATCGGATAAGGGGTGCAAAACAGTCAGTGGTATTAATTACAGGCTGGATGCTTGAACAGTAGTTTAGCGGCACGCGCCAGAATCCGTAAATACATTTTTTAGTCAGTTTGCATTACCATCTGCGCCATGGTCCCCCTCCCTTCCGCCGACCACTGGCGCACCACCCACGTAGGGCACTGGTTGCGCCTGGCGCTGGAGCGGTTCGATGCGCGGGTCATGGCGCTGATGGCCCGCCACCCGGGCGTACCGCTGGGCCTGTCCAACCTCGCGGAGCGCGGCCAGGTCGGCGCGGCGCATCTGCACATCACCCGCCACCTGGCACTGGAAGGCTCCCGCCTGACCGATCTGGCCCAGCGTGCCGGCATGAGCAAGCAGGCCATGGGCACGTTGGTCAACCAGTGTGAGGCTTGGGGCATGGTGACCCGCGAGAGCGATCCCACCGACGCGCGGGCCCGGCGGGTCTGCTTCACCGCCACCGGGCGAGCCTGGCTGGACGCCTACCAGGAGGCCGCCGTCCAGGCCGAAGCCGAAATGCGCCAGGCCGTCGGCCCCGAGGTGGCCACCGTCGTGGCCATCGGACTGGAGGTCTACAGTGGGCAGTAAATACCCCGGTGCCGCGGGCAGCCCGGCTCCTGCCCGCGATGGGTCCCGCCTAGAATGGCATCCGGTGCCCCTCCCACAAGTCCGGCCGAGACAGGGGTTGCGTTCAACGAGGAGACAGACATGCGGATTTTGATCGCGGAAGACGACCAGGTACTGGCCGATGGATTGTTGCGCGCCCTGCGCAGTGCCGGGGCCGCCGTCGACCACGTGGCCAGCGGTACCGAGGCCGATGCGGCCCTGATGACCAACACCGAGTTTGACCTGCTCATCCTCGACCTGGGTCTGCCGAAAATGCACGGCCTGGAAGTGCTCAAGAAGCTGCGCGGGCGTGGCTCCTCGCTGCCCGTGCTGATCCTGACGGCCGCCGACGCCGTGGACGAGCGCGTCAAGGGGCTGGACTACGGCGCCGACGACTACATGGCCAAGCCTTTCAGCCTGCAGGAACTCGAAGCCCGCGTGCGCGCCCTGGTGCGCCGCGGCATGGGCGCCACCACCAGCAGCATCAAGCACGGCCCGCTGGTGTACGACCAGGCCGGGCGCGTAGCCACCATCGACGGCAAGATGGTGGAGCTGTCGGCGCGCGAACTGGGCCTGCTGGAAGTGCTACTGCAGCGCGCCGGTCGCCTGGTGAGCAAGGACCAGCTGGTCGAGCGCCTGTGCGAGTGGGGCGAAGAGGTGAGCAACAACGCCATCGAGGTCTACATCCACCGGCTGCGCAAGAAGATCGAGAAGGGGCCCATCCGCATTGCTACCGTGCGCGGCCTGGGCTATTGCCTGGAAAAAATCGTTCCCTGAATATGGCCCCCACGCGTGTCATGGCGTGTAAGGCGCTTTCCCCCGGAGGGGCTTGCATGCATTGGGACGGCCCGGCAACGTGAATATCTTCCAACGCGAGCAACGGTCCCTGTTCGGAGAAATTCTGGACTGGATGCTCACGCCCCTGCTCCTGCTGTGGCCGGTGAGCCTGGTGCTGACCTGGCTGGTGGCGCAAAGCATTGCCGGCAAGCCCTTTGACCGGGCGTTGGAGTACAACGTCGAGGCCCTGGCGCAGCTCATCACCATCGACCACAACCACCCCCGCTTCGTGCTGCCGCTGCCCGTGCGCGAACTGCTGCGGGCCGACGACAACGACACCGTGTACTACCAGGTGCTGGGCCCCTCCGGCGAGCACCTAAGCGGCGAAAAGAACCTGCCCCTGCCCCCGGAAGACGAGAAAGTGACGGTGGGCGAAATGCGCATGCGCGACGACCAGTTCCGCGGCACCGACCTCAAGGTCGCCTACATGTGGGTCAAGCTGGACCTGCCGGGCAGCCGCCCGGCACTGGTGCAGGTGGCCGAGACCATGGACAAGCGCTCCATGCTGGCGACCGAGATCGTCAAGGGTGTGATGCTGCCGCAGTTTGTCATTCTGCCGCTGGCGGTGCTGCTGGTCTGGCTGGCGCTGGTGCAGGCCATCAAGCCGCTCAACCGCCTGGAGGAGCGCATCCGCGCACGCAGCCCCGACGACCTGAGCCCGCTGGACGTGGAAGCAGTTCCGCTCGAAGTGGCGCCGCTGGTCTCGGCCGTCAACGATCTGCTGATGCGCCTGAAGGAATCCATTTCCACGCAAAAGCGTTTTCTGGCGGACGCCGCGCACCAGCTCAAGACCCCGCTGGCCGGGCTGCGCATGCAGGCCGACCTGGCCCAGCGCGAAGGCGCCAACGCCGAGGACCTGAAACTGTCCCTGCGCCAGATTGGCCGCTCCAGCATCCGTGCCACCCACACCGTCAACCAGCTGCTGGCCCTGGCCCGGGCGGAAAGCAGCGGCACGGTGATGAGCCAACAGCCCTGCGACCTGGCGCGGCTGACCATGGAGGTGGTGCGCGACTGCGTCCCCCGCGCCATGGAGAAACACATCGACGTGGGCTACGAAGGGGCCCAGCCCGGCAGCGAGGGGGTCACCCTGCCGGGCAACCCCACCCTGCTCAAGGAAATGGTGCGCAACCTGATGGACAACGCCATCAACTACACGCCGTCCAACGCCGGCCGGCCCGGCATGATCACGGCCCGCGTGCTGACCGACCCCTTCAGCAAGGTGCTGGTGCTCCAGGTGGAAGACTCCGGCCCCGGCATACCGGCGGCGGAGCGGGAACTGATTTTCCAGCCCTTCTACCGGGTGCTGGGCACCGAGGCGGATGGCTCAGGGCTGGGCCTGCCCATCGTGCTGGAAATCGCGCGCCAGCACCGGGCCACGGTGACCGTGGAAGACAGCCGCCCCGGTCAGTCGCCGCCGGGCACCTGTTTCACGGTGCGCTTTGCGCAAGCGCTGGAATCGGCCTGACGCCCAGCGGCGCTAGCCGTTGCAGCTGTGCAGCGACTTGCCTGCCAGCGCGGGCTTGATGTCACCCAGCCGCGTCTTCATGGCCTCGGTCAGCGCGGGCAAGCGGAGCTGATTGGCCCGGCCTTCCGCACGCTCCTGCACCACCCGCGCCGTGCGGATGCCGCGCTTGCCCAGCCGGCCGAGCTCGGCCGTCGCCGCCGCCTGGGTGGAGAAATTGCCCAGCGACAGGCCCGGCTCCAGCGCCGGGTTGAGCAGGGGCTGCGGCTTGAGGCCTAGACCCGTCAGCTCGTTGCGTTTTTTGGCCAGTGCCTCCGCCTGGGGAAACTTGCCCATGTACACAATCCAGCGGGCCGGCTCCACCACCGGGTCAAACTGCCAGGCACCGGGCGCCAGCGTGGACTCCAGCGCGCGGCGCAGGGTCGCGGTCTGCTCCTCGTCAAAGGGACCGGCCTGCCAGCACTCCCGGGGCGCCAGATCGGCCTGCGCCTGGACTTCCGCCCGCTTGGACTCTGTGGCGGACAGCACCCGCAGCGCGTCGGGCTTGATCTGCTGCGCTAGGCGCTGCGGTTCCCGTTGCTGGGTCGGCGCAAACCCGTAGGCGCGCATCCAGCCCCCGCTCCAGGCGAAGTACGCACCGTTGGCAAGGATCAGGGCCAGTACAAGCAGTCGCAGCATAGGTTCAAGGCGCGGAGGCGGTGGGTGGGGCGGCAGGACGCACGCTGACCTCCGCACTGGTGATTTTCTTCAGCCCGGCCGCAGTGTGCACCAGCAGGGCGCCACTGGCATCCACGCCGCGCGCCGTGCCGGTCAGGCCGTCGCTGCATTCCACCTCACGACCGTAGAGCAGGTCGCGTGCGTGGTACGCCGGGCGCAGCGGCGCAAAGCCCTGGGCCGCGAAACGCTGGATCGCGCGCACCAGGGGCGCTGCCACGCGCTCCAGCGCAGCCGGCGCATCCACCCCGGGCAGCACCTCGGTCAGTGCGGCCGGCGGCGTTCGCAAGCCCTCGGCGTCCCGTGCGGCGATGTTGATGCCCACACCGATGACGGCATACCGCGCGTCGCCCACACTGGCGGTCTCGATCAGGATGCCGGCCAGCTTGCGGTCCTGCAGCCACACGTCGTTGGGCCACTTGAGCTGCAGCGCCGGGTGCAGGCTTTCCACCACCGCCAGCCCGACGGCCAGCGATAGGCCGGACCAGTCCGTCGGCGCGAGCGGCAAGCCCAGCGAGAAGGTCAGGGACGGTAGTGCCCCGGAGGCAGCCTCGCCGCTGACCCAGGTGCGCCCCAGGCGCCCCCGGCCCGCGCTCTGGCGCTCGGCCACCAGCAGGATCGGCTCCAGCCGGCCGGCACGGGCACGGCGCATCAGCTCGGTGTTGGTCGAATCGATCTCGGGCAGCACCTCCACGGTGAAGCCTGGCAGCCGGGGCTCCACGGCCTCCCAGATCGCCTCGGCAGGCCAGACAGTCCCCACGCCTGTCGCCGCGCGTGCGGCGCTGCCCCCCGGGGGGGCCTTCGCACCTTGGGACGACCCTGCGGTGCTCATCCTGGCTCAGTCCTTGGCGCGCCGCTTGGGCGCCAGCAGCGTGCCGCGGCAGTTCTTAGAGCCGCACCAGCAGGGGTACTCTGCCTTGAGCTTGGGGGTGTAGCGCTCGTCGATGATCAGGCCGTAGTCGTAGTTCAGCTCCTCACCGGCCCGGATGTTGCGCAACGCCTTGATGAAGACGCGGCCGTCGACCTCGTCGGCCTCACAGTTGCCGTCGCAGGAATGGTTGATCCAGCGCGAGGAGTTGCCGCCATACAGCGCGTCGATGACATCGCCGTTTTCCAGGGAAAAGTAGAACGTGTGGTTGGGGTCCTTGGGGTCATGCGGATGGCGGTGCTGGGCTTCCTCCCAGCTGATGACCTCGCCCACGTACTCGATGATGGTTTCGCCTTCGGCAATGTCCTGCACGGCAAACACCCCCTTGCCATGCACACCAGAGCGCCGGGCCTGGATGCGGCGGTTGGAAGAGGGGCTGGCGGAAATCTCGGGTTTTTTTGCCACGGCTCAAAAATTTGGTATGGTGAATCGTATGGGCGCGCATGGGCGCGCCTGCGTGTGTGGGCGCGCACCTGCGCGCACGCGAGAACTGGATTGTAGTCAGATGAAAACATTGGTCATTGCAGAAAAGCCATCGGTCGCCCAAGACATCGTGCGGGCGCTCACACCCACCGCTGGCAAATTCGAGAAGCACGACGAATATTTCGAGAGCGACACCTACGTGGTCTCCAGCGCCGTGGGCCACCTGGTGGAGATCCAGGCCCCCGAGGAATTTGACGTCAAGCGCGGCAAGTGGAGTTTTGCCAACCTGCCGGTGATTCCCCCGCACTTTGACCTGAAGCCGGTGGACAAGACCAAGACGCGCCTGAACGCCGTGGTGAAGCTGGCCAAGCGCAAGGACGTGGGCCAGCTGGTGAACGCCTGCGACGCGGGCCGCGAAGGGGAGCTGATCTTCCGCCTGATCGAGCAGTACGCCGGTGGTGCAAAACCCCTGGGCAAGCCGGTCAGCCGCCTGTGGCTGCAGTCCATGACACCACAGGCCATCCGCGACGGTTTCGAGAACCTGCGCAGCAACGAGCAGATGCAGCCGCTGGCCGATGCCGCCCGTTGCCGCTCCGAGGCCGACTGGCTGGTGGGCATCAACGGCACGCGCGCCATGACCGCGTTCAACTCGCGCGATGGCGGCTTCTTCCTGACGACGGTGGGCCGGGTGCAGACGCCCACGCTGTCGGTGGTGGTGGAACGCGAAGAGCAAATCCGCAAGTTCATCAGCCGTGACTACTGGGAAATCCATGCCAGCTTCCACGCGGCTGCCGGCGAATACCCCGCCAAGTGGTTCAACCCCGCGCACAAGAAAGACGCCGACGACGCCGAGAAAAAAGCCGACCGAGTCTGGTCCCAGCACGAAGCCCAGGCCATTGCCGACGCCGTGCGCGGCCAGCCGGCCACCGTCACCGAAGAGAGCAAGCCCACCACGCAAGCCAGCCCCATGCTGTTCGACCTGACCAGCCTGCAGCGCGAGGCCAATGGCAAGTTTGGCTACTCGGCCAAGACCACGCTGTCCATCGCGCAAAGCCTGTACGAGCGCCACAAGGCGCTGACCTACCCGCGTACCGACTCACGCCACCTGCCCGAAGACTATGTGCCGGTGGTCAAGGACACGTTTGCCATGCTGGCCGACAGCGGCATGAAGCACCTGGCCCCGTTCGCCGCCCAGGCCGTCAAGGGCAGCTACGTCAAACCCAGCAAGCGTATTTTCGACAACGCCAAGGTGTCGGATCACTTTGCCATCATCCCCACGCTGCAGGCGCCCAGCGGCCTGTCGGAAGCCGAGCAGAAGATTTACGACCTGGTGGTGCGCCGCTTCATGGCCATCTTCTTCCCCAGTGCCGAATACCAGGTGACGACGCGCATCACGACCGCCGCCAGCCACGCCTTCAGGACCGAAGGCAAGGTGCTGGTCAAGCCGGGCTGGCTGGCCATCTACGGCAGGGAAGCGGCTGAAGAGGTGGAGGACGCCAAGGAAGGCGACAAGGGCCAGAACCTGGTGCCCGTGGCACCCGGTGAAAAGGTCAAGGGCGACCCGGTGGACCCCAAGGGCCTCAAGACCCGCCCCCCCGCACGCTACTCCGAAGCCACCTTGCTGGGCGCCATGGAAGGCGCGGGCAAGACCGTGGAAGACGACGAGCTGCGCGAAGCCATGCAGGAAAAAGGCCTGGGCACGCCAGCCACGCGCTCTTCCATCATTGAAGGTCTGATCGCCGAGAAGTACATGCTGCGCGAAGGCCGCGAGCTGATTCCCACCGCCAAGGCCTTCCAGCTCATGACGCTGCTGCGGGGCCTGGGTGTGGAAGAACTCTCCAAGGCCGAACTCACCGGCGAATGGGAATACAAGCTGGCCCAGATGGAGCACGGCAAGATGAGCCGCGCAGCCTTCATGGCCGAGATCGCCTCCATGACCGAGCGCATGGTGAAGAAGGCCAAGGAATACGACCGCGACACCATCCCCGGCGACTACGCCACCCTGACCGCCCCCTGCCCCAACTGCGGCGGCGTGGTCAAGGAAAACTACCGCCGCTACACCTGCACTGGCAAGAGCGGTGACACCGAGGGTTGCGGCTTCTCCTTCGGCAAGTCCCCCGCCGGGCGCACCTTCGAGGTGGCCGAGGTCGAGCAGTTCCTGCGCGACAAGCACATCGGACCGCTGGACGGCTTCCGCTCCAAGGCCGGCTGGCCCTTCGTGGCCGAGATGGTCATCAAGTACGACGACGAGACCAAGAACTACAAGCTCGAATTCGACTTCGGCGACGACAAGGCCGGCGAGGACAGCGGCGAGATCATCGACTTCTCGGGCCAGGAATCCCTGGGTACCTGCCCCAAGTGCGGCGGCTCGGTGTTCGAGCACGGCAAGAACTACGTTTGCGACCGTTCGGTGCCCACCCATGCCCACCCCACGCCCACCTGTGACTTCAAGAGCGGCCAGATCATCCTGCAGCAACCCATTGAACGCGCGCAGATGCAAAAGCTGCTGGCCACCGGCAAGACCGATCTGCTGGACAAGTTTGTCTCCATGCGCACCCGGCGCGCCTTCAAGGCCATGCTGGCGTGGGACGCGGAGGCTGGCAAGGTGAATTTCGAGTTCGCACCCTCCAAGTTCCCGCCTCGCAAGACAGCCGGCAAGCCGGCAACCGCTACCAAAACAGGAGCTGCACGCGCAGCAAAGACGGGCGCTGCAGCCAAGAAAGCACCTGCAAAGAAGACAGCAGGAACCAAGGCGGCCGCTGCCAAGACGGCCAAACCCAAGGCCCCGCGCAAGGCCAGCACCGCCGCCGGCCTGCAACCCAGCGCGGCGCTGGCAGCGGTCATTGGCAACGAACCGGTGGCCCGCACCCAGGTCATCAAGAAGTTGTGGGACTACATCAAGGCCAACGGCCTGCAGGACGCCACCAACAAGCGCGCCATCAACGCCGATGCCAAGCTGCTGGCCGTGTTTGGCAAGCCGCAGGTCACCATGTTTGAACTCGCCGGCCTGGCCGGCAAGCACCTGGGCTGAGTGCCCAAAATGATGACATTCGTGTATTTTAAAAAATGAAAAAACTTGTCTCGATCGTTGCCCCATTCTTCAACGAGGCAGAAGGAGTTGGACTGTACTTTTCTCGACTTGATAACGTCGTAAAGAGTTTGATAGATTTCAATTTTGAATTTGTGTGCGTTGACGACGGCAGTGACGACGCTACGTTGTCATTGTTAATACAGCATGCTGCTATTGACAGCCGTATTCGCGTGGTGGAATTAACAAGAAATTTCGGGAAAGAGGCTGCACTAACAGCTGGCCTTGATGCAGCAACGGGCGACGCGGTTATTCCGATCGACGCTGACCTGCAAGATCCTCCTGAACTGATTAAGCAAATGCTTGAAGCGTGGGCAAAAGGCGCGGAAGTAGTATTGGCTCGACGGGTGGACCGCAGCTCGGATACTTTTCTTAAACGCAAAAGTGCCGAATTTTTCTACAAAATTCACAATCACTTCTCCAGCGTCAAAATTCCAGCTAATGTAGGGGACTTTCGTTTAATAGATCGAACAGTAGTGCAGGCCCTGCAGCGCTTGCCAGAGCGGCAACGGTTTATGAAGGGACTGTTCGCATGGGTAGGATTTAAAACGGTCACACTTGATTACATTCGCGAGGCACGGTCTGCAGGGAATTCCAAATTTTCAGGATGGAAGCTGTGGAATTTTGCTTTAGAAGGCATTACCAGTTTCAGCACCTCACCGCTCAAAATTTGGTCCTATTTGGGCGGTCTAGGTGCACTCTGCAGTTTGGTTTATGCGTTGTTTATTGTGGCACGCACGCTAATACACGGCATTGACCTACCGGGTTATGCTTCATTGTTAGTTTCAGTTATCTTCTTTGGCAGCGTGCAACTCTTGGGTATTGGCATGCTAGGGGAGTACGTTGGTCGCATATATATGGAGAGCAAACAACGTCCGCTTTACATTGTACGCAAGACGTATCGTGAACCAGTTCAGCACCTAGAGTAAAAATGATCACTAGGCGTGCAATACGTTTCGGCCTGACGGGTATTTTGAATACGGTCGTACACGCTGTCACAGCCAGTCTGTGGATTCATGCGGTGCACCCCAACTCCAGCGTCGCCAATGGCGTAGCTTTCACGGTTGCCACCCTATTTTCATTCACTGTCAATACACTTTGGAGCTTTTCGCAGCCCTTAGATAGGGTCGTTTTTATTAGGTTCTTTGTCGTTGCACTACTTGGACTTCCGCTGTCAGCGGGCATCGCTGCGGTAGTGGACTGGCTCGGATATAGTTACGTGTATGGGATTGCTGCCGTAGTATGTTTACTGCCACCTGTAAACTTCGTTCTGCACAATTTCTGGACTTACCGAGTCGCTTACGACGACACCTCAATCCATCAACAGATAATAAATCATGAGTGATCCAGCACGCGTGGAAACGAGTTTTGTAACCAAAGTTATCGTCGTGGTTGTTGCCATTGGCGCCTTGGTCTCTTTTCTGACACCGAACACAGACGGTTTGAAGCGCTTTGATACCCCCGTCAATCAGCTATTTCTGCTTTCATTTATTCAGAATCCCGAAGGTCTCTACATGGTTAGCGAGATTTGGGAAAACGAAAAACGCTACGATTTTGCCATCCGAGAAATGCGACTGGCTATCGGCTTGCTCGAAATGCACAATGCTGATGCGACTGTGCTCAAACGCTACAAAGACCGCCTGGCCAAGTTAACAGCAAAAGAATAAGCGCGAGCAGCTTAAGACTGCGTCACTGTAAATCGATACTGGTTGAAATCCAAACGGATATCACAGGGAACGGAACTGAGATTCTTATAGCGGTAGGTGATGGACTTGCCCAACAACTCACTCAGATACCCTGACCAGTACCCCTCATCCCCGGAAACTTTTTCGGGAGCATGTACACCGCACACAACCGTTGTTCCGCTTACACCCATCGGTTGCTTGTGCAAATCAGCAATCGCCTGAACCCACAACTTGCTGTCTAACCGATTAGTTTCGGCCAGATTTCCCCAGCGAAGGTAGTTATCACACGCCGACGTAGCGAGTACCGAAAGCACCAAAAAGAACAATGCTTTTTCTTGCATAGCCTTGCGACCACCCACCAAAGATAGCACACCCAAACTCACGACAATTGCTAAAGGAAACGCGCTGAAATAGTTACCGACGTAATGAGGATCTTCGGCTGCCCACTGCCGGTATCCTTCCACGAAACCATGCAACAAATTCGGACAAAAAACATAGAAAATTAAAACTGTCAGGCTCCACTTCCTGTAGAGAAGATTTGGATATTTTTTGTCTCGAATAGCTGGCAGGAGCAAAAAGCTTGCAACAAAAATGCAGGTCGCATAGACGAGCGCCAACACCAAATTATGAGGGGCAGAAATACCTTCGAAATAATTGGTTAACGCTTTAATCTGGAAGTGGAACCCATTAACGGAAAATTTATAGACTGTAATTGCGATATCAATAGCGCTCCCTGAACTATCCAACCCGCGTCCGGAGGTTGGCTGAGAACGTCGATAGATAAAGTACGTCACTATGTAAGCCGCGACGACCACGAGAAGCATCCAATTGCGTCGCAGAAACAACAATAGCAATTGCCACCAATCTCTCAGCTGCAAATGACTGCGTGACTCAGAAAAATACCGAAATAAAAACAGCGCCGGATACACACCCGCGTAAAACAGCATGGGCTCGTACGCCAATAGCGAGAAAGCAAATAGCACATATGGGCCAATGATGGTCCGCTTGGATCGATCACCATCAAGGATTTTCAGGTACCAGACAAAGCTCATGAACATCACTGCAAACTGCAGATTGAACATCATCAAATAACCGTGAAATGGACTGTAATAACCAGGGCTTACATCGATTAAAGCCAGCCACACCAAGCCCGCAAACAAGCCTGTCGGTAAATTGACCAGACAGACGCAAAAGAATACGAACGACAGGAACACGCTTCCATTCACCAAAATTTTGATGACATTGGCAGCTTCCCAGCTACCCAAGCGATACGGAATGGTTGCCAAAGTGTTAATCGGAATCAGCCAAAATCGTCCTTGGGCTGATGCGGTTTGTAAATTCATATCCCATGTAGATCGAATGATCCACGGGTCATCGGAATTGGATAGCATCATTCCCCAGTGCTGGCCCAGTAATAGCGCGAGGGCAAAAAGAACAAGAATTACAGACACCCACTCAATCGCTGTGCGCGGGCTGTAGCGTGCAGATTCACTTGAATTCATAGCTGAATAGTACGGTTTGTTTCTTGTGGTTACCGACGCTGCGTGCTGGCCCACCAGCCCTCGGCGCTGTACACCAGCAGCGCCACCCAGATCAGCACAAACCCCACGGCACGGCGGGCATCAAAGGCCTCGCCATACAGCCACACGCCCAGCAGCAGCAGCATGCTGGGTGCGATGTACTGCAGCAACCCCAGCGTGGCCATGGAAACCCGGCGCGCACCGGCGGCAAACAGCAGCAAGGGAATGGCGGTAATGGGCCCGGCCAGCACCAGCCAGCCCAGTGTGGCGGCGTCGCCCTGCACCAGGGCGCCCTGGCCCTGCCAGGCCCACCAGGCCAGCAGGCCGGCCGCAAAGGGGGCCAGCAGCAGGGTCTCCAGCGCCAGACCCTCCAGCGCGCCCAGCGGCGCCACCTTGCGCAGCAGGCCGTAAAAGCCGAAGGTCAGCGCCAGCAGCACCGCCACCCAGGGCAGGCGGCCGGCCTGCACGGTAAGCCACAGCACACCGGCCGCCGCCACGGCCACGGCCACCCACTGGCCCGGACGCGGGCGCTCGTGCAGGAACACAAAACCCAGCGCCACGTTGACCAGCGGCAGGATGAAGTAACCCAGGCTGGCATCGAGCACATGGTCGTTCTGCACCGCCCAGACATACACCGTCCAGTTGGCCACCAGCAGCGTGGCCGACAGCGCGAACGCGCCCAGCACCCGGGGCTGTTGTCGCAGCAGACGCAACCAGGCCCAGCGGCGCAGCACCAGCAGCAGGCAGAGCACGAACACCAGCGACCACACGGTGCGGTGCATCACCACCTCCAGGGCGTTCACTCCCAGCAGTTGCTTGAAGAACAAGGGGAACAGTCCCCAGGCCGTGTAGGCCAGAGCCGCGTAAAAAATGCCAGGATTCATGGTGGGCGATAAACAGAGGGAGAGCAGATGGGTAGTGAGCTTACCCGGCGGCCCTTCCCCGCGTTGGTCTGCGGGTACCGGGCGTGACAGCGCTGCGTGCGTCCCCTGTCTAAAACAACCAGCGCAAACGCACCGCCAACGCCGCAAGCGCGGAGCCCATCGCCAGGATGCACACCCCTATCCACCCCCACTGGCCAAGCGCCACACTGCCCAAGAACGCGCCACTGGACATGCCGGTGAACATGCCGACAAACAGCACCGCGTTCAAACGGCTGCGCGCGTCGGGCTCGATGCTGTAGACGATGGACTGGTGCGCAATCAGCGCGGCCTGCGCACCCAGGTCGAACACCACGGCACCGACCGCAATCAGCCACAGCCGGTCGGTACCCAGCGCCATGGCCAGAAACGCGGCAGCCACCAGTACCGCACCGATGCGGGTGACCCGCTCGGGGCCTTTGCGGTCGGCCATGCGACCTGCCAGCGGCGCGGCCAAAGCGCCCGCAGCACCGGCCAGACCAAAGGCACCCGCTGCGCCACTGCCCAAATGAAACGGCGCGGCGTGCAACATCACCGCCAGCGTGGACCAGAAGGCGCTGAAGCCCACACTCAGCAGGCCCTGTGCCACGGCAGCACGGCGCAGTTCTGCATGGCGGCGCCACAAGGTCACCAGCGAACCCAGCAAGGCCCCATAGCGCATGGTGGTGGTGGGCACAAAACGGGGCAACCGGTACCACACCGCCACACCCAGCAGCGCAATGCTGGTGGCCGCCGCCACAAACATGGTGCGCCAACCCCACTGCTCGGCCACCCAGCCACTGACCACGCGTGACAGCAGGATACCGAGGAGCAGCCCGGTCATGACCGTGCCGACCATCTTGCCGCGGTGGGCGTCGGGCGCCAGTGTCGCCATGGCGGGCACGATGTCCTGTGCCAAGGTAGCGGCCAGGCCAATGGCCAGACTGGCGGCCAGCAGAACGCCCAAGCTCGGTGCCGCAGCGGCCGCCAGGAGGGCCGTTGTCAGCGCAACGGCCTTGCCCAGGATGATGCGGCGGCGGTCATAGCGGTCGCCCAGTGGCGCCAGCAGCAGAATGCCCAGCGCGTAACCCAGTTGGGTCAGCGTGGGCACCAGACCGATCGCACCGGGTGTGGCCTGAAATTCACTACCCAGCACGCCCAGCATGGGCTGGGCGTAGTACAGCGTGGCGGCGCCCAGGCCGGCACCGGTGGCCAGCAAGAGCACCAGGATGGCGGGAATGCCGGTCTGTACTGGTTTATGCGCAATGGATACGGAAGACATGAAAAACTCCTGTTTTTGGGCGATGCGCAAGTGTCTTTCAGACGAAATCTCCTGAGAAGGCCCGCTTTAGGCAGAATTGTTATACGCTAAGCGCATGAAAACTGCGCCCGACCGTATCGAACTCATGCAGACTTTTGTGCGCATTGTGGAGGCGGGCAGCCTGTCGGCGGCGGCGCTGCAAATGGGCGCCACCCAGCCCACGGTGAGCCGGCGCCTGCAGGCGCTGGAGCGCTCGCTGGGCCTGCGCCTGCTGCAGCGCTCTACCCACGCCATGAAGCTGACCGAAGAGGGTGAGCGCTGCTTTGCCCGCGCCAAGGAACTGCTGGGCAATTGGGACGAGTTTGAAGCCGATCTGCGCGGCAGCGCGGAGGTTCCCAAAGGCACGCTGCGGGTCGTTGTGCCGCATGCCATCGGCCAGCAGGAACTGGTGGTGCAACTGGCCGAATACCTGCAACGCCACCCGCGCGTGTCCGTGGAATGGCTGCTGCATGACCGGACACCGGAATTCATTACCGATGGCGTCGACTGCGCCATCCACGTGGGACCCGTAGAAGATCCATCGGTGGTGGCACTCAAGATTGCCGAGATACCGCGCATCGTGGTGGCCTCGCCCGCGCTGCTGGCGCAGACCCCGTTGCCACGGCAGCCCGCCGACTTGGCCCCGCTGCCTTGGCTGGCATTGCGCACGTTCTACCGCAACGACATCACGCTGATTCACACCCAAGGAGAGCAGCACAATCTGGCACTGCAGCCCAGAATGAGCACCGACAGTTTGTTTGCGCTGCGCAATGCGGCGCTGCTGGGCCTGGGCGTCGGAGTGGTGTCAGCCTGGGCGGTGACGGACGATGTGGCCCAGGGCAAGCTCATCCACCTGCTGCCCGAATGGCACGCCGCACCTCTGCCCATCTACCTGCTGTACCCCTACGCCCACTACTACCCCGCCAAGCTGCGGCGCTTTGTCGAGATCATGCGGGCGGCACTGCCGCAGGACATCGTGCCGCGGCCCACACATCTGAAGACATGAAAAAAGCGCCCGAAGGCGCTTCTTGGCGAAGTGGTTGCGGCCTTTACTTGGCGACCACGCGCACCATTTCCAGGCACTTGTTGGAGTAGCCCCACTCGTTGTCGTACCAGCTCACCAGCTTGAGGAAGGTGCCATCCAGGGCGATGGAGGCATCGGCGTCGAAGATGGACGTGCGGGTGTCGCCACGGAAGTCAGTGGCCACCACCTTGTCTTCGGTATAGCCCAGGATGCCTTTCAGCGCGCCTTCGGACTGGGCCTTGATCTCGGCGCAGATGTCCTTCAGGGTGGCTTCCTTGTTCAGTTCCACGGTCAGGTCCACCACCGACACGTCGGAGGTCGGCACGCGGAAGGACATGCCGGTAAGCTTCTTGTTCAGCTCGGGAATGACCACACCCACGGCCTTGGCAGCACCGGTGCTCGACGGAATGATGTTTTCCAGGATGCCGCGGCCGCCGCGCCAGTCCTTGTTGGAGGGGCCGTCCACGGTCTTCTGCGTGGCGGTGGCCGCGTGCACGGTGGTCATCAGGCCGCGCTTGATGCCCCACTTGTTGTGGACCACCATGGCCAGGGGAGCCAGGCAGTTGGTGGTGCAGGAGGCGTTGGAGATGATGGCCTCGCCCTGGTACTTCGCGTGGTTCACACCGAACACGAACATGGGGGTGTCGTCCTTGGAGGGGGCCGACATGATGACCTTCTTGGCGCCTGCGTCAATGTGTTTCTGGGCCGAAGCCTTGTCCAGGAACAGGCCGGTGGATTCGATCACGACGTCGGCGCCGACTTCGTTCCACTTCAGGTTGGCGGGATCGCGCTCCTGCGTCAGGCGGATCTTCTTGCCGTTGATGACCAGGGTGTTGCCCTCGACCGAGACTTCGCCCTTGAAGCGGCCGTGCACGCTGTCGTACTGCAGCATGTAGGCCAGGTACTCCGGCTCCAGCAGGTCGTTGATGCCAACGACTTCGATGTCGCTGAAATTCTGCAGTGCCGAGCGCAGGACGTTGCGTCCGATGCGGCCGAAGCCGTTGATGCCGATTTTGATAGTCATGGTGATTTCCTATAAAAAAACTGAACGGATTACTTCTTCGCCAGCACGGTCTGCACCGTATCGGCCACATTCTCGGGCGTGAAACCAAAGTGCTTGAACAGCACCGGTGCGGGGGCGGATTCGCCGTAGGTGTCGATACCGACCACCGCCGCCACGCCGTATTTCCACCAGCCGTCGCTCACGCCCATTTCCACCGCCACGCGGGGGATTCCGGCGGGCAGCACGGCCGCCTTGTAGGCAGCGCTCTGCGTGTCAAACGTGGTGTTCGAGGGCATGGAGACCACGCGCACGGCAATCTTGCGCTGGGCCAGCAGCTCCTGGGCCTTGAGCGCCAGTTGCACTTCGGAACCGGTGGCGATGAGAACGGCCTGGGCCTTCTTCTTCAGGCCCACTTGCGCCGGCTCAGCCAGCACGTAGGCACCCTTGCTGATGGCGTCCAGGCCACAGGCCTCGGGCGCAGCAGCCGATTCGGCCTTGGGGGCGTAGCTGATGTTCTGGCGCGACAGCAGCAGCGCCGTCGGCTTGGTCCTGTTTTGCAGGGCCACGGTCCAGGCCACGGCGGTCTCGGCCGTATCGCCCGGGCGCCACACGTCCAGGTTGGGGATCAGGCGTAGGGAGGCCGCGTGCTCGATGGACTGGTGCGTGGGGCCGTCTTCACCCAGGCCGATGGAGTCGTGGGTGAAGACATGGATCACGCGCTGCTTCATCAGGGCCGCCATGCGCACGGCGTTGCGGCTGTAGTCGCTGAAGGTGAGGAAGGTGCCACCGTAGGGAATGAAGCCGCCATGTAGCGCCACGCCGTTCATGATGGCGGCCATGCCGAACTCGCGCACGCCGTAGTTGATGTGGCGTCCGCCCTGGCCTTCGGCCGTCTTGACCACGGCACCGTGCATGTCAAAGCGCAGGTTGGGCGTGCTCTTGGTGTTGGTGAGGTTGGAGCCGGTCAGGTCGGCCGAACCGCCCAGCAGTTCGGGCAGGGCGGCCGTGAACGATTCCAGCGCCAGCTGCGAGGCCTTGCGCGAAGCGACCGTCTCGGCCTTGGTATGGGCGGCGATGACGGTGTCGACGGCGGTCTGCACAAAGTGCTTGGGCAGGTCGCCCTTCATGCGGCGCAGCAATTCCTTGGCCAGTTCGGGGTAGGCGGCCTTGTAGGCGGCAAACCGGTCATCCCAGGCCTTTTCGGCAGCGGCGCCCGCAGCCTTGGCGTCCCAGTCGGCATAGACCTCCTTGGGCACCACGAAGGGGGCATGGTTCCAGCCGATGGCGGCGCGGGTGAGCGCGATTTCCTCGGCACCCAGCGGCTCGCCGTGCGCCTTGGCGGTGTTGGCGCGGTTGGGGGAACCAAAGCCGATGGCGGTCTTGCAGATCACCAGCGTGGGGCGGTCGGCAGACTTCTTGGCCTCGGCAATGGCAGCCGAAACCGCGGCAGCGTCGTTGCCGTTGACCGGGCCGATCACGTTCCAGCCGTAGGCCACGAAACGCTGCGCGGTGTTGTCGATGAACCAGGGCGCCACCTGGCCGTCGATGGAGATGCCGTTGTCGTCGTACAGCGCGATCAGCTTGTTGAGCTTCCAGGCGCCGGCCAGGGCGGCTGCTTCGTGGCTGATGCCTTCCATCAGGCAACCGTCACCCATGAACACATAGGTATGGTGGTCCACGACGGCATGGCCTTCGCGGTTGAACTCGGAAGCGAGCAGCTTCTCAGCCAGCGCCATGCCCACGGCATTGGTGATGCCCTGGCCCAGCGGGCCGGTGGTGGTTTCCACGCCGGGGGTGTGCCCGACTTCGGGGTGGCCGGCGGTCTTGCTGTGCAGCTGGCGGAAGGCCTTGAGCTCGCTCATGGGCAGCTTGTAGCCGGTGAGGTGCAGCAGCGCGTAGATCAGCATGGAGCCGTGGCCGTTGGACAGCACGAAACGGTCGCGGTTGAGCCAGTTGGGGTTGGCCGGGTTGTGGCTCAGGTGCTGGCCCCACAGGGCGACCGCCATGTCGGCCATGCCCATGGGGGCGCCGGGGTGTCCGGAGTTGGCTGCTTGAACTGCGTCCATCGCAAGCGCGCGAATTGCGCTTGCCATCTGTTGTGTGTTGGCCATGAAGGGGCGACTCCGGAATAGGGTGGGGCTGGGGGTAAACCCGGTATTTTACCGGCGCGCGCTGCGGGGGCCAAATACCCCGCAATCCCCACCTGGCAAAGGCGCGCGCCGGCGCCCCGCCATCAGACCCCGACCAGCGTGCCGTAGGCCTGGCGCGTCTGCGGCGAGACGGCGGCCAGAACCTGCTCGTACGCCGTCTTGTGCCGCGCCAGCAGACGGGCCGAGGCCAGGGCCCGGGACTTGCAGAACCAGTGGCAGCTGTGCTGCATCAGGTACAGCTCGGCGGTCAGGGTAAAGGCCTTGTCCTTGATCGAACGCTGCGCGCGGTTGGCCACCACATTGGCAATCCCGTTGGCGTGCACGCTCAGAACCTTGCGCAGGTCAAACGTGGCCGCCGGAAACCACTGCGCCGCGTAGGGCAGGCCGATGGCCAGCGTGCTCACGCGGGCCTGCGCAGCGTCCACGGTGGCGAATTCGGCGGCAAACCGGGTGAACTGTTCGGCCAGCTGCACTTCCGAGATGTGCAGCAGGTTCCAGATCTGTTCGCGGCGCTGCGGGTCTTCCTCGCCCAGCGCCCGCAGGTAGCCTTCGGTCAGGTTCTCCATCAGCTTCTCGATCTGGTACTGCCCCAGGTGGCTGCCCAGCAAGGCAATGCGCTGCCTTTCGTCCCGGGATTTGAGCAGGTAGGCCCCCACGGCGAACAGGATCAGCAGGACAAGAATTTGCATGGTGCAGCGCGGTCGTGGTGGTTGGGGGGATAGCCAGAGTGTAGTCATAGCCCCCGGCATGGCTTGGGCTATGCTAACTCCCATGAGCCCACTCTTCTCGCCCTTTCACCTGCCATCGCCCCGCGGCGGTTTGACGCTGCCCAACCGCATCGTGGTCGCGCCCATGTGCCAGTACGCCGCCCGAGACGGCTGCGCCACCGACTGGCATCTCATGCACTGGGGCAGCCTGCTCAACAGCGGCGCGGCCCTGTTCACCATCGAGGCCACAGCCGTGCTGCCCGAAGGCCGTATCACCCCGGCCTGCCTGGGCCTGTGGGACGCGCGCACCGAAGCCGCGCTCACCGACACCCTGCAACGCGCCCGCCAGCTGGCGCCCCACACGGCCGTGAGCATCCAGCTCGCCCACGCCGGGCGCAAGGCCTCCAGCGCGCTGCCCTGGGAAGGCGCGCAGCTGCTGTCCCCCGCGCAGGGCGGCTGGGAAACCTTCGGCCCTTCGGCGCTGCCCCACTTGCCCAGCGAAGCGCCCCCCACCGCCATGACTCGGGCTGACATGGACCGGGTGCGCGACGCCTTTGTGGCCGCCGCGCAGCGTGCCCAGCGCGCGGGGGTGGACGCCATCGAGCTGCACGCCGCACACGGCTACCTGCTGCACGAATTCGTCTCGCCCCTGGCCAACCAGCGCAGCGACGCCTATGGCGGCAGTTTCGAGAACCGCATCCGTTTCCCGCTGGAGGTGTTTGCCGCCCTGCGCGCCGCCTACCCGGGGGTGCTGGGCATCCGCATTTCGGCCAGCGACTGGGTGGACGGCGGCTGGGACGTGACGCAAAGCGCCGAGATGGCCCGGCAACTCAAGGCCCTGGGCTGCGACTTCATCCACGTCTCGTCCGGCGGTGTCTCGCCGGCACAGAAGATTGCCCTGGGCCCCGACTACCAGGTGCCGTTCGCGCGCGCCGTGCGCCAGGCCAGCGGCCTGCCCACCATGGCCGTGGGCCTGATCACCCAGCCCCAGCAGGCCGAAGCCATTGTGCAGGCCGGCGATGCCGACCTGGTTGCGCTGGCCCGCGCCTTCCTGTACGAGCCGCGCTGGGGCTGGCATGCCGCCGCCGCGCTGGGTGGCACCGTGCAGGGCCACCCAGCCTACTGGCGCTGCCTGCCGCGCGACGCCCAGGCGGTGTTCGGCAAAGTCTCTGTCGGCATGCGATGAGTCCCGCCGTGCAAGGCCAGGTCGCCCCCGGCTTTGAGCCGCTGGCGCAGCAGTTCGCCCAGGCGTTTGCCCGCGGCGAGGAAATTGGCGCCAGCCTGTGCGTGTACTACCGCGGCGAGCGGGTGGTGGACCTGTGGGGTGGCCTGGCCGACACGGCCACCCGCACCCCCTGGACGGCCGACAGCCTGGTGGTGGTGTTCTCGGTCACCAAGGGCCTGGCTGCCATGGCGCTGAACCTGGCTGCCGAGCGCGGCGCCTTTGACTGGGATGCCCCGGTGGCGCGCTACTGGCCGGCATTTGGTCAGGCGGGCAAGGCGCACATCACGGTGCGCCAGCTATTCAACCACCGCGCCGGCCTGGCAGGCATCGGCATGCCGCTGACACTGGCGCAGTTGTGCGATCCCGCCCAGGCAGCCACTGTGCGCACTGCCCTGGAAACCCAGGCCCCGGCCTGGCACGCCGACACCCAGCAGGGCTACCACGGCCTGAGCTACGGCATGTATGCCAGCGCCTTCTTCGAGCAGGCCTGCGGCGAACCCCTGCACACCTTTCTGCACCGCGAATACCTGGACCCGCTGGAGGCAGACGTATTCCTAGGCACGCCGCCCGAGCAGGACCACCGCATCGCCACGCTGTACCCCGGCTCCACCGCCGGCCGCGTGGGGCGGATGCTGTGGTCTGCCCTGCGCGGGGGCAGCACCGAGGCCCGCGTGGCGCGCTCCTTCCTGCGCGGCAGCCACGCCAAGCAGGCATTCATGAACCCGCCTACCCCCGGCGGCATGGGCATCTACAACCAGCCCCCGGTGCGCCGCCACAACCTGGCCTGGGCCTCGGCCACGGCCACGGCACGCGGGCTGGCCCGCGCCTACGTGCCCTGGTCGCTGGGCGGTGTCTGGCAGGGGCGGCGCTACGTGGCGGAGCAGACCATTGCCCCCCTCCTGCAACGCCAGGGCTGGAGCGCGCAGGATCTGGTGCTGGGCAAGCCGTTGGGCTGGGCACAGGGATTCCTGAAGGAGGACGACGGCGTGTTTTCCCCCAACCGCGCCTCCTTTGGCCACCCCGGCATGGGCGGCGCGCTCGGCTGGTGCGACCCCAGCGCGCAACTGGCCTTTGCCTACACCCTGAACCGCTGCGACTGGCGCATCCGCTCCCCGCGGGCGCTGGCCTTGTGCCAGGCCCTGTACCGGTGCCGCCTGGCGTAGACACCCCCGCACGACACCACGGACCTCCATGAACCCATCTCCCATTGCCGCCATGCTGCTGGCCGCCGGCCGCGGCGAGCGCATGCGCCCGCTGACCGACACCACACCCAAACCGCTGCTCACCGTGCAGGGCAAGCCCCTGATGCAGTGGCCCCTGGAAGCCCTGGCGCAGGGCGGCTTTCAGGACGTGGTGGTGAACACAGCCTGGCTGGGCGCGCAGATCAGCGCGCAATTTGGCAACGTTTTTGCCACCGAACGCCCATCCAATCTGCGTGAGCAGCTATCAAATCAGGAGCAATCCACCCCTTCCCTGCGCCTGCACTACTCGCACGAGGGGCGCGATTTCGGCAGCGCGCTGGAAACCGCCGGCGGCATTGCGCGGGCCCTGCCCCTGTTGTGCCCACCCCACGCCACGGGCGCGGCGGCCGAGGTGTTCTGGGTGCTGGCCGGCGACGTGTTCGCCCCCGACTTCAGCTTCCGCCAGGACGCCGTGGCGCGCTTTGTGGCCAGCGGCAAACTGGCCCATCTGTGGCTGGTGCCCAACCCCGAGCACAACCCGCGCGGCGACTTCGGCCTGGGCCCTCTGGACGCCGACGGCACCGGCCTGGCCCTGAGCCTGCCGGCCGACGACCCGCGCCCCCGCTACACCTACAGCACCATCGGCCTGTACCGAAAGGCGCTGTTTGCGCCGCCCTGGTGCGACATTCCCGCCGGCAACCCGCAGGGCACGTCGGCCGCCCTGGCGCCGCTGCTGCGCGCGGCCATGGCGCAAGCGCGCATCAGCGCCGAGATTTACACTGGCCGCTGGACCGATGTGGGCACCCCGCAACGGCTGGCACAGCTCAACGCCTGAACACACTCCCCGCCATGAACACCACCCTTTACGCGCAACGCCGCGCCGCACTGGCCGCCACCCTGGGCAAAGACGGCATTGCCATCATCCCCACGGCACCCGAGCAGCAGCGCAACCGCGACAACGATTTCCTGTTCCGCCCCGACAGCTACTTCTTCTACCTGTGCGGCTTTGCCGAGCCCCACGCCTGGTTGGTGATCACGGGCGACGGCCAGTCGACCCTGTTTTGCCAGCCCAAGGACCTGGAGCGCGAAATCTGGGACGGTTTTCGCCTGGGGCCCGACGCCGCACCGGCCGCACTGGGCGTGGACGCTGCCCATGCGGTCAGCGAACTCGACACCCGCCTGCCCCGGATGCTGGAGAACCGGGCCGTGGTCTGGTTCCCCTTTGCCACCCACAAGGCGCTGGAAACCCGCGTCGACGGCTGGCTGCAGACCGTGCGCGCCCGCGTGCGGTTCGGCGCCCAGTGCCCCGACCAGCTGCGCGACCTGTGCGGCCCGCTGGACGAGATGCGCCTGGTCAAGGACGCGCAGGAGCAGGCCACCATGCGCCGCGCCGCGCAAATCAGCGCCGGCGCCCACATCCGCGCCATGCGCCGCTCGGCCCAGATGCTGCGCCAGGGCCAGGACGTGCGCGAATACCACCTGGACGCGGAGCTGTTGCACGAGTTCCGCCAGCACGGCTCACAGTACCCGGCCTACGGCTCCATCGTGGCCGCCGGGGCGAACGCCTGCGTGCTGCATTACCGGGCCGACAACGCCCCCATCCGCAATGGCGAGCTGGTGCTGATTGACGCCGGTTGCGAGCTCGACGGCTACGCCAGCGACATCACCCGCACCTTTCCCGCCAATGGAAAATTCACCGGGCCGCAGCGCGCGCTCTACGACCTGGTGCTGGCCAGCCAGGAGGCGGCCATTGCCGCCACGCAACCCGGCGCACGCTTCACCGATCCGCACGAGGCCACGGTCAAGGTGCTGACCCAGGGCATGCTGGATTTGAAACTGCTGGACAAGGACCAGGTCGGCACGCTGGACGACGCCATCCACCACCGCCACTACTTTGCCCACTACATGCACCGCACCAGCCACTGGCTGGGCATGGACGTGCACGACTGCGGCAGCTATGTCGAACCCTCCGAGGTGGGCCAGGTCAGCGAGCGCACGGACCCGCTGTCGGGAGAAACCATCCAGAACCGGCCCAGCCGCATCCTGCGCCCTGGCATGGTGCTCACCATCGAGCCCGGCCTGTACGTGCGCCCGAGCGACCACATCCCCAAGGAGTTCTGGAACATCGGCATCCGCATCGAGGACGACGCCATCGTCACCCCGACCGGCTGCGAGCTGATCTCGCGCGGCGTGCCGGTCAACGCCGACGAGATCGAGGCGCTGATGCGCGGCTGAACGCCGCGTGGCCCGGACTTGCCCCTAGCCGCGGATGCGCCGGGCCTGGTAGCGCGAACGCTGCAGGGCCACGAACTCCACCACGCCCCAGAGCACGCTGCTCACCACATACACATGCCGCATGGCCTCAGTCCTGCGGCTGGCAGGGGGCCGATTCATGGGGCAGACCCAGGCTGAGCCAGCCGTCGTCAAACAGCGAATCCAGCATTTTCTGCAAGCCCAAGAGTTTCCAGATCATGGCGCGCTCCCACCTGGTTGTGAAATGAACCCACAGGCTAGCGCGCCGATGTGACAGTTTCGCGTCAACGGCCGATACCCCTGGCGCGCGCTGCGGATTGGCGCCGCGCGGCGCCTTCGACGCTATGCTGACCAACTACCCGCACCCTCAGCCCGCCCCCACCGCCGCCATGCAGGAAAAACATCTGCCAGAGCTCGACGCCCTGGAACGCATCCTCGACCTGGGCGCTGCACATCTGGACGTCACCGTGGTGCACCAGGTGGCCGCGGCCGGCGCCTCTGCCCTGCCCGTCTACACCATCGGCCTGGGCAACCCCAGCCCGGAGGTTCCGGCCATCGGCTTCTTTGGCGGAGTGCATGGCCTGGAGCGCATCGGCGCCGAGGTGGTGATTGCATTTCTGCACAGCACCGCCATGCGGCTGCAGTGGGATGCCACCTTGCACCGCCAGCTCGAATCCATGCGCCTGGTCTTCATGCCCATCGTCAACCCCGGCGGCATGCTGCTGGGCACCCGCGCCAACCCCGGCGGGGTGGACCTGATGCGCAACGCGCCCATCGAAGCCACCGACCAGGTGCCGTTCCTGGTGGGTGGCCAGCGCATCAGCGCGGGACTGCCCTGGTACCGCGGCAAATCCGGCGCGCCCATGGAGGCCGAGAACCAGGCCCTGTGCAGCGTGGTGGCGTCCGAACTGCTGACGCGTCCGTTCAGCATGGCGCTGGATTGCCACTCCGGCTTTGGCGTGAGCGACCGCCTGTGGTTTCCCTACGCCCACACCCGCAAGCCCATTGCCCACCTGGCGGAGATGCAAGCGCTCAAGGAAGTGTTCCTCCAGACGTACAGCCACCACCCGTACGTCTTCGAACCGCAGAGCCTGCAGTACCTGGCGCACGGCGACGTGTGGGACCACCTGTACGTGCAGGCCTGCCAGCAGGCAGACCGTGTCTTTCTGCCGCTGACGCTGGAGATGGGCTCCTGGCTGTGGATCAAGAAGAACCCGCGTCAGCTGTTTTCGCTCAAGGGCATCTTCAACCCCCTGATTGCGCACCGCCAGCACCGCGTGCTGCGCCGCCACCTGTCGCTGCTGGACTTCCTGGCGCGCGCCGCCGGCAGCCACGCACGCTGGACCCCCACGTCCGACACGCGTGCGCGCCTGCATGCCGACGCACTGCAGGGCTGGTACGAGTAGCACCCCACCGCCAACCCGGCGCGGTGCAGGCGATGGCGCCCAGGCGCACAATGCAGCGAGCAACGCAGGAGTATTGCCATGACCACTGCCTTCCGCCTGGAACACGATTCCTTCGGCGACATTGCCGTCCCCGCTGATGCGCTCTGGGGCGCCCAGACGCAGCGATCGCTGCTGCACTTCGCCATTTCCACCGAGCGCATGCCCGAGGCGCTGCTGATGGCACTGGCGCGCACCAAGCGCATCGCCGCCGAGGTCAACGCGGAGCTTGGCCTGCTGGAGCCCGCACTGGCAGGGGCCATTGCGCAGGCCGCCAACGAAGTGCTGGCCGGCGTCCACCCGGACGCCTTTCCCCTGGCCGTGTGGCAGACCGGCTCGGGCACGCAGAGCAACATGAACATGAACGAGGTGCTGGCCAACCGCGCGTCCGAACTGCTGGGCGGTGCGCGCGGCACGGCGCGCCGGGTGCACCCCAACGATCACGTCAACCTGGGCCAGTCGTCCAACGACATCTTTCCAACGGCCATGCACGTGGCCGCCGCCGTCAGCCTCAGCCAGAACCTGCTGCCCGCCCTGCGCACGCTGCGCACCACGCTGGCCGACAAGGCGGCCGCGTTCGCCAACATCGTGAAAATCGGCCGCACCCATCTGCAGGACGCCACGCCGCTGACCCTGGGCCAGGAGATCTCAGGGTGGGTCGCCCAGCTCCAGCACGCCGAGCAGACGGTCACCGCCAGCCTGGACGCACTGCATGCGCTTGCCGTGGGCGGCACGGCGGTGGGCACCGGGCTCAACACGCATCCGCAGTTTGGGGACCGGGTTGCCGCACGGCTGGCGCAGGAGACGGGCCAGCCTTTTCGCTGCGCCAGCAACCGCTTTGCCGCACTGGCCGCGCACGACGCGCTGGTGGCGTCACACGGCGCGCTCAAGACCCTGGCGGTGGCCCTGATGAAGATCGCCAACGACGTGCGCTGGCTGGCATCGGGCCCGCGCTGCGGGCTGGGCGAGCTGCAACTGCCGGAAAACGAACCCGGCAGTTCCATCATGCCGGGCAAGGTCAACCCCACGCAGTGCGAGGCCCTCACCATGGTGTGCTGCCAGGTGCTGGGCAACGACGTGGCGTTGGGGGTGGGGGGCGCCATGGGCAACTTTGAGCTCAACGTCTTCAAGCCGCTTATCGCCCACAACTTCCTGCAAAGTGTCCGCCTGCTCGGCGACGCCATCGCCAGTTTTGATGTGCACTGCGCCCGCGGCATGGCACCCGACCGCACGCGCATTGCGGCACTGCTGGCACACTCACTGATGCTGGTCACCGCGCTCAGTCCCCACATCGGCTACGACCGCGCCGCCACCATTGCCAAGCACGCGCACACCGCCGGGCTCTCCCTACGCGAAGCCGCGCTGGCGCTGGGGTTTGTCACCGCCGCCCAGTTTGACGACTGGGTGCGGCCCGAACACATGGTTTAACGGTGCGACGCCGGGCGCAGCACCCAAAAGGTCACGATGGCCGCCAGCGACAGGAAGGCCGACAGGGCGAAGGCCCACGGGGGCGAGATGGCCCACAGGGCGCCCGCCACCAGGGACGCCGGCAGGTAGAGCACCCCGGTGACAAAGTTGTAGACCCCCACCGCGGTGGCACGGCGCTCGGGCTCCAGGTCGGCAATGAAGGCCTTGCTTTGCGATTCTTCCACCGCATAGAACACGCCATAGAACACAAAGGCCAGGATGATCTCCCAGCGCGTGCTGGCAAACACCAGCCAGAGGCTGATCACCCCGTACAGGGCGTAGCCCAGCACGACGATGCGGCTGCGCCCCACGGTATCGCCCCGGTGGCCCACCAGCGGCGCCGCAATCACGCAGGTGATGTTGAACAGGGCGTAGAGCAGCACGATGTCCGCCACGCTGAAGCCCACGCTGTGCGCCTTGAGCAGCAGGAAGCCCAGGCTGAAATAGGCCAGGGCAAAGACCCCGGCCGGAACCAGGAAGCGCTTGAACCCCGGACTGAGCAGCCGCCAGTTCTGCCCCACGCTCTCGCGTGCGTGGGGCACGCCCGGCTGGTCCGCGATCCGCGCCAGCACCAGCACGCTGAGCACGGCCGGAACAAAGGCCACCCAGAACAGGGTCTGGTAGGTCTGCGCGGACTCTCCCAACCACGACAGCAGGCCATAGGCGGCCAGCGGCCCCAGCACGGCGCCCGACTTGTCCAGCGCCTTGTGCACGCCAAAGGAGAAGCCGCGCGTTTTCGCGTCGGCAATGGACGACAGCCAGGCGTCACGCGGCGGCCCGCGGAAACCCTTGCCCAGCCGCTCGATGACGCGAAACAGGCCCAGGCCGATGATGGAATTACTCACCAGCAGAATGGTCTTGGCCAGCGTCGAGAAACCGTAACCGGCGATGGCAAACGACTTGCGCCGGCCGCTGCGGTCCGACAGCCAGCCGGCCAGGTAGTTGAGGGACGAGGCCGAAAAGTCCGCCAGCCCTTCCACCAGCCCCAGCAGCGAGGCCGAAGCCCCCGCGACCGTGGTGAAGAAAACCGCGAACACCGAGAAGATCATCTCGGAACTGAGGTCGGTCAGAAAGCTGACCACTCCCAGTTTGAGGATGTCCGGGTGCAGCTTGCGCCAGCGCGAGGCCGGGGCCGCTACCGCTACGTCAGCTTTCGAGGGAACCGTCATGGGAATGTCCTGTCCAGGTTTGCGCTGCCGGTACGGTGCGCGTTCAGTCCTTGACCACAAAGTCGATGAATCCGCGCTCCACGTTGGTGAATACCAGCTTGACGCGGACCTTGTCGCCCACCTTCAGGCTGCCATTGCCGCCCACCAGCTTGCCCTCGGCGGGCGGCGTGAAGATGCGCACCCACACGCCTTCGGCCGCGCTGCCGGTGACAACGGCATCGAAACGCTCGCCGATACGCGACTCCAACAGCAAGGCGGCCTCGGACTTGCGCATGCGCCGCTCCACCTTCTGGGCCGCGTCCTCCTGGTGTGTGCAGTGCTGGGCCAGTGCGTCCAGCTCTTCGTTGGAATAGGGCGCATCCTTGCCCGCCAGCGCCGCCTTGAGCAGCCGCGAGGTGATGAGGTCGGGGAAGCGCCGGTTGGGCGCCGTCGAATGGGTGTAATCGCGCACGGCCAGGCCGAAGTGGCCGATGGGCGGCCCGCCGGGTGTTTCCACCACATACTCACCCGAGCCCATCAGCTTGACGATGACCAGCGACAGATCGGGAAAGCGCAGCGGATCGGCCCGGTGGCGTTTGGCCAGAAAGGCCGCCAGGGCCTGGGAATCGGGCTCGGCCGGCAGGGTTTCGCCGTATTCCTTGGCCACGCCCACGATGCGCAACCAGCGCTCGGGTGAACGCACCACACGGCGCAGCGATGCGCCACCCCGCCCGGTCAGGTAACGCGCCGTGCAGCCGTTGGTGGCAATCATCACTTCCTCGATCAGCTGACGTGCGCGGTTCTGCACCTGCTGGCGGATGTCCACCACCTTTTCACCGTCAAACACGGCGCGCGGCTGGAAGGTTTCAAACTCCAGCGAACCCTCTGCATGTCGGCGCGCCCGCAGTTGCTGCGCCATGGCGTCTTGCATGCGCAGCTGCGCCTCCATGCCCGGGACGGCCGCCGCAGCCGTCGGCAAGGAGCCCTCGCCATCGATCCAGGCCGACACGGCGTCGTACGCCAGCTTGGCCTGGTTGCGCACCTGTGCCCGGTAGACCGTCGAGCCGGCCAGCGTGGCGTCGGCGTTGAAAACCATTTCGGTCACCAGCGCCAACCGGTCTTCGCCCGGGTTGAGCGAGGTCAGATCCGTGGACAGGCGCTCGGGCAGCATCGGATAGATGCGCGCCGAGGTGTAGATGGACGTCGTGTTGATGAGGGCATGGTTGTCGATGGGGGAATCCTTGCGGACCAGGCAGTCCACATCGGCAATGGCCACCCACAGCCGCAAGGCGCCACCGGGCAGGGCCTCGCAGACGGTGAGCTGGTCCAGGTCCAGCGAATCATCGTTGTCGATGGAACACCAGAGCAGGGCGGTGAGGTCGTGGATGTCGGGGTCGGATTCACGACCCGGCCCGGTGATGTCTGCCAGCTGCTGCTGGACACGGGACGAAAACTCGGGCTCAAGCCCGCGTTCGGCCATGGCGTTGTTGGCGATGCGTACGAGGTCGGAGCGCTGATGGGTATGGCTGGAATGCATGGTTTCCACTATACAGACCGGCAACGCGCCCTGCAGCGCCGAGAGCCGCCGCCGCCCGGCTTACGTGCCCAGGCGCGCCGCCAGGAAACCCAGCGGGTGGTGTGCCAGCGCAACCGTCAGCATGAAACCGTAGCACGCCAGCGAGGCCACAAAAAACACCAGGCGCGCACGCGGGGTGGGCGCCCGCTTGAGCGCCAGCGTGCCGAGCACGATGTACAGCAGCAGCAGGCCGATCTTGGTGCTCAGCCACGGCACGGCGAACGGGTTGAGCTGAAGGATGTGCAGCAACAGCAGCGCCGCACTCAGCAGGCCGGTGTCGATGGTGTAACTCAGACGGCGCACGGCCGGCTGCATGGCCCACTGCGCGCCCGTGAGCACCGCCACGCCGCGCGCCGCAAACAGGGCGCCGCTGGTCAGCACCAGGCTGATATGGGTCCAGCGGACCTGTGGGTACCACTCGGCCAGGGTCATGCTTGCCCTGTGAGCAGGACCATCACCAGCAGCGAGGTGTCGGTAAGTGCCGTGACCGCATGGGGCTCACCACCCGGCAGGGTCAGCAGCTGGCCGGCCTTCAGCGTGCAGGTCCGGTGCGGCGTGGTGACGACCGCTTCGCCTTCCAGGCACTGCACCGTCATTTCACCGGCCACATGGTGCTGGGGCAGGCCATGCCCGGCCAGCAGCACCACGCGCATCAGCTGCAGGGCACCGGTTTTCAGCAGGCTGCTGGTCACGCTGGCGTGCAGCCGGTCTCCCAGGGGCGCGACGTCAATGACGTCCAGAGGTTGTGCGTGTTTCAAAGCCATGGTGTAGTTCCTTTGAAGCCAGTCTTCAATCAGATAAACCATTATGCATTTTGGCTCTTTTCATGCAAATCTAAATGAGATACACTATCATTTGGATCAACCCATCCTGGAAGCCACCATGCGATTAACCACCCTGCCCAACGGCGCCCACGCGACGGTCACCCGCGTGACCGAAGGATCACCCCAGACCGATCCCGCCACGCTGGACCGCCTGGGAGAGTTGGGCTTCATCCCCGGCGAGCCCGTCCAATTGCTGCGCCGCGGACCCGGCGGACGCGAGCCGCTGGCGGTGATGGTGGGTGAAACCATGCTTGCCTTGCGCTGGGTCGAGGCCCACTGTATTGAGGTTGCCGCCGCATGAACGCCAGCACCACACTCTCCCAGGCCTGGAACGTGGCCCTGGTGGGCAACCCCAACTGCGGCAAGACCGCCCTGTTCAACCTGCTGACCGGTGCCCGCCAAAAGGTGGCCAACTACGCCGGCGTCACCGTGGAACGCAAGATCGGCATCCTGCGCCTGGCCAGCGGCCAGGCCATCTCGGTCATCGACCTGCCCGGCGTCTACAGCCTGAAGCCGGCCACGCCTGACGAAGAGGTCACGCTGGAAGTGATCGAGGGCCGCCGCACCGGCGAAGCGGCCGTGGACGCCATCGTGGCGGTGGTTGATGCCACCAACCTGCGCATGAACCTGCGCTTGGTGCTGGAGCTGCAACGCCTGGGACGCCCGGTCATCGTGGCGCTCAACATGGCCGACGTGGCGCGCGCGCGCGGCCTCTCCATTGACGTCGCCCAACTGGCCGCCGAACTGGGCTGCCCGGTGGTCGAGACGGTCGCGGTGCAGCACAACGGTCACCAGCAACTGCTGGCGCAGATCGAGCACTCCCTGGCGGCACAGGCGGCCATGGCCCAGCCCAAGCCGGCCGGCGCCGTCCGCCCGGTGCCCCGCAGCAGCGCCGAGGTGCAGCAGGAAGTCCGGCGCATCCTCGCCATTGCGGCACCCAACGCCACGCAGTTCCAGCGCTTTCACCACCGCGTAGACGCCTGGACCATGCATCCGGTGTGGGGCCTGGTGATTCTGGCCGCTGTGCTGTTCCTGGTGTTCCAGGCCGTCTTTTCCTGGGCCAACCTGCCCATGGACGCCATCAAGGAAGGCATGGCGTTCCTGGCCGAATGGACCACCGCCCACATGGCCGAAGGTCCCCTGCGCAGCCTGCTGGTCGACGGCGTGATTGCCGGGGCCGGCGGCGTGGTGGTGTTTCTGCCGCAGATCCTGATCCTCTTCTTCTTCATCCTGGTGCTGGAAGACTCGGGCTACCTGCCCCGTGCGGCGTTTTTGCTCGACACCCTGATGGGCAAGGTGGGCCTGTCGGGCCGTGCCTTCATTCCGCTGCTGTCGAGCTTTGCCTGCGCCATTCCCGGCATCATGGCCACCCGCACCATCGCCAACTGGCAGGACCGGCTGGCCACCATCATGGTGGCGCCGCTCATGACGTGCTCGGCGCGCCTGCCGGTGTATGCCCTGCTGATCGGCGCCTTTGTGCCGGACCGCAGCATCGGTTTCTTCAACCTGCGCGGGCTCACGCTCTTTGGCCTGTACGTGGCCGGCGTGGTGTCGGCCATGGGGGTGGCCTGGGTCTTCAAGCGGGTGTGGATGAAAAGCCGCTACCAGCCGCTGATGCTGGAACTGCCCCCTTACCGCATCCCGGGCCTGCGCAACCTGGTGCTGGGCCTGTGGGAGCGCGCGCGCATCTTCCTGCAGCGCGTGGGCACGATCATCTTTGCCCTGATGGTGGTGCTGTGGTTCCTCTCGACCTACCCCGGACCGCCCGATGGCGCCACCGGCCCGGCCATCCAGTACAGCCTGGCTGGCATGCTGGGGCAGGCGTTGGAACACGTGTTCGCACCCATCGGTTTCAACTGGCAGATTTCCATTGCACTGGTCCCCGGCCTGGCGGCCCGCGAGGTTGCCGTGGGCGCGCTGGGAACCGTGTATTCGCTCTCGGCCGCCGGGGATTCGGTCGCCGATTCGCTGGCACCGGTCATTGCCCAGGGCTGGTCGCTGGCGACCGCGTTCTCCCTGCTGGCCTGGTACGTGTTCGCACCCCAATGCATTTCCACGCTGGCCGTGGTCAAGCGCGAGACCAACTCCTGGCGCTACCCCATCCTGATGGCTGCCTACATGTTCGCCCTGGCCTATCTGGCATCATTTGCGACCTACCGCCTGACACTCTGGCTGGGAGGCTGATTCACCATGGCAACGCAATCCCTGATCGTGGTCCTGCTGGTACTGGGCTGCAGCCTGTATGCCCTGTGGACGCTGATGCCCGCCGTGGCGCGCCGCTTCATCGCCCAGCGGATGCTGCGGCTTCCGCTTCCCGCTGCGTGGGCCGCCGTCTTCCTGCGTGCCGTGAAGCAGCCCTCGGGGTGCGACTGCAGCGGCTGCGACAAGGTGGTGGACCTGCAGGCGCAACCCGCTCCGCAGGTGATCCGCTTTCACCCCCAGCGCAAGCCCTGACGCGGGCTACTGCGGGGCGCGGGCTGTCGCCGCGTGGTCCAGGTCGGGACGCTTCCACGGGTCCACGTGGGTCATCAGGTTGAGAACCCGGTGGCGCTGCAACACCCGTTGGCGAGCCTCCACCGCGATGTCGTGACCGGCCTCGACCGAGATGGACGCCTCCACCTCCAGGTGGGCATCCACCACAATCATGTCGCCCATCTTGCGGGTGCGCACATCGTGCACGCCACTGACCCCGGGGGTCTCCAGCAGCGTCTGGCGAATGGCCTGCACTTCCTGCTCGTCCACCGCCCGGTCCATCAGGTCATGCAAAGCATCCCAGGCGAACTCCCAACCCATCTTGGTCACCATGAAGCCCACGATCAGGGCCGCAATGGGGTCCAGAATCGGGTAGCCGGCCAGATTGCCGGCGATACCCACGCCCACCACCAGTGAAGAGGCTGCGTCGGAGCGAGCGTGCCACGCATTGGCCACCAGCATGCTGGACTTGACCCGCTTGGCCACGGCCAGCATGTAGCGAAACAGGGTTTCCTTCGCCACCAGGGCGCCGCCGGCCACCCACAGGGCGACCATATGCACCTGCTGCACGGTCTCTGGCGCCTCCAGCTTGCGGAAGGCCGACCACAGCATGCCCACGCCCACGGCCAGCAGCAGACTGCCCAGCACCAGCGAGGCGGCAGTTTCAAACCGCTGGTGACCGTAGGGGTGGTCCTCGTCGGCGTCCTTCTTGCTGTGGTGCCCGGCAAACAGCACGACGAAGTCCGCCACCAGGTCGGACAGCGAATGGATGCCGTCGGCGATCAGACCCTGTGACTTGGCGAACACGCCCACCACGATCTGCGTGGTGGTCAACACCAGATTCACACCGACACTGACCCAGGTACTGCGCGAGGCCGCGGCCATACGCTCCGCGGTGCTGTGTTGCGTGTCTTCGGGATCGTCGGCAAGTTCGATGAAATTCATGGCAAGAAAATAGGCGTTGGAGTGCTGCTCGGGTCGGGCCGCCGAGCTTACGCCCCCGATCTTAAAGAGAAATGAAGGCGCGGCCATGCGGGCGTGGCGACGCAACGTCGCCGATCAGCTCATGTGGCGATCACCCTGCGCGGCTGCCACCGGAAACGCGTCCGGGTGGCCGCCCAGGCTGACCGGAATCGCCAGGAATGCCGTGAGAACCACGGGCGCCAGCGCAGCGCAGACGACGTTGAAATATTGGCGGATGAAGCGGTGAAGGGTAGGGTGCATGTTCCGTTCCTTGAAGTTGAGGGTGAGTGCCTGCATGGTGGACCTCCTGGCTTAAGTGCCGCTGAGGAGGCTGTGGGTTGCTTAAGAAAACCCTAAGAACCCGGCGGCACCATTGGCAAAACAAAGGAGTTGCCATGAACCTGTTCTCTCTGTCCGCCACTGCCCCGCGCTGGATCGCGGCCCTGACGCTCGGCGTTGCCGCCCTCGCGCCCACCGCCCACGCCGCCACGCCGGCCGAGCAATTGGCCGCCTATACCGCCCAGGCCGGGGCTCCCGCCTCGCCCGCCCGCGGGCAACAGCTGTTCACCAACAAGCACGGCGGCGAATGGAGCTGCTCCTCGTGCCACGGTGCCGTCCCCACCCAGGCCGGCAAGCACGCTTCCACCGGCAAGGTCATCGGCGCCATGGCGCCGGCCTTCAACCCGGAGCGCTTTACCGATCCCGCCAAGACCGAGAAATGGTTCCGCCGCAACTGCAAGGACGTGCTGAGCCGTGAATGCACCGCCGGCGAAAAAGCCGACGTGCTGAGCTGGCTGATGACGCTCAAGCCCTGAAGACCCGCCTTTCCATTCACTGCACGGAGGATTTCCCATGCCACACCCACTACCCACCCGGCTGGGCCGACTTGCCCTGGGGCTGGTCGCCGCCAGCAGCTTTGCCCTGCCCGCCCTGGCGGACGGCAACGGCCGCATGGTGCTGCTGACACCCAAGTACAAGGAAGAATGCTCGGCCTGCCACGTGGCCTACCCGCCCAGCCTCATGCCGGCGGCGTCATGGAACCGGATCATGAACAACCTGCCCAACCACTTCGGCACGGACGCCTCGCTGGACCCGGCCACGGTCAAGGAGCTGTCGGGTTGGATCAACGCCCACGCCGGAACCTACAAGCGCGTGCGCGAAGAACCGCCAGAGGACCGCATCACCCGCACCGCCTGGTTCATCCGCAAGCATGACGAGGTATCGGCCGCCACCTGGAAGCGTGCCTCCATCAAGAGCGCCTCGAACTGCATCGCCTGCCACACCACGGCCGACAAGGGAGACTTCAATGAAGACAATGTCCGCATCCCCCGTTGAGAACGCCGTGTCCCCCGCTGAAGCTGCGACGGGTACCCGCCCGATCCTGGTCTGGGACGCGCCGGTGCGCGTCTTCCACTGGCTCATGGTGCTGAGCTTTGCCGGCGCCTACCTGAGCGCCGAAAGCGAGCGCTGGCGCCTGCTGCACGTCACCCTGGGCTACACCATGGCCGGCCTGGTGGCCTTTCGCATCGTCTGGGGCGTGCTGGGTACGCGCTATGCGCGCTTCTCGACCTTCGTGCGCGGCCCCCGGGCCGTTGCCCGCTACGTGGGCGCCATGCTGCGGGGCGAACCAGAACACCACACCGGCCACAACCCGGCCGGTGCGCTGGCCATCCTGGCCCTGCTGGGGCTGACGGTGGCCATCGCGGCATCGGGCTGGACCACGTACAACGACCTCGCCGGCGAATGGGTGGCAGAGGCCCACGAGGTGGCTGCCAACCTGATGCTGCTGGTCGTGGGCGTGCACATTGCCGGCGTGGTGGTGGCCAGCTGGCTGCACCGCGAGAATCTGGTGCGCGCCATGGTTACCGGCCGCAAGCCCGGTTTGCCCGCCGACGGCGTGCGTAGCGCCTGGCGGACCGTGGCCGTCCTGTTGCTGGCCGGCGTACTGGGATTCTGGTGGCTGCAATGGCAGGGCGCGCCCACGGGCGGCACGACCAGCCCCGACACGGTCGCCGCTCAGAAGCACGGTAACGACGGCGATACCGACTGAGCGCCGATTCATACGACAATTGCCGCCATGCGCATCCTGCTTGCCGAAGACGACCCGCTACTTGGTGATGGCCTGCGGGCCGGCCTGCGCCAGTTGGGCTTCCAGGTGGACTGGGTGCGCGACGGCGAAGCCGCCGAGCGCGAGCTGCGCGCGCAGCCGTACACCGCCGCCGTGCTCGACCTGGGCCTGCCCCGCAAGGACGGCATGGACGTGCTGGCGGCCCTGCGCCGCTCGGGGCTTTCCACGCCCATCCTGGTCCTGACCGCACGCGATACCGTTCCCGACCGCATCCGCGGACTCGACACCGGCGCCGACGACTACGTGGTCAAGCCTGTGGACCTGCACGAGCTGGCCGCGCGCCTGCGTGCGCTGGTGCGCCGCGCCCACGGTCAGCCACAGGAGTCCCTGACCGCACAGGATGTGCTGCTCGACCCGGCCGCCCGCACCGTGCAGCAGGCGGGCGCACCCGTGGCCCTGTCCACGCGGGAGTTCGACCTGCTGCAGGCCTTCATGCTCAACGCCGGCCGCGTGCTGTCGCGGGAACAACTGGAGCAGCAGCTCTACAGCTGGGGCCAGGAGGTCGACAGCAACGCCATCGAGGTACACATCCACAACCTGCGACGCAAGCTGGGGGCCACCGTGATTCACACCGTGCGCGGCGTCGGCTACATGCTGCCGCGCGAGGCAACCGCCCCATGAACGGACTGCCACGCTCCCTGCAAGGCCGATTGATGGCATGGGTGCTGACCGTGGTGGTGGGCGTGTGGCTGGGCACGGCCGCCATGACCTGGGTGGACGTGCGCCACGAGCTCGATGAACTGCTCGACGGCCACCTGGCGCAGGCCGCGGCGGTGCTGGTCGTCCAGCAGGCCCCGGAGATGGGCGATGGGGACGAAACCGGCGCCGACGCCCCCACCTTGCACCGCTACGCGCCCAAGGTGGCCTTCCAGGTCTTCCACGAGGGGCACCTTGTGCTGCGCTCGGCCACGGCGCCGCTGGAACCCATGGTGGGCGCACGCCAGGCGTTCAAGCCCGGCTTTGATACGGTCCTGGTCGCCGGCGACAAATGGCGGGTCTTTGCCGCCCACGGTGCCGCGCCCGACGTGCAGGTCTATGTCGGCGAAGAAATCCATTCCCGTGCGGCCATCCTGTGGGCCGTGCTGCGCAGCACCCTGTTGCCGACGGCCGTGGCGCTGCCCCTGCTGGCGCTGGCCATGTGGTGGGCCGTGTCCCGTGGGCTGCTGCCCCTGCGCCAGCTCGGGCGCACGCTGGCCTTGCGTCAGCCGCAGGCACTCGACCCCATCGTGCCAGACGGCTTGCCCAGTGAAATGGCGCCCATGGTGACGGCCCTGAACGACCTGTTTGCGCGCATGGGCACGCTGTTGGAGTCCGAGCGACGCTTCACGGCGGACGCCGCCCACGAACTGCGCACCCCCATTGCCGCCATCCGGGCGCAGGCCCAGGTGGCGTTGATGGAAACCGACGATGCCCAGCGCCGCCATGCGCTGAACGCCACCTTGGAAGGATGCGACCGTGCAGTGCGCCTGGTCGAACAGCTGCTGACCCTGTCCCGGCTGGAGGCCACGGCAGTCCCTGCCATGGCCGCCGTGGACCTGGCCGCGCTGGGCCAGCGGGTGGTGGCCGAACTGGCGCCCAAGGCCATTGGCAAACGCCAGACACTGGAGTTCGAGGCCTCCGAGCCCTGTCCCATTCCCGGCAACGAAACTCTGCTGGCGGTTCTGGTGCGCAACCTGGTGGACAACGCGGTGCGCTACAGCCCGCCCTCGGCCCAGGTGCGCGTGACCGTGCGCCACCAGGACGGGCAGGTGGTGCTGCACGTGGAAGACAGCGGGCCGGGCATGACGGACAGTGAACGACACCGGCTGGGCGAGCGGTTTTTCCGGGTACCGGGCAACGCCGAAACCGGCAGCGGCCTGGGCTGGTCCATCGTGCAACGCATTGCCGCCGTGCACCGGCTGGAGCTGCAGGTGGCCCGTGCGGCCGAACTGGGCGGTCTGGACGTGCGCGTCAGCGGGCGCGCGGCCACCCCATCCCCCGCAGTTTAAGCCGCTTGCGCAACGGGGAGGGCCAAGGCCGCCCCGCCAAACGACTGCAGCAGCGCCAGCCCCAGAGGCCATGGGCCAAACCCTGCTTCCACATTGATGTGCCCGGCGTTCTGCAGGCGCACGAACTCGCTGCCCCAGGCCCGGGCGTAGGCCCCGGCCGTGCGCACCGGGCAGTAGGGGTCGTTGCTGCTGGCCACCAGCACGCTGCGGTACGGCAGCACCTGGTAGGGCACGGGCGCAAAGTCCGCCAGCACGCCACGCCGCTCGGGGTCGGCCGGCGCCACCAGCAACGCGCCCTGGATGCGCGCGGCCGCCTCCGGCGGCAGGTGGACCGTGGCAATGCAACCCAGGCTGTGCGCGGCCACCACCACCGGGCCGTCGACGGCCAGAATCTGGCGCGCCAGAGACCCCACCCAGGCCTGGCGCGTGGGCGTGATCCAGTCGTCCTGCACCACACGGCGCGCACCCGGCAGGCTGTCGGCCCACAGGCTTTGCCAATGGCCGGGACCGGAGTCGCGCCAGCCCGGCACGATGATGAGCGTTGTCATGGCTTCCCTTTGAATCGTATACGGCTGCATTGTCAGAAGCAACGCTTCAAACTCAAACAACTGTTTTTCTCTTTATTTATGCGGTTTTCTGAATATATGAAGCCGAATGGCTGCGCAAGGCCCGGCGTTGGCGACACGAAGTGGCGGTGTATTTTTTGTGCATAAATGACCTTCAGACGCCGTAGTCCTTGCGCATGCAGCTATGAAATCAATAGCGAACACAACGCATAGATAAACCCGTGGGCGGCGGGGCGTGCCGGTTGACCTGTGACCGCGCCCGGGGGTTGCACGGTCCGTGTCTCCCCGATGGCGTGGTGCGTCAGTGGTGTGTGTGACAGCGTGGCTTATTTCTTGGCGTAGATCTGGTCGAAGGCGGCGCCATCGGCGAAGTGTTCCTTGGCCGCCTTGTCCCAGCCGCCGAAGGCCTGGTCGATGGTGAACAGGTTGAGCTTGGCGAACTGCTTGGCGTACTTGGCCTGGGCCTTCTGCGACACGGCCGGGCGGTAGAAGTTCTTGCCCGCAATGTCCTGGCCTTCTTCGGAATACAGGTACTTCAGATACTCCTCGGCCACGGCGCGGGTGCCCTTGCGGTCCACGTTCTTGTCCACCACGGCCACGGCCGGCTCGGCCAGGATGCTCAGGGACGGCGCCACCACGTCGAACTTGGCACCGAATTCCTTTTCCAGCAAGTAGGCCTCGTTTTCCCACGCCACCAGCACATCGCCCTGGCCGCGCTGGGCAAAGGTGATGGTGGAGCCGCGCGCACCGGTGTCGAGCACGGGCACGTTGCCGTAGAGCTTGGCCACGAATTCCTTGGCCTTGCTGGCGTCTTTGTTGGGGCCGCCGTATTTGCGCAAGGCGAACTCCCACGCGGCCAGGTAGTTCCAGCGCGCGCCGCCCGAGGTCTTGGGGTTGGGGGTGATGACCTTGACGTCGGGTCTGACCAGATCATCCCAGTCCTTGATGCCCTTGGGGTTGCCCTGGCGCACCACCAGCACGATGGTGGAGGTATAGGGCGAGGCGTTGTGCGGCAGGCGCTTTTGCCAGTCCGCAGCCAGCCAGCCACCGTTCTTGACCAGCGCATCGGTATCGCCGGCCAGGGCCAGCGTGGCTACGTCAGCGTCCAGCCCGTCGATGATGGAGCGGGCCTGCTTGCCCGAGCCGCCATGCGACTGCTTGATGGTCACGTCCTGGCCGGTCTTGGCTTTCCAGTGCTTGGCGAAGGCCTGGTTGTATTCGACGTACAGCTCGCGCGTCGGGTCGTACGACACGTTGAGCAGGGTGAGGGCGGGTTGGGCCTGGGCCAGCAGGCCCAGCCCGGCGAGCCCGGCGGCCAGTGCCAGTTGAATGAGGGGGCGGCGTTGCGTCATGGTGTGCTTCCTTGGTAAATCCCGTTGAACGGCGATGCAATGGATTCTGGAAGCGGCTTGTTAAAACTGGAACTACTGAGTTTTCAGTTTCAAATAACCAAATCATCTGAACAAGCGCCAGATGGCGCGCATACAGCGGGCGTGGGCTATCCCTTGTTTAGATTTTTCCAATTGGGATTAGTAGTTAATAGTATTTATCATTCATCTCATGTTGATTGATTCAACCTATTTTTCTAACCCACAGGAGTCCACCATGCCCGCACTGCAACGCCCCGAGATCAAGACCCTGGCCAACCTGGAAGCCGCCTTCGCCGGCGAGTCCATGGCCCACATCAAGTACCGCTACTTCGCCAAGCTGGCCCGCGAAATGGGCGACGAGGAAACCGCCCGCACCTTCGAGGCCACCGCCGACCAGGAAGTGATGCACGCCTTTGGCCACCTGGACCTGCTCTACCCCAAGGCCACCATGACGCCGGCCAAGGCCCTGCAGATTGCGATTGACGGCGAGACCTACGAGTACAGCGAGATGTACCCCGGCTTTCGCGCTACCGCCGAAGCCGAAGGCCATGCTGCCGCCGTCGCCGAAATGGACGAGCAGATTGAGGAGAGCAAGGTGCACGCGGCGCAGTTCCGCGCCACGCTGGAAAAGGCCCAGAAGCGCTTTGCCGCCCTGGCCAAGGTGGAAGAGCGCCACGCCAACCACTACCAGGCCCAGCTGGCCAAGATTGCCGGCTGAGTCCGGCCCCGCACTACCCCCATTTATTTGAACAAGGACACCACCATGAAAACCTACCTCTGCATCGTTTGCGGCTTCATCTACGACGAGGCGGCCGGCCGCCCGGAAGACGGCATTGCCCCTGGCACCCGCTGGGCCGACGTGCCCGACAGCTGGGCCTGCCCGGACTGCGGCGTGGCCAAGGCCGACTTTGAAGCGGTGGAGATTTAACCCACCCGCCACGGCGCGTGCTGCGCTGCGCGCCCCTACCGAAGGACGAACCCCATGAACCCTCTCATCATCATTGGCGCCGGGCTGGCGGGCTGGACCACGGCCCGCGAGTTCCGCAAGCTCGACGCCAGCACGCCCGTCGTCCTCATCACCGCCGACAGCGGCGACTTCTATGCCAAGCCTTCGCTGTCCAACGCCTTCGCGCAGCGCCGCACGCCCGCGCAACTCATCAGCACCCCGGCCGCCACCCTGGCGCAGAACCTGAACCTGACGCTGATGGCCCACAGCCGGGTGGACGCGCTGGACGTGGCCGGGCGCACCATGCAATTCACGCAGGACGGCACCACGCACACGCTGGCCTACCACCGCCTGGTGCTGGCCACCGGCGCGCAACCCATCCGCGTGCCGCTGCAGGGGGATGCGGCCGACCAGGTGCAGTCCGTCAACTCGCTGGCCGACTTTTCACGCTTCCATGCAGCCCTGAACCCGCATGCAACAAGCGCAGACAGCTCCGAAAACAATAGCAAAACCGTGGTCATCCTGGGGGCGGGCCTGATTGGCTGCGAGTTTGCCAACGACCTGGCGCTGGCCGGACACCAGGTGCACGTAGCCGACCCGGCACAGCGCCCGCTGGCCGCGCTGCTGCCGGAGGCGGCCAGCCTGCAACTGCGCGCGGCCCTGGCTGCGGCCGGGGTGCACTGGCACCTGGGCACCACGGTGCAGGCCGTGGACGCCGCGGCACCCGCACCCGCCGAAGCACAGCCCCTGCGCGTGCGCCTGGCCGACGGCAGCACACTGGCCGCCGATGCGGTGCTCAGCGCCATCGGCCTGCGGGCCGACACCACCCTGGCCCACGCGGCGGGGTTGGCGTGCGAGCGCGGCATTGTGGTGGATGCCACGCTGCAGACCTCTACGCCCCATGTCTACGCCCTGGGCGACTGCGCGCAGTACGCCTCGGCCGGCGGGCGCACCCTGCCGTTTGTGATGCCCATCATGGCCGCCGCCCGGGCACTGGCGGCAACGCTGGCCGGCACCCCCACGCCGCTGGTGTTTGCGCTCATGCCGGTGTCCGTCAAGACGCCGGCACTGCCCGTCGTGGTGGCCGCTGCGCACCCGTCGCAGGCCGGCCAGTGGGTCGCCGACCCTGGGTGCGACGACGGCGTCTGGCGCTTCCTGGACACCGTCGGCACGCAGCGCGGCTTTGTGCTGACCGGCCCGCACACGGCGCAGCGGGCAGCGTTTTCGAAGGCCACTGCGCCGTGAATACGGTGATGCCGGATCCGCATAATGTGCGCGGCCTGCGCCCGGCCCCCTCGGCAGGCGAGGTCTACAATGCAAGACCCATGACAGGTCAATGGGCCATGCTCCTTCGAACAGGTCCAACGCCGACAAGGATGCACGATGCCGATTCAGCCCCCCCTTACCCCCAAGCCCCCCGTTTCCAATTCTGCTGAAAAGCAGGCCCAGTTGCGCACCGCCGCGCTGGAGTACCACGAGTTCCCCACCCCCGGCAAGATTGCCGTTGTCGCCACCAAGCAGCTCGTCAACCAGCACGACTTGGCCCTGGCCTACTCGCCCGGCGTAGCCGCGCCCTGCGAAGAAATCGTCAAGGACCCGAACAACGCCTACAAATACACCAGCCGCGGCAACCTGGTGGCCGTCATCACCAACGGCACCGCGGTGCTGGGCCTGGGCGACATCGGCCCGCTGGCCGCCAAGCCCGTGATGGAAGGCAAGGGCGTCCTGTTCAAGAAGTTTGCCGGCATCGACGTGTTTGACATCGAGATCAACGAGAAGCACGACCTGGACAAGCTGGTCGACATCATCGCGGCCATGGAGCCGACCTTTGGCGGCATCAACCTGGAAGACATCAAGGCGCCTGACTGCTTCTACGTGGAGCGCAAGCTGCGCGAGCGCATGAAGATCCCGGTCTTCCACGACGACCAGCACGGCACGGCCATCGTCGTTGGCGCGGCCATCCTCAACGGCCTGAAAGTGGCCGGCAAGGACCCCAAGAAGGTCAAGCTGGTGACCTCGGGTGCCGGCGCGGCCGCGCTGGCCTGCCTGGGACTGCTGGTGAAGCTGGGCATTCCCCGCGAAAACATCTGGGTCACCGACCTGGCCGGTCTGGTCTACGAAGGCCGCACCGAGCTGATGGACGATGACAAGGCGCAGTTCGCCCAGAAGACGGACCTGCGCACCCTGCGCGAGGCCATTGTGGGCGCCGACATCTTCCTGGGGCTGTCCGCCGGCGGCGTGCTCAAGCCCGAGATGGTGCAGTCCATGGCGGCCAAGCCCCTGGTCTTCGCCCTGGCCAACCCCACGCCGGAAATCCTGCCCGAGCAGGTGCACGCGGTGCGCGACGACGCCATCATGGCCACCGGCCGCACCGACTACCCCAACCAGGTCAACAACGTCCTGTGCTTCCCCTACATCTTCCGCGGTGCGCTGGATGCCGGGGCGTCCACCATCACGCTGGAGATGGAAATTGCCGCCGTGCACGCCATTGCCGAACTGGCCCAGGCCGAGCAAAGCGAGGTGGTGGCCGCGGCCTATGTCGGAGAACAGCTCGCTTTTGGCCCGGAGTACCTGATTCCCAAGCCGTTCGACCCCCGGCTGATGATGAAGATCGCGCCGGCCGTGGCCCAGGCCGCGTTCGACAGCGGCGTGGCCCTGCGCCCCATTGCCGACATGGACGCCTACCGCGAAACCCTGCAGAGCTTTGTGTACGCCTCCGGCACCACCATGAAGCCCATCTTCACGGCGGCCAAGAAGGCGCTCAAGAAGCGCGTGGCCTATGCGGAGGGCGAAGACGAGCGCGTGCTGCGCGCCGCGCAGATAGTGGTCGACGAGCGCCTGGCCCTGCCCACCCTCATCGGCCGGCCCAAGGTCATCGCCGAACGGATCGAGAAATTCGGCCTGCGCCTGAAGGAGGGCGTGGACTACAACGTGGTCAACGTGGAACAGGACCACCGCTACCGCGACTTCTGGCAGACCTACCACCGCATGACCGAGCGCAAGGGCGTGACCGTGCCCGTGGCCAAGATCGAGATGCGCCGCCGGCTCACGCTGATTGGTTCCATGCTGCTGCACAAGGGGGATGTGGACGGCCTGATCTGCGGCACCTGGGGCACCACGTCACTGCACCTGCAGTACATCGACCAGGTGATTGGCCGACGCCCGTCCGTCGGCTCCCCGGCGATGCAAGACGTGGCAGTCTATGCCTGCATGAATGGCCTGATGCTGCCGGGACGCCAGGTGTTCCTGGTCGACACCCACGTCAACTACGACCCCAGCGCCGCCGAGCTGGCCAAGATCACCATCATGGCTGCGGAGGAAATGGTGCGCTTTGGCCTGAAACCCAAGGCCGCCCTGCTGAGCCATTCCAACTTCGGCAGCAGCAACGAACCCAGCGCGGTCAAGATGCGCCAGACCCTGGCACTGCTGCAGCAGCAGGCTCCCTGGCTGGAAGTGGATGGCGAAATGCACGGCGACGTGGCGCTGGACGGGGCCGCGCGCAAGGCCCTGATGCCCAACGGCACCCTGCACGGTGACGCCAACCTGCTGGTGCTGCCCAACATCGACGCAGCCAACATCGCCTACAACCTGCTCAAGACCGCCGCCGGCGGCAACATTGCCATTGGCCCGGTCCTGCTGGGTGCCGCAAAACCGGTGCACGTGCTGACAGCCAGCACCACGGTCCGCCGCATTGTGAACATGACCGCACTGACCGTGGCCGATGCGAACGTCAGCCGCTGAACACAGTTAGTACACACTTCTTCACAAAAAGACCCGCAAGGCCTTGCCTAAAATTTAGGCAAGGCCTTGCTTTTTTTGGCCAGATACGCGACACTCTAGCGCTTGAGTTTCGGGTTTACCCTAGGTGACTTGAGAGGTTTCATGGTGCGGAGTGGTGTCTTCAAGTTAGCGCTCACTGGCGCGATTTTGTCCATTGCCCTTGCATGTGGCGGAGTCGCTGCCCGCGAGGAAACCGGTTCCACAACCGGTGCGACCGTGGCTGTGAATCGCTTGCCCCCACAGGGTCTTGAGACCTACCAGTTGATTCGCCGGGGCGGGCCGTTCCCCTATGAGAAAGACGGCGTGGTGTTTGCCAACCGGGAGCGCCTGCTTCCAGCGCACAAGCGGGGTTACTACCACGAGTACACCGTGAAGACGCCCACCGCTAGGGACCGGGGAACCCGGCGCATTGTGTGTGGTGGCCCGGCCACCACACCGGATGCCTGTTATTACACAGACGATCACTATGCGAGTTTTCGCAAGATCGTTCCGTGACTTGGATTTGTATTCTTTAAGAAAGAGAAGCGGAAATGGATATGCCACTTCGAACAGTCAGAACGAATATCGTTCAGTCGATTCGCGCCTTCCGGGTGTCGGATCTGCAGGAGGCCGCCCAGGGTCTGGGCCACCACTTCCTGTACGCCAACCTGGCCAATGCACAGACCAAGCAGGATGTGCTGGACATGATTGGCCAGCAGTTCATGCTGCCAGCCCACGTGGGCAAGAACTTTGACGCGCTGTACGACAGCCTGACCGATCCGGTTCACAAGTCCGGCCCCCAGCCCGGCTTCATTGCCGTGCTGGAGCACATCCCGGCCAACGTGAAATTCGACAAGGAAGCGCGTGAGCAGCTGCTCGACATCTTCCGCGACACCGCCGACTACTGGGGGGACCGGAAAATACCGTTCCGGTGCTTCTATTCTTTTCTGTAGCCCGTTCTGCACAAACCAGCCAAGCAGAACGGGCGAACGAGGCCAACAACACATCCGCACCCAGCGAAGCCCCCGCAGGCGTCGAGATGGTGACGGAAACCGGCGAGAAGATGCCGACCGACAAGCTCCTGGACGTGTCCCCGCTGGCACTGCGCATGAGCAGTCCTTTCAACGCAGGATACTGGCTGGCAGCCGCCTGATCCCCCTGCGCAAGGCCCCTCACGCTTTGCGCCACAGCCTGCCACAGACCGCCCCGCGCAGGCGGTCCTGTGGCGCGCGCTGTACTATCATGCCCACACCTCAATGACACCCTGCTGGCATGGGCACACTGGCTAAGCTCTTACCCACGGCGCTACGGCGCTGGCTACTGACATCCCTGGGGGGTGCCAGCGAGGACTGGTTCGCGCGCGTGTTCCACACCAGCCCGGACTGGATTGTCATCACCCGCCTGGAGGACAGCCTGATCGTGGAAGCCAACCAGGGCTTCCAGACCATCAGCGGCTACAGCCCCTCAGAGGTAATCGGACGCCGCATGGCCGATTTCCAGGTGTGGGCGCACCCCGAGCAGCGCGCCCGCATCGTGGAAGAACTGAAACGCACCGGTTTCGTCCGCGACACGCTGGTGCAGGCGCGCCGCCGTGACGGAAGCATCCGCGATTGCGTGCTCAACGCCACACTGCTGGCCCGGCCGGGCGAGGCAGCCTCCCACGTCGTCTGGGTTTCCCGCGACGTCACCGACCAGAATGCGCTGAACGAACAGTTCAAGGCCGCTTTTCAGCTGACCCCGGACTTCATGTCGATCTCCCGCTTGCGCGATGGCCGGTATGTGGAAGTCAATGCCGCCTTCGAACGCCTGACTGGCCTCAGCCGCGACCAGGTGATTGGCAAGACAGCCACCGAAGTGGGCGTCTGGCACGATCCCCAGGAACGCGATGCGCTGGTACAAGCGATCATGGCCGCCGGCACCATCAGTGGCTACAGCATCCGAACCAACGGCCGCAACGGGCAGGTCCGCGAATCGCTGGTCAACGCGGCCATCTTCGAATCGCGCGGAGAGCCTTACATGATCGCGCTGCTGCGCGACGTCACCGACGCCCGCGCCGCGGCTCGGGCTCTGCAGGAGAGCGAGGCCCGCTTTTCCAGCCTGTTCGATCAGTCGCCCATCCCCATGAGCTACGCCAGCGACAGCGACAACTTCGCGACCGTCCACTGGAACCAGGCGTGGTTCGACCTGTTTGGGTTTGACCCCGAAACCTCGCAGGGCAAGCCCGGGCTGGAGTTGGGCATCTGGGTCCAGGCGCAAGACCGCGTCAACTGGCTGGACAACGCGATCGCCGGTAAGAACACCACCGACACCGAACTGCAGCTCCGGCGGGCGGACGGCACCTTGCGCTGGGTCTCCCTGTCCAGCCGCACGCTGGTGGAGCAGCAGCGCACGCTGGTTCTGTTCACCTACTTCGACATCACGGAGCGCCGGCGCGCGCAGCAGGAAATCCTGGAGCTCAACACCCAGCTGGAAGCCCGGGTGGCCCAGCGCACCACCGAACTGCAGAACTCCAATCAGGAGCTCTCGCACACGCTGGCAACCTTGGGCATGGCCCAAAACCAGCTGGTGCAATCCGAGAAACTGGCCGCCCTGGGCGCCTTGGTCGCCGGCGTGGCGCACGAGCTGAACACACCCATCGGCAACGGCCTGACCGTGGCCAGCGCCCTGGAGCACCGGGTCCAGCAGTTCGCGCCCCTGCTCGACGCGGGGATGAAGCGTTCCGACCTGCAGACCTTCGTGGACGACGCACGGCTGGCGGCCGACATCCTGGTGCGCAACCTCACGCGGGCCGGCGCGCTGGTGGCCAGCTTCAAGCAGGTCGCCATCGACCAGACCAGCTCGCAGCGCCGGCGCTTTTCGCTCAGCGCCGTGGTCTCGGAGATCCTGGTCACCCTCAGTCCGGCGATCCGTGCGTCGGCCTGCGTGGTCACCACCGACATCGACGCCAGCCTGTCGCTGGACAGCTATCCCGGCCCGTTGGGGCAGGTGCTCACCAACCTGATCAACAACGCCATCGTGCACGGCTTCGGCCCCGGCGAGGCCGGCACCATCACGCTGGGCGCGCAGGCGCTGGATGCCGACCGGATCGTGGTGCAGGTCAGCGACAGCGGCCGCGGCATCCAGGCCCAGGACCTGCTCCACGTCTTTGAACCGTTTTTCACCACCCGCCTGGGCCAGGGTGGCTCCGGCCTGGGCCTGCACATCGTGCACAACATCGTGACCGGTGTGCTGGGCGGCCAGATCGAAGCCCGCAGCCTGCCCGGCCAGGGGGCCACCTTCATCCTGAACCTTCCCCGCACGGCACCCGAACGCAGCAGCCAGGTCCAACCCGCGTTGATGGACGGCTGAAAGCGCCGCCGCGGCACCGCCCTATCCACCCGACCCCAGCAGCGCGGCACCGCCCGCGGCACAATCGACACTTCCCTCTGGATTGACCATGAACGCTCCCACCACCGATATCGAAATCTCCGAAGAACTGGTCCGCAAGTTCGACAAGCTCGGCCCACGCTACACCTCGTACCCCACAGCGGACCGTTTCCACGCGGCGTTTACCGAGCAGACCTACCGGGGCTACCTGGAGCAACGCGCAGGCCACAGCAGCAACCCACCGCTGTCGCTCTACGTGCACCTGCCCTTCTGCGAATCGCTGTGCTACTTCTGCGCCTGCAACAAGATCATCACCAAGGACCATGCCCGGGTCGCCGAGTACCTGCGCTACCTCGACAAGGAAATGGCCCTGGTGGCGTCCCGCCTGGGCACGGACCGCAAGACGGTGCAGCTGCACCTGGGCGGCGGCACACCCACCTTCTTCAATGCCGACGAGCTGGGCCAACTGATGGCCATGCTGCGCAGGCACTTTGATTTCACCCCGGACGCCGAGCTGGGCGTGGAGATCGACCCGCGCACCGTCCACCCCGGCACCCTGACCATGCTGGCCGGCCTGGGCTTTAACCGCAACAGCTTCGGCGTGCAGGACTTCGATCCGGCCGTGCAGCAGGCCGTCAACCGCATCCAGCCGCTGGACATGGTGGAGCGGGCCGTACAGGAAAGCCGCAAGGCAGGCTTCCAGTCCATCAACGCCGACCTGATTTACGGCCTGCCCAAGCAGACGCTGGAGAGCTTTGGCCGCACGCTCGACAGCCTCATTGCGCTGTCGCCGGACCGCATCGCACTGTACAACTACGCCCACCTGCCGCAGCGCTTCAAGGCGCAGCGCCTGATCGTGGCCAGCGACCTGCCCTCGGCCGAAGCACGCCTGCAGATCTTCCTGATGTCCATGCGCCGCCTGCTCGATGCCGGCTACGTGTACATCGGACTGGACCACTTCTCCAAGCCCGACGACGAACTCAACAAGGCCCGGCTGGACAAGAGCCTGCACCGCAATTTCCAGGGCTACACCACCCGCGCCGAGTGCGACCTGATCGGCTTTGGCGTCTCGGCCATCAGCAAGGTCGGCGACTCTTACAGCCAGGCGGTGCGCACCGTCAATGCCTACTACCAGCATCTGGATGCGGGCATGCTGCCGATCGAGAAAGGGTTTGAGCTGAGCCAGGACGACGTGCTGCGCCGCGACATCATCATGACCCTGATGTGCAGCGCACCGGTCGAGGTGGCGGCGGTCAACGCCAAATACGGCATTGATTTCAACACCTACTTCGCGCCAGAACTGGCACGACTCAAGCCCTACGAGGATGCGGGCCTGATCACCATCGACCCCACGGCCATCCGCATCACGCCCAAAGGGCGCCTGTTCGTGCGGGCCAGCGGCATGGTGTTCGACAGCTACCTTGGTCAGCCGACGACCTCGACCTACTCCAAGCTGATCTGAAGCCAGCCGGCGCCGGCCGGCGGGTCAGGGCAGTGGCTGAAGCTGCTGCGCCAGGTCGACATAGGCAGCAACCGGCACCTCTTCGGCCCGGCGCTGCACGTCAAACGTGCCGGCAAAGCCCTTCTCTTCGAGCCAGCGGCCCAGGGTGTGGCGCAGCAGCTTGCGGCGCTGGCTGAACGCCACCTGCACCAGCTCCTCCAGCAGCCTGACAGCCAGGCGCGGCGGCTGGGCCAGTGGCACCATGCGCACCACCGCGCTGTCCACACGCGGGGGCGGATCGAAACTCTCGGGCGGCACGAACAGCACGTTTTCCATGGCGTAGCGCCACTGCAGCATCACGCTCAAGCGCCCGTAATCGGACGTGGCGGGCTGCGCCACCATGCGGTCGATCACCTCTTTCTGCAGCATGAAGTGCTGGTCTTCGATGGCGTCCACATGGCCCAGCAGGTGAAACAGGATGGGCGTCGAAATGTTGTAGGGCAGGTTGCCCACCACGCGCAGCTTGCTGGCCGGTACATCTGGCGCTATTGAATTTATAGCATTCCACGCAGACTGCAGCTGGGTGAAATCCACTTTCAGCACATCGGATTCGACCACCATGAGCTGCCCATGGCCGCGCAGGCGCTGGGCCAGGTCGCGGTCGAGTTCGATGACCGTGAGACGGCCCAGGCGCTCCACCAGCGGCTGCGTCAGCGCCGCCAGGCCCGGCCCGATTTCCACCACGCGCTGTCCGGGCTTGGGGTCAATCGCCCGCACGATGGCGTCGATGATGCCGCCGTCCGTCAGGAAATGCTGCCCGAAGCGCTTGCGGGCGATGTGCTTCATTGGGGCGGCTCGCGCAGTTCCACAAAGGAGCGGGCGCGCACGTCCCGGACCCAGGTGGCATACGCTTCCTCGGCCCGCGTCGCGCGCAGCTGGTTGCGCACCAGTTCACGGACTTCGCGCGGGCTCAGGTCCACGCGGCGGCGCTCGATCATCTGGATCAGGTGCACCCCAAAGCGCGAGACCACCGGATCGCTGATCTGGCCCTCGGCCAGACGGGTCATGGGTTCTTCAAATTCCGGCACGAACATGCCGGGGTTGGCCCAACCCAGGTCACCGCCCTGGGTCGCGCTGCCATCCTGCGAGTACTGGCGTGCCAGCTCCTGGAAGGTGGCCTTGCCATCCTGGATGCGTTTCTTGAACTCCGCCAGGCGGGCAATGGCCGCGGCCTGCGTCAGCTGGGCGTCCGTCCGCAGCAGGATGTGCCGGGCATGGGTTTGCACCACCGTCTTGATGAGCGTTGCCGGTGCCCGTTTTTCGATCACCTTCAGGATGTGAAACCCGGCGCCGGACCGCACGATGTCCGACACCTGGCCCACGGCCAGGTTCTGGGTCGCCAGCACGAAAGAGGGCGGGTAGCGGTCTGCACGGCGCAGGCCCAGTTCTCCGCCCTTGCTGCGGTCTGCCGCCGACACTTCCTGCACCAGCCGGGCGAAATCTTCCCCGCCGCGGATACGGGCCAGTACCTGCTGCGCCTGCTGCTGGCGCTCCTTCACCTGCTCGGCGCTGGCTTTCTCCGGCACGGCCACCAACAGGTTGGCCAGGTTGATCTCCTGCGCAAAGGGATCGGTGTTGTTGGCCTGCTGTTCCTCCAGCGCATGGTCCACATCGGTGTCGGACACGCGGATGCGGGACTCGATCTCCCGCTCGTGCAGGCGCGACAGCAGGATCTGGTCGCGCAGCTGGCTGCGAAAACGGACCGCGTCCACGCCGTCCTTGGCCATGCGTGCGCGCAACCCGGCCACATCCACCTGGTTCTGGCGGGCAATGGCCTGCTCGGCCAAATCGATTGCCGCGTCGTCGACACGGATGCCGGTCTCGCGCGCCATCTGCAACTGAGCCCGCTCATTGATCAGACGCTCGAGCACCTGACGGCGCAATTCGTCCGGTGCCGGCGCGGCCTGGTTCATGCGCGCCAACTCCTGATTCATGCGCGCCACTTCGGCCCGCACTTCGTTGTTCGTGATCGGCTCGGAATTCACCACCGCCACGATGTAGTCCGCCTGCCGCGCGGTCTGGGCCAGGGCTCCGGCCACCAGAAAGCTGCAAGAACAGGCAAGGGCCAAGGCCCGCACGCGAAAATTCATGGTCTGTCAATCGTAGTTGCTGAAGCGGCTATTGGCCGTGCCGGATTCACGCAAGTTCTGGTAACGCGAAATATTCTGCTTCAAGGTGGACAGGGGGCTGACGCCCAGGCGGGTAAAGCCCACGAACTCCAGCTGGAACATCAGGCTCTGCGTCGCCGTCGAGGTACTGGTCTGTATCCGCTGCAACACCACGCGGCCCAACCAGCAGCCCGCATCGTACTCGACCCCCAGAATCGTGTCGACCAAGCGCTGTTCGTTGAGGCTGTAGTTCAGGCGCCCCACGCCGTAATAGCGGCCTTCGCCCAGTCCGCGGCCGGCCCCCGGGTTCGAATCGGTGCCGTCAAACGGGTTGTTCAGCGGCCACTGCCAGCTGACGTCGATCAGCTCGCTGACGTCCCGCTGGAAACGGTACGCCGCATTGAAGACCCGGTAGGGCCCCGGGCTGTAGCGCGCCCCGATGGTGGAGCGCATCGACTTCTCGGTCGCCGCGTTGTACTGCACCGTGGAGTCCAGCGCCCAGCGCTCCAGCACGTTGAGCGAGGCCCCCAGCAGCACATCGCTGACGCCGGCCTGCGCCGGTGCCGTGCTGGAGTTCAGGGTCACCAGTTGGTCCTCGAAGCGCAGACGCTGCGCGATGCCAAAGCGGGCCAGTTGCGCACCGCTGTCGGCATCCAGAAAGCGCGTGGTCAACCCCAGGGTCAGCAGGTTGTTGTCGGCAATCTTGTCGTGCCCCACATAGGCGTTTTCGGTGTAGATGGTGGCGAAGTTGAAATCGTTGGCGCCCGTGTCGTAGTTGGGCAACAGATTCTGGTTGCGGTAGGGCGTATAGACGTAAAACGCCCGCGGCTCCAGAGTCTGCGTCAGGCCGTGCCCCAGCATGCTGGTTTCCCGCTCGAACACCAACCCGCTGTCCAGGCTGAACGTGGGCACGACGCTGTCGGCCGAGCGGGCGCCGTTGGACAGCGCCGCGTCGAACTGGTAGCCGGTGGCGTGCAGTTGCAGCTTGGGGGTGATGAAACCGGCCGGCGCCAGCCAGGGCCGGCTGACCTGCAGCAGGGCCACTGCGCGCTGGGCGTTGGGGTCCGGGTTGACCAGCGTTGAGCGCGACCAATCCGACTCGAACCGGGTGAAGTCGCCATCCACCGACCAGTCAAAGCCCCCCACATTGCTCAGCGCGTAGCGCGCCGTCAGTTGGGGCGCCCGGTCGTACGGCGGGGCGATGGGCGCCGTGACATCCTGCAGGGTCTGCCATTTGAGCACCTGCAGGCTGCTGGAGAAAGGCCCGCGCGCCCAGGTCGCCCCCACCGTGCTGGGCAGCAGGCGCTGGATGAGCGTGCCGCTATAGTTGACGCTAGTGAAATCGCGCCAGTAATTGTCGTCGCTGACCCGGTTGATGTTGGCGGCCACCGCCACACTGCCGACCTGGGGCACGCCCGTCGCGATGCTGCCAGTATGGGTATAGGCCAGGCCCCAGCGGTCCGCGTCGCGCAGCTTGTCGCCAGCCATGTAGTCGGCGCGCAGCACACCGGAATAGGACGGCTCCAGGTAGCGGAATTCGCCCCCCACATCCACCCCGCGGGCGGTCATCAACGTCGGGGTGATGGTGGCATCGCGGTTGGGTGCGATGTTCCAGTAGTAGGGCACGGTGACCTGGGAGCCGTTGACGCTGTCAAAACCCAGCGTGGGCGGCAGCACGCCGGACTTGCGCTTGTCGGTCAGCGGAAAGCTGATGGCCGGAACCGGCAGGATGGGAACACCCTTGAAGCTCAGCACGGCACCGTGCGCAATGCCTTCTTCCTCGTCGTTGTCCAGACTGATCGTCGTGGCCCGCAAAATCCAGTCCGGCAACCAGTCGGGGCCGGGCTTGCGCCGGCAGGTGGTGTAGGTGGCGTTGTGGACGACGGTATGCGCCTCGTCCAGAAAGTCGGCCCGGTCCGCCTGGCCGTGGGCATCGTTCTGCAGGAACTGGTAACGGGGCTCGTTGAAGAACCCCTCGAACGCCTCCACCTTCAGCTCCAGCAGCGGGCCCTCGTAGATGTTGCCGGCGCGGTTGATGCGGACATGGCCGGTGGCCTTGGCCTGGTCGGTGGGCTGGAAATACTCCAGGCGGTCCGCCCGGATGACGGTGCCGGGCTTGCGCATCACGGCGTCGCCCTCGATCACCGTTTCCAGATCCGGGCGGCCGGAGATGCGGTCGCCCTGCAGAAACACCGGTGCCTGCTCCAGCTGGGCCGGGGTAATGCGGTCCTGCAGCATCGGGCTGGCCTGGAGGACCAGGGCGTCCGGCACCGGCAGATCCGCCGCAGGCGGCGCCGTTTGCGCGCACACCGGCGTCACCGTCCCCACCACACAGGCCAGCAGCGTCAGGCCGGGCAGGACAGCGCGAGAGCGGGGCGGCCGGAAGGTCAGGTCATCATGCATCGGAACACGCAAGGGGCGAAAGGCGAGGTCGGCAAGGGAAGGCGGTTCTGCGCTGAAGGACGGTGGAAGAAGGCCGCGCACCAATAGGGTGTCACGGGGCTTTGTAGAATGGATTATCCATGAGCCTCACCCCCACCCCCGCCCCGTTACCCACAGTGCCCCCCGTACCGTGGGCCGATCCCCGGCGCCAGGCCCTGTTTGACGCGTGGTTCGCCCGCGTGCAGGGTACGCACCAGCTCACTGCTGCCTCCCTGCGCCTGGCCTCCGCCGACGCCAGTTTCCGCCGTTATTTGCGCGTGGACAGTCCCACGCGCAGCCTGGTCATCATGGACGCGCCGCCCGACAAGGAAAACTGCCGCCCCTTTGTGCAGGTGGCCCGGCTGATGGCCGACGCCGGCCTCAAGGTCCCCGAAGTCCTGGACTGGGACGAAGCCAACGGTTTCATGCTCCTGACCGACCTGGGGGCGCAAACCCTGATGCAGGTGATCGACCCGGCCGCACCGCCGCCGCTGCCGCTGTACCTGGAGGCGGTGGACACCCTCGTCCAGTGGCAACTCGCCTCGCGCCCGGGCGTGCTGCCTCCCTACGACCAGGCATTGCTGCAGCGCGAGCTGCAGCTGTTTCCCGACTGGTACATCGGCCAATACCGCCAGGTCACGCTGGATGCCGCCCAGCGCAAGGTGCTCGACGACGCCTTTGCGGCCATCATCAAAAACAACCTGGCGTGGCCCAGCGTGTACGTGCACCGCGATTTCATGCCGCGCAACCTGATGGTCGGTCCCGGCGGCGTGGCCCGCGTCCACGACGAGAAACTGGGCGTGCTGGACTTCCAGGACGCCGTCTACGGCCCCATCACCTACGACATCGCCAGCCTGATGCGCGACGCGTTCCTGAGCTGGGACGAGGATTTCTGCCTGGACGTGACCATCCGTTACTGGGAAAAAGCCCGCAAGGCCGGCCTGCCGGTCGGTGACGACTTTGGCGCGTTCTACAAGGCCGTGGAGTGGATGGGCCTGCAGCGCCACCTCAAGGTGGCCGGCATCTTTGCGCGGCTCACCCTGCGCGACGGCAAGCCCCAGTATCTGGCGGACACGCCCCGCTTCATTGCCTACATGCGCGCCACCTGCAGCCGCTACATGGAACTCAAGCCGCTGCTGCGTCTGATCGAAAACGTGGAAGGCATCGCCATACCCAACGCCTACGCATTTGGCCGCGTTTGAGGCAAAAATCCTGCGCAAAACGGCATCCACATTGCGCAGATAGCTCCTGATTTAATAGCAAAACTGCCATGCCCCGCTTCTACTGCTCCGCGCCCCTGGCCACCGGCGCCCTGCTGGACCTGCCGGCGGGCGCCGCGCGCCACGTGCAGGTGCTGCGCCTGCAACCCGGCGACGCCATCACGCTGTTCCACGACGGCGGCGAGTTCGAGGCCACCGTCACCCACATGGGCCGCGGCGACGTGCGGGTGCAGGTCGGCGCCCACCACCCCGTGGAACGCGAGGCTGCCCGGCCCGTGCATCTGGCGGTGGGCATGCCCGCCAACGACCGCATGGACTGGCTGGTGGAAAAAGCCACCGAGCTGGGCGTGGCCAGCATCCAGCCATTGATGACCGAGCGCAGCGTGCTGCGTCTGGCCGGCGAGCGGGCTGAGAAAAAAGTGGCGCACTGGCACAGTGTGGCCGTCGCAGCCTGCGAGCAGTGCGGCGGCAACCGGGTGCCCGTGGTCCACCCGGTCATGGGCCTGGCGCAATGGCTCGCCTCCAACCCACAGGCCGTTCCACCGGCACCGGGCGGGAACGCGGACCCCGCGCTGCCCGCACGCATGCTGCTGTCGCTGCGCGGGACTTCACGGCCCCTGCGCACGCTGCTGCCCGCGGCGGTGTCTGGTGCCGGCCAGCCGGTCACCTTTCTGTCCGGACCGGAGGGCGGCCTGAGCGCCGCCGAAGAAGACGCCGCACTGGCCCGCGGCTTTGTCCCCGTGTCGCTGGGCCAGCGGGTCCTGCGCGCCGAGACCGCCGCGCTGGCCGCCCTTACACTGCTGGCATGAAACGCAACCTCTGGCTGCTGGCCCTGTGCCAGGGACTGTTCCTCACCAACAACGTCACCTTCATCGCCATCAACGGCCTGGTGGGCCTGAGCCTGGCGCCCTTCGGCTGGATGGCCACCCTGCCGGTCATGGGCTACGTGGTGGGCGGCGCCCTGAGCACGCCGCTGGTGGCCCGGACCCAGTCGCGCTTCGGGCGGCGCCTGTCCTTCCAGATCGGCCTGGCGGTGGCGCTGGTCTCGGCCGGCATCGGCGCCTGGGCCGTGGTGAGCCACAACTTCTGGCTGCTGGTGGGCGCCACGGTGGTGGCGGGCTACTACAGCGCCAACGGGCAGCTGTACCGCTTTGCCGCCGCCGAGCTGGCCGAGCCCGCCTACCGCGAAAAGGCCGTCTCCCTGGTGCTGGCGGGCGGCCTGATTGGCGCCATCGCCGGCCCTAATCTGGCAGCCCGTTCCCGCGGCCTGCTGGAGATTCCCTTTGCCGGCGCCTACGTGGCACTGGCCGTGGTGGCGCTGGTGGCCATGGTCCTGATGGCGTTCATTCAGTTTCCCCCACACACAGTGGCGCCACGCGGCAGCCACCAAGGCCGGCCCCTGTGGCAGATCCTGCGCCAGCCCGTCTTCATGGTGGCCTGCGCCAGCGCCGCGCTGGGCTATGGCGTGATGAACCTGCTGATGGCCGCCACCCCCCTGGCCATGCAGCAATGCGGCCTGTCCTTCGACGACGCGGCCCTGGTGCTGGAATGGCACGTCATCGGCATGTTTGCGCCCGGCTTCTTCACCGGCAACCTGATCAAGCGCTTTGGCACCCTGCCCGTCATGGGCGCGGGTGTGGCGCTCAACGGCGCCTGCATTGCCATCGCGCTGTCGGGGGTAGAGCTGCACCAGTTTGCCCTGGCGCTGTTCCTGCTGGGCGTGGGCTGGAATTTCCTGTTCACCGGCAGCACCACCCTGTCGCTGGGTGCCTACCGGCCGGAGGAAAAAGACCGGGCGCAGGCGGCCATCAACTTCTGCGTGTTTGCCGTCATGGCCCTGACCTCGTTCGCGTCCGGCGCCCTCATCACCACACAGGGCTGGAGCATGCTGAATTGGGGTTCGCTGGGGCCCGTGGGCCTGACTGCCGCCGCGCTGGCCTGGCTGGGCCTCAACCAGCGCGCGCGGCGCTCCGCGGCTTAGGCTTCAGAACTTCGTGTCCAGCCACTGCTGCAGGGTGGCGAACACCGGCGTGGCATCCAGCTCGTTGAAGATCTCGTGGTACAGCGTGTCGAAGCACACGGCGCGCACCACCGCCCGGGGTGCGGCGGCCGCAAAGCGGCGGCTGCCCTCGGGGTTGAGCAGCCGGTCATCGCCCGCGTACATCAGCAGGGTGGGCACCGTCCACTGGCTGGCCAGCGCCACGGTGGCCGGGCCGGCCGTGGCAATGAAGCGCGCCAGGCGGGCCGAGATGCGGTCATGTACCAGGCGGTCGCCCAGGTAGGCGGCAACCACTTTTGGATCGTGCGAGATGAGCTGGGGGTTCAGGCCGTTGCCAACCCGCAAGTTCGGGGCGAGCGCGGGCAGCACCGCGACCAGCAGTTTCTGGAAAGCACTGAGCCCCGGGTCCAGCGCCGGGGAGGACATGATCAGGCCATCCACCGGCCGCAGGGCCAGCGAGACAAACCGCCCCACCACCAGCCCGCCCATGCTGTGGCCCAGCAGGATCAGGGGGGTGCCGGGAGCCATGCGCAGGCGGGTGCTGTCCACGATGTCGGCCAGGTCGTCAAGCAGGCGGGTATCGCTGGGCAGGCTGCCGCGGGCACCGCCCGATTCGCCGTGGCCGCACTGGTCGTAGCCCCGCACCGCAAAGCCCCAGGTGTTGAGCTGGCGGGCCACATGCTCGTAGCGTCCCGCATGCTCCCCCAGCCCGTGCACCAGGATCACGGTGCCGCGCGCGGCCACGCCGGGCTCCAGCGGCCAGTCCTGTATCACCAGGTTGTCGCCGTCTTTGGCGGTGAATGTGGAAAGCGTGGTTTCAGCGGTCATGGTGCGGGCGCTCGCGGTCAGGGGCACTGGGAAATAACATGGGCCACGGCCGCCGTCAGCTTCTTGGCGTAGGGCACATGCAGGAACTCGTTGGGGCCGTGGGCGTTGCTCTTGGGTCCCAGCACGCCGCACACCATCATCTGTGCCGCCGGGAAACCCCTGGCCAGCATGCCCATCAGCGGAATGGTGCCGCCCTGGCCGATGTAGCCGCAGGGGGCGCCGAAATGGGCCTGGGAGGCCGCCTGCAGGGCGCTTTCCAGCCAGGGCGCCGTGCTGGGGGCGTTCCATCCGGTGGCGCCGGCGGCGCCTTCAAAGGTGACGCGCGCCTGATAGGGCGCGTTGTCTTCCAGCAGGGCCTTGAGTTGCTGCACCGCCACGTCGGCCTCCACCAGCGGCGGCAGGCGCAGGCTGAGCTTGAAGGCGGTGTGGGGGCGCAGCACGTTGCCGGCGTTGTTCAGGTCCGGAAAGCCCTCGGCCCCGGTGACGCTGAGCGTGGGTTTCCAGGTGCGGTTGAGCAGGGCCTGCAGCGGGTCGGTGGTGGTGGGCAGGGTAAAGGCCGTGGCACCGCCGCAGTCGTAGTGGGCCCAGGGAAACCGCTTGTACAGCTCGTCACCCAGAATGCCGGCGGTGGCCCGCGCCTGCTGCATGCGGTCGGCCGGAACTTCGCAGTGGAAGCTGGCCGGCAGCAGGCGGCCGGTGGCGCTGTCTTCCAGGCGGTCCAGCACCTGGCGCAGGATGCGAAAGCTCGAGGGCACCAGGCCGCTGGCGTCACCGGAGTGCACGCCCTCGGTCAAGACTTCCACTTTCAGCACACCGCTGGCCATGCCGCGCAGGCTGCTGGTGATCCACAGTTGGTCGTAGTTGCCAGCGCCGGAATCCAGGCACACCACCAGCCCCACATCGCCCAGCCGGGGCTTCAGCAGGTCGATGTACGGCAGCAGATCGTAGGAGCCGCTTTCCTCGCAGGTCTCGATCAGGCCCACGATGCGGGGGTGCGGCGCGTTCTGGGTCTTGAGCGCCTGGATGGCGGCAATGGCGGCGTAGGCCGCGTAGCCGTCGTCGGCGCCGCCGCGGCCATACAGCCGGCCGTCTTCCAAGTGCGGGGTCCAGGGGCCCAGGTCGCTGCGCCAGCCGGAGAATTCGGGCTGCTTGTCCAGATGGCCGTACACCAGCACGGTCTGGGTGGACTCGGCCCGGGTGGCCGCCACCTCAAAGAACAGCACCGGCGTGCGCCCGGGCAGGCGCACGATTTCCAGTGTCAGGCCGGCAACATTCTGGGCCGCAATCCAGGCGGCGGTGCTGCGCACCACGGTCTCGATGTAGCCATGGGCCTCCCAGTCGGCATCGAACATGGGGGACTTGGCCGGGATGCGGATGTAGTCTTCCAAGCAGGGGACGATCTGGTCGTCCCACAGGGCGCTGACCTGGTCGAGGGTCTGTGCCGCATTCAGCACAGAGGGGGGGATACGGGCATTCACGCGGGTCTCCTGGCGCTGCACGGCAGCTGGCAATCGCGCATCATGCCACGCCTAAAAAACGCCCGTCAGCCGCGGGGACGCATCCAGGCCAGCCCCTCCCGCGTGCCGCCGGGTTGGCTGCCCCGGCGGGGGCGGTATTCACACCCCACCCAGCCGGTGTAGCCCAGTGCGTCCAGCACGCCGAACAGATAGGGGTAATACAGCTCGCCTGCGTCGGGCTCGTGGCGGTCGGGCACGCCGGCAATCTGGATGTGCCCCACGCGGCCGGTCGGCAGGTAGTGGCGCAGCTTGGTGGCCAGGTCCCCCTCCATGATCTGGCAGTGGTACAGGTCCATCTGCACCTGGAGGTTGGCCGCCCCCACGGCCAGCACCGTGGCGTGCGCATGGTCCTGCCGGTTCAGGTAGTAGGCGGGCATGTCCCGGGTGTTGATGGGCTCGATCAGCAGCTGCAACCCGGCCTTGGCCGCCAGCGTGGCGGCGGCGCGCAGGTTGTCTTCGTAGGTGTCCTGCAGGCGCTGCGGCGCCACGCCGGCGGGGGCCAGCCCCGCCATCACATGGATGCGCGGGCAGGCCAGCGCCACGGCATAGTCGATGGCCTGCGCGATGCCGCGCAGAAACTCCGCCTCGCGTCCCGGCAGGCAGGCCGTGCCACGGGCCCCGCCCGCCCAGGCCTGGGCCATGGACGGCGCATCCAGTCCGGCCGGCGGGGCGTTGAACAGCACCTGCTGCAGCCCGTTGGCGTCCAGCCGCGCGCGGATCTCGGCGGCGGGGTATTCGTAGGGGAACAGGAATTCCACGGCCCGGAAGCCGTCGCGGGCGGCGGCCTCAAAGCGATCCAGAAAGGCGTACTCGGGGTACAGCATGGACAGGTTGGCGGCGAATTGGGGCATGGAATAGATTGCTACAGTGCAGGGTGTTCCCGACTGTACTTTCATTCAACGGATTTCACCATGACTTCTCCTGTTTCCCTGCGCGCGCCCCTGCGCCGCGCCCTGATCGGCACCTTGGCCCTGGGTGCGCTCACCCTGTGCAGCCTGGCCCAGGCACAGAGCGGCACCGTCCGGCTGCTGGTGGGCTTTCCCGCCGGTGGCGGCACCGACGCCATCGCCCGCACCCTGGCCGACAAGCTCAAGGACCAGCTGGGCACCCCCGTGATCGTGGAAAACCGGGCCGGCGCCGGCGGCCAGATTGCGGCGCAGACCTTGAAGGCTGCGCCCGCCGACGGCATGACGCTGTTCCTGTCGCACGACCACACCATCTCCATCCTGCCGCTGGTGGTGAAGAACCCGGGTTTTGATCCGGCGCGGGACTTTGTCGCGGTCGGCGGTTTTGCCACCTTCGTGAACGCGCTGGCCGTCTCCGGCGGCACACCGGCCAAATCGCTGAACGAGTACGTCAACTGGGTGCGGACCCAGGGCAAGGGCAAAGGCACCGTGGGCGTGCCGGCGCCGGCCTCGGTGCCCGAGTTCCTGGTCAAGGTGATCGGCGAGAAATACAAGCTGGACCTGCAATCGGCCCCCTACCGTGGCAGCGCCCCCATGATGGGCGACATGCTGGGCAACCAGATTGCCGCCGGCACCGGCTCCATTCCCGATTTCATCGAGAACCAGAAGGCCGGCAAGATCCGCGTTGTCGCGGTCATGGGCAAGACCCGCCAGGCCCTGCTGCCCGACGTGCCCACCTTTGCCGAACTGGGGCTGGCCGGCTTTGAAGACCTGCCCTACTACGGCATCTTTGCCCCGGCCGGCACGCCACAGGCCGCTATCGACCGCCTCTCGGCCGCCCTGGCCAAGGTGGTGGCCCTGCCCGATGTGCGCGAACGCCTCACCGCCATGGGCCTGACCGTGGCTTACATGACGCCGCAGCAGCTCACCGCCCGCGAGCACGCCTACAGCCAGACCTGGGCGCGCATCATCAAGTCCAGCGGCTTCCAGCCGCAGTAAGGCGCCTACGCCCGGCGGCGGGTGCGGCGCAGGCCCAGCACCCGCCAGGCCAGCTGCGCCAGCTCGGCCGTCACCGCCTCGGCCGAGAGACGGCCATCCGGACGGTACCAGGCGTAGAGGAAGCCCGGCAGGCTGCATGCGGCCTGCGCGGTGATGCGGGTGTCGTTGAAGTCGAACATGCCGTCGCGCCGCCCCACCTCCAGCAAGGCGCACAGCTGCGCGTAGAAATGGTTGGCCAGTTCTTTCTGCGCCGCCACGTATTCAGGGCGGTACACCTGCGGCTCCCGGTAGGGAAAGCAACTGGCCGGATAGTGCGCGATGGTGGCGCGGATCAGGCGCTCCATGCCCTCGGTCACTTTCTCGTGCGCCGGGCGGGCATCGTCGGGGGCAAAGTCCATCGCCGTGAAGCAGGCCACGGTGGGGCGCCATGACAGCGTCTCGAAGATTTCCTGCTTGTTGTGAAAGTAGTAGTAGACGTAGGGCTTGGTTACGCCCAGCGTCTGCACGATCTGTTCCATCGTGGTGTTGGCGTAGCCCTGCTGGTCGAACAGCTCCTGTGCCGCCCGCAGGATGCGCTCGCGCTTCTCGTCGGTGGCGGCGGTGCTGGCCTTCTGCCGGCCGCGCGCCGCGACCGGCGCCGCCACCGCGCGCTGGCGGGGTTGCTTTGGCAGTGGTGTCACTTTGGTTATACCCATGGGTAGCATTATTCTACCGACGGGTATATATTGGCAAGACGCTGGCACGGGGAAATGCCTATCGCAAACCCTGAGAACCAGCGGTTCAAGACACTCAGGAGACAAGTCCATGGCCCACGCCACCCCTGCGGACGCCGCCGCGCCCGCGCCCCAACCCCTGCACGAAACCCTGCGCGCGCATGCGCGCACACGCCCCAACGACGTGGCCTGCCTATGGTACGGGCGCGCCATCACCTGGGCAGAACTGGACCGCACCAGCGATGCCTTCGCCGCCCGCCTGCAGGCACTGGGCGTGCAAAAGGGCGACCCGGTGGCGCTGTTCCTGAACAACTGCCCGCAGTACCTGGTGGCGCACTACGGCATCCAGAAGATGGGCGGCATCGTCTGCCCCTGCGGCCCGCTGAACAAGGAGCACGAACTGCAATACCAGCTGGGCGACCTGCAGGCGCGCGTGATCGTGACTGCCGACACCCTGCTGCCCGTGGTGGACAAGGTACGCGCCAGCACCGCACTGCAGCACGTCTTTGTGGCGCGCTACGGCGAGCTGCTGCCCGAAGCGCCCAGCATCGATGTGCCGCCCGAACTGTTGGCCCTGCGCGCCAGCGCTGCACCGCTGCCCGCGAACTGCGAGGACTTCTGGGCCACCGTGTGCGCCGGCGGCACCCCGGCTCCGGTTGCCGTGTCGCTGGATGACGTGGCGCTGATGACCTACACCTCCGGCACGACCGGCCTGCCCAAGGGCGCCATGCTGAGCTACGGCAATGCCCTGTTCAAGACCGCCGCCGCGGCGCAGTGCAACGGTGTGCGCAGCAACGACGTGCTGCTGAGCGTGGCGCCGCTGTACCACATCGCCGGCATGGTGATGGGCGTGAACGTGCCGGTGTTCACCGGCGCCACCGGCGTACTGCTGTACCGCTTCGACCCCGTGGGCGTGGCGCAGGCGCTGGCGCGCCACCGCGTGAGCTGGTGGTACAGCATCGCCCCCATGAACGCGGCGCTGATGCAGGTGCCCGGCCTGCGCGAGATGGACCTCACAGCCCTGCGCATGAACCCGGTCACCAGCTTCGGCATCACGCTGACCGAGGCGCTGGCCCAGCAGTGGCGCGCGTTTGCGCCCCACTGCACCAGCTTCGAAGCGGCCTACGGCCTGTCGGAGACGCACACGGTAGACACCTACATGCCGCACGACGCCATCCGCTGGGGCACCCAGGGCAAGGCGGTTCCCGGCAACGAGATCCGCATCATCGACCCCGACACCGGCGCCACCCGGCCCGCGGGCGAGGTCGGCGAAATCACGATCCGGGGCCCCGGCAATTTCAAGGGCTACTGGAACAAGCCCGAGGCCACCGCGCAGACGCTGCGCAATGGCTGGGTGCACACCGGCGACATGGGCAAGGTCGACGTCGACGGCTACCTGAGCTTCATCGGCCGCTTCAAGGAGATGATCAAAGTCTCGGGCTACAGCGTGTTCCCGGAAGAGGTCGAAGGCATCCTGTGCAAGCACCCAGCCGTGGCGCAGGCCGCAGTGATCGGCGTGCCCGATGCCGACAAGGGCGAGGTGGTGCGCGCCTTCATCGTCTGCAAACCCGGCCAGAGCGTGGCGCCCGAAGCGCTGGTGCAGTGGGCACGCGAGAACATGGCGCCCTACAAGGCCCCGCGCGAGGTGCGCGTCATCGATGCGCTGCCGGCCACCGGCGCCGGCAAGGTGCTGCGCCGCCTGCTGCGCGACGCCGACTGAAATTGCAATGAGAACAGCTGTCTGCCCAGGTACTACCTGCGCAGACAGCTATGACTTTTGTAGCGACCCCTTCTTCCTTTTGCAGAGACCGACGGCATGACCTCCTCCTCCCTGTTCACCAAAGTCCTGGTCGCCAACCGCGGCGAAGTGGCGCTGCGCATCGTGCGCGCACTGCACGACCTGGGCATAGCCAGCGTGGCCGTGTACGCCCCGGACGACGCGCAGTCGGCCCATGTGGCCGCCGCCGATGCCGCCGTGCCCCTGCCGGCCAGTGGCCCCGCCGCCTACCTGGACGCCGCGCAGTTGCTGGCCATTGCGCGCCAGACCGGCTGCGACGCGGTGCACCCGGGCTACGGCTTCCTGAGCGAGCGCGCCGACTTTGCCCAGGCCTGCCACGCCGCGGGCCTGCGCTTCATTGGCCCCACGCCCGAGCAGCTGCAGCGCTTTGGCGACAAGGCCAGCGCCCGCGCGCTGGGGCAACAGTGCGGCGTGCCGCTCATGCCCGGCAGCGCCGGCGCGGTCACGCTGGAGGAGGCGCAGGCCTTCCTGGCGGCGCAGGGCGGTGCGGGCATGATGGTCAAGGCCATTGGCGGCGGCGGCGGCCGCGGCATGCGGGCCGTGCACGCCAGCGCCGACCTGCCGGCCGCCTATGCGCGCTGCCGCTCCGAGGCGCTGGCCGCCTTTGGCGTGGAGGGCGTGTATGTGGAGCGCCTGATGACCGGCGCGCGCCACGTGGAGGTGCAGGTGCTGGGCGACGGCCACACCGTGGTGGCGCTGGGCGAGCGGGAATGCACGCTGCAGCGGCGTTTCCAGAAACTGGTGGAGATCGCGCCCAGCCCGTCGCTGCCCGACGCGCTGCGCCAGGCGCTCACCGACGCCGCCCTGCGCATGGCGCAGGCGGTGCGCTACGAAGGCCTGGGCACCTTCGAGTTCCTGGTCGACCTGGCCTCCAACGACCTGCCCTTTGTCTTCATCGAAGCCAACCCCCGTCTGCAGGTGGAGCACACCGTCACCGAGGAGGTGACGGGGCTGGACTTGGTGCAACTGCAGATCCAGGTGGCCGGCGGGCGCCGGCTGGCCGACCTGGGGCTGGACGCCACGCAGCCGCCGCGGCCACAGGGTTTTGCCATCCAGTGGCGCATCAACGCCGAAACGCTGGATGCCCAGGGCAACGCGCACGCCGGCGGCGGCACGCTCAGCCGCCTGGACCTGCCCGCCGGTCCCGGCGTGCGGGTGGACACGCACGCGGTGGCCGGCACCGCGCCGTCGCCGCACTACGACACGCTGCTGGCCAAGCTGATCGTGTCCTCGCGCAGCACCCGTTTTGCCGATGTGCTGCGCCGCTCGCAGCGCGCGCTGGCCGAGTGCCACATCGCGGGCGTCGCCACCAACCTGGCGCTGCTGCGCGCCCTGGCCGCGCGCCCCGAAATGGCCAGCCAGCAGGTGCACACCCGCTGGCTGGAGCAGGCGCTGCCCGAACTGCTCGATGCTATGAAAAACAGAGCAGATGACGCAGTTTTTTCACCGGTTGACAGCCCAAATGCCCCTGAAAATGCGCCCTCCGCCCACGCCCCGGTGGACCCGCATGCCGTGTGCGCCCCCATGCCGGCGCGGCTGGTGCAGTTCACCGTCGCCGTGGGCGACGTGGTGGCCGCGGGCGCCGACTTGGCCGTGCTCGAATCCATGAAGATGGAGCATGTGCTGGCGGCGCCCCACGCCGGGCGCGTGCGGGCCTTGTCCGTGGCCCCCGGGCAATACATGGCACAGGCGCAGGCGCTGCTGGTGCTGGAGCCCGTGGCCGACGCCCAGCTGGCCGATGCCGCCGCGGCGCAGGCGACGGACCCGGACCACATCCGCGACGACCTGCAGCGCGTGCTGGACCGGCACGCCTTCACGCTGGACACCCGCCGCCCGGACGCCGTTGCCAAGCGCCACGCGCAGGGCCAGCGCACGGCGCGCGAAAACATTGCCGACCTGTGCGACGCGGACAGCTTCATCGAATACGGCGCGCTGGCCGTGGCCGCGCAGGCGCGCAGGCGCACGCTGGAAGACTTGGTAGCCAACACGCCGGCCGACGGCATGGTGACCGGCATTGGTGCCGTCAACGGCGCGCAGTGTGGCGCCGAACACGCCCGCACCGTGGTCATGGCCTACGACGCCACCGTGCTGGCCGGCACCCAGGGCATGCGCAACCACGCCAAGACCGACCGCATGCTGGGCATTGCCCTGGAGCAGCAGCTGCCGGTGGTGCTGTTTGCCGAAGGCGGCGGCGGGCGCCCCGGTGACACCGACATGCCCATCGTTGCCGGCCTGCATGTGCACACCTTTGCCAGCTACGCCGCGCTGTCGGGCCAGGTGCCGGTGGTGGGCATTGCGGCGGGGCGCTGCTTCGCCGGCAACGCGGCGCTGCTGGGCTGCAGCGACGTGATCATCGCCACCCGGCGCAGCAACATCGGCATGGGTGGCCCGGCCATGGTGGAGGGCGGCGGGCTGGGCGTGTTCAAGCCCGAGCAGATCGGCCCCAGCCACGTGCAGCACGCCAATGGCGTGATCGACGTGCTGGTTGACGACGAGGCCCAGGCCGTGGCGGCGGCACGCCATTACCTGTCGTTCTTCCAGGGCCGCACGCGTGACTGGAGCGCCCCCGATGCGCGGGCGCTGCGCAGCGTGGTCCCCGAAAACCGCCTGCGCGTGTACGACACGCGCGCGGCCGTGGACGGCCTCTTCGACAAGGGCAGCGTGCTGTGGCTGCGCACCGGCTTTGGCAGCGGCATCCACACGGCGCTGGCCCGCATCGAAGGCCGCCCCGTGGGCGTGCTGGCCAACAACCCCATGCACCTGGGCGGCGCCATCGACGCCGATGCCGCCGACAAGGGCGCCCGCTTCATGCAGCTGTGCAACGCGCACGGCCTGCCGCTGGTCAGCCTGATCGACACTCCCGGCTTCATGGTCGGCCCCGACGTGGAGGAACAGGCGCAGGTACGCCATGTCAGCCGCCTGTTCGTGACCGCCGCCAGCCTGCGCGTGCCCTACTTCAGCGTGGTGCTGCGCAAGGGCTACGGCCTGGGCGCCATGGGCATGGCCGCCGGCGGCCTGCACGCGCCGGTGTTCACCATTGCCTGGCCCACCGGCGAATTCGGCGCCATGGGGCTCGAAGGCGCCGTGCGCCTGGGCTTTCGCAAGGAGCTTGAGGCCGTGGCCGATGGCCCCGAACGCGAGGCGCTGTTCAAGAAGCTCGTGGCCCAGCAGTACCGCAACGGCGAAGCCATGCACATGGCCGCCACGCTGGAGATCGATGCCGTCATCGACCCGGCCGACACGCGGGCCTGGCTCGCGCGCGGCCTGGCGTCGGCCCGCGTGGGGCCGCTGGGCACGCGGTGCGTGGACACCTGGTAGGCGGCACGTGCAAGCCGGGCAGGCGGGGTTCTGCGCCTCAGGCCCAGCCCAGCACGTGGGCGACCAGCCCGGCCAGCCCACACGCTGCGATCACGGGAATCACGCCCTGGCGGTAACGCATCAGGGCCACGGCCGCGGTGGCCGCAATCGCCACGGCCACCAGGTCCAGTCGGGCAAGAAAAGGGCCCGATGACCCGGTCCTGATGGCGATATGCGCCATGAAAAACAGCGCGAGGCTGGCGATCACGCCCACCACGGCGGCCGTGATGGCCGTCAGCGGTGCCGTGAACTGCAGCTTGCCGTGCGTGGACTCCACCAGCGGTCCGCCCGCCAGGATGAAGACAAACGAGGGCAGGAACGTGAACCAGGTCACCACGGCGGCCGCCAGCGCCGCCCCCAGGAACAGGGCGTCAGGCCCCAGCACCCGCTGCGTCCAGCCGCCGACGAACCCCACGAAGGCCACCACCATGATCAGCGGCCCGGGCGTGGTCTCGCCCAGCGCCAGACCGTCGATCATCTGCAGCCCGGTGAGCCAGTGGAACTGCTCCACCGCGCCCTGGTAGACATAGGGCAGCACGGCATAGGCGCCGCCAAAGGTCAGCAGCGCGGCCTTGGTGAAGAACCAGCCCATTTGGGTGAGCGCGCCGTGCCAGCCCTGCCAGGCCATCAGCACGCCCATGGGCAGCAGCCACAGGGCCAGCCCCACGCCCAGCACCCGGGCCAGGCGGGCGGGAGTGAAGCGGGCGTGTGCGGGCGGGGGCGTGTGGTCGCCAATCACGTACCCGCTGCGCGGCACACCCGGGTGCGTGGCCCCGGTGGCGGCATGGCCGGCCGCAGGGCCGACAAACTGCGCCGGCACCCGGCGGGTGGCGCCCCAGCCCACCACCGCCGCGCCGGCCACGATCAGCGGGAACGGCACGTTCAGCACATAGATGGCCACGAAACTGGTCACCGCAATGGCCCACAAAACGGGCGCATCCGTGGGTTTGCGCAGGGTTCGGGAGCCGATGCGGTGGAGCGCCTGCAGCACGATCGCGGCCACGGCCGGCTTGATGCCGTACAGCACGGCGGCCACCCAGGGGACGGCGCCAAACGCCACATACACCCAGCTCAGCCCCACCAGTAGAAACAGCGAGGGCAACACGAACAGTGCGCCGGCCACGATGCCGCCGGTGGTGCGGTGCATCAGCCAGCCGATGTAGGTGGCGAGCTGCTGCGCTTCGGGGCCTGGCAGCAACATGCAGTAGTTCAGGGCGTGCAGGAAACGGCTCTCGGAAATCCAGCGCCGCTGCTCCACCAGTTCGCGGTGCATGATGGCAATCTGCCCGGCCGGGCCGCCGAAGCTGATGAAGCCCAGCTTGAGCCAGAAGCGCAGGGCTTGGGCAAAGGACACGGTGTGGGTCATGCCGGATTGCGCACGCACAGGCTCGTCCACCCCGTGGCGCCGGTCAGCGCGCCAGCGTCAACGCCGCGGACGGCGGCAGGGTGAACCTGCCCACCAGCTGTTCCAGCACCGCAGCCTGCTCCCGCATGGACGATGCGGCGGCCGCGCTTTGCTCCACCAGGGCGGCGTTTTGCTGCGTCATCTGCTCCAGTTCGACCACGGTGGCAGACACCTGGTGCATGTCGCTGCTTTGCGCGGTACTGGTGGCCGTGATCTGTTCGATGATGCCGGTCACGCGCTGCACCGAATGCACGATGTCCTGCATGGTCTGGCCTGCCTGATCCACCAGTTGGGTGCCCACTTCCACATTGGAAACCGAGGCGCCGATCAAGTCCTTGACCTCCTTGGCCGCAGCGGCCGAACGCCCGGCCAGACTGCGCACTTCGCTGGCCACCACGGCAAAACCTCGTCCCTGCTCGCCGGCACGGGCCGCTTCCACGGCCGCGTTCAGGGCCAGGATGTTGGTCTGGAAGGCAATGCCGTCGATCACGCTGATGATGTCCACAATCTTCTTGGACGACCCATCAATCTGGTGCATGGTCTCCACCACCTTGGCGACCGACTGGCCACCGCTTTCAGCCACGGTAAAGGCCGAGCCGGCCAGCTGATTGGCCTGGCGGGCGGCGTCTGCAGACTGGCGCACGGAGCCGCTGAGGCTGTCCATGGAGGCGGCTGCGCGCTGCAGGTTGGCGGCGGTCTGTTCCGTGCGGTTGGACAGGTCGTGGTTGCCGTGCGCGATTTCCGTGCTGGCGGCACCGATGCTGGTGGCCGCCGTGCGGACCTGCCCCAGCAAGCTGGCCAGCGACTGGGTCATGTTTTGCAATGCACGCAGCACGTCGCCCATTTCGTCCTGGCGATCGCTGTGCGTGCTCGCACGCAGATCGCCGTCCCCGATGGCGCGGGTCACCCGCACGATGTCGCTCAGCGGGTCACACACATTGCGCTGCAACACGCGCGTGCCCATGCACACCAGCGCGATGATGACCGCCATGATGCCGGCCACGGTCCAGACGGTTTTCAGGCGTTCGGCCCCGGCCTTGTCGCGCAGGTCGGTGGCACCTTGTTCCGCGAGGTGTACCAGACCCTGCTGGGCTGACAGAAATGCGGCCAACTGGGGCAGCGTGTCGGTCTTGATGTGCGCCTGCACGGCGGCGGCGTCACCGGCCGTCTTCAGGCTCTGGGCCTTGTCCAGCGAGGCGGCCAGGCCTTGTGCCTTGGCCTTGACCGCCTGCAGGGCGGTCTGCTCCGAACCCTGCGTCATCATGCCTTCCAGCGATTGCTCGATGCGGGCCATCTCGCGCTGCGCGTCTGCCTGGCCGGCTTCCAGCAGCGGGGTGGCGCCGGCATCGGCATTGAGTGCGCTGCCAATGCCGCGCAGGGCCTGGGCCTCGCCCAGACCGCTCCAGCGTGCCGCCAACTCCAGCTTGCTCTGCTGCTGCGACTGTTCAGCCGCCGTGACGGCCTGGGATTTGACGGTGCGTACCGCCGAGCCGATGGACATGGCAACCAGTCCGAAACTGACAAGGATGGCGGGCATCCATATCTTCAATGCAATGCTCATGGGCTTCATCGCACACATCTCCTTGGTGGTGAATTTCGATTTAACGATCGCTGATTGTTGGGGCAGTCCAACCGCCTGTATACGGCGGTTATTCCCTAGGACGAGCGTCTTGTCTGACCGAGGTCAACCGTTGCTCATCCGCCCTTGGCCAGCTGGTACACCGACGTGCCCGCCAGCAGGTTGGGCGCCCAGCGCACGGTCTTGCCGTTCTGCAGACCGAAACTGTCGAGCACGCGCAGGCCGTTGCGCTGCGCCAGCGTCGCCAGGTCGGCGTGGGTGCCGACGCGGATGTTGGGCGTGTCGTACCACTGGTAGGGCAGGCGCTTGGTCACCGGCATGCGCCCCCGCAGCACGCTCAGGCGGTTGGGCCAGTGGGCGAAATTGGGGAAAGCCACGATGCCCATGCGGCCCACGCGGGCGGTCTCGCGCAACATGACTTCGGCGTTGCGCAGGTGTTGCAGGGTGTCGATCTGCAGCACCACGTCGAAGCTGGCGTCGTCGAACAGGGCCAGCCCTTCGTCGAGGTTGAGCTGGATGACGTTGACGCCAAGCTGCACGCACGCCAGCACGTTGGCGTCGGCAATCTCCACGCCGTAGCCGGTGCAGCCGCGCGTGGCCTGCAGGTGGGCCAGCATGGCGCCGTCGCCGCAGCCCAGGTCCAGCACGCGTGAGCCGTGCGGCACCAGCCGGGCCAGGGCTTCCATGGTGGTGGTGTCGCTCATGCTGTGGCCTCCAGGGAACGCGAAATGCTATCGAAATAAGAGCTGACTACGCCCATGTAACGGGGGTCATCGAGCAAAAAGGCATCGTGCCCATGGGGCGCATCGATTTCGGCGTAGCTGACGTCGCGCCGGTTGTCGAGCAACGCCTTCACCATCTCGCGGCTGCGCTTGGGGCTGAAGCGCCAGTCGGTGCTGAAGCTCACCAGCAGGAACTTGCAGCGGGCCCGCGCCAGCGCCTGGCTGAGGTCGCCGCCAAAGGCCAGCGCCGGGTCGAAGTAGTCCAGCGCCCGGGTGATCAGCAGGTAGGTGTTGGCGTCAAAGTACTCGGCGAACTTGTCGCCCTGGTAGCGCAGGTAGCTCTCGATCTGGAACTCTACATCCTGCGTGGTGTAGTGGTAGGGGTCTTTGCCCAGCACCGCGTCCTTCAGTTGCCGACCGAACTTCTCGTTCATGACGTCGTCGCTGAGGTAGGTGATGTGGCCAATCATGCGCGCGATGCGCAAGCCGCGCTTGGGCACGGTGCCGTGGGCGTAATAGTGGCCGCCATGGAAGTCGGGGTCGGTGACGATGGCGCGGCGCGCCACTTCATTGAAGGCAATGTTCTCGGCCGTGAGGTTGGGGGCACTGGCCACCACCACGGCGTGGCGCACGCGGTCCGGGTACTGCAGCGTCCAGGAAAGGGCCTGCATGCCGCCCAGCGATCCTCCCATCACGGCGGCCAGTGTCTGGATGCCCAGCGTGTCGAGCAGCCGGGCCTGGGCGTTGACCCAGTCTTCCACGGTCACCACCGGAAAGTCGGCACCGTACACGCGGCCATCGGCAGCGTCCGGGTTGGGGTGCATCGGCCCGGTGGAGCCGAAGCAGGAGCCCAGGTTGTTGACGCCAATGACGAAGAAGCGGTTGGTGTCCACCGGCTTGCCAGGGCCGATCATGTTGTCCCACCAGCCTTCGGATTTGTCCTGGCCGGCGTACACGCCCGCCACGTGGTGCGAGGCGTTGAGCGCGTGGCAGATCAGCACGGCGTTGCTGCGCTCGGCGTTGAGGGTGCCGTAGGTCTCAAAGCTCAGGGCGTAGTCGCGCAGCGCGGCGCCGCTTTGCAGCGGCAGGGCCTCCGAGAAATGCTGTGACTGTGGCGTCGCGATCAGTGTCATATCCAACTCAAATCCCAATAAAAAACCCGGCGTCGCAAAAAACGAGGCCGGGTGCAGGTATCGGTCCGTCTTTAGCTGTATTTATTAAGCGCCCGCAAGCTGGAGCAAATTGGCGCTGGGGGAAGTATAGCAACGGACCGGGCCGCCAGGGCGCCCGGCCATCCGATGGCCACGGCAGGCGTGGGGCCGGTCAGGACTGGGGCCACAGCGCCACCACCCCCAGCACGGCAAATATGGCCGCCGAGACCACGTGGACCACGCGAATGGGCACCAATTTGGTGATTTTGTCGCCCAGCCAGACCACCGGCGCATCGGCCAGCATCATGCCCGTCGTGGTGCCGGCCACCACCCAGATCCAGGCGTGGTACTGCGCCGCCAGCATGACGGTGGCAATCTGGGTCTTGTCACCCATTTCCGCCAGAAAGAATGCCACCACGGTGGTGCCAAACACGCCAAAGCGCGGTGCGTCCGACGTTTCCTCGTCGTCCACCGTGTCGGGGACCAGCATCCATGCCGCCATGGCAATGAAGGAGCCGCCGAGCACCCAGCGCAACATGTCCGGGCCGACGACGCTGGTGAGCCAGGCGCCGATGGCGCCGGCAATCGTGTGGTTGATCACCGTAGCGACAAAGATGCCCAGCACGATGGGCCAGGGTTTGCGGAAACGGGCGGCGAGAATGAGCGCGAGCAGCTGGGTTTTGTCACCCATCTCCGCGAGGGCAACGATGCCAGTTGAAACGAGGAAAGCTTCCATGGTGGTCTCCGGCCGGATAAGAACCCATGACTGCACGACACCTCCGGCCTGACACGGGGCGTGCAGCCAAAGGTCTCGCCAAAGTCCACAGGATGGACATCGCTTGCGCCATGTCTGCCACATGCTGGCAAGACAAGTCTGTTGACGCAAGCCCCTCTCACCTAAGAAGGGCGGCTACTCCCCAATGACAGCCGCCATTGTACCGGGTGCACGGTTTCGGGCCCCATCATTCGCTCCGCCCTCATCTGGCGCATTTATTGCTTATTTTTGGTGCGGGTGCTAAAACTTCACCCGACACGCACCATTTCGCAGCGTTTCACACACAGAGGGTTATATGGAAGCACTCAAACAGGGCGCAGATGCCTTGTTCATTCTTCTTGGCGGCATCATGGTGCTGGCCATGCACGCCGGCTTTGCATTTTTGGAACTGGGGACCGTACGGCGCAAGAACCAGGTCAACGCCCTGGTGAAGATCCTGGTGGATTTCTCCGTCTCCACCGTGGTGTACTTCGCCGTCGGCTACGGCGTGGCGTATGGAACCCACTTTTTCGTGGGCGCCGAGGTCTTGGCAGCGAAAAATGGCTACGAACTGGTCAAGTTCTTCTTCCTGCTCACCTTTGCAGCCGCCATTCCCGCCATCATTTCCGGCGGAATTGCCGAACGGGCCCGTTTCTGGCCTCAACTGATGGCTACTGCCGTCATCGTCGGCTTTGTGTACCCCTTTTATGAAGGCATTGTCTGGAACCAGCATTTTGGCGTGCAGGCCTGGATCAAGGCACTGACCGGCGAGGAATTCCACGACTTTGCCGGCTCCGTGGTGGTGCACGCCGTGGGCGGCTGGATCGCCCTGCCGGCCGTCATCCTGCTTGGTGCGCGCAGCAACCGCTACCGCAAAGACGGAGCCATCTCCGCGCATCCGCCGTCAAGCATCCCGTTTCTGGCTCTAGGTGCATGGATCTTGACGGTTGGCTGGTTCGGCTTCAACGTCATGAGCGCGCAGACCCTGGACAAGATCTCGGGCCTGGTAGCCGTGAACTCGCTGATGGCCATGGTGGGCGGCACGCTGGCGGCGCTGGTGGCGGGCAAGAACGACCCCGGCTTTGTGCACAACGGCCCGCTGGCCGGGCTGGTGGCCGTATGTGCCGGCTCCGACCTGATGCACCCGCTGGGTGCCTTGGTGGTGGGCGCGGCCGCGGGCAGCATTTTTGTAGTGATGTTCACGCTGACGCAGAACAAGTGGAAGATCGACGACGTGCTGGGCGTGTGGCCCCTGCACGGTCTGTGCGGCACCCTGGGCGGTGTGGCCGCCGGCATTTTCGGCAGCAAGGCGCTGGGCGGTTTGGGCGGCGTGTCGTTGGGCGCCCAACTCATCGGCACCGGCATGGGCGTGGCCTGGGCGGCGCTGGGGGGATTCGTGGTGTACGGAACGCTCAAACGCCTCACCGGCCTGCGCCTGAGCCAGGAAGAGGAATACGACGGCGCGGACCTGTCCATCCACAAGATCAGCGCCTCGCCGGAGCGCGAAGCCAACTGGTAAGACGCGGCCCGCTGATGGGGCGCGCGGAAGAGGGACAATATGCCCCCTCTCCGAGCTAACAGAATCGCGCCCCGTTATGGACTCTTTACCGCTTTCCCCTCTGCCACAGACCCTGGACCAGGTTCGCACACTGGCAGAACTCTTTGCCTGGCGCGTGGCACAAACGCCCCAGGCAGCCGCCTACCTGCAATACGACGGGACCGCCCGCCAGTGGCGCCCCCTCTCCTGGCAAGCCACCGGCGAGCGGGTGGCCCGTTATGCCGCAGCGCTGGACCGGCTGGCACTGCCGCGCGGCGCCCGCATCGCAACCCTGCTGCCCAACGGGCTGGACGCCGTCTGCATCGACCAGGCTGCGCTTGCCCTGGCCTGTGTCCCGGTTCCGCTGCACGCGCTGGACAACCCGGCCAGCATCGCCTACATCCTGGCAGACAGCGATGCGTCGGTACTGCTGGTGGAGTCCGGTGCCCAGTGGCAGGCCATTGCCACCACCGGCGTGGCGCTGCCTGCCCTGCGCCAGGTCATCGTTGTCGAACCCCCATCCCCCGGCGATCCCCTGGTGGTGTCTCTTGGCGACTGGCTGGCCCAGGCTGCCGCCTCTGCGGACCAACCGGCCCGGCATGCACCCGAACCCGGCGATCTGGCCACCCTGGTGTACACCTCGGGCACCACGGGCAAGCCCAAGGGCGTGATGCTCACGCACGACAACGTCCTGGAGAACGTCAAGGCCACGCTGCAGCGCGTGGTCCCTTCGCCGGACGACGTATTCCTTTCGTTCCTGCCGCTCTCCCACACGTTTGAGCGCACCGCCGGCTACTACCTGCCCATTGCCGCAGGCTGCTGCGTGGCCCATGCACGGTCGGTAGCCCTGTTGTCCGAGGACATGAAGACGGTGCGGCCCACCATCCTGATCTCGGTGCCCCGCATCTATGAGCGGGTGTACACCGTAGTCAAGGGCACACTGGCTGGATCGGCGCTGAAGTCGCGCCTGTTCCAGTGGGCGCAGACGGTGGGGTGGCGGCGCTTTTGCCGCACGCAACACCTGCCACTGCCGGACCGCACGCCCGCAGCGCTGGACGCGCTGGCATGGCCCATGCTGGACAAGCTGGTGGCCCAGCCGCTGCTGGCACAGTTCGGCGGTCGTCTGCGCGTGGCGGTGAGCGGCGGGGCGGCTCTGTCGCAACCCATTGCGCACTGTTTTCTCGGACTGGGCCTGCCCATCCTGCAGGGCTATGGCATGACGGAGACGTCCCCCGTGGTGGCGGCCAACGGACTGGACGACAACGACCCGGCCACCATTGGGCGGCCATTGCCCGGAGTGGAGGTACGCATCGGAGAAAACCAGGAACTGCAAGTGCGCAGCCGCAGCGTGATGCGCGGTTACTGGAAACGCGAGGCCGACACGGCAGCAGCCTTCGTCGACGGCTGGCTGCATACCGGAGACCAGGCCGCCCTGGAGAACGGGCGCATCCGCATCCTGGGCCGCCTGAAAGAGATCATTGTGACGTCCACCGGCGAAAAAATCGCACCAGCCGACCTGGAGCTCGCCATCACCAGCGACCCGCTGTTTGAGCAGGCCTACACCTTCGGAGACAACCGGCCTTTCATCGGCTGCATTGTGGTGCTGAGCCGCTCCGGCTGGGCGCGTCTGGCCCCCAGCCTGAACCTGGACGCGGATGCCGCAGACAGCCTGCTGGCACCCAGCGCACGCGAGGCGGTTCTGGAGCGCATCCGCACCCTCACCGACGCGTTTCCCTACTATGCCCAGCCCCGTGCGGTCGCCCTGACGCTGGAGCCATGGACGAGCGAAAACTCGCTGATGACCCCGACGCTCAAGCTCAAACGCAAGAACCTGGCGGCCCGTTTTGCAGCCGAAATCGAGCACCTGTACCGCCGCAAATAGGGGTTTCAACCACAAATCGGGGGGTGAAACCGGTCCCTCCAACAAAAATTAGGCAACTTTTTCAAAAGGCCCCATAATGTCCCGGTATTGCTGGAAAACCGGCAGTACGAGTTTGCGGTGATTTACCAGTTTCGCGTCTGCTTTAAGTCTTCATTGGTTTGTTGATTGCGGTTTTGGACACCATCGCGTTTTGAGTTATTTTGAGGAGTCCTTACATGGGCAACAAACTTTACGTGGGCAACCTGCCCTATTCTTTCCGTGACGAAGACCTGCAGCAAGCGTTTTCCGCACACGGCACCGTTACCAGCGCCAAGGTCATGATGGAACGTGACACCGGCCGCTCCAAGGGCTTCGGCTTTGTGGAAATGGGCAGCGATGCTGAAGCTCAAGCAGCGATCAACGGCATGAATGGCCAGCAGTTCGGCGGCCGCGGTTTGGTTGTGAACGAAGCACGCCCCATGGAAGCACGTCCCCCCCGCACTGGCGGCGGCGGCTTCGGCGGTGGCCGTAGCGGCGGCGGCGGCTACGGTGGTGGCGCTGGCGGCGGCCGTAGCGGCGGCGGCGGTTACGGCGGTGGCCGTAGCAGCTACTAAGCACAGAACGGGTTCATCAACCCATTCCAAAAAAGGGCCGTCAGGCCCTTTTTTGTTGCCCGCAACGGGCGCGGAAAGCGGGCGGGCAATGCTCAGCGGTTATCCGCCTTCACCGCTGCGGTGCTTGCGTGGCCTTCCAGCAAAGACCCGGTCAAACAGCCCATTGGGCAACAGGCGCAGCACTTTGCCCACCCACCCCATCTGCCAGGGAATCACACGGTAACTGGCTCCGCCTTCGATGGCCGCGAACGCCCGGTCGGCAAAATCCTCAGCCGTCATCAGGAACGGCATGGTGTACCGGTTCTTTTGCGTCAACGGGGTATCGATATACCCCGGACAAATGGTGACGACCTGGACACCACTGGAGCGCAGTTCTCCCCGCAAACTCTCGCAGTAGCTGATGACGGCCGCCTTGCTGGCGCAGTAGGCGCCGTGCCCCGGCAGTCCACGGATTCCCGCCACGCTGCCGATTCCGACCAGTGCGCCCGCCCCCCGCTGCACCATGGGTTCGATGAATGCGTGAAATGTCGCGGCCATGCCAATGTTGTTGGTGGCAAATGTGCGGGCCATCACCTCCAGGTCGCTTCGCTCGGCCGTATCCACGCCGATGCTGATACCGGCATTGGCAACAACCACGTCCGGCACACCCTGGCGCTGCAGGCACTGCTGTGCCGCGGCCACAATGCTGTCCGTCTGCGCCACATCCGCGCCATAGATCTGGTAACGCTCCGCGGCCAGTCCGCGCTGGACCGCCCAGGCCTGGATCTCCGGCGCGCGCCGGGCGACCAGTGCCAGGGAATATCCCGCCTGGTAGAAGCGCCACGCCATTGCCTGGCCGATACCACTGGAGGCACCGGTGATGAAGACCAACTTGGCCATGGATCGTCTCCCCTGGAAGATTATGGGTTGCCGGGTACCAGCGTACCCCGGACACGCCCGTGCAGCTGCAGCACCTGTTCCACGTTGTCGAAATCCAGACTGTTCGCCGTGAAGCGGTCGTTGCCGCGCAGAAGCTCGACCGGTTTATGCGACTTCACCTGCTCCGTTTTCAGGAACGCGTGCAGGAACTCGCCGCGGTACTCCATGCGGGGGGCGGCGTTCGCCTTGGTAGCCGGTTCCGCCTCACGGACCACGACTGCGTTGCCCAGCAGCTGGACTTCCGAGCTGTCTTCGTTGGTCAACCCACGCGCGGCGGTGGCAGTCGTCAGACGGCCCTTTTCGTCGAAGGAGCGGATGCGGATGCGGTCGATCTCCAGCCACAGCGTATCGGGGTAGTGGCGCGCCTGCTCGCCCAGCACTTCGGTGCGGATGCGCCCCACCGAGTCAAAGGTCCGGACTGAAAAGTCCTGCATGAAATAGTCGGGATCATGGCCGGCGGCCCGCTGCACCACGGGGCCGTCCACAGGGGGCGTGCTGCGGACCAGCCAATAGGTGCCCAAGGCCAGCAGTGCCATGAATGCCAGTGGCAAATACAGCAAAAACCGGTCCCAGACGTCTTTGAGTACAGCAATCACCGTGTGTACTGTTCCAGCAAGTCCACATAACGGCCACTGGCCACCATGAGCAGGTCACAGAACTGCCGGGCGGCCCCATCGCCGCCCCGCGCCTCGGTCACATAGTCCGCCAGGGCACGGGCCTCCACGTGTGCATTGGCCGGCGCGCACGAAAACCCGCTGCGCTGCATGACCGCCAGATCCGGCCAGTCATCACCCATGGCGGCTGCCTGGCTCCAGTCCAGTCCCAGGGCCGCCAGCGTCTGCTCTGCCGCCGGGCGCTTGTCCTCCGTCCCGAAATGGGCGTGAACAACGCCCAGGGCCTGCAACCGCAGCCGCAACGCCGGCGAGTCGCGCCCCGTTATGACCGCCGGCGTAATGCCGGCCCGCTGCAGCATCTTCAGGCCGTGGCCGTCCAGCGTGTTGAACCGCTTGAGGGCCTCGCCCGCTTCGGAAAACAGCAGGCCGCCGTCGGTCAGCACGCCGTCCACGTCAAAGAAAGCCACTTTCACGCCCTGCGCCCTGAGCAGCAACGCCGGATCGAAATGGATGGCGGGGCGCATCAGATGACCTTCGCCCGCATCAGGTCGTTGCTGTTGAGCGCGCCACACAGGCGCCCCTCTTGGTCCACCACCAGCACACTGGTGATGCGCTTGCGTTCCATGAGGTCGGCGGCATCCACGGCCAGGGCCTGTGCGTCCACCGTGCAGGGCGAGCGGTGCATCACATCCTGCGCCGTCTTGGCCCGCAGATCGACGCCCTGCTCGACCAGGCGACGCAGATCACCGTCGGTGAAGATACCGACCACGGCGCCATCGTCGTCGACGATGGCAGTGGCCCCCAGCCCCTTGGCGCTCATCTCGCGCATCAGGTCGCTGAAGCTGGCTTGGGGCGCCACACGGGGAACCGCGCCACCCGAGCGCATGACATCGTTCACATGGGTGAGCAACTTGCGCCCCAGGGCACCGCCGGGGTGGGAGCGCGCGAAATCCTCGGCGCGAAACCCTCGTGCGTCGAGCAACGCCACCGCCAGCGCATCTCCCAGGGCCAATTGCGCCGTGGTGCTGGCCGTCGGGGCCAGATTCAGAGGACAGGCTTCCTTGTCAACCGCACTGTCGAGCCACAGATCGGCATGACGGGCCATGGTGGACTGGGAATTCCCGGTCATGGCCACCACCGGCGCCCCCAGGCGCTTGAGGACCGGCAGGATGGCGGCCATTTCCTGGGACTCGCCGCTGTTGGAGATGGCCAAGACCAGGTCCGAGGCCGTGATCATGCCCAGGTCGCCGTGGCTGGCTTCTGCCGGGTGCACAAACAGGGCAGGTGTTCCGGTAGAGGCCAGTGTGGCGGCGATCTTGCGTCCCACATGGCCGCTCTTGCCCATGCCCATGACCACGACCCGCCCCTGCACCGCAAGCACCATGGCGACGGCCTGCGCAAACGCCGCGCCCACCCGGCTCTTCAGGCCCAGGACGGCGGCGGCCTCGATATCGAGGGTTTCATGCGCCAGCGCAATGGCGCGCTGGGCCGGTGATGCAGGAGGCTGCGCTACGTGATCGGTCATCCGTGCATTTTATAGAGCCCGGCAAGTCTTGCTAGGATGGTGCCATGACCGGACTCGAAATCACACTGCTCTACCTGCTGGCCGCCGTACTGGGGGTGGTGGTGTGCCGCTCGTTCAAGCTTCCGCCCATGCTGGGTTACCTGGCCGTGGGCGTCGTCATCGGCCCGCATGCCCTTGCGCTGTCCCAAAGCGCCGAGGGGGTGCGGCACCTGGGTGAGTTCGGCGTGGTGTTTCTCATGTTCGTCATCGGCCTGGAATTCAACCTGCCCAAGCTGCGGGCCATGCGCCGGCACGTCTTTGGGCTGGGCCTGCTGCAGGTTTCTGTGACCATGCTGGTAGCGACCCTGGCCACGCTGGGGCTGGCGGTCTGGATGCCGCAGCAGTGGGGCATGCCCTGGCAGGCTGCACTGGCCCTGTCTTCCGCCCTGGCCATGAGCAGCACCGCCATCGTGGTCAAACTCATGGTGGAACGGCTGGAAATGGAGTCCGAGCACGGCAAGCGGGTCATGGGCATTTTGCTGTTCCAGGACCTGGCCGTGGTGCCGCTGCTGGTGCTGATTCCGGCCTTGGGGGCGCCAGGCGAGCAGCTGGTGGGCGCGCTGGCGCTGGCGGCGCTCAAGGCGGTCGTGCTCATTACCGTGCTGATGGTGGGCGGGCAGCACGTGATGCGCCGCTGGCTGACGCTGGTGGCCCGGCGCAAGAGCGAAGAGCTGTTTGTGCTCAATCTGCTGTTCATCACCCTGGGACTGGCCTGGCTGACCGAACTGGCGGGATTGAGCCTGGCGCTGGGCGCCTTCATTGCCGGCATGCTGATTTCGGAAACCGAGTACAAGCACCAGGTGGAGTCCGACATCCGGCCGTTCCATGACGTGCTGCTGGGCCTTTTTTTCATCAGTATCGGCATGCTACTGGACTGGCGCCTGGTGCTGGCGCACTGGCCCCTGGTGCTGCTCTTGCTGGTGGTGCCCACCCTGTTCAAGGGCCTGCTGATTGCCGTGCTTTCCCGCGTGCTGGGCGCCAGTCCAGGCGTCTCCCTGCGCACCGGCCTGTACCTGGCGCAGGCCGGCGAGTTCGGTTTCGTGCTGCTCACGCTGGCCCAGGAAAATGCCCTGCTGCCGCCGGCGTTGTTGAACCCCATTCTGGCGGGCATGGTGCTGTCCATGCTGGCCACGCCTTTTATCGTGATGTACAGCAACCGCATCGTCCTCAAACTCGTGGCCAGCGAATGGCTGCAACAGTCATTGCAGATGACCACCATCGCACGCAAGTCCATCAACGCGAACCGGCACGTCATCATCTGTGGCTACGGACGTTGCGGGCAAAACCTGGCGCGCATGCTGGAGGGCGAAGGCATTCCCTACATGGCGCTGGACCTGGACCCCGACCGGGTGCGCCAAGCCACGGCCGCCGGCGATTCGGTGGTGTTTGGCGACGCCGCACGCCTGCAGGCCCTGATGGCATCCGGCCTGGCGCGCGCCAGCGCGGTGGTCATCACCTACCTGGATGTACCGGGTGCCCTGAAAGTGCTGAGCCACACCCACGCGCACGCGCCCCAGGTTCCGGTGATCGTGCGCACGCAGGACGACTTCAGTCTGAAGGTCCTGCGGGCGGCGGGCGCCACCGAGGTCGTTCCCGAAGCCATCGAAGGTTCACTGATGCTGGCCAGCCACGCCCTGGCGCTGGTCGGGGTCCCCATGCGGCGGGTGATCCGCATCGTGCAGGAACAGCGGGATGCCCGCTACAAGCTGCTGCGGGGCTTCTTCCACGGGGCCGATGACAATTCCCTGGACGAATTGCAGAACGAACGGCTGGCATCGGTCACGCTGACGCCCGGCGCCCAGGCAATCGGCAGCACCCTGGCGGAACTGGAACTGCAGCTCCTGGAAGTGCGGGTTATCAGCCTGCGGCGCAGCAATGGCAAGACCGTCGCTGCGCCGGAAAGCGCCGTGCTGCAGGAAGGCGACACACTGGTGCTCTCCGGCAAGGCCGAGCCGCTGGCCGTGGCCGAACAGAATCTGGGCCGGAGTTAGGCAGCGTGTGGCCATCCCGTGGAGGCACAATGGCGCCTGGGCGCGGCCTTGTGGCCGACTTTTTCCGGATGACCCATGCAACACCTCAGCGTTAATCAGTACCTACGAGACCACATTCGCACCGTTCCGGACTGGCCCACGCCGGGCGTGCAATTCCGCGACATCACGCCCCTGCTGCAGGATGCCAAGGTGTTCCGCGTCCTGATAGATGCCTTTGTGCACCGGTATATGGACCCCGCCAGGCGCCCTGATGTGGTGGCCGGTCTGGATGCCCGAGGCTTCATTCTTGGGGCCGTCGTGGCCTACGAGCTCAACATCGGCTTCGTCCCCATCCGCAAGAAAGGCAAACTGCCGTTCACCACCGTGGAGGAGACCTACGAGCTGGAATACGGCAGTGCCACCGTGGAACTACACACCGATGCCGTCAAGGCCGGTGACCGGGTCCTGCTGATTGACGATCTGATTGCCACCGGCGGCACCATGATGGCCGGCAAGAAGCTGCTGGAGCGCCTGGGCGCCCATGTAATGGAAGGCGCCGCCATTGTGGATTTACCCGAACTGGGGGGCTCGCAAAAGCTCCGGGACGGCGGGCTGCCCCTGTTCACCCTGGTGGATTTCGAGGGCCACTGACGCAGCCCCGCCAGGCCGCAACGCCCCGACGGACTAGTTCAGGTCGCCGTACTGGGTGCTGCTCAGGGGCAACGCGCGATCGTCCACCTGCGTTTCCTGGAACTCGGGTTGGGGTGCCGGATTGCGGCGCTTGGAGCGGATGATTTCACCTGGAGCCGACAGCGGCACGGAAGGCGCAACGGAAGCCAGTGCCTGCTTGAAAGCCGCCACCTCATCGGCCTGCAACGGCTCGTAGCCCGGCTTGGGATGTGCATCAGACGCCACCGGCGCAGCTGCGCGCGCAGGCGCCGCGGCCTGCTGATTCAGGCGCCAGTACACCGCCGTGACCAGAATGTCGTGGCGGGCTTTTGCGTATTGGGCGATCAGCCCTTCCATTTCGGCCAGCCCGCTGACCTCGCCGGCGTGCGAGCCCGCGAGGTCCATCATGATCATGTACTGGCGTCCCCGCGAGTCCAGCGACAGCACCTTGAATTTGTAGCTCGAAGACAACACTCCGGCCTTGGTCATGGAGTCGCGCACCACGGCGTACAGCAACTCCCGCTGCTGCAGACGTTCGCTTTTGCGACTGGCGGCGGCACTCGGCTGCGCCCCATGTGCCAGATCCCGGGATGAGGAATGAAACGGCGGCACCCCGTCGGTGTGACCCAGCCCCGAGCTGTCGACACCATCGTGCGGCTTGACTTCCACCTTCTTGCGAAACCACGGGATCAGCGCCATTGTTCTTTACTTCCTGATTCAACGATGGAAACAGTGTAAAGCAGGCGATTTACTTGCCGATGCAGAATTTCGAAAAAATGACGCCCAGCAAATCGTCCGGTGTGAATTCGCCCGTGATTTCACTCAATGCGTTCTGCGCCAGGCGCAGCTCTTCCGCCAGCAGATCCAGTGCCTGGGCCTGTGCGCCCAGGTGCGCCTGCGCCTCCATCAGATGGGCATCCACCCGGCGCAGGGCCTGCAAATGGCGCTCGCGGGCCATGAATACCCCGCCCGCCGGCGCCTGCTGCCAACCCGCGACCTCCAGCAAACGGTGGCGTAGCCCGTCCAGCCCGCTACCGGTGCGGGCCGACAGCGCCAGGCCCGTCGCCGGCACGGCGCCGGATACGGCATCGGCCTTGTTCCAGATATCGATGACCGGCACATTTTTAGGGAGTTTTTCGGCCAGGACGCCCGCAATGATTGCGTCATCAGCTATGTAATTGATAGCATTCGCACGGGTGAGATCGTGCAGGAAGACAACGGCATCGGCACCTTCGATGGCCTCCCAGGCACGGGCAATACCGATCTGTTCCACCGCATCGTTGCTTTCACGCAACCCTGCCGTGTCCACGATATGGATGGGCACACCTTCGATCTGGATGGTTTCCTGCACCTTGTCGCGCGTGGTGCCGGCAATGGGCGTCACGATGGCCAGCTCGGCACCGGCCAGCGCGTTGAGCAGGGACGACTTGCCCGCATTGGGCTGGCCCGCAATCACTACTTTGATGCCCTCGCGCAGCAACACCCCCTGGGAAGCCTTTTGCATGACCGCATGCAGACGGTCTTGCAGCCGGTCCAGCTGTCCCCAGGCGTCCGATTGCTGCAGGAAGTCGATTTCTTCCTCCGGAAAATCAAGCGTGGCTTCGACCAGCATGCGCAGGTGGATGAGGGCATCCCGCAGGGCGTGGATCTCGCGCGAGAACGCCCCCGACAAGGACTGCGTGGCGCTGCGTGCCGCCGCCTCCGTGCTGGCGTCAATCAGGTCGGCAATGGCTTCGGCCTGCGCCAGGTCGATCTTGTCGTTCAGAAACGCGCGCTCGGTGAACTCGCCCGGCTGGGCCAAGCGCAGGCCGGGCAGGCAGGCCAGCCCGGTGGCCGGGTCCGGCTGGGCTGCGGCTTCCAGGCAACGCGCCAACAGCAGCTGGAGCACCACCGGCCCGCCGTGGGCCTGCAGCTCCAGCACGTCTTCCCCGGTGAAGGAGTGGGGCCCCGGGAAATAGAGCGCCAATCCCTGGTCGATGGGAACGCCGGCGCGGTCACAAAAAGGCAGGTAGGTGGCCTCACGGGGCCGCAGCGCCCGGCCCACCAGCTGCTGCACCAGCGCGTCCAGCCGCTTGCCGCTGACGCGCACCATGCCAACCGCCCCGCGCCCCGGCGCGGTGGCAATGGCCACAATGGGTTGGCTGTTACGGGTCAGCATGGCAAGCGTTCAAGGCCCAAAGGTCAAGGGCCGCAATCAGCGGCCCTTGTTTCGTTTAGCGGAACTTCGGCAGATTGAACTGCGGCGGCACACCCATGCGGGTGTTGATGACCCACTGCTGCAGGATGGACAAAGTGTTGTTGGTAATCCAGTACAGCACCAGGCCTGCCGGGAAGAAGAAGAACATCACGCTGAAGATCAGTGGCATGAACCACATCATCTTGGCCTGGATCGGGTCCGGTGGCGTCGGGTTCAGCGCCGTCTGCAGCAGGCTGGTGGCCGTCATGATCAGCGGCAGGATGTAGAAGGGGTCCGGCGAGGACAGATCCTTGATCCACAGCATCCAGGGCGTATTGCGCATCTCCACGCTGGAGAGCAGCACCCAGTACAAGGCAATGAACACCGGAATCTGGATCATGATGGGGAAGCAGCCTCCCATGGGGTTGACCTTCTCCTCCCGGTAGATGCGCATCATCTCCTGCTGCATCTGCTGCGGGTTGTCCTTCAGGCGCGCGCGCATTTCCGTGATCTTGGGGTTGACCGCCTTCATCTTGGCCATGCTGGCATAGGCCTTGGCATTGAGCCAGTAGAAAGCCACCTTGAGCAGCACCACCAGCGCCACGATGGACCAGCCCCAGTTCTGGATGAAACCGTGCAGCTTGTCGAGCAGCCAGTACAGCGGCTTGGCCAGAATGGTCAGCCAGCCGTAGTCTTTGACCAGCTCCAGGCCGGGGGTCAGGGCCGCCAGCATTTTTTCTTCCTGCGGGCCGGCAAAGAACTTGGCGTCCACCGCCTTGGTGGCGCCCGGCGCAATGGACTCCACAGGCGTCATCATGGTGGCGCGGTAGCAGCAGTCGGCCACCCGGGACCCGATATCCACGCCATCCAGTGAAATGGTGCGCTGCACGCCTTCGGGCAAGATCCAGGCGCTGGCGAAATAGTGCTGCACCATGGCAACGTAGCCATTGTTGGATTGCTTTTCGTACTCGGCGGTGTTCTTCTTGATCTTGGCGAACTCAACCTTCTGGTACTTCTTGGCGTCGGTGTACACCGCGGGCCCGGTGAAAGTGGAATAGAACGACGACTCACCCGGCGGCTTGTTGCCGTCGCGCACCAGCTGCAGGTATAACTGCGGGGCAATGGGCGCCGCCGAGACGTTGGTCAGCTCATGCTTGACGGCGATATCGTAGGCGCCACGGCGGACGGTGTAGGTCTTGACCAGCTTGATGCCCCCGACGTCGGCCGAGGTGAACTTGATGACCAGCTCGTCCTGCCCGTCTTTCAGGGTGCGCTCACCAGTGACCGACATGGGCGTCTTGTGCGTGGGGAACGCCCCGGCGGCCGCGCTGCTGCCAATGACACCGGTCTGCGCCAGGTAGACGCGGTCCTTGGTGTCGTCGAGCAGGACAAAGTTGCGAGACTTGTCGGCCATGTCGGCATGCTTGAGGAACTCGGTGCGCACCAGCGAACCACCCTCGGTGTCGAACGTCAGCTTCAACACATCCGTCGTCACGTCAACGCGCTCCTTGGGCGCCGCGGGGGCCGAGACCGGCGCAGCGGGCACCACTGCGGGCTGGCCGGCAGCAACTGGCACACCCGCCTCCACGCTGGCGGGCTTGGTTTCGGGCGCGTTGGCTGCCGCCGGCGCCGTCTGCTGGGTCGCGCTGGGGAAAAACGTGGCTTTCCTGCCGTTATGCACCTGCCACTGGTCCCACAGCAAAACCATGGAAAAACCAAAGATCACCCACAAAATGGTGCGGCGAATATCGTTCATGAGGGTTTCTTTTCAGAGGAAGAAGAGAGCAGCCGGGTAAACAGCCGGGGAGATTCTGCGGGAACAGGGTCGTGCCCCCCCGCACACCAGGGGTGGCAACGCAGGATGCGGGACGCCGTCAGGTAACTGCCCGCCGCCGCACCGTGCATCTGCAGGGCCTGCAGGGCGTACGCTGAGCAGGTCGGCTCAAACCGGCAGGCCGAACCCAGCCACGGGCTGAGAAACAACCGGTAGGCCTTGACGATACCGATGAGCAGAGGGCGCATCATGGCGAGGGTGCCGCCGCCCGGGGCGACTGGGCGCGGACAAACAGCTGCTGCAACTCGGCGCGCACAGCCGCCTTGAGCACATCGGATGTCGCACTGACGAATTGCGAACGGTCAAACCCCGCACGCAACCTCACGAGGTGCGCACGTTCCGACAAAACCGATTCGAATTCAGCACTCACGTGGTAGATCTGGCGTTTGATGGCATTGCGGGTCACGGCGCGCTTGGCCCACCGCTTGGGCACCATGGCACCCAACCACACCCCGCGCACGGGGAACAGGGCCGGCAACACCAAGCCCTGAGCCGCCGAGGGCTGCTCCAGAGTACAGCTATGCAAGGCGAAGTGCGCCGTTCGGGCGAGTGTACTACCAGCCAAAACAGCCTGAAACTGGGGCCGCGTCTTCAGTCGTTGCACGCCAGAACCACACCTAGGCTACCAAGCCGGCAGGGCACGGATCGGCATGTGCTGGAAGCTACCCGCAGACCGCGCTTAGACAGCCAGACGCTTGCGGCCCTTGGCGCGACGTGCGTTGATGACAGCGCGACCGCCACGGGTCTTCATGCGCACCAGGAAACCATGGGTGCGTGCGCGACGGATTTTGGAGGGCTGGTATGTGCGTTTCATGTGGAATTCCTAATAGGCTCAGTTTCGATCCAACAGCTTTCAAAAAGGCGGATCACGGTCAAATCGCCCCGAACACAATCAGGGGAACCCCGGATTATCGCAAATTTTCTCAAGCAGGGCAACACCTTACGTCGGAAACACGGCGTACTGCTGTAACTCGCATGCAATCCGCCAGGTTGTGGATAAGAGTTTGATAAATTACAATTCGGGGCACAGCATTTAATAACTATCCACAGAAGCTGACAAGAATAATGCCAGAGGGACACCCATCCAAATCCGCCGCATCGGCGGGGCTCGATATCGGCCAGAGCCTGTGGCAGAGCTGCGTTGACCAACTGGCCCAGGAGTTGCCCGAACAGCAATTCAACACCTGGATCAAACCCCTGACCGCCCAGGTACTGGACGACTTCTCCAAGGTCACCATTTTTGTTGCCAACCGCTTCAAACTCGACTGGGTACGCGCCCAGTACAGCGGCCGTATTGCGGCCATGCTGGAGAAGCTGTACGGCCAGCCAGTATTAGTGGAGTTAGCAATCACTCCGCGTGATGCGGCCGCCAAGGTTACTTTTGTGCAACAGGCATCCGAAATGATCCCGGTGGAAGAAAGCGCAGTGCCCGGCGAAATCGCCAGCCCCGGTCTGCCCAAGAACCGTCTCAATGGGATGCTGACCTTTGAGAACCTGGTAGAAGGCACTGCCAACCGCATGGCGCGTGCCGCAGCCATGCACGTGGCCTCCATGCCGGGGCATCTGTACAACCCGTTGTTCATCTACGGTGGCGTCGGTCTGGGCAAGACCCACCTGATGCACGCCATCGGCAACCGGCTGCTGGCCGACAAGCCCAACGCCAAAGTTCTCTACATCCATGCCGAGCAGTTTGTCTCGGATGTGGTTAAGGCCTACCAGCGCAAGACTTTTGACGAGTTCAAGGACCGCTACCACTCCCTGGATTTGCTGCTGATTGACGATGTGCAGTTCTTTGCCAACAAGGACCGTACCCAGGAAGAGTTCTTCAACGCCTTTGAGGCGCTGCTGGCCAAGAAGTCCCACATTGTGATGACCAGCGACACCTACCCCAAGGGGCTGACCGACATCCACGAACGCCTGGTATCGCGTTTCGACTCCGGGCTGACGGTGGCCATCGAGCCGCCCGAACTGGAGATGCGGGTGGCCATCCTGATCAACAAGGCGCGCATGGAGGGCTCCGACATGCCCGAGGAGGTGGCCTTCTTCGTCGCCAAGAACGTGCGCTCCAACGTGCGGGAACTGGAAGGCGCACTGCGCAAGATCCTGGCCTACTCCCGCTTCAACCAGAAAGAGATCTCCATCCAGCTGGCCCGAGAAGCCCTGCGCGACCTGCTGTCCATCCAGAACCGGCAGATTTCGGTGGAAAACATCCAGAAAACGGTGGCCGACTACTACAAGATCAAGGTCGCCGACATGTACAGCAAGAAGCGTCCGGCCAGCATTGCCCGGCCGCGCCAGATTGCCATGTACCTGGCCAAGGAGCTGACCCAGAAGAGCCTGCCCGAAATTGGCGAACTGTTTGGCGGGCGCGACCACACCACCGTGTTGCACGCCGTGCGGAAAATCGGGGGCGAACGCCAACAGATGACCGAACTCAACCAGCAGTTGCACGTGCTGGAGCAGACACTGAAAGGCTGACCGCGAATAAAACGCCAGAGCCCCCAAGTACACGATAAAAAAAAGGGAAAATGGCAGGATTTATTAGAAAAAGACCGGGGGAGGCGACTTCCGGGGGAAACGACAGTTATTTAAGAAGAGGTTGACATGATCGTATTGAAGGCAACGCAAGACAAAGTCCTATCGGTTCTGCAATCCGTAGCCGGTATTGTTGAGCGCCGCCACACGCTGCCCATCCTGGCCAACGTACTGCTGCGCAAAACGGGAACGTCACTGCAGGTGACCACCAGCGACCTTGAAATCCAGATCCGCACCACAGCCGAGCTGGGTGGCGATACGGGCAACTTCACCACCACCATTGGCGCGCGCAAGCTGATCGACATCTTGCGCACCATGCCTGCCGACCAGACCGTGTCACTGGAGTCCAGCCAGAGCAAGATCATCGTCAAGGGCGGCAAGAGCAAGTTCACCCTGCAGACCATGGCGGCAGAGGACTTCCCGCTGGTGCAGGAGTCGGCCAATTTCGGTCCCGCCTTCAGCGTGCCGCAAAAGACGCTCAAGGGCCTGCTCGACCAGGTGTCCTTTGCCATGGCCGTACACGACATCCGTTACTACCTCAACGGCATCCTGTTTGTCGCCGAAGGCAAGCAGCTCAGCCTGGTGGCTACCGACGGCCACCGCCTGGCTTTCGCCTCTGCCACACTGGACGTGGAAGTTCCCAAGCAGGAAGTGATCCTGCCGCGCAAGACCGTGGTCGAGCTACAGCGCCTGCTGAGCGACGCCGAAGGGGCCATTGAAATGCAGTTTGCGAACAACCAGGCCAAATTCATTTTTGACGGCATGGAATTCGTGACCAAGCTGGTCGAGGGCAAATTCCCCGACTACAACCGCGTCATCCCCAAGAACCACAAGAACAGCATCACGCTGGGCCGCGACGCCCTGCTCAAGACGCTGCAGCGCACCGCCATCCTGACCAGTGACAAATTCAAGGGCGTGCGCCTGAACATCGATCCCGGCAGCCTGCGCGTGGCATCCAACAATGCCGAGCAGGAAGAGGCCGTGGACGAGCTCGACATCGACTACAGCGGTGACAGCATCGAAATCGGGTTCAACGTCACCTACCTGATCGACGCGCTTGCCAACATGAGCCAGGAAATGGTGAAGCTGGAATTGTCCGACGGCAACAGCTCGGCACTCTTCACCATCCCCGACAACGCCACGTTCAAATACGTGGTGATGCCGATGCGAATTTAAGGCTGCCAGACCGCCGCGCTGCATGACGCAAACCCCCGACCTTCGGGGGTTTGGTCATTCCAGAGATTGATATTTTTTGCGAATTTGTGAGAGAAGTTAGCCATGACCGAAGACAACAAACCCAGTCTGTCCGCTGAAACCAGCGGCGAAGCCGTGCATACCGGCGAGGGCAGTGCGGACAGCTCCAACTTCCAGCCCACCATCGACACCAACCAGGCCGGCGCGACCGAAGCCTATGGCGAAGGGTCCATCCAGATTCTCGAAGGCCTGGAAGCCGTGCGCAAACGCCCCGGCATGTACATCGGCGACACCTCCGACGGCACCGGCCTGCACCACCTGGTATTCGAGGTGGTGGACAACTCCATCGACGAGTCGCTGGCCGGCCACTGTGACGACATCCTGGTCACCATCCACTCCGACAACTCCATCAGCGTGGTCGACAACGGCCGCGGCATCCCCACCGGCGTGAAGATGGACGACAAGCACGAGCCCAAGCGCTCGGCGGCCGAGATTGCGCTCACCGAACTACACGCCGGCGGCAAATTCAACCAGAACAGCTACAAGGTTTCCGGCGGCCTGCACGGCGTGGGTGTGAGCTGCGTGAACGCACTGTCCAAGATGCTGCGCCTGACCATCCGCCGCGACGGCAAGGTGCACATGATGGAGTTCAGCCAGGGCTTCGTGCAGAATCGCATCATTGAGAAGGTGGACGGCGTCGAGGTTTCCCCCATGAAGGTGATCGGTGAAACCGAGCGCCGCGGCACCGAAGTGCACTTCCTGCCCGATACCGAGATCTTCAAGGAAAACAACGATTTCCACTACGAAATCCTGAGCAAACGCCTGCGCGAACTCAGTTTCCTGAACAACGGCGTGCGCATCCGCCTGAAGGACGAACGCAGCGGCAAGGAAGACGACTTCGCCGGGGCCGGTGGCGTGCAGGGTTTTGTGAACTTCATCAACAAGGGCAAGACCGTTCTGCACCCCAACGTGTTCCACGCCATGGGTGACCGCCAAAGCGACCAGGGCACCAACATCGGCGTGGAAGTGGCCATGCAGTGGAACAGCGGCTACAACGAGCAGGTCCTCTGTTTCACCAACAACATTCCCCAGCGTGACGGCGGCACCCACCTGACCGGCCTGCGCGCGGCCATGACCCGCGTCATCAACAAGTACATCGACGAATCCGAGCTGGCGAAGAAAGCCAAGGTCGAGGTCAGCGGCGACGACATGCGTGAAGGCCTGACCTGCGTGCTCAGCGTAAAGGTGCCCGAGCCCAAGTTCAGCAGCCAGACCAAGGACAAGCTGGTGTCCAGCGAAGTGCGCGGCCCGGTGGAAGACATCGTGAGCAAACTGCTGGCCGACTACCTGCAGGAGCGCCCCAACGACGCCAAGATCATCGTCGGCAAGATCATCGAAGCCGCCCGTGCCCGCGAAGCCGCGCGCAAGGCCCGCGACATGACGCGCCGCAAGGGCGTGCTCGACGGCATGGGCCTGCCCGGCAAGCTGGCCGACTGCCAGGAGAAGGACCCAGCCGGTTGCGAAATCTACATCGTCGAGGGTGACTCCGCCGGCGGCTCCGCCAAGCAGGGCCGCGACCGCAAGTTCCAGGCCATCCTGCCCCTGCGCGGCAAGATCCTGAACGTGGAAAAGGCGCGCTACGAAAAACTGCTGACCAGCAACGAAATCCTGACGCTGATCACCGCCCTGGGCACCGGCATCGGCAAGGCCGGCGGCAGCACCGGCAACGACGACTTCAACGTCGCCAAGCTGCGCTACCACCGCATCATCATCATGACCGATGCCGACGTGGACGGCGCCCACATCCGCACCCTGCTGCTGACCTTCTTCTACCGCCAGATGCCCGAGCTGGTGGAGCGCGGCCACATCTACATTGCGCAGCCTCCGCTGTACAAGGTCAAGGCCGGCAAGGAAGAGTTGTACCTGAAAGACGCACCGGCACTGGACGCTTTCCTGATGCGCATCGCGCTGGTCAACGCGTCGGTGTTCACCGGCGGCCCCAACGGCACCACCATTGCCGGCGACACCCTGGCCGAATTGGCACGCAAGCACCAGGTCGCGCAAAGCGTGATCGCCCGCCTGACGAACTTCATGGATGCCGAAGCCCTGCGCTCCGTCGCCGATGGCGTTGCGCTGAACCTGGACACGGTAGCCGACGCCGAAGCCTCGGCCGCGGCCCTGCAAGCCAAGCTGCCCGATGCCGAAGTGGCTGGCGAGTTTGACGTGCGCACCGACAAGCCGATTTTGCGCATCAGCCGCCGCCACCACGGCAACGTCAAGAGCAGCGTGCTCACCCAAGACTTTGTGCACGGCACCGACTACGCCGCACTGGCCGAGGCGGCCAACACCTTCCGGGGTCTGCTCGGCGAAGGCGCCCGCGTCATGCGCGGCGAAGGCGAGCGCGCCAAGGAAGAGAAAGTGGCGGATTTCCGCGAAGCCATGGCCTGGCTGATTGCCCAGGCCGAGCACTCCACCAGCCGCCAGCGCTACAAAGGTCTGGGCGAGATGAACCCCGAGCAACTGTGGGAAACCACCATGGACCCCGCTGTGCGCCGCCTGCTGCGCGTGCAGATCGACGATGCCATCGAAGCCGACCGCGTGTTCACCATGCTCATGGGCGATGAGGTAGAGCCGCGCCGCGATTTCATCGAAACCAACGCACTGCGCGCCGGCAACATCGACGTTTGAGCGTGTAGGTTCTCAGAAAGATTGCAAATTTTCTCAAATCATGCAAATTGCCGCTTCTTGCAATAGTTGCAAACTCCCTTGGTACTTACGTATTCCGATCTGCGTGTAAAAGCGGGCTAACGCTCAGTACATGCCTTTTGACGTGGTCCACCTAACTCACGTCTTGTGGATCATTAGTTTCATACCCTCAAGGCTTCGCCTCACCTGATGACGTTGAGGTCGGAGTGGCATATGTCCGCTTGATGAACTCGGCCACCTTGTCGATCTCTGGAAAGATCGACGCTTGCGTGAGCCCCAGCGACTCCAACTGTTTTCGGATGAAGACCTTCTTGCCTGGCTCGACGAGCAATCGCTTCGCTGCCGCCGCCGCAAGAAAGCCGGCCGGAACCGTCGCCGGCTCAGTCTTTCGCCCATTCATGCCGAAGAGGAGAAACGCGCCGTCCTGTTTGATGACGCGGGCGTTGTCGAGCTTGGGCTTGACGCACACCACAGACTCCAAATGATGTCGGAGGATAAATGGCTCGAAGTAAGGCTTCTCCCTCTTCACCTCATGCAGCAGGTAGTGGATTTGCGGGATCTCGTTGAACTCCAAACGCTCGAGATCTTCTTCAGGTAGCTCGAAGCTCGAAGGCCGCCTGCTGATGTTGGCGATGACGCTCACCGTATCGCTGTCGAAGTATTTGATCTCGGCGGTGGGAATGCGGAATACAACAACCTCGCCGCTCTCGCGTTGCGGTCCCTCGTGCTCACAGGCGAAATAGAGGGCGACCAAGGGATTGGCGGTGATATCGAGCAGGCGGGTCGGCAGCGAATAGTGCTGCATCTTCACCAGAGCTTGGAATGTTGATTCCTGGCCGGAGAAGTCATTGGGACAGCGGAGCACTAACTCCTTGAAGAGCACATCCTCGTTTGCGATCCAGCCGGGGTCGCGGTAGATACTCGGTACAAGGCGATGGCTGAACCGTGAGTGTCCTCGAAAAAAATACGTGAAGCTCTTCTCCGGCTCGAAGCGTTCCATCTCAGTCAAGAACGTCCGAACGCTCCCGACACGGATCGAACCTTCTGGCTCCACTTGAACTCGCTCCTTCCGCTCGGCCATAGTCGATACCCTTGGTTGTTATGTTGGAAAGAGATCTCGCACACGCGCGAACGGCAAGCCGGTCTCGGCGGCGCGGCGCACCTTGCTTTCGAGGACATGGTTGAGCGGCAGCTCGCGGCTCAACGTGTCGAAGAGGTCGAGACCATCCATGCAGATGACACGCTTGCCCCGGCCGAAGGCGGCGAGGCCGTCCTCGGTGAAGCCGCTGTTGCTAACGAACAGGCCCCGCGTCCACGCGGCCTTCTGTTCAAGCTTGCCGTGGAATGTGTGCAGGTCCGCCACACCCGTCTGAGCCGCTTGCCACTTGGCCTCGATCAAATAGGTCTCGCCTTGGAGCACAAAACTCCCATCGATCTGTTCACCTTTGAGCCGAAACGGTTCGCGGGCTTGCAGCCCGAAGACATTGAAGAGCTCGCGCAGCAGCGTCTCGAAGGCATAGCCCCGCGCCTGCGGCGCAAGTTGGGCGAACGCGATGAGGTCAGTGCGCAAGGCAAGCAGCTTGGGACGGTCATACGCGGCTTTGGGAGATTGCCCGGCAGACGGGGCATCGGGTTTGCCTTCAAGGCGATTGATCAGCGACAGAAGCCGGCCTTGCGCGTTCTCGACCTCCTCCGCCTTCCCGTCGCGCATCCTGATGGCTTCACGGTATTCCCATAGGGCCTTGAGCGTCTTGACCACGGTCTGGATTTCGACCTTTTGGAGGAAGCAGCGCAGCCGCTTTCCCTTGGAGCCACCTTGCTCGGCATACACGGGATCGTCGATGTCAACGTTGAGCTCCTCTGCGAAGAACCGAGACATAGTCCGGTCGGAGAAATTCAGGACATAGCCGCCGCCCATATCAAAGAGCTGGTCGAGAAACAGCATATCGATGGAGCGGATGTTCGGCATAGCTCGCTACATTAGTTTGATACAGGGACGATTGCGCAGGCGCGATGATCGTAACGATGGCGCACGATCGAGCCGTCGAGAATCATTGGGATGGCCTGCTCAATGACGGGAAGCGGCAGCAGGAACCACTCGCGGGGCCGGAATGGCTTGCCAAAGCGATCCATGATCTCAATGTCCAAGCGCGCCTCCGCGAAGAGGCGATGCAGGATGTTCTCGAACTTGTTGGCATTGAGGTTAATCGCTTCATAGGAGCGCACGGGACGCGCCGGAGCCATCAGGAAAGTCGGATCGTCTGCTGCGCCGCGAATGCGGTCTTCCAGCGTCCCTGTGGTGAAACCAATCTTGAAGAGCTGGCCATCAAGGCGAGAGATGTCGGGAAGTGACGAGAGGCTGCGCACAACGTAAATGCATCCAGTGACACGATCCATCTGGGAGGCCACGCTCACCAGCTCAGTGGCGGACGGGCCAAAGAGCGGGCCGGCATGCGGGTCCGAAAGCCTGCGGCCGTTGGGGTCCTTGTAAAGCTCCGTGGCCAGCGAACGCAGAAGATTTTGGCCCTCGGTGCCATTCTCGAATATCAGACGCAATCGTGCGTTGCGCTTGCCGTTGCGGATGTGGGGGTCGCGCACTTCGGCGACGTAGACGGTGACACCGTTGAGGATGAAAAAACCGCCAGCCTCGATCTCCTGCTCGTTGGCGAACTTCATGCTCTTTCGCTCGCCGCTTGCAAGCTCCGCAGCGGCCTTGTCGAACAGTGGCTTGAAATTCTCGAAATCGGCACATGGCACACGTTCGGAGACCATATCCGGCTTGGCCGCCGGTGATTTGGCGATGCGCATTTCGAAGATGGACTCGTTGGGGTCCACTAAAAGATCGTCATCGGAGTCCAGCAGTTCGTCGAGGCTCGCTGGCGCTGACGGCGCTGACGCTGCCAACATGCCATTGCGGTCATGGGGGCGCAGCGCCTCAACGAGCGCGGGATTGTCCGAGTAGGCCCTCATGCGAGACTGCAAAGCTCGCTCGGACACGCCGATTTTTCTATCGTTAGGCCCCTGCCCAGGCGCGAAGCCCATGCGATCGAAAAAGACGTTGATCTCCTCGAAGGCTTGTACGATCCGGGCATCCTCCGTCATGGTCGTCGATGCGCGCGGCTTGACGTCGAGCAGGCCCGAGTCGTCCTCCTCGGCGAGGAGTTCAGCGAGCGTCTTCTTGGTCGCCATCAGGACTCCCGGCCGGCCATCTTCTTGCGCTTGGCTTCGCGCAGCCATGCCAAGGCCTCGCCCATGCGCCGCTCGAGCGGGTTGGGGCTTGTCAGGCTGGGCTCGTGACCACGCTCAGCATTGAATGCCTTGATGCGCGGATACAGAGCGACGGCCTCCTCTTCGGACATGGCCACCTTCGTCAAGGCGATGGCGCCATGGATGGTTTTTAGCACGTCGGCCGTCACGGACTTGGACATGATCTCGTAGGCGCGTTGGAACGGATTAATGCTGTCGATGAGGTCGATTGTGAGCTCGTCGATGTTAATCAGCTTCTCCGCCATGCGCAGGAATTTGGTGTCGCCTCGCCCATCTTGCTCGACACTGATCTGTGGGCTCTTGAACGCGCCGCCAGCGACGACGGCCTGCCGAATCTCCTCGATCTCCTCGTCGGTCAGGTCGGGATACTTCGTGGCGATGACCTTGGGAATGAATACTTGACTAACCACCTCCGGGGCGTAGTCCTCCGGGCTCATGCTGGCGCGCAGGATCGTCTCATCTTGGAAGATCGCCGCCGTGAGATCTGCGATGTCGGTCTCGATGATCTGGCGCGAACGCGCCGTGGATGGCTCCGCGAAGCCCCTGATGGCGATGACCGTGTCTTCGCCCGTGTATTCGATGCTCGATTCGCGACGGGTTCCGTCGAGCTCGTCGGCGTCCGGCTTGGTCTTGAACTTGAAGTTCGGCGCCAAGACCTGCTCCATTAGCAGCGAGCACGCGATCGCTTTGAGCATGTTGTTGACCGCATCCACCACGCGATCTTCGGTGGCGTCTGGCTCGGCGATGAGGTTGGTGAACTGAGCGTGGCTCTTGCCGGGAGCGTCCCGCGTGGCCCGCCCGATGATCTGAATCACCTCGGTCAATGATCCCCGATAGCCAACCGTCAGGGCGTGCTCGCACCAAATCCAATCAAAGCCCTCCTTGGCCATGCCCAAGGCGATGATGATGTCCACGTCATCGCGACCCTTAATGTCGCGCAAGGCAGTCATCACCGTCTCGCGGTCTGGCCCGTCGTCCACGAGGTCGGCCACCTTGATCACCACGCCGTCGGCTCGCTGCACTCGGTAGAAGCCGGTTTGTGGGTCCTTGCCCAAAACCGTGCCCAAGTGATCGAGGATGCGATCAACCTCGTTATATTTGTCGGTCGTGGACTCCGTAGAGCGCACGCTGGGGATATGCAGAATGGTCTTGAGTGTGGGATCGAGGATTTCCTTGATCGCCTCGACGTAGCGACCACGGTAGAAGTGGTAGCCGATGCCGAGCGTCTTTAAGTCCTTGTAGCCGTTGAGCTGCTCGTAGTAGGTGTAGGTCACGCGGTTGAAACGGGCTTCATCCTCAGGTCGCAGCACCGGAGCGGCATCGCCGCGAAAGAAAGAGCCCGTCATGGCCACCAAGTGGACGCGGCCACGATCCATGAGCCCGCGTACGAGCTCACCGAGCCGGCTGTTTTCATCGGATGAGGCATGGTGGAACTCGTCGATCGCCACCAAGCACTCGTCAAACGCCTGCGTTCCGAGCTGCTCATACGCGAAGCGCAGCGTGGCATGCGTGCAGACCATGATCCGATCGGCCGAATCCATGAAATCAGCAAAGGCTTTCGTTTTCTGAGCGCCACCTGCATCGGTCAAGTTCCACTGCGGATCCACTTTCCAGTCGGCGAAGAAGCCGCCTTCCGTGAGAGCGGTCGAGCGGAAAGAGGAGCCGATCGAACGCTCGGGCACGGCGACAATCGCCTTCTTGATTCCTTGATTGAGAAGCTTGTCGAGGGCGATGAACATGAGCGCTCGCGATTTGCCCGACGCTGGCGGCGCCTTGACCAACAAGAACTGCGAATTGCGTTCGCCAAACGCGCGCGACTGCATGGCCCGCATGCCCAGCTTGTCAATGCTCTGGCTGGCCCCCGTTTGGGCGTATGTCACCTTCACGAAATCAGTCATTACTTTCTCCCTTTGAAGGCCAGGTCGCGATTGCCCCCGGCCTTGGCCTTCTTCTTCATCGCCGCATACTGTTTGAACAGGTGTTCCAGACGCTCGGTGTCGGTCTTGAAGGGCCGGCCGATGCAAATCCGCTCCAAGGACTCATCGAGGGCTCGATGCGCCTGCAAGATGTTGTCGGGCATGGTCTCAGGGTCATAGAGCCACGCAATGGTTTTCCCCGGATGAGCCTCGCGAGCGGCGATGATCGTCCACGCGTGGTCTTCGAGCTCTTGGCGCTGCTCCTCAGATAGCACAGGCACCGGGAAGGTGTGATACCCCATCGTGTTCGAGTAGCGGATTCGAGTTTCGAGCTGACCGCATACCGTTGAGACCCAAACCGCGTGCAACCTAGTGGACAGGATAGCCATCACATGGGGCGGCGCGTCGTAGATGGCGTAGCAGGCGTTGCTGACCACTGAGGTTTCGCCCTCGCAGAAACCAATGGTGAAGTATTCGCGGTCTTCCGAGAAGTGGATTGGCACCAAAACGGCGTCGCTGCCAAAGTTTTGAATTTGTCGGAAGCGGTGCGGCCATGCCGCGTATTCCCTTGTGCTGTCGGCTGTGCTTTCAGAACGAAACTTCGCGACCGCATCTATGCGAGCTTTGATCGGCGGGATGGACTCTGCGAAACCGCGTTGATCATCGGAAATCCAAAGGCACCAGCGCTCGATGCCCTTGATGAATTCTTGCGAGCCGTAGTAGCGCCGCACAAGCTTGGATGCCTCCGGGTAGTTCATGACGAGCTCGGCCCTCTCTTCGGGCGACAAGATGAGCTGCCCATCGTCGGTTGGCTTGTTGCCCCAATCCATCTTCGGCAAGCCGTTGACTGGAAACGCCTCTTTGCTGACGATGATGTCGTCCATTTCGAGCAGGTAGGGGCCAATGTTCTTAACGGTTCGGGCCAAGTCGCCCGAATAGAGCGTCTTACGGCCAGGTCCACGCCTTCTGATGCCCACGATCACACAAGTGACGCCAGCGACATGCGCGGCGTTGTTGCGCCACTTGAACGATTGATGAGCGAAGCCGATCTCGGCGTTTCGCTGATAGATCAACGGCCAAAGCATCTCGACCTGCTCGCCTTGGCAGATTGAATTGGTTGCCACAAACGCAGCTTGGGACTCCACCGTCGCACCGTAGTCGGCGGCCTTGAGATACCAGGCAGCCACGTAGTCGAGATTTTTGTATGTCTTGGACACTGGCGCGAATATCCGGTCCATGTCTGATTTTTGCGCTTCGTCCTGATTGGAGCTACCAAGATAAGGCGGGTTGCCGACGACGAAGGTCTCCGCCCCTTCTTTGGGCGGGCACACTTTGAGCCAGTTCGCGCGCAGGGCGTTGGCGTGGACGATGTTGCCGCTGTCGCGCAGCGGCAGCGCGGGTGGGGCAGTTCCGAATTCGGCCTTGAACTGCTCGTTCATCTGGTATTCAGCGATCCACAGCGACAGCTTGGCGGTCTCGGCGGCGAAGTCCGCCAGCTCGATGCCGAAGAACTGCGAGAGGTGGACGCCAGTCATCGGCAATGACGGCTGTCCGATCTCGCGCTGACGTTCGAAGATTCGGTTTTCGAGCTTTCGCAGCTCGCGGTAGGCAATGATCAGGAAGTTTCCCGAACCGCACGCAGGGTCGAAGACGCGGATGTTTTGGATGCGCCGCAGCAGCTTGACGAGCTTGGCATCGCTGTCCCGCGACGCTTCGAACTCCTCCTCAAGCGGCAGGAGGAACAACGGCTGCAAGACCTTCATGATGTTGGGCACTGACGTGTAGTGCATGCCCATGTCGCCGCGCATGCCCGGCTCGACAACCGCCTGAATCATCGAACCGAAAATGTCGGGATTAATGTGGCTCCACGCCAGCTCGCCGCACTCGCGCAACAGACGGCGCGCGCGCTTGCTGAATGTCGGGATCAGCGTCTTGTCGCGAAATAGTCCTCCGTTGACGTACGGGAAGCGTTTGGCGAACTCGGGCATGCCTACTCGGTCGCTTCCGTCTGCGTTCATGGCTGCGAAAAGCGTTCCGAGAACGTGCGCCAAGTCTGATCCGTCCTCTTGCGAGACGTTCATCAGCGTAGACGTGAACAAACCCTTGTCGAAAATGGATGTGCCTTCCGCGAAGAAGCAAAACAGCATCCGCGTCATGAAGATGTTGAGGTCGTGGGTCCGGTCGGCCCCGATCCAGTCGGGGTTGGCCTCCAAGATCGCGTCATAGAGCTTGGCAAGCCGCGCGGTCGCCTTGATGTCGGCGGGGTTCTCATCCACCCCTTCATAGCGCTCGATGTTAGCCAGTGGAAGGAAGAAATCGAATGAGTCGTTGAGCTTGGCGAACTCCGTGTCAATGTTCAGGTCGGACTTGGTGTCGCGGGCGTAGAACTCGACACCATCGGTGGCGATTAGGAAGCGCGGCGCCTGCTTGCCAGGATCGACCGACATGGCGTCGATCATCGCTGCGGCCGTCCCCTTGTTCGTCGGCTGGAACCAGAGCTTCTTCTTCCAAATGACCTCACCGCTTTGCAGCAAGTTGCCCGCTTGGCTCTGTCGCAGTTTGGTGATGGTCGCCTTTGGAGCGTCATAAATGCGCAAGAACTCGAAGGCAAAGCTTTGAGGATCGAAAGGCTTTTCGACGAGCTCGCGCAATTCAGATTCGATTTCAGCGATGTTCATTGATTCTCGGTCTCGTTTTCTTCGAGTTATATGTAGTAGCGGAACGGCAGAGGTGGAAGCTCGTTCTTGCGAGGCGCCGCCGTCAATATTTCGCCCACGGCGTCGGCGAAGCGCAGCGTCACCGGGACGCCATCTCCAAAGATGCACGCGTTGTAGTTGAGCTTGGTCAGGGCAAGCACGTCGGCCATGACTTGCTTGATGTCCGCGACCCCTCGGCATATCTCGATCGAGAGCGGATTGGGCACCTCGCGGCCAGCATAAGTCTGCAACCTCGGCACGAAGCCCTTGGTCCACAGATACGCCATCCACTGCGACTTCACCCAACCCACGCCACGGGCGATGTTCATCGTGCCGTGGCGGTAGAGCTTCATCCCGGCGTCCTGGCGGATGCGCACGCACACCACATTGGTCTCGGGCGGCACGGTCTCCTTAAAGCCCTCCCACTCTTCGGCCGAGAAGCGCGTCTTGCCGTGGATGAAGAGCTCCTTGGGGGCGAGGCCTCCGTGGTTCTTGCGATACGCGTCCACGACCATCGCCATCAGGGACTTGGCCTTCTCCTTGGGGAGGTGGAAGTCGTCCTTGGTCGAGGTGAGCCATGGGCCGACCGCGCCGCGAAACACCACTCCGTCGCCGGAGTCGAGGAACATCTGAGCGCCGCAGCAGGCATTGCCCGGCTCGGCCGACGACGAATCCTTCTTGAAGACAATGCCGACATAGCAGACGCCGGGGCGCGAAGCCGCGAGCTGCCAAGGCTTGCCGCCAGCCTTGAAGAAGCATGTCGTGGCGAGGTTCCACGCCAGCGTGGCGGGGTCTTGAAGGCCCCGGCCCGGCATGCCGTTGTCGCGGACGAACTCCTCGGGCGCGAGCGTGGTCTCGCGGACCACTTGCACCGCCGCCTTGTGCTCCAACAGCCGCGCCTTGAGTTGGTTGTGGAAGTCGAGTTCGTAAAGGTAAATCTCGGCCGACACGTTGTCTTCATCGAAAAGGCCCGGGGCCTTGAGCAGACGGGTCGCCGCCGCCTTATCCATCAACACGCCGGAGCGCTGCTTCTGGCTGGCCTCAACCTTGGACTGCGGGCGGCAATACTTGTGGACCTCCTCGGGCACCACGGCCATCCACAGGTCGATGGTCGATTCGCTGCCGTCACGCAAGTGATTGGCGATGGCATCGGAATATAGCGAGACGGCCTTGTGGATCGCTTGATGACGGTCGGAGATGCGGATCGCGTTGGCGAGCTCGGAAGCATCGATTTCCAGCCATGTCGCGGGCTGAGCGGGCCACTCCACGCCGAACAGGGCTTGGAAGCCCGGAAACAGGGTGTGGTTTGGGTTGTCGGCGAGCGCCGGGGCGATGGGCTTGGCCAAGCGGGCGACGCACGCCGAATACCTGCGCAGGCCCTCCTTGGTGGAGACCACGCCGATGCGCAGCTTCGATCCCGCCTGCGGGCTCTCCTTGGGGCCATAAAGCAGCAAGCCGTCCTTGGGATGCTCCATGGACTGCCCATAGCCGAACAGCAGCTCGGGCTCGGCGATCTCGATCAGATTGAGTTCGAGGCTCATGCCTAAACCTCCTCGTCGTCAAAGTCATCGATCTCGCCCAAATCGTCGTCGGGCTCATCGACGGGATCGTCATCGATTGATGGCGCCAAGTCGGAAAGGCCCATTGGCGAGCTGAAAATGATCGGCGTGGCGGACACGACAACCTCGCGCCGGGAACCCACCGGCAGCTTGATCTCCGCTTGGCCATCTGCGACCAAGGCGAGGAAGGCCCGCAGGAAACCACGCCAACGATCATTCCACCAACTGCGGCAAAAACTCATGCGCAGGCGGTGCGCCTTTGCCGGCACGTCGAACGGCTTGCCTTCGTCATCGGTGAAGACGATGGTGGAGCGCAGTTCGATCCGCCACGGCTCGTCGAACTGGGGCACCATGCCAACGGCGTAGCACCAATTGGCCTTCTTCTTCTCGCTGCGGCCGTTGAGTCCTTTGCGGCGCTTCCGACCATCGACGTCAATGAATACGACCTTCTCGCCGCGCCCCTTGGTGAGCTCCGGCGTGACGTAGAAGACCTTGCGCCCACCCGCCTGCTCGAAGACGCCGAAGCCCTTGGCCTCCATCGCGAGCTCCCATGCCTGCCGCACGAGATTGGCAACGCGCTTGCGGGCCTCACGCGCATCGACGTACTTGTCGCCGATGGTGGCACCGCTCTGAATGAACATGGTCGAGTCCACGCCAGTGGAGGCTTTGAGCATGACCGACTTCGACATCAGAGAAACGAGATCGAGCGCCTTGGCAAATCCAACGATGCGATCCTCGTGCTCGAACCACGGCATGCGCCGGTTGATGTCGGTAACCTTGATCTCGCGCTCGCTTCCCAAGATGCGGGCGGTCTCGATCGGCGGCAGCGTGACGACGCTGAGCCATGTCGAGTCCAACGACTCCTTGGTCTCGGTGCGTAGGATCGCGCCTTCCTTCATCTCGGCGAGCCAGTGCCTGGCGGAGCGTGGATCGGGAGCCGAGACCTTGGGCGCATTGGCGTCGGTCAGGGTGTCGAGCAGCGCAGCCAAGCCCGCGTGCCAGCCGTTGGCGAAGTCGATCACGTTCTTGCGATGAATGCCGATGGGCAGCAGCGAGAAATCGTATTTGTCCAAGCGCAGCGGGATCACAAATCCCGGCAAGGACTTCTCGACGGTCTGGGCAACCGCCCATTCATCCTTGACGCCCTGCTTGTCCACTGCGACCGTGGACACCACGGCCAAGAAGCGGAAGGACTCGTTGCGGATTGCGCCTTCGATCTTGTCCCAGAATTGGTCGCCGCCCTTGAGCCGGCCGAGGTCGTGCCAGACGGAGTAGCCCGCGAGTTCCAAGCGGGCGCCGAGCCAGCGGACGAATCCGTTGTCTTCAGGCGTTGCATGGCTAATGAAAATAGATTCTCGGCTCACGTTCTTCCTCTCGCTGCAACGCACGCGTCGCAATGGCGGACCTGACCGCCCTTGGAAACCGAACAAGTGGTTCTATGCGCCCGGTAGAAATCTAGAGTGCAGCGCACCTTTTGAGAATCCAATCCAACCTTTACACCAACACATTTGTGACTCAATAGCTGGTTGTATGACACCGAACTGAATGACCGCAAGCGACGAGCTCTTGCGCTTGGTCGTTGAAGACATGGTTTTTGACTCACCTCAATTGATGAATTCATATATGCGTTGTTGGTTTTTAAAACATTAATTGCAAGCAACAAACCTCACCTTGCTTGTCTCACGCAGTTCCCTGAAACACATTCTAGGTGGGATAAGAGTTCTTTCCCGGGTACTGTGAACGTTGTGACCGACATGGGCAGACAGCCATGCTTCCCCACGCCCCTATTCAAGTTGAGCGGACGGTCAAACCATCTCAACTCAAATTGCCTGAGTCACGAGTTGAACCATTCTTGTGGCCAGGACGGAACTTTTGCGGCAAAACTCGCGCCTTTTCATCCAATTTGTTGCCATGTACAGAGACTTAGCTGGAATCAAATTGACAGTTATTGCGTTGTCATCTGTCCAAGAAATTCCGCGAATTTTTGGGATTTAGAAATCGTTGAATGATTGAGAGATGCATTAATTTCGAGTGCATGAAATGATGATCAAGACAAGAAGATCATCTCGATCTACACTGGCGAAAACTCCCTCTTCTAACTCCCTTTTCAAGCACTCCATGAGTAGCCCGGTATCTATCTATTTGCGCGACCTACGTCTGCAGGCGGGAATGACGCAGCTAGATCTGGCGCATTCAATTGGGTATGAGCAGGCATATGTTTCATCAATCGAATTAGGTATCAAAAGTCCGAGCCGTGAATTCTTGGACAAGCTGGTGATAGCGATGAATTTGAACGTCGATGATCGCCAGAAACTGGAGCTTGCTCTAAAGGCATCCAGGCGTCGGTTTGTGCTTCCGCCAGAATCATCAACCAATACTTACAGGTTCTGCAACGACCTGTGGGACAGGCTAGAACGGCTACACCCCGCATTGCTAGATGCCATGCACGTGATGCTCAATGTTGAGGATCAGGTTGCGGAACGCCCACGCTATCAGCCAACCCGCCTAAGACGGCGTAGCAAACAGGAGACTCCAATGTAGAACGGGACAAACCCTGCGGCTTGTCCCGTCTACGTGATCGCCAGAGCGATCGATACTGACCTTGAGAAATTCAGTATCGCGCAATGCGATCCCCTGGTCAAGACAATCCCCACCAATTTTCATCTCTGATCGCTTGACTCAATTCAAGCGATGGGTGTTCTAACACCCAAAAATCGGCAATTTCAAGCAACAAAACAATGGCGCGCAGGCCAGGGTTACCTACGCCTGTGTGCCCCAAGAGATAGGTGATGCACACATGAGAGTCAGAAAAGTTGTTACGCGCAGTGGCAAGCGATTCAGAGGCAAGTTTCCGTCTCTGAAGCGTAATTGCATGGTGGAGTGGGAATCTCTCCTAGAGCGGGATGCAGTCTTTCACTTTGAATATCACCCCTTTGTGGTCAGCTACCAGGAGCAACCTTCCGTCGAGATTTACTACGACAAATATGGCAAGCAGCACAAGTGCTTTCCCGATTTCAAGTTGACCTTTCAAAACGACAGCGACCTGTACGTGGAAGTTAAGCCATCACGCGATTTAGCTACCAGAGAGGTGCGCGAGCGGCTTGACGCAATTGCGAAGCGATTCGAAGAGCAAGGTCGTCGGTACCGGGTGATCGATGAAAGAGACATCCGTCGACAACCTCTGCTAAGCAATTTGAAAACGCTCCATGCGTGCAGCAAGCTCACAGCGCAAAAAATGCCTTGCGCTCAACTCTTCGAAACACTGACCGGCGGCCCCCAATGGAAGCTGTCAGATCTCTCCACTCAACTGAAGGGGATTAACAACGTAATGCGCCTGGTGCAGGCCGGCCATCTTCGCATGGACCTTGAGAGACAAATGTCGGATGACAGCGATGTGTTTTCTGCGACTGCGGAAGGAGGAGCCCATGGTTCGTTTCGCATTTAAAAAGGGTCTCCGCTTCTTGCAGAAAACACGGGCCTACACACTGCTCCGCCGCCTTGCGAACGGCAACTTCCAACTTGAGGATGACGCTGGTGAGCTATGCAACCTCACGGAAGCGGAAATACACACCCATTGGAGTACAGGCGAATGGCAAATTGATGAAGAGAGCTTAGGTCAGTCAAGCAACGCGTTCTACTTAACCGCCCCTGCTGATCTCAGAACGGTACCGGAAGGCGATCAGAAGCTCGCCATTCGACGGATGGAATACCTCAAACGGATCAATGGGCTGTTCGCCGCAGATCAAGCGACATTCGTTTCAACACCAGAAAAACTGCAACCAAAAATCAGTGCCGTTGCGTTGGAATTAGAGGATACGAATCCCCCCTCGCCTGAAACTGTGTGGCGCTGGTGGAGAAAATATTCACGCACCCAGTGCATCACCAAACTATGCCCCCAGCATCACCGCGCAGGTCGCCGCACTAATGCAACTCAGCGCAGCATCTTTGATGAAGCTGTTGCTGAGGTTTTCTTGACACCACAAAAGAGGCCAGGAAGAGCCGTCATCGATGCAGTAGAGAGAAAAGTCGCTCGCTTCAACCAATCCCCAGAAAACAAAGAGCGGGTCAGTATGCCCAGTGTGGCCAGCATTTACCGTTGGCTAGATAAGCTCTACCACCAGGTGGTTTCGAACGCCCGTGAAGGAAAAACTATTACCGCCAGGGAGCTCCGCAGTGTTATTGGCAGTGTCAATGTAAGCCAAATACTTGAGCGCATCGAGATTGACCATTCACCATGCGACATCATGGTCATCTGCAAGGAAACTCGACTGATACTGGGTCGCCCTTGGATCACTTTAGCTATCGATCGATTCAGCCGCATGGTCGTGGGCTTCTACATCAGCTTCCATGCACCATCCCAATCATCTGTTCTGTACACCTTGCGCATGATGATCATGCCCAAGGACGACATCCTTGCAAAGTTCCCGGATGTCATTGGCCCATGGCCTGCCCGTGGTCTGCCTGACACGGTGGTATCGGACAACGGTATGGAGTTGCATGGTGATACCGTAGAGTCCGTCGCTCTTGAAATGGGGATTGGCTTTCACTACTGCGGGGTGGCGGATCCAGAAATGAAAGGGGCAATTGAACGACTCATTGGGACAGTCAACCGGCAGCTAATCCATACCTTGCCAGGCACCACGTTTTCAAATATAGAACAGCGTGGTGACTACGAATCTGAGACCCACGCAGCCATTGATATTGAAGTTCTTACTCACCTCTTGGTGAAATGGATCGTCGACAAGTATCACAAGCAACCGCACAAAGGGTTAAAGGGCCGGACACCTCTTCAGGTATGGCAGGAGAGCGAAAAAAACACGCTCATCGAATTACCTGCTTTCCCCCGACAGTTGGACACGATTGTTGGCATTGACGCCTCGCGCACATTGTTTCACTACGGTTTGGAGTATGAGAATCTTTATTACAACTCCCCCCAACTCCAGACTCTCAACGAAAAATACAAGGGGAAGCTGAGGCTAAAGCTCCGTGCCTTTGAGCACGATGTTAGTTACATAGCCGTCTTTCATCCTGATCTCAAGGAGTTCATCGACGTACCTGCCATCGACCAAGAATATGCCTGCGGGATGAATCGCTATGTTCATCGACTCGTGTGTGAGGAAACGCGACGTCGGTTCACCGACGCTTGGACGCGCGCTCAACTCCTGTCTGTAAAGGAAGAAATTCAAGCCATCGTTGATGAGGCAATCCGAGCCAAGAAGACAAAGACGCGGAAAAAAGTCGCCACGCTAACACTGATCGACAGCGAGCAAGTGATTCACGGAGAGCCAGAGGCGGCGCTACATGCGGCCAGGAAATCCGTGGATCCCGCCCCCAAGCCACCTGTGCCATTGGACCCTGGACATGGCGACGATTTGCCTGCGTTCACTGTTTCAGCTCAGATGTAGGTGACCGCATGACTAGGTTAAATCCACTACATGAATTACTGAAACTCGGATTGTCTGGGGAATCTGCCTCAACATTCGCGCCCAAACTGCCCGCGTCTCTTTCGCACTTCACTTTACGCAAGCAGATCATTGAACATCCAAAGTTCACACTTGCGGTGAGGGAGATTGCAAGACTGCACGAACGGGGCAAGGCGGCCGGAGTAGCCGAAGGCATGCTACTTATCGCGCAAACAGGGAGTGGAAAGAGTACGGTACTCAAATACTACGAGAGTAGGTTTCCACGCATTCAGTCTAAAGGGGGCACACGGATACCGGTGCTGCGTGTTGATACCCCTGAGCATCCAAGCGTGAAGACGCTTGCCGAAGCTATTCTTTTTGCGATGGGTGATCTTGCAGCGGCAAAGGGAACCGCCTCTGCCAAAACAAACCGAATCATTCATTTCTTCAAAGAATGTGGCGTGGAGCTGCTGTTCATTGATGAGTTTCAACATTTCAATGATGGCCGACGCATGGCGGAATCACGGCGGGTCACCGATTGGTTAAAGAATTTAATCAATCAGGTTCAAATTCCGGTCATTCTTGCCGGACTGCCGCGCTCGATCGCGGTGGTCAATGCCAATCCGCAATTGCGACGCAGATTCGGTGCCCCACACTACATGCAGCCATTCGGCTTCGACAACCAGGATGAGCGGCTGGAGTTTCGAGGTGTTTTGAACGGCATTCAATCGCGCCTGCCTGTGCCATGCACTTCTCTATCCGAGAACAATATGGCACAGCGTTTCTACTACGCAAGTCACGGCATCTTGGATTACGTGGTCAAGATTATTGATGACGCCGTGTCGCGGCCTGGCTATGGCGAGGAATTAACGCAGGAATCTTTTGAAGCGGCGTTCAGGCGAACCGTTTGGCTGAATGCCCCCAACCACCTAAATCCCTTCTCACCAAACGCAACCCTGCGTCTGTTGAACAAAACTTTGGAGCCGTTTGATATTTTGGATGACGTGACACAGTACACGCAAGCTGAAAGCTTGGGTCGGTTTGGACGCAGTAAGACAGTAGCGAAGCGGGTGTCGGTATGAATGAGTACGCCTCTATTGGTACGCAGCTACTTATTCGCCCAACACATTTGGATGGTGAAAGCTTGCGTGGCTATATCTCACGCGTGTCGGACCGAAACGGCTCATCACCGCTTCTCAAGCCGATGCTCGAATCCCTGCAGACCGCGTCCCATGCGATTCCAGAGATCTCCGCGTTGACCGAATGCGACGACAACCTTCTTCAAGAGCACGGCTCCTATGCGCAAAGCTGTATCGTTGGGGGAGCTGGCGTTGTTTTCGGTAGTGGTGTTATCTCGACTAAACAAGTCAGGATGCAGTCTCGGAAGGTCTGCCCGCTATGCCTAAAAAAGAAGGATGGCATATCAACTTGCTGCTGGGAATTGCACGACTATGACGTATGCCATACGCATGGATGTCATTTAGTGGGTCACTGCCATAGTTGTAATCGTCCGCTCAGTTGGCTGAGCAGCTCCTTTGGCGTTTGCTCATGTGGAGTTCGATTTGCAGACATACAGACGCAAGCCGCCTCCACTAACCGCAAGCTGTTTTGCAGGCTCATTGCCGATGCGGTGTCTAAAACGGTGGCCCGATCGGACGAGCGAGAGTTCATACCGGGTGCTTTAACGCCACTCAACTGGTTTTACATCTTTCGCAATTTCATCCAATCAGTATTGCTACCGAATTTCTACGCAGAATACCTTGGGATTCGAGAGCCAAGAAGTGAGAGTGACTGCATTGGATTGCTCTTGGCAATGTTAAGTGATCAAGAGTACTGCCGTCATCTGCGTCAGGTCATTTTTCTCCACGCCGCTCAGGACCCCATGACACTGGCGCGAACACTGCGATCTGACGTTTCGGGTGAAGAGATGGTTGAATTCTTCAAACCATGCCTCAGAAAAATTTCTATTCATGAATGTCTGATGGAGATAAAGCAGGATCAAAAGCAACCGAATAACGTCGTTTCACGAAGGCGCCTCAGACCCGGGTTTGTTCCCTGGGAGCAACGGCCTGAATCGCATAATTTTGAGCTTCAGGCAAGCGCATTCCTCTCAGCCATCACCCATGCGTTCGATGACAAGCGCCAATGACACTGCTTGTTATCCCTGAGCGGGTGTCGGATGAGGGTCCACTGGGTTTCCGTTTTCGTCTCGCAGCAGCGAATCTTCTGTCCATTCGTGATCTAGAACAACTTGAGACTGGCAGTGAGATCGCGTCCGGCATTGATGATGTCTCCGTTCACATCTTTCGCACTGGTGGTACCTTCAATCCTTGGGTGTGCAGGTGGTCGCGGTTCTGTCCAAATTGTGTAGGCAACCGGCAATACTGGCTGATTAGTTGGGAAATCCAATTCGCAGACGCCTGTGCAGAGTGTGGGTGCTGGTTAGTAGATACATGCGGTAGTTGCTCGGCGGCAGTCTCATGGAGTCGCGGTCATCTGCTGCGGTGCAGCTGCGGAAAATGCTTCTCAAATGAGCATGCCAGCGCTGCGCCCAGTTCCGTTGTCCATCTCAGTCAAGCCTTGCAAAGCATCGCACTGGGAGAGCAATCGATGGCAGTCCCAGCTTTCCGAGGTTTGAATCTGGGTCAATGCGTTCGTCTGATCCGGCTGTTGGGCACATATGGAAACAGCCATGGTCAAGGTTCGCCACAAAAGATGTACGACATCGACCGGCTGGCGATCTCTTGGCCGACTACAAGCATGGCTGCAGAGATTCTTGCGTCCTGGCCAGTTGGATTCACCCGGCTGCTCGAAGATTTGAGGACGCACGGCAGTGATGCGGACGCAGGAAAGCTCTCCAAGGCATTCCGTGGTTTTTACTCCGCTCTTTACAGAGGATTCAAGGATCTTGAATTTGACTTTCTGCGAATTGCCTTCGAGAACTATCTGGTCGAACATTGGACAGGCGCGATTGGAAAACGTAACCGGCGCCTCGATGAAGCAGTTTTGAAGGCCATGACCTGGATTCCTGCCAACCATGCTTGCCGTGCACTTCACATTTCTCGCCGTCGCCTGAACAGTTTGATCGAAGACGGACGAATGCAAGGTATGGAGCGACGAACAGCTACTCAACGGGTATTTACCGTTGTGAAGCGCTCAGACGTCGAAAAAATTGCTCTGACCTTAGACGATGGGATACCTCTCTTAGAAGCATCCGTCCGATTGGGACTAAAGAAGCAAAGACTGCTTGCCCTTCTTCCCATCATTTGCCCTCAAGCAAAGAAGCTTGGCGCGCATGGTTACCCTTGGGCGATACCTGCCTCTTGGATAGGTCTTTGGGAAGTATTAGTTCAAACCCAGGCGCCGATCCTTGCCTCAAATACCAATTCAGTATCACTGGGACACTTGATCCGCTACTGGCCCTGGACGAATGAACAGATTGGTCAGCTACTGGTGGCTATTTTGAATGGCGAGTTGAAACCTGCAGGCATTCATAGTTCTGGCAATGGTATTGGAGACCTGGTGTTTTGCGTTGCGCAACTAAATGCATGGTCTTCGGGAAAGCAGCAAGTACCGTGCACTGAGCGGACCCTTCCCGACACGGCCCTTCATATTGGAGTTAAGCAGGAAGTCGTTTATGCCCTTGTGCGTTCAGGTCTGCTTCAAACAGTCGTGCGCAAAGTTGGCCGACGTTCGGAACAAAGAGTCAATGCGACCATTCTTGACGCATTCGTTCAACAGTACGTCTTCGGTCGAGACATTGCGCGACTACTTGGGCGCTCTCCACGCACAATTCTCAAATTCTTGAAGGATTCCGGCGTACAGCCAGTCGCAGGTCCGGGTGTTGACGATTGCAGACAAATTGTTTTTCAGCGAGATGCAGTCGACCAGTATCTTCGTCTTCACGGGCTTGGTGTGCCAAGTCGAACTGGAGCTCCAACGACACTGCGTGAGCCCCATTCGGAATGTCATTTACTTGTCTAAAGACGTCGTATTGACGATGTTCGAAAACTCATTCAGAAAATCTGCGTGCTTCTGCGTCAAGAAGCGGATCACCGCCTCATTGTCGATCAACTTGGTCAGATAGCCCTTGGCCAGCACCAAGTTCAGAATGTCCTGACCATAGGATTGCTCCAGCAGCTTGAACTGATTTTCAACATTGGACATCTCGCGCTCCATGATGGCCATTTGCTCAGGCGTTACTCCACGAATTTTTTTGGATTTCCCTTCACCGACAAGCATGGTGGTGGAAGTTGCAGCAAGCAGCGCATTGGCATAGGCTACGGTGACATTGTTGGTTGCCAGCATTAATTCGACGCATTCAACCTGGCGCGTTGGTTTCATCTTGCGAAGAACGGGACTGAGGTTCGCAGAAAAGTGTTTGTCCTTGAGAAGGCCGACTGCTTCATCACAGATTCCCGCCAGCAAATTGAGCTTCTTCATGACGTGCTCAACATCAATGTCGAGAGAGCTGGACAGCTTGGCCGGTGTTACTCCACGCTCCACCGCGCGGCGGATCATGAAATGTTCCTGAATTGTGGACAGGCGATTGATCCGGTTGTTATAGGTGTACGTCTCATCATCGATAGCCGTCAAGCACGGCGCATCAGAGAATCCCAGTTCCTGGAGCGCCATCATCCGAAGGTGCCCATCAAGCAAGAGGTGCTTACCACTGACTTTGTCTGCCTTGCTGATGGTCAAAGGCTCAATCAGTCCGACCGCGCCAATAGAGGACACTATTTGCTTGAACTTACGGGATGTCGCGAGTCCGTCGGGTGGTTTCCGTGATGGCAAGAGTTTGTTGAACGTGATCGTAACGGGCTCTGGGACAAAACCCAACGGCAACTGACTCATGTCGCATGGCCCCCTGCGCCGATGCGATCGGCCAGGTACTTCGGCAGGCTCTCCAGTCCTTCGGCTCGCAACAGGTTTGTGAAATTCTCATCCGCAAGGAGTTGTCGCATCGCTTCCACAACAAAGAACAGGCGCTGCTGCACAAACTCGGCCTTCTTGACCATCAATTTTTGTCGCCCGACCTCGTTTTGATACGTACGTATCAAGCTTGACGACGTGACCTCTGCGATCTTGCGCGGTGCACCTCTGGCGATCGAGCGTCCCAAGGTTCGACGCTTTTCAATTACCTTTCTGGCATTCAGCAGATGGTTGCCACGCAATTGGCCGTTTTCATAGGCCTCCTGCAGTGCGACCTGAACGTCTTTATCGGTGCTGCCGGCGCCTGCAATGGACAACGCAGCATTCAAAGGAATACGACCACCCTCAACCGCGATGAGCAGCCGTTCCTCGCCGTTTTTCAGGAGATGCAATATGCCGTGGATGTATTCAGGGCTCAGTCCTGTCTTTTTAGCAATGGTTTTTTTGTCATAGCCTTGGTCCTGCAATTGGGCGATCCCCGCCAACAGCTCCATGGTGCGCGCCTGCCGACGTGCAATGTTTTCCGCCAGGCTCATGATGAAGGCATCTTCATTTGTGACGTGCACAACCATGGCGGGGATAGTCTTTTCGGCCAAGGCCTTGTAGGCTTGGAGCCGCCCCTCACCGCAGATGAGTAAATACCGCTCCTGTCCGTCAGCAACCTTGCGTGGAGTTACGGTGATCGGCTTTTTAAGACCGATGTTCTGGATATTGCCAACGATGTCGCTAAAAATGCGGCTATTGCGGTCACGCGGATTGAGAACATCAATCAGCTCCACTGGGATCATCTGCAAATCACTGGCCGGGTGCTCTTTGCTCATGCTGCCCTCCTGACACGGGTGCGCTCTGCCATGCCATGGAGGTAATCCAGGCTGTCAAACCGAAAACTCTCTAATTCGACGCCGTTGTGCTCTGCCAGACTGATGCGTGGAACGCCGAAATCTAATCGTGGCAACAGGTAGTAATCCAGTGGCTCCCGGTTGGGTTGATCCAGTCGGACAGCCACCGTGATATCCGGTGCCAGACCGGTATCGAAGCGGACTTTCCAGCGATGACGGCCGTTGTCATGGGTTTGGCAGCGCGCCAGAACGACGGAAACACTGAATTCCTGGTTGATATGCAGCAGGTCGGTTGCTGGGTCGCGTTCGACGATGCCGCCCAGGTTGGCAATCTCACGCTCAGTGCGCCGGATGATTTCTGGGTGCAATGTGCGCAGGAACTTGTTGACCTCCAGGAACCGGTAGTCGCGGTCCGGGGTGAAGCCCACGGCTTCGTAGGCTCGGATCAAGCTGCCAAAGCGGTGGATGTAGGCCGCTGATGACGGCATGCCGTCCGCCTCGTCGATGACCAGCCCTGACAGAAAGCCACGGTGCTGGTAGAGGTGGCGAAGCTTTTCGATCAGTTCGTCGTTGCTGAATCGGTAGGCCCTGGCCCGGATGATCCCCTGAGCCGTATAGAAGACCTCGGGAGAAACCAGTGCTTCGAAAGCGCCTTCTTTCTTGATCCACATATCGGGCTGATTGATGATCCGATGCTTCTTGAGCTTGAACGAAATCCGGTTGTAGACGTTGTTGCCGACGTATTTCTCATTGGTCAGTACCTCACGCACGGTCGACCGCGTCCAGTCGCGGTCCAGATCGGTGCGCACACCCTTGTCGTTAAGTCGCGTGGCGATTTCCGACTCTGGAAGACCCTCGTCAATGAACCATCCGTAGATCTGGTGCACGATCGCGACTTCCGTCTCCGGCCCAGGCATCAGAATGACGCGATCAGTCTGCAGGCTCTTGTGCTCACCGCGTGACAGCTCACTCTTTATGGAGCCAGTCTGGTCAATCAGGACCCGTCGCAGCCCGAAACCTGCAGGGCCACCTTGGCGAAAACCCAGTTCGATTAAGCGGCACTGGCCTGCGAACACCTTGGCGGACAGCTCCCGGCTGTATTCGCCCGCCATGGCACGCTTGACGCCTTTGACGATGGTGGAGACGGGTGAACCATCGTTTTCGAACTGCTCGGCGCAATAGGTGACCTGGATACCTGCGCGCCGGCAGATGTATTCGTAATAGGCACTTTCATCCGCATCCTGGAAGCGCCCCCAACGGCTGACGTCATAGACCAGGATCATCTGGAAGTCCACCGGACCAGCCTCGACATCCTTAATCAATTTCTGCAAGGACAGCCGGCCGCCGATGTTCAGCCCACTCTTGCCCTCATCCGCATAGGTGCGAACTATCTGGATGCCACGCTTAGCGGCATATTCCCGGATCTTGTCACCCTGGTTCTCTGTGGAATATTGCTGGTGCTCCGTCGACATACGGACGTATTCAGCGGCGCGCAACGCAATGGGCGGATCAAAAATCTCGTTCGCTGGTTGTTCTTTCGCCATGGCCCTGGTCGCGCTCGCTGTTGAAGGATTAGGGGACTCTCACTCCATCCACAGTTGGCATGCGTTTACCGCAGGCGATCCAGGTGAACTCCCCAAAACCGTCTGCGTTATCCCATTGAAGAAAGCCGAGAGCTTGTTGGATAGACGGTAACGGGGGTGACACTGGCTGACTATCACGTCCTGTCTTTGCACGCGTTAACTTTGCAGTCCCCATTGCAGTTGCCGACAAGACAGACGGGGAATATTTCCACTAGCAAAGTGCCAGATTTCCCAACGCTTTCTGGTTGAACTGGGGTAATTCGGTAGATACCGGCCTTGAGAAGCTGTGGCCGATTTGACTCGTCTATCTTTGCAAGGACGATTGGGTTGGTAGGAGGGCCCTTTGCTCGTTGGCGATTTCCTTGCACATAGTCTGGATGGTCCGCCCTGTACTGGCGCCAGTAGCCGGGATTCCTGTCCATCCAGCCACGCTGCGTGCGTTGTTTGTTGTCGCGGTAGTCCGGATCGTTTTCAAGCTTTTGTCGATACCAGCGTTGCCGCCGTGCACGCTGACATGCGGGTTCAGAACAGTAGGTTTGATCCGGCACCTGCGGCACGGGCTGAAAAGGTGATCCACAGCATGCGCATAACTTTGATGACATCAGTTCTCTCCATACGTTGAGGCGTATGGGAGCCGAGTCCATCACGACCGTCATTCATAGCGAGAGGCTTGCTCTATTTATATCAGAGAGTCGCGCGCGACGGAGATGGCAGACTCCCTTAACAAGATCGGGCTCTTTCATACCGGCATCAAGCGCGGCACCCAATCTTGCCAATACTTATTTGCTGTGCAAGCGGACGATCAAACGCAAGACTTGTGCTCTAAGCCATGGAATGCAGATGATTAAAGATGCGGATTGACTGAACCCTATCTTGATTTGGTGTGGCATATTGCTACGGCGTAGGTTTTCCTGATTATCAAGAGACAGAATCAAGTGCTATGAAAAGATATAAACGGTTGTTTTTAGTGTCCTGCTCACGCTGATTTCGTTTGCCAGCAGCGCCGCTCCGTCCGAATCATTCCAACGATGTAGGCATCTAAAGTTGCTGTCTCAACACCTCCTGCGCAATCAATAGCTTAGACAACAAATTTGGGTCTGCGTTGTGCAGATCGTCCAAACTTCTTGTCCTATACCTACCAGCACATCAAATTTGTTGTCACCGTGTAGACCGCCGGCGCCGGTTTGACAAACACGTTGATTCGGGAAACGAAGTAAATGCTGGAACTGGCGTTGAGCTGCTAGCGTGCAGGTAACCTTCCAAATCAAGAAACTATTTGACCCATGAATACGCGCGCTTTTAATGTAGTTACAACACTGATCTCACTGATGGCACTCGCAATGAGCGCTGTTTCACTCTTTTTTTCTTGGTCTCAACGCAATGTGGATTACGAGCCGACCGTTCTGGTTCAACCAGGTGCTTTGCCCGTATTGGAAATAACTGAAGGGCAAACCTCATTCGAATTGGAAATTCTCAATACTAGTAAGAGCAATCTTCAATATTTTTTGCGGGCGAGCACAAATCTTGGTTGCATCAACGGCACAAGTGAGCGCCCACTGTTCTATCCGTGCGAGTACAGGTCACAAATTATTGGCTTGAGTAAATTGGATGCCGGAAAAAGCGCTTATCGACACGTGCTCAAGCTAGAAGCACACCCTGACGCGGTAAACACCCACCCTGCAGCTTACATATCCGAGCCCAAATACGTACTGAAGATTGAGGCAGTCAATGCTAGTGACCAGAAAATCTTATTCAAATCTGAGTGCTTTTATAGCTATCACATTGACCGTAAGACTTTCGTCATAGACCAACCAGTTGTTGACACAAGTGGCAAATCTGAAATGCGGCAAAGGGATTGCCACCCATGATGTCGAAGATTTCGGTTCACACGAACCGGCATCCGGCTGTTCACCTAGCTCTTGTCTGAGTGGCCTAAACACACTCACGACTTTCAAACAGCGACGCCAGGGTATAGAAGAATGACAGGCCTGCCCACTAAAACCCAACTGGCGTTCACGACGCGGTGATCAGTTGCTCTTTGTGCGGGCACCCTTACCAGGCGAAACGGCTACCGCGCGGATGTCCTGATATCGCTGATCCACCCGGGCGATGAATTCTGCAGGTGTCAGTTCCACAGCCATCGCCAGTCGCCACAACACACTAATGGTCGGCTGCTTCGCGGCCGACTCAATCAACGTAATGAACGGGCGGTCAATTTCCGCAGCGCCTGCCACGTCTTCCTGCGTGAGCTTGAGTTCGCCCCGTCGCTCCTTGAGGGTAGTGCCCAAGGCCTGTAGAAGAAGTGCATTGCGGCTGGGTCGCATCGCCTTCACTATCTGTTTTATGTAGTCTAAAGACACGTGTCTATAGATAACAAAATGCAGGCACAATTAACTGCAGCAGCCACGGCGCCATGTGGCGGGCACCAAAACGCAACCCAAAGGAAGGACTCATGAGAATCTTTGCAGCATCGACCCTAATACTTGCACTTGCCCTGACCGCCTGCGGCAAAGGTGATGTAGCTGGCGCCTATCGCAGCGACGCGCTCGGTATGAAAGGAGTTGTCTTGACCCTGAAGCCTGATGGCAAAGCGGTCTATCTGGGTGCTGTTGAGTGGCCTTACGAGGTTGACGGAAAGGACGTCAAATTGATCCGCCCAGAGGGAACGCTCATACTCAAAGGCCATGAGGACGGATCGTTGGACTTCCCCTTTATCGGAAATCTGAAGAAAGAACCGTCCTGACGGACAACTTCCACAACAGATGCCCTTATAGGGCAGGCGCTGTAAGCCAAGGTTAAAAATGCTGGTCTTCCTTGACACCGAGTTCACGGACTTTGCGAAGCATGGCCTTATCAGCCTCGCCTTGGTGGCAGAAGATGGGTGTGAGTTCTATGCAGAGCGCACCGACTACCGGCATGAGGACTGCAGCGACTTTGTGCGCCAGGAAGTTTTGCCGCTGCTGGGGCGTGTACCCGGTGCCGCGTGCACACAACCAGAATTGACGAAACGACTGCGCACCTGGTTTGAGTGCCTGCCTGCGCCCGCCACGCTGATTTATGATTTTGAGGGTGATTGGCTGCTATTGGCAGACGCCTGGTTGGGGGCATCCCATCGGCGAGCCCCACCCAATGTGGATGGCAAGTTGCATCTTGCCAGTCACACCATCACTCATCCTGTATTTGAAAAAGCGCTCAATACCGTGTATTCCAATGACTGGCCCCCCCACCATGCACTGGCTGATGCGCGGGGACTGATGACCGGTTACAGGGCTTGGAAGGTCTTCATGGAACCCATCAGGAGGATTCGATAAGTGGACCGCCTCTTTGTTGATATCAAATTCACCGGTTTAGCCCCGGACGCCAAGCTCATAAGCGATGCAATATCGAGGAGAATTCTTCGATGCATCGCCCGCCGTCCACCACGTTTGCATCCAGCGATGACTTTCACTCTAGCGGCTGGAAGGCGGCCTGCAGTTCCGGCCGCTCAGGCTATTTCTCGAGATGGAGCGGGCTGTGCACTGCGGCAGCATCGGGGCCAAGTACAGCGGAGGAGATTACAGTGGCTTTCCGCATGCGGATGGCTTTGTTATACAAATACGTAGTGGATTCGTTGCGAATATCCATCTGACTACTGAAGAATACCGCTTGTATGTGGCATTTTGCTACATACAATCAAGCATGGCCCAATCGATCCGCATCTCCGATGATCTGTACTCCATGGCTCAAAATGTGAGCCTTGCGCTCGGGCGTCCGCTTGCACAGCAAATGGAATATTGGGCGAGATTGGGCGCCGCACTTGATGCTGCTGGGATTTCGACCAACATGGCAATGGATTTACTTGGCAATGGTGTTAGGGCTGACAAGTTCATTGCTGTCGCCCTGGGGCGAGTAGCAGCAGACAACGGCGGCGGCCTGCCGATGCTCAGGGAGCGTCAGCGTAAAGACGCTGAAGAGGTGGCCGCCGGGTTGAGGGATCCACGCAGTCTTCTCGTAGTGGGGAAAGGTGATCTAAAGGGGGCCCGTTTCACGGGAAATCCAAATTCTGAGTTCTCCGGTTTCGGCGACGCTTGGTAATGTGGCAAAAGGTAGGTTTTTTTCAATGATTCTGAGAAGTTCTATTTCTTCGTTCGCACAATTCCTGCAAAAGTTGTTGATTTCGCATCTACTTCTTTTGCAGAAAATCTGAGAACCTACAGAGCGACGTGGGGACGTAGGGCGTCAGAGCAAGTGCGACTGATGCTCGAGAAATTTGGTTTTCCGTGTCAGGACTTGTCCCTTGCTGGAAGCGGGGCAGGGCGTGATGGTGGCTCAACAATTTTCTTCAGCAGAGGAACCGCTTGCCGGAGGATATCCATCTCGTCCACGCTTAGGGTCGTCGCCAATGCCTCTGCTATCCACTGAGCCCTCGCCCTGCGGGCTGCAGCCGTCTCCTGCAGCCCTGCTTTCGTGAGATGAATGAGATAGCCCCGCTTGTCCTTGGGGTCGGGCAGGAGATCAACCAATCCCTCTGCCTCCAGCCGCGCCGTCACCAGCCGCATGCTCTGGTGCTTCACGCCTCGAGCGTCTGCAAGTGCCGCAATGCTCACGGGGCCTGCGCGCTCAAGAAAAGCCAGCGTTTCCCCATGCGCATCCGAAGGTGTCCCCGCCTTGACCCTCACGGACCGCACAAACTTTCCAATGACGTCGCGGAGGTCGTCCGCCAGGGCTTCGACCTCTGAAGCGGCTCGGGCTGCCTGACTCTGTTTTGCCAATTTGTCTCTCTCCTCTTCTGACAGGATGGTGGGTTGCGAGCGCGCTCAGGCCTCGCTTCACCCTGCCCGCAACTGGGCCAGAACCGCTGAAAGCGTATTGATGCCCCAATGCTCGACGTACCGCCCTGCGCGCACGCGAACGATATCAATCACGTCGATGGACACAGGCTTGCCAGTCGTTGCAATGCCCATGAGAGTGCCGGTGTGCGTACCGGTGATGCTCTTTCGGGTCGTCACTTTGTCGCCATCGCAGAGCTGATCGTGGATTTCCACCTTCAGCCCGCTCAGTGCCGGGCGAAGCACATTCTCAAAGGTGTTCCACATGCTCTCGGGGCCGCTGGGAGCTCCAGCAGCAGCGGAACGGTTGACGAAGGAGTCATCCATCAGTTCTTGAAAGGATGCGCGACGGCCGCCCTCGATGACTTCCTTGTTGAAGCGCCGTACGACGGTTTTGAGTGCTTCTGTTTCCATTTGGTCCTTCAATTTGCTAACGCTGCTGCCAGCAGCGCCCGCCTGGGTCGATTCGGCAACGGCGGCAATGGAGGCCGCCGGCAGACTGGCGACGGCTGCGACAAGCGCCGCGGATCCGTGAACAAATAAACGTTTTTGCATATCTTCATCTCGGTGTGTTGGGAGTGGTGCGTGGGCTGCTTCGGTTTCGTACAGCTCAGCTGCCACCGAACAACCGCTGCGCTGTTGTTGTTCACGGGCTTTAGCTCCGATCACGCACCAAATAATATACAGTCATACTGCATAAATCAAGAAATCTGATGAAATCCTTGGCGTAGCGAAGGCCTTGCCTGCACCCCGCGTGCCGTCCTGAACCTGCAAACCCAGCGCACGCGCGTTGCGATCAGCCGTCGGTTGCCGCGCACGCGGCATATCGTTTTATTCCGAGGCCGTGGCACTGTGATAACCTCCAGCGCGATTGTGAGGAATCCGGGCATGCTTGCCAATCTGCCACCTTTTCTGCTGCACTGGGCCATCACGGCCGTTTCCCTGTGGGTAGCCAGCCATATTTTCAGCGGGCTGAAGTTTGACAACTCCGCTGCGCTCATCATTTCTGCGCTGCTGCTGGGCTTTGTCAATGCCATCATCAAGCCGCTGCTGATCCTGCTGACACTGCCGCTAACGCTGCTCACCTTTGGCCTGTTTGTGCTGGTCATCAATGCGCTGATGGTGCAGCTGGTGGCCAAGCTGGTCAAAGGTTTCAGGGTGTCGAGTTTCTGGACCGCATTCTTCGCCAGCATGTTCATCAGCCTGCTCAGCATCGTGATCGGTGCCTGGGTGGCCGGTGGCAGCCCGGAAACCACCATCCAGATGCCCCACAGCGGCGTCTGGCTGTAAAGACCCTACCCCTATTCTCTTCAAGCGAGCCCTTGCACATGCCCCAAACCGTACCCGCCTGTCCCCAGTGCAACCTGGAGAACACCTACCCCGATGGGGACAACTTCATCTGCCCGGACTGCGGATTCGAGTGGCCCATGCAGGCCACAGCCGACGAGGGCGAAGCGGGATCGGGCGATGGCGTGATTCGCGACGCCAACGGCAATCCGCTGGCGGAAGGCGACTCCGTCATCCTGATCAAGGACCTGAAGGTCAAGGGTTCTTCCACCGTGCTCAAGAAGGGCACCAAGGTCAAAAGCATCCGCCTGCCAGCAGGGGCAGGAGACCATGAGGTGGACTGCAAGCTCGACGCCGGCAGTTTCATGCTCAAGGCCTGCTTCCTGAAGAAGGCCTGAGCAGGCGCCAGCGCCTTAGCTGGTGCGGCGTGGCACCATCGGGCCGCGGCCTTCGATGTGGCGGAAGTTGATGCGACCCTTGCTCAGGTCGTACGGCGAGAGTTCCAGCGACACCTTGTCGCCGGCCAGAATGCGGATGTGGTTCTTGCGCATCTTGCCGGCGGAGTAGGCAATCAACTGATGGCCGTTGTCCAGCGTCACGCGAAACCGCGTGTCGGGCAGCACTTCATCGACAACACCCATCATCTCAATCAGGTCTTCTTTGGCCATGGTGTACTCCTATAAAAACAATTTCAGTGGGGGCGCGTGACGTCGCGCACCCAGTCAATACCCTGCGCAATGGCATAACGCGCAGCGGCGTCATGCGACGGAAATTCATCGTGGAACCGCATCACGCGGTCGGTGGACGCGCTGCCGCGGCCGCTGGCAATGGAAACCTGCGCAGCATACTGCCCACAGGGAAGTTGACGGGGGCAGGCTGCAATCCGGTATTTGCCCATGGTAATGGGCATTGGGGTCGTTCGAGTCGTTGTAGTAAGAATCATCAAAAAATTAACTGGGCGCAGAACCGTGTGTCCGTGGCGCCCGAAAGCAAAGTTGGCATGCCCTCATGCCGAGGTACCCATCTGACCCTCCTGGCAAGCCGTCCGTACCGGACGGGCAACCAGGGTACGCGCCATAGCAGGGGCGTCGTCAGCAGAAGGGGAAAAGCCACTACGCCGTGAGATGGGTAGCGTGAGCGCCGTTGAGGGGCCGGACTGGCCGCTCCTCTGCCGGGAGCGTGTACGTCAACGCATACTTGCGAAAACGTGGCCAGTCGCCAAAAGCGATGGGCTAATGTAACACGCCCGAGGAGATCGTGCTTTTAAAGTGCCAGATTAGCATGTGGCCCCCGTACAAGCTGCGCGAGCAGCTATACAATTCATAGCAATGAAAACCGAACTCACCACCCTCGATACCACCCGCATTGACGACACCCGCATCGGCGCCGTGCGTCCGCTGATCACCCCTGCGCTGCTCGAAGAGCGTCTGCCCGTGCCCGATACGGCACTGGCTTTGGTGGAGAGCAGCCGCGCCGCCATCTCCCGGGTGCTGCATGGCCAGGACGACCGCTTGATCGTGGTGGTGGGGCCGTGCTCCATCCACGACCACGACCAGGCCATGGAATACGCCCGGCAGCTCAAGGTGCAGGCCGACGCCCTGAAGGATGACCTGCTGGTGGTGATGCGCGTGTACTTCGAGAAACCCCGCACCACGGTGGGCTGGAAGGGTTACATCAACGACCCGCACCTGGACGGCAGCTTTGCCATCAACGAAGGGCTGGAAATGGCACGCCGCCTGCTGCTGGATGTGCTGGCACTGGGCTTGCCGGTGGGCACCGAATTCCTGGACCTGCTGTCGCCCCAATTCATCAGCGAACTGGTGAGCTGGGGGGCCATTGGCGCGCGCACGACCGAAAGCCAGAGCCACCGGCAGCTGGCATCGGGCCTGTCGTGCCCGGTGGGCTTCAAGAACGGCACCGACGGCGGCATCAAGGTCGCCACCGACGCCATCCAGGCCGCGCAGGCCGCGCACGCTTTCATGGGCATGACCAAGATGGGCCAGGCCGCCATTTTCGAGACCCGCGGCAATGACGACTGCCACGTCATCCTGCGCGGTGGCAAGCAGCCCAACTACAGCAAGGCCGACGTGGACGCCGCCTGCGCGCTGCTCAAGGGCGCCGGCCTGCGCGAGCAGGTGATGATCGACGTCAGCCACGCCAACAGCAGCAAGCAGCACGCCCGCCAGATCGTGGTGTCCTCCGAGGTCGCCGCACAGATTGCGGCGGGCGACGCACGCATCACCGGCATCATGATCGAGAGCCACCTGAACGAAGGCCGCCAGGACATCGTGCCCGGCGTTCCGCTGCAGCACGGCGTGTCGGTGACCGATGCCTGCATCAGCATGGTGCAAACCGTGCCTGTGCTGCAGGAGCTGGCAGCGGCGGTCCGGGCCCGCAGGGCCGCGAAAATTTGAACCTTTGGCGTCGGGCCCGGTCCCACCCTTCCATGAAGCTCTGCATTCTTGACAACGACATCCTGGAAGGGCACCTGGCAGACCAGCACGCCAGCTTTGGCGTCATGTTCATCCGCCTGTTCGAACGGGTCGGAGCCCGCTGGACCGCCGATGTCTTCAGCACGCCCCGGGGTCAATACCCGGCCTCGTTCGACGGCTACGACGCCGTGTTGCTCACCGGCAGCCGGGCCGATTCGTTCTCCGACGACCCCTGGGTGGTGGAGCTGCGCCGGCAGGTGACACAGCTGCTGCAACAGCGCAAGAAGATGGTGGGTGTGTGCTTTGGCCACCAGCTGATCGCGCTGTGCCTGGGTGCCCCGGTGGGGCGCGCTCCCCAGGGCTGGGGCGCCGGACGCATGACCTACGACTGGCATCGCCCCGACCTGCCACACAGTGCCGACCGCACCGAAATTTCCCTGCTGGCCAGCCACCAGGACCAGGTGTTTGAACTGCCACCCGGTGCCGCGCTGGTGGCCAGCAGCGCGTTTTGCCCGGTCGCCTCCTTCACGGTGGGGCAGGAGGTGTTTTGCATCCAACCGCACCCCGAGTTCCAGGAGGACGTCAGCGCCTACCTGCTCAACAAGCGCCGCGATCTTCTGGGCGAAGAGCAGTACACCTCCAGCATGGAAAGCCTGGCGCTGGGCCATGAAGGCGAGCACGTGGCCCGCATGGTGGTGGCGTTCCTGGAAGGCGGCTAGCGGCCACTCGCCTGGCCCGCCGGGCGCAGGGCCCGGGCCACGGCATCGGCATCCAGTGAGCGCGCCGCGCCAAAACCGGCCACCTGGCGGGCCCCCTGCACCGCAACCGCCACAAACCGGAAGTCGCCCAGTTGCGTCATCGGTTCAGCCTCGGGAAAGCGCGCCAGATAGACCCGGCGGGCATCCACCCACGCCGCGCTGTCCACGGCCAGCACGGCCGCCCGGCCTTCCAGCGTGACGCGGGGCAGGGCATGCACCGGCTCCCCGTCCCGCTCCGCCTGCATGACCAGAAGGGATACACGGGGCGCGGCCTGCAAATTGCGGGTGTGTGCCGCCAGACCGCTGACGTGAATGACCAGCGAAGCCGAAACCGGTTCCACCGCAAACGGCACCATGGAAACAAAGGGTGCACCGTCCTCTCCCAACGTGCCTAGGGCGGCGATACGCTGGGTGCTCAACAGGGTACGCAGGGCGTGCGTCAGGCGGGGTTCGTGGGGTTCGTCGGGCATGGACGCAGTATGCGGCCAAAGTGTTGCGCGCAGAGCGCATGGAAAAGACGCGACCCCAGACAGATGGTTTGCCCGGGGCCCTGGTTTTGCAACGCCGGCTCTTGTGAAGCCGGTCTTTCGCAGCGCAAGCGGGTGGCTTTTGCTGCGGTTGTCTGTGGGTAACAGATGGCTCCAGTGTAGGCCCTGCACACCGGCAGACGATTGCGTTATGACCTTTGAATGGCTGTTATTTGGCATAAACTGCCAAAATTATTCCAAATCTCGGAACATATATGCAGCTTGACCGCTACGACCAGCACATTCTCGAAATTCTGCAGCACGACGGCCGCATCAACAACCAGGACCTGGCCGACCGCATTGGCCTGTCGCCGTCGCCCTGCCTGCGGCGGGTGCGGGCACTGGAGGAGTCGGGGTTGATTGTGGGCTACCGCGCTTTGCTGGACGCCAAGAAACTGGGCCTCGCGCTCTGGGCGTTGATCCACATATCCATGGACCTGCACACCCCCGAGCGGTTTGCGAATTTTGAGGCGGCCGTCGGCGTGCTGCCCGAGGTACTGGAGTGCCTGTTGATCACCGGGCAGGACGCCGATTACCAGCTCAAGGTGGCGGTGCGCGACATGGACCACTACCAGGCGCTGCTGCTCGACAAACTCACCCGCATCGAGGGCGTGACCGGCGTACATTCCAGCTTTGTGCTGCGCCGCGTTGTGGACAAGACCGCACTGGCCGTGCGCTGAAACCGGAGCCCTCTGCATGTGCCTGATCGCCTGGAACTGGCAGCCCGCCAGCCACACACCCCTGTTGCTGCTGGCCAACCGCGACGAGTTTTACGCGCGTCCGGCGCTACCCCTGCACTGGTGGCAAGCCGATGACCCTGCACGAGACCGCGCCACGGTTCTGGCCGGCAAAGACCTGCAGGGCGGTGGCACCTGGCTGGGGGTAAGCCGCAGCGGGCGGCTGGCTGCGCTCACCAACTACCGCACACCCGAACCCACCCGCACCGACACGCCTTCACGCGGGGAGCTGGTGGCGGCCTTCCTGGAAGAAGCGACTGACGCCGAAACCTATCTGCAGGCCCTGGCACAACGCGCCGGTGACTACAACCCGTTCAACCTGCTGGTATTTGATGGTGAACGGCTGCTCGGGCTGGAAAGCCGGAGCGCCCGCCTGGTGCCCATGCAAGCCGGCATCGGTGCCGTGTCCAACGCCGACTTCCACACCCCCTGGCCCAAGCTGACCCAACTCACCACCCGGCTGCAGGCGCAGATGGAGCAGGGCACCACCGACACCCCCCGTCTGCTGGGCCTGCTGCACGATCCGACGCGGGCACCCGACGCCGCACTGCCGGCAACAGGTGTATCGCGGGAGTTCGAGCGGGCCCTGTCGGCCACGTTCATCGCCACGCCCGGTTACGGCACGCGGGCCAGCAGCGTGGTCCGGATCCACCAGCACCACGCCGAATTCACCGAGCAGAGTTTTGACGCCACAGGCCTGCGGACGACGGCGCAGCAGTCGTTCCGGTTTTAATCGTCGCCGTCCACGCCGCGTCCGCGGCTGCTGCGCCAGATGGCGCGCACCAGCCACAGGCCCCCCAGCACCGCACCCACAAAGCCCAGCAGCCCGAAAGTCGGCAGCCCCAGAAGAGTGGGGCCACCCTGCACCGTCATGACGATGGACGAACCGATGATGAGCGCGGCAATCACCAGCGCCATGGCCAGCCGGTTGGCCGAGCGGTCAATCTGGTCCCCCACGCGCTTGAGATGCGCCAGCTCGATGCCCACATGCACGCGCCCGCGGCGCGCGTTGCGCAGCAGCAGGGACAGATCGTGCGGCAGCTGCTCCGCCACCGCCAGGGCGTGGCGCAGGGTTTTCCATGCGCGGGTTGCCAGCACCTTGGGCTGGTAACGGGCCCGCACCACCTGGTGCAGCATGGGCGTAGCCTGCGTCGCCATGTGAAAGCCGGGGTCCAGCCCCCGACCCATGCCTTCCAGGCTGATAAAGGCCTTGATCAGCAACGCCAGATCGGACGGCAGGCCCAGGTGGTGTTCGCGCAGGATGGTGGTGACATCCGCCAGCATCTGTCCCAGGCTGAGTTGTGCCAGCGGCGTGCCGTGGTACTGGTCGACAAAGGCCTCTATCTCGGTTTCCAGTTGCGTCAGGTTCACACCCTGCTCGTCGCCCGTCCAGTCCAGCAGCACTTCAGCCACGGCCTGCGGCTGGCGTTCCACCAGACCGAGCAACAGCTGCAGCAATTCGTCGCGCCGCCGCTCCGAGAGCCGACCCACCATGCCAAAATCAATAAAGGCAATCCGGTTGTCGGGCAGGTAGAACACATTGCCCGGATGGGGATCGGCGTGGAAGAAACCGTCTTCCACAATCATCTTCAACACCGCCTGGGCGCCCCGCTGCGCCAGCACGGTCCGGTCAAACCCCGCCTGTGGGGTGAGGCGGTCGAGCTGGCCACCCGGTATGCCGTCGATGTAGTCCTGCACGTTCACACGCTCGCCCGTATGGGCCCAGTGGACACGCGGAATGCTGATGTGCGGCAGCGGCGCCATGTTGGCGGCAATGCGTTCGGCGTGGTGGCATTCTGTTGCCAGGTCCAATTCCCGGCGCAGGGATTTGGCAAACTCCCGCACCAGTTGCTGCGGACGGTAGGGTTTGAGAACCGGCATTTCCGCTTCCGCCACAGCCGCCAGGTGGCCCAGCAAGCGCAGGTCCGCTTCAATCGTCTCCCGGATGCCGGGCCGGCGAATCTTGACGATGACCTCGGTGCCGTCCTTCAGTTGTGCGCGGTGCACCTGGGCAATGGACGCCCCTGCCAGGGGCTGCACGTCAAACCGGGCAAAAACTTCTTCAGGCTCGCCACCCAGGTCTTCGCGCAATTGCGGACGCAGCACCTCCAGGGGCAGGGCCGGCACGTGGCTGTGGAGTTTTTCGAACTGGGCAATCCATTCCGGGCCGAAAAGGTCGGCCCGGCCGGCCAGAATTTGTCCCAGTTTGACAAACGTGGGGCCCAGCTCTTCCATGGCCAAGCGCACCTGCTCGGGCGGTTCGATGCGCGCCAGGTCGGCCGCGTGCTCCCATTTTAGAACCCGGCCAGCCCGTTCCAGCCGGTCTGCCAGGCCCAGGCGACGCACGCTGTCGCCAAAGCCATGGCGCATGAGAACGCCTGCAATTTCCTGCAGGCGGCCCATGTCGCGCGCCGCGCCCAGAGTCTCTATCAACATGACCGGATGATAGCGCCGCAGGCGCACGCGGGCACGGCTTTACCGTGCGTCGGGCAGTTCGATCTTGACTTCCAGCACTTCCAGGTTGTCCTGGCGCTCCAGGTTGACCTTGATGTCAGCGGGATTGATCTTGATGTATTTGCTGATCACGGCCACCAGCTCGGCCTGCAAGGCCGGCAGGTAATCGGGCTCTGCAGCGTTGCGGCCACTGCGTTCGTGCGCCAGGATGATCTGCAGCCGTTCCTTGGCCACACTGGCGGTCTTCTTTTTTTCGCCAATCAGAAACGAGAGAAAGGACATAGTCTTACTTCCCTCCAAAGATACGCTTCAGAAGCCCCTGCTTTGGCGCTTCAATGAAACGCATGGGCTTCTCGGTACCCAGAAAGCGGTCAATCACGTCCTTGTAGGCTTCGGACACATCACTGCCCTGCATGTGCACCGCCGGCACACCCTGGTTGGACGCCTGCAGCACCGATTCGCTCTCGGGAATCACACCAATGAGCGGGATGCGCAAGATGTCCTGGATGTCTTCCAGTGACAGCATCTGCCCCTGGTCCACCCGGGCCGGGTTGTAACGGGTGATCAGCAGGTGTTCCTTGATGGGTTCGAGCTTCTCGATGGCCCGCCGGGTCTTGCTGGCCAACATGCCCAGGATGCGGTCGGAGTCCCGCACGGACGACACTTCGGGATTGGTGACCACCAAAGCCTCATCGGCGAAATGCATGGCCATCAGGGCGCCGGTTTCAATGCCGGCCGGAGAGTCGCACACGATGTATTCGAAATCCATGGCGGCCAGGTCGTTGAGGACCTTTTCCACGCCTTCCTGTGTCAGGGCGTCCTTGTCGCGGGTCTGCGAGGCAGCCAGCACGAACAGGTTGTCGCACTGCTTGTCCTTGATGAGGGCCTGGTTGAGGTTGGCTTCACCGTGGATGACGTTGATCAGGTCGTACACCACGCGGCGTTCACAACCCATGATCAGGTCCAGGTTGCGCAGGCCGACGTCGAAGTCGATGACGGCCGTCTTGTGCCCGCGCAAGGCCAGACCCGTTGCAAAACTGGCGCTGGTGGTCGTCTTGCCCACGCCGCCCTTGCCGGAGGTAACCACAACAATTTTTGCCATAGTAAAAGGTCTTTCTGGTTAATTTTTCAGGGCTTCGATCAGCAGCTTGTCCTGCCCATCGTTGCTCAGGCGCACCTGCGCCGGTTTGCCGCGCACATCGGGAGCGAGCGGGTTTTCGCTGGTGCGGTAGACACCTGCAATGGAAATGAGTTCGGGCTCCAGGCACAGCGAAAAAATGCGGGCTTGGGTGTTGCCCCGCGCACCCGCCATGGCCTTGCCGCGCAGAGGTGCATACACGTGGATATTGCCATCGGCCACCACTTCCGCCCCCTGGTTGACCATGGCCAGCACCACCAGATCCCCCCCCCGGGCATAGATTTTCTGCCCAGACCGCAGGGGCTTGTCCACCACCATGGTGGCCGGGCCCGGCACTTCCCGTACCACCTCGCGCACCACTTCCTGTACCACGGTAGCAACCGGCTCGGCCACCGCCGGGCGCGCCCGGGGTGCTTCGGCCGGTGCCTGCGCCAGATCCAGCGCATGGGCTGCTTCCACCCAGGCGGCATTGGCTCCGCGGACCGCAACCGGCATGAGACGGCAGTTGCGCAATGCGGCAATCAGGGGCAGCAGGTCCTGCACGGGCAGGTCGGACGGCAAAAGGGAAAAATCAATGACCAGGGCATCCTGGTCAAAAAAATCGGGGCTCTCTCCATTGGCGCCGAATTGCTGCAGCAATTCGGACGTCAGCAGGTCCCAGTCTGCGGTTTTGAGCAACAGGGCTACCAGCGGCAACTGGGCGCTCTTGATTTCAAACGATGCAGGCCCTTGGCCAGTTGGATTACCTGCGGACGAAACGGACATGGAAAATGGGAAGCTGGAAAAGAGAAGACAACGCGGTCAACCGCGGATTCCGAAGACGGCAAATCTTACTTGATTGCGCACGGCAAACGTCCAAATGTCCTGGCTTCTTTTCCAATGGGTGCACGAAGACGACAGATGGGGAAAAACTAAATTTTGCGGCGCAGGGGTTGTCCTTTATCTCTCTCTTTTCTTATTTATAAGATAGTAGTAGTAGATAAGGATCGCCCTGGACTGTGGATAAGGGCTTTTTATCCTTTGGGATCAAGGACTTGCAGGGTTTTGACCCCTGTGGGTGACCACGCTTTGTTGCTGTACCCGTTTCCTGAACAACCTGGCCCGTGGCGCCCAGGCTGTGGATAACCACTGCTTTATGCAGAAACTATGCACAGGGTTGTTATTTGACAGCATGGTGAAAGAGACGTGTAGAGTTCTCCTCCATGAAACTGATCTTGCGTTTGCTCGGTGTGGTGCTGGTTGCGTGCGGCGTGTTTGCCCTGGCTGGCGTGTTGGCGACTTGGGCGCCGGACCGGTCGGTGCAGGATTTATCCGTCCGCTGGGCCACGGCACCCTCGCAATTCCTGGCGGTCAACGGCATGCAGGTGCATGTGCGCGACGAAGGGCCGCGGGATGACCCCATGCCCATTGTGCTGTTGCATGGCACATCGGCCAGCCTGCACACCTGGGACGGATGGGTTCAGAGCCTGCGCGGCCAGCGACGGGTGATCCGGTTCGATTTACCCGGGTTTGGCCTGACGGGCCCCGACCCGCAGGGCGACTATTCCATTGGCGCCTATGTGCGTTTTGTAGGGGCCATGCTGGACGCTCTGGGTGTCCGAACCTGTGTGCTGGCGGGCAATTCGCTGGGTGGCCAGATTGCCTGGGAAACGGCGCTGGCCCTGCCACAACGGGTGGGCAAGCTGATACTGGTGGATGCGGCGGGGTACCCCATGCGCCCGGAATCGGTGCCACTGGGGTTCCGGGTGGCCCGCATGCCCGGGTTGCGCCTGCTGATGGAGCATGTGCTGCCGCGCGGTATCGTGGAAAGCAGCGTGCGCAATGTATACGGTGACCCGGTAAAGGTAACGCCGGCCTTGGTGGACCGCTACTACGACCTGGCCCTGCGGGCGGGTAACCGCCAGGCCCTGGCCCAGCGGTTGGCGCTCAATCTGAGTGGAAACGCGCAACAGATTGCGGCGCTGAAGCTTCCCACCCTCATTCTCTGGGGAGCCAAGGACCGGCTGATTCCGCTGGAGAATGGCAGACGCTTTGCATCTGATATTGCGGGCTCGCAGCTGGTGGTGTTCGATGGTCTGGGCCATGTGCCCCACGAAGAAGACCCGCAGCAAACGGTTGCTGCCGTGAAAACCTTTCTGGCCCTGCATTGAGGATTTGGGGTGCGGGTCTTTTTTAGTGGTCAAATAGCGTGGTAGCCACCGCAGATAATGCGTGAATAGCTATTAAATTTATAGCAATGCAGGGCGTATGAGCGACAAAAAACCTTTCGAAATTGCGCGTGAAACGCTCAAGCAACTCACGCTGCGCAAACTGGCGCCGACGCCTATCAACTACCAGCTGATTTACAACGAAATTGCTGGCATTCCGTTGATGCCGCCGTTTCCGGCGGATGCCCTGCGCGATATCGCCCAGGCGCTGCCTGCCAAGACACCGGGCCAGCAAAAACAGCGTGGTTTGCTGGAGTACGCCATCGACCGCCTGAACTGGGATGGCGTGAAAGCCGCTCTGGTGGCGTACGGTGGTTTTGTGCCGGCGCCGGGGAACGAGAGCAGCCCCCCGGTTCTGGCGCCTCAGGCGGCGGTGCCCGCAGCGCCGCTGACCGCACCGGCCCTGACGGCCGAGTTTTTGGGGCAGATTGGCCGTCTGATCGAATACGCGCAGCCGGCACTGGGCAATGACGACCCACGCTTTGCCGAGCAAACCCAGACCCTGCTCAGCGCCATGCGTGAACCAGGGGCCGACGTGGTGGCCATCAAGGCCGCGCTGGTGCACTACAGCCACCGCCTGTCCTTTGCCGCGGAAGACCAGGCGGAAATCAAGAAGACCCTGCTCAAACTGCTGCACCTGGTGTTTGAAAATATTGCCGAGCTGAGCCAGGACGAACTGTGGCTCAAGGGCCAGATGGAAGCGCTCATGGCCGCCGCCAGCCCTCCCTTGACATTGCGGCGCCTGGATGATGTGGAGCAATTGCTCAAGGACGTGATTGCCAAGCAGAAAGACGCCAAGGAACGCACGCTGCAGGCGCAGGACGACATGCGCCGCATGCTGGCCACCTTTATTGACCGGTTGTCGGAAATGGCCCGCTCGACCGGTTATTTCCATGAAAAGCTGGAAGAAAACGCGCGCCAGATCGAGCAGGCCAAGTCCCTGGCCGAGATTGCGCCTGTGCTGCAGGAAGTGGTGGGCGCCACGCGCGAAATGGCCCGCGAGAGCAAGACCGCCAGCGACCAGTTGCAGGAGATGCGCGAACGCGCCAACCACACCGATGCCGAGCTGGCCAAGCTGCACCAGGAACTGGACCGCGTCAGCGCCCAGGCACGCCACGATTCACTGACTGGCGCACTCAACCGCAAGGGGCTGGACGAAGCCATTGACCGTGAAATCTCCAGCGTGCGGCGCAAGGACACCCCCTTGTGCATGGCCCTGCTGGACATCGACAACTTCAAGAAGCTCAACGATGCCCTGGGGCACGCTACCGGGGATCTGGCGCTGGCCCATCTGGCAACTGTTGCCCGCGAATGCATGCGGCCCCAGGACAGCCTGGCCCGCTACGGTGGCGAGGAATTCGTGATCTTGTTGCCCGACACGCCGCTGGACAAAGGTGTGGAGGCCATGACCCGTCTGCAGCGCGAACTGACCAAGCGGTTTTTCCTGGCAGGAACGGAAAAAATCCTGATCACCTTCAGCGCCGGCGTGGCGCAACTGGCGGCCAATGAAACCGGTGTAGCCGCCATCAAGCGGGCTGACCAGGCCATGTACCTGGCCAAGCGGGCTGGCAAGAACCGGGTGATCGGGGCCTGATGGCCGCAGGGCCACCCGGAGGACTTTTTTTGGGGAGTGGCAACATGGGCTATCTGATTCTGGGGTTGTTCATTTTTCTGGGGGTGCATTCGGTGCGCATCGTGGCCGATCCCTGGCGGACCCAGGTGCGTGCGCGGGTGGGCGAGGCCGTCTACAAGGCGACCTATTCCGTGCTTTCCTTGCTGGGTTTTGCCCTCATCGTCTGGGGTTTTGGCGTGGCGCGGGAGACTCCGGTGATGCTATGGAATCCCCCGCTGGGCATGCGCCATGCGGCGTCCCTGCTGACGCTGGTGGCATTTGTACTATTAGTGGCCGCCTATGTGCCGCGCAATGCCGTGCGGGCACGCGTGCATCACCCCATGGTGCTGGGCGTCGTGGCATGGGCCCTGGCCCATCTGCTGGCCACGGGCAGCGTGGCCCATGTGCTGCTGTTCGGGACATTTCTGCTGTGGGGTGTGCTGAGTTTCCTGGCCGCACGCCGGCGGGACCGCCTGGCGGGCACGCGCTACCCCGGCGGTACGGGTGCCGGCACGACTCTTACCCTGGTGGTGGGGCTTGTGGCCTGGGCGGCCTTTGCGTTCGTGCTGCACGGCTGGCTCATCGGCATCCGGCCGCTGGGTTAGTGGCTCAGCGGGTCATGTACCACTGGATGATACCCTTGGCGACAAAGCCGACCATGCCGAAGGCCAGACCGAGGAAGATCACGAAGGTTCCGAACTTGCCGGCCTTGGATTCCCAGGCCAGATGGCCAATGATGAACAGCATGTAGAGCATGAAGGCGCCCACGCCGAAGGTGAGGCCGAAACCGGCAATCTGTTCTTCCGTGTAGCCGAACATCAGCGTGCTCCCTGCTCAACAGAAGGCGCGACAGACCGCTCGCGTGCGGGCAACTGCGACGCGTCCACCAGATCGCGGTAGGCATGCCAGCTGGCGTGGCCCAGCATGGGAATCACCGGAATCAGTCCGATCAGCAAGGAACCCAGGCCCAGCAGGGTAAAGACCATGATCAGGGCTGCCCAGAACCCCATGGTCAGCGGGTTGGCCAGCACCGTGCGCCAGCTGGTCAGCACGGCCTGCAGCAGCGTGACGCGCCGGTCCAGCAGCAGCGGAATGGCCACTGCGCTGGAAGCGAAGACCGGTGCCGCCAGCACCCCGCCCAGGGCCAGCCACAACTCGAACAGCCAGCCGTCCCGTGCCAGCACCACATACTGCACAAAGTCCAGCGGAGTCTGGATGGGAGCCGGTGCCAGCAGGGTGATGAGTGCGGCGGAAGTAACGACCCAGCCCGTGGCCGCCAGTGCCAGCAGACCACCGAACTGCAGCATGCACCAGTAGTCGTTGCCCCATTTGTTGATGTGGCTGTTCTGCCAGTTGAGCCAGGTTTTGAACACGACGCCGGCGTTCGCCTGTTCATGGCGCTCCAGGGCACGGCTCAGGGCATACAGGCTGGTGGCCAGCACCGGGGCAATGATCAGAAAACCCGACAGCGCGCCGGCCAGCAGCCAGAAACGCTGGTGCGCTATGGCGACGATGACGGCACCGCACACCGCCAGTGCCAGGCCGTGGGCAAAACTGATCCAGCCCACACGGGCCATGTCGCGCCACGCCAGTACCAGCCAGACCAGTGGGCGCATGGGGGTGATGGTGCGGACCAGGGGGAGGGGAGCAGCGGTTGTAGACATGGGTTGGCGGCAGTTGCGAGGGTGACAGTGTAGACCGTCAGGCACCCTGGGCCGGGCCTGCGCATAATGGCCGCTTTCCACCCCGCAGGAGCTTTCCATGCCGCGCCCCATTCTCAGCGAGTCCAGTATCCACCCCGCCATCCGTGAACGGGTCGCCACGCTGCACCAGGACATCGTGCAGGCGGTGCAGTCGGCGGTGGCGAACCATGCCGTGGTGGTGGTGGGCATGGCCATGAACCCCATGCCCAAGCGCGCCCGCAAGGCGCTGGATGCAGCCGGCGTGGCCTACACCTACCTGGAATACGGCAGCTATTTCAACACCTGGCGCAAGCGCAACGCGCTGAAAATGTGGACCGGCTGGCCCACATTTCCCATGGTGTTCGTCAAGGGCACCCTGGTGGGTGGAGCCACCGACGTCGAGGCCCTGATTGCCAGTGGCGAGCTCGGGAAGATGCTGGCCTGAGCCTATTTCTTGGCAGGCTTGTCGCTGGCGGCATCAGGCGCCGGTCCGCGGCGCTCGCTGAAGCGGCGCCCCATGCGGTTGTGCTCGGCGTCAAACACCTTTTTCTGCTCGGCGCTCAGGGCTCCATACAGGGTCTTGGTGGCCTCGTCACGCTGGTCCAGGGCGGCATTCATGTCGGCCAGTTGCTGGGTGCGCAGGCTGTGCATCTTGTCGATGCGTTCGGGGGTGCTGAGTTTGTCCAGCTCCGCACGATCCGGGCGCTTGTCGAAGGCGGTGGCCGGCGGCTTCATGGCGGCGGTGTAGGCGGTCCAGGCGCCTTCCTGGGCGGACGTGATCTTGAGCCTGGTTTTCAGGTCGGCATTGCGTCGGGCCATATAGGCGTCGATGCGCGCCGGGTCCATCCGGCCACCGCGCGGGCCCCATTGACCGCCGCCCTGCTGATAGCCGTAGCCACCCATCATGGAGCCGTAACCGCCACCGCCCATCATGGAGCGGTAGCCGCAGTCGGCGTCGGCCGGTTGCGAATAGGCGGCCAGACCGGCAGAAGCCAGCAGGCCAGCGACGACAAGGGATTTGATTCCGGGTTTCATGGTGACATCCTTTTTTTCAGTGGTCTGACGCGGAAATCGCAGCCAGGTTGGAAGCCAGTGTGGGGTACCCGTGTGTCTGCCGCATTGCGCCCTGATAAGACTTTGTAAAGTAACGCGAAAGAAGGAGGGCACACACTGCGTTGACAATATAGCCCTCCGATGACAGACCCTCAACAGGAAAAAGGTAGCTTGTGTTCAAGAATTTGATGATGTACCGCATTGTGTCCGGCTGGCCCGCTGCGGTGGCCCCGGTGGAAGAGGCGCTGGAAGTGGACCGTTTTGTGGAATGCGGCGCATCGCAGGAAAAGTCGGTCGGCTGGCTGGAGCCCCGCGGGCATGCCAACGGCCCCCTGGTGGAGGTGGTGGGCGGCCAGTGGCTGTTCAAGCTGATGATGGAAGTGAAGGTGATTCCGTCGTCCGTGGTCAAGCGCAAGGTGCAGGACCAACTGGACCACATCGAGGCCACCACGGGCCGCAAGCCGGGCAAGAAGGAAAAGCGCGAGATCAGCGACGACGCCCGCCTGGCCCTGTTGCCGATGGCGTTTACCAAACAGTCCAGCGTGCTGGTGTGGGCGGACCCGGCCTCCGGCCTGCTGGTGACCGACGCCGGCAGCCAGGGCAAGGCCGACGAGGTGATGACTTGCCTGATCAAGGCCATGGACGGCCTGGTGGTGCAGTTGATCAACACCGAGACCTCGCCCGCCGCCGCCATGGCGCTGTGGCTGTCCACCAAGGAGGCTCCTCCCGGCTTCAGCGTGGACCGGGAATGCGAGCTCAAGGCGGCAGACGAGTCGAAAGCCGTGGTGCGCTACACACGCCACGCCCTGGATACCGACGAAGTGAGCCAGCACATCGCCATGGGCAAGGTGCCCACGCGGCTGGCACTGACCTGGGACGACCGGGTGTCGTTTGTGCTGACCGAGGCCCTGCAGCTGAAGAAAGTGGCCTTTCTGGACACCGTGTTCGAGAACGCAGCGTCCAGTCCGGGCGACGGCAAGGACGACACGTTCGACGCCGACGTGGCCATTGCCACGGGCGAATTGCGAAAGCTGATTCCGGACTTGCTGGAAGCCCTGGGAGGTGAAGCAGCGCTAGCCTGACCGGCACGCTGCGGTGCCGGGTGGGGTGTTAGTCCCGGTATTCACCGCGGCCGTAGGCATAGTCGCGGTCCCGGCGGTCATCCCGCCCGTAGTGGTGACCGCGGTCGTGCTCCCGCTCGTCGCGCCAGTGCTCGCGCCCATGGTGGCGTCCGTGTTGGCGGTAGCTGGCTTCGTAGCGGGGACCGCGTCTGTCGGCATACGGACCCTGGCGTTGCGACACGCCCTTGCCCAGGCTGGCGCCCGCGGCGCCTCCGGCTCCGGCGCCCAGGATGGCGCCGGTGGAGCCCCCCATGGAGTGGCCGACCGCGGCGCCGGCAGCACCGCCCACCGCGCCGCCGATGACGGCACCGCTTTGCCCGGAACCCCGGGTGCTGACTGCTGCGCCGGTAGCGCCGCCAATGGCACCACCCAGGATGGAGCCGTTCTTTCCACCCACGGATTGCCCCAGCACGGCACCGGCCGCCGCGCCGGCGCCGCCACCCAGAAGGGTTCCCAGGTCATCGGCGCGGGCCGCGGGGGCCAGGCTCAGCAGGGAGGCAGAAAGGACCAGCAGGGACGCCAGGGCGCCCCCGCGCAAGCGTGCCACGGTATGGGTGGCGCATGCATTTTGGGAAAAAGGGGTAGGTTGCATCAGTAGGGAGGGTCAAAGCCCATACCGCCAGACGTAGCGGTTTCTCAGACTTTAACGGTCCCTACTGTGCCGGGACGACCGCCGTAACAAGGTCTTACATGCGGATCATTTTGTAGCACCCGCGGGGCAGGTGCTATGGGTTACGTGGCCGTTCAGGGCTTGGGTTTGACGGCACAGGTGCCGAAACCGAAGAGGGTATAGGCCGGGCACCAGCCGATGGCGCCGGTGGCGAGCGGCACGATGCCCAACCAGCCCCACATGCCAATGGTTCCGGTAACAGCCAAGCCGATCAAAACCAGACCGGCGACGATGCGCAAGACGCGGTCCATGCCGCCAACGTTGAGTTTCATGGTGTTCCTCCTGAAATAAGCCAAAGATGCCACGAGGGCACCCTAGCTTACTCCGAGTCGGTGACTGGTGTCGGACCGCGGGCAGCCGCGTTCAGCGCTTGCTGAAGTCGATGACGATTGCGCCGGGGTCGCGCTGGCGGTATTCGATGTCCACCGCGGCGCCGTAGCGCGCCTGCAGCTGACCCAGCAGGGGCAGCGGGTCGTGGTCGTTCACGAAGCGCATGGTTTCGCCGGGGGTCAACGCGTCCAGTGCGCCAAAGATGGCGGCGTGGCGAAAGCGCTTGGCGACGCCGCGAGCGTCGAACGGGTAGATGGCTTCGGGCGTGGTGTGGTTGTGGACTTGGGTCATGGTTGTTGCCTTTCTGGGTTGGGAGATGAGGGAGGGTTATGGGCTGTCCGGTTCATCACGTCGGTCAGCACAGAGGGGTCGAGTACGGTCTGGGCCAGGGGAAACAGGGTGCGTTCCTCGAAGCGCACGTGGGCGTCCATGGCGTCGCCCCATGCCGCCAGGGCCTGCAGGTCGCCGCTGCGCAGGCGTTGCACCAGGCCGCGCAGGGTGGCGTGCTGCTCCTGTGCCAGGGCCACGGGTGCGGTCTGCCCGTCCTGGGCCAGTGCCGGCAGCAGGGTGTTTTCTTCCCGCACGAAGTGCGGCTCGAACTGCACCGCCCAGCGTTCCAGCAGGTGGGCGCATTGCGTGTGCGCTTCTGCGCTGGCTACGGCGGTGGAGCGGGCACGGCGCGCCAGCACCAGGGCTTCATGGTGCTCGCGCGAGAGGTCGCGGAGTGCTTCGGCGCGTTGCATGGGGGGGTGGGTCAGTACAGGATGCGGCAGCGGATGGTGGCCGGCACGGCGCGCAGTTCGGCCAGCGCCGACTGGCTGGCGGCGCTGTCGACGTCAATCACCACGTAGCCCACCTCTTCCGATGTGCTCAGGTACTGCGCGGCAATGTTGATGCCGGCGGCCGACAGGCGCTCGTTGACGTGGGCCAGCACGCCGGGCACGTTCTTGTGGATGTGCAGCAGGCGGCTGCGGCCCGTGTGTTCGGGCAGCGCCACTTCCGGGAAGTTGACGGCCGAGGTGGTGGATCCGTTGCTGCTGTAGCGGATGAGCTTGGCCGCCACCTCCTTGCCGATGTTGACCTGGGCCTCGGACGTGGAGCCGCCGATGTGGGGCGTCAGGATGACGTTGTCAAAGCGCGTGAGCGGCGAGGTGAAGACGGCGTCGTTGCCTTGCGGCTCGACCGGGAAAACGTCGATGGCTGCGCCGTGCAGGTGGTGGCGGTCCAGGGCGGCGGCCAGCGCATCGATGTCGACCACGGTGCCGCGTGAGGCATTGATCAGGTGGCTGCCGGGCTTCATGGCAGCCAGTTGTGCGGCACCCATCAGGTTCTGCGTCTGGGGTGTTTCGGGCACATGCAGGCTGACCACGTCGGCGGCGGCCAGCAGCGCTTCCAGGCTGGGCATTTCGCGCGCGTTGCCCAGCGGTAGTTTGGCTTCGATGTCGCGAAAGAGCACCTGCATGCCCAGCTGCTCGGCCAGCACGCCGATCTGGGTGCCGATGTGACCGTAGCCGACGATGCCCAGCGTCTTGCCGCGCACTTCGTAGGAATGCGCCGCGCTCTTGACCCAGCCGCCCCGGTGCAGGACGGCATTTTTCTCCGGAATGCCGCGCATCAGCATGATGATCTGCGCCAGCACCAGTTCGGCCACGCTGCGGGTGTTGGAAAACGGTGCGTTGAAGACCGGAATGCCCAGGCGCATGGCGGCTTTCAGGTCCACCTGGTTGGTGCCGATGCAGAAGCAGCCGATAGCGGTGAGCTGCGGTGCGTGCTGCAGCACCTCGGCGGTGAGCTGGGTGCGCGAGCGGATGCCCACGAAGTGCGCATCGGCCAGGGCCTCCTGCAGCGCGTCGCCGGCCAGGGCCTTGGCGTGGGTGATGACCTGGGTGTAGCCGGCGTGGTGCAAGGCGTCCACAGCCGAAGGGTGAATGCCTTCGAGCAGCACGGCTTTGAGAGCCGCCTTGGGCGTGGGGCGGTCGGTCGTGGGGTGGGTCATGGCAGGGGTCCGTATGGAGTGATGGGCATGCGCGGCTGCAGGGTGCCGCAGGCCACGACACCGAGGGGCGCCTGGGGCAGCAGGTCGGCCAGGGTATAGCGGTTGAAGTACTGCATGAGGTTTTGCAGCGCCCCGTTCATGATCCCGGTGAGCTTGCAGTTGCCCGTGAGCGTGCAGGCCGTGTTGCCGGCCAGACAGTCCACGAGGTAGAAGTCGGGCTCCATGCTGCGCACCACCGCCCCCAGGTTGATGGCTGAGGGCGCCGCCGCCAGCCGCATGCCGCCGCCTTTGCCGCGCACCGTTTCCAGCCAGCCCGACAGGCTGAGCTGGTGCGTGATCTTCATCAGGTGTGCTTCCGAGATGGCATAGGCGTTGGCCACTTCGGCGATGGTGCACAGACGGTCCGGCTGCTGCGCCACGTAGATCAGCAGACGTACGGCGTAGTCGGTCATGGTGGTCAGGCGCATGGAGAACTCCGAGTTACTGCGGCAGGCCGTGGCTCACTGCCGCGGGCGGATCAAGATAGGGGTGAACTGCCACAGGTACAGCGCCAGCGACGCAATCCAGGCAGCGCCGGCCATGTGCAGCAGCGCGGCGGTGGCGGGCGTGCTGGCAATGGCGGCCAGGCGCAGCGCCACGGCGATGAGCATGAGCCAGTAGCTGGCGCGCATGGTGCGGTCCGTGGCCAGCGGCCGTCCGGTGTGGCCCAGTGCGGTGCGGGTGACCATGCCGATGATGAGGACCGAGAAGCCCGCCATGGCGATGGTGTGTACCGGCAAGACGCGCGGCAGGTCCACCCCGGCGTATTGCAAGGCGGCCATCAGCAGGCCGGCGCCGATGGCGGCATAGCCCACGTACAGAATCCACAGGAGGGCGTTGGCCCGCACCGCCAGCGGCTTCCAGCTGATGAGCTGCACCAGGGCCAGCACACCGGCCAGTCCCAGCGCTGCGGCGCTGAGCAGGTTCACGCCCGCCAGCAGGCTCACCACGGCCACCGCGCACGCGCCCAGCTGCACCCAGCCGGTTTCCAGATGCTTGGGAATATTCAGGCCGTGCACCGCGCGCATGGCAAAGAACGGGATCACGCGTCGGCCAATGAGCAAGGCAATCAGGGCCATGACCAGCAGCCCGGCGTTGAAGCGCTGCATCAGCAGCAGGTAGTCGCCGCCGCGCGCGGTCAGCAGGTAGAGTCCGTCGGTGGCGCCCAGACCCGCCAACAGGCCCGGCACGGCGTAGTTGCGGCTGTTCTTGGAGACCACCACGGCGCGCAGCATGGCCACCGAGCCCAGTAGGAAGAACGCCAGTTCCGACACGGTGGCGACCCAGAAGGCGGCCTCCAGCGGCAGCAGGAATCCTATGCGCGCCACCGCCCACAACACGCACGCCAACGCCAGCACCTTGCCCGTCATGGGGGTGATGCCGGTCCAGCTGGCGCCCGCGGTCATCAGAAACGCCAGAGCAATGGTGGCGATGAAGCCCCACAGCATCTCGTGGGCGTGCCAGGCAATGCCGCCCAAGGGAGCCGTGAGCACGGAGGGTGCGTAGATCCACAAGGCGATGGCGACCAACGCCCAGGCGACGCCTGCCAGGTACAGCGGTCTGAAGGCCAGTTCCAGAAAGGCCTTCATGCTGGGGGCGACCGGGGCTTTGGGCGCAGGCTTTTGCGGCGAGGGGATGGCAGCGATGCGAATGGGCGGTGTTGGCATGGTGGCTTCAGGAAATATTCATAAGATTCATTTTATATACATCTTATAATAAGTTTTCCATTTATTCAAGGAGCCCTTGCCATGACCCAGGTTACCCACGCTGTTGAAGTCGATACCCGCCCCATGCCTGCCAAGGACCGCCGCACGCTGGTCTTCTGGACGTTCGAGCAGCTCGGCGTCGACATGACCATGGAGTTGGTCAGCGACCATGACCCCCTGACGCTGCGCAGCCAGTTCGAGCTGGAGAAGCCCAACCTGTTTTCCTGGGAATACCTGGAAAGCGGCCCTGAGGTCTGGCGCGTTGCCGTGACCAAGCTCAAGGGCAAGCACGGCGTGGACCATTGCTGCGGCGCCTGCGGCGGCTAGGTTAGGTTTCGCCGCCGGGCCGCCCCAAGGCGAAACGCGGCCCCCTTTGGGGGGCAGCGAACGACACGCAGTGCGTGAGCGTGGGGGTCATGTTCAGGCCGCGATCACTTCCAGATCGGGTTCCAGCATGCGCAGCTGGTTCTCGATGCTTTGCAGAGTTCCCGATATGGAGCTCGGGCAGGTGCCGCAGGCACCCTGGTAATGCACGACCAGCTGGTTGCCCACCAGACTGAGCACATGCAGGTCGCCTCCATCGCTTTGCAGGTAGGGGCGGATCTGCTGGTCCAGCATCAGGTTGATGTCGTCCAGGCGTTGCTGGTCGGCCGCGCTCAGGTGATCGAACGCTTCGCGTGCGGCAAACACGGCCGCCGCTGACTGGTCGGCCGCGGCCGGCGCGGCACGTATCGGCACGGCCACTTCGCGCGCCAGCTCTTCCCACTCCACGGCACCGTCCTGGGTGACGGTGAGCCAGCGGTCCACATAGAAGACGTTGGTGACATGCGGGATGGCGAACAGCGCGCGCGCCAGCGCGTCGTCCTGCGCCTGTTCGGCGTTTTCGTACGAATGGGTGACGCCCCAGGTGAGCGGCTCGCGCAGGACGAACTTCACCGCGTTGGGGTTGGGCGTGGTCTCGATGTCGGCGATCTTGGGCATGGCGGGTTCCTCACGGCATGGGGTGCGGGCTCAGGCGTCGTCCAGCGGCGTGTGCATGGGGTCGTTTTCGGCTTCGGTGGACGTTGTGCCCCCGGTCTTGAGCGCAGACTGCAGCGTGTGCCAGGGCAGGACGGCACACTTCACGCGCATGGGCAGCTCGCTGATGCCGGAAAACACGGCCAGGCGGCCGATGTGCGGACCCACGGCCTGGCCACTGGCCGGGTCGGGGCGGCCGGTGGCCATGTCGACGAATTCCTGGATCAGGGTCTGTGCCTCGTCGCGGTGCTTGCCCTTGACGGCCACCGTCATCATGGAGGCCGACGCCTTGCAGATGGCGCACGACTCGCCGTGGAAGGCAATGGCAGCCACCGTGTCGCCTGCCAACTGGAGCGCCAGGTGGATGTGGTCGCCGCACAGCGGGTTGAGCCCTTCGGCCTGGTGGCTGGCGTGGTCCAGCGCGCCGTAGTTGCGCGGCTTCTTGTTGTGGTCCAGGATGACTTCCTGGTACAGGGCTTTGGGGTCGGTGCTCATGGCGCGGTCCTAGGCGAAGATTTTCTGGACGGCGCGGATGCCTGCCGCCAGCGCGTCGACTTCGGCCTGCGTGTTGTAGAACGCAAACGAGGCGCGCGAAGTGGCGGCCACGCCGAGCCGCTGCATCAGGGGCTGGGCACAGTGGTGGCCGGTGCGCACGGCAACGCCTTCCTGGTTCAGCAGGGTGCCCACGTCGTGCGGATGGATGCCGGCCACGGTGAATGACAGCACTGCCGCCTTCTGCGCGGCCGTACCCACCAGGCGCACGCCAGGCAGCGCGCCCAGCTGCTGCGTGGCGTACTGCAGCAGGGCATGCTCGTGCGCCGCAATGGCCGGCATGCCGATGGCCGACAGGTAGTCCACCGCGGCCCCCAGACCGATGGCCGCGGCAATGGGTGGCGTGCCGGCTTCAAACTTGTGCGGAATGGTGTTGTAGGTGGTCTTTTCGAACGTGACGGTATGGATCATGTCGCCACCGCCCTTGAACGGCTGCATCTGCTCCAGCAGAGCGGCGCGGCCATAGAGCACGCCAATGCCGGTGGGGCCGCACATCTTGTGGCCGGAGAAGGCATAGAAATCGCAGTCCAGCGCCTGGACGTCCACGGCGAGGTGCGGCGCGGCCTGGGCCCCATCCACCAGCACCGGCACACCGTGGGCATGCGCCAGGGCGACCATCTGCTGGATCGGGTTGACGCTGCCCAGTGCGTTGGAGACATGGCCCACGCTGACCAGGCGTGTGCGCGCGTTGAACAGCGCCGCGTAGTCGTCCAGCAGCAGCTCCCCGGCGTCGTTCATGGGCACCACGCGCAGGGTGGCGCCTTTTTCGGCGGCCAGCATCTGCCACGGCACGATGTTGGAGTGGTGTTCCAGCACGCTCAGGATGATCTCGTCGCCCGCGGCGATGAATTTGCGTCCCCAGCCCTGCATCACCAGGTTGATGCTGTCGGTGGTGCCGCTGGTAAAGATGATCTCGCGCTCCTCGCGGGCATTGAGGAAGTGCTGCAGCGTGCGCCGCGCGCCCTCGTAGGCGGTGGTGGCCCGCGCCGACAGCGTGTGCACCGCGCGGTGGATGTTGGCGTGCTCGTGCGTGCGGTAATGCAGCAGACGGTCGATGACGGCCTGCGGCATCTGACTGGAGGCCGCGTTGTCCAGGTACACCAGCGGCTTGCCCGCCACGCGCTGGTGCAGGATGGGAAAGTCGGCGCGGATGCGTTCCACGTCGAGGGTGGATGGCGTGGTGGGGGCGGTGGTGTTCATGGCTGGTGGCGGGTTTGTTCCAGCACCGCGGTTTCCAGCTGCTGGCGCAGGGAGGCCACGGGAATGCGGTCGATGACGTCGGCGGCGAAGGCGTAGGTCAGCAGCTTGCGCGCCGCTTCCCGGGACAGGCCGCGGCTTTGCAGGTAGAAGATTTCTTCACTGTCGAGCTGGCCGACGGCGGCGCCGTGCGTGCATTTCACGTCATCGGCAAAAATTTCCAGCTGCGGCTGCGTGTCCACCACTGCCTGCGGGGTCAGCAGCAGGTTGCGACTGGTCTGGGCCGAGTCGGTGCCCTGGGCGCCCGGAGCCACCCGGACCTTGCCGTTGAACACGGCGTGCGCCGTACCGTCGACGATGGTCTTGTGCAGCTGGCGGCTGCGGCCCTGCGGGCGGGCGTGGTCGATGAAGGTGTGCGTGTCGGCGAGTTGCTGGCCGCTGAGCAGGGCCAGACCGTCGAGGGTGCACTCGGTGCCTTCGCCGGTCTGTTGCACGGCGAGTTCCTGGCGGGAAATGTGCGCCCCCAGCGCAATGCTGACGGCGTGGTAGCGGGCCGACGGGGCCAGCGACACGTCGCAGCGTCCCATGTGGATGGCCTGGTGGCTTTCGCGCTGCAGGCGGATGTGCTCTACCTTGGCGTTGGCCCCCACCACAATTTCGGCGACGGCATTGGTGAAGCCGGCGCCCGCGTGCAGGGAGACGTAGTCTTCCACCACGGTCACGGCGCTGCCCGGCGCGGCAACCAGCAGCAGCCGCGGGTGGCTGGCCACCGCGGGCTGGGTGGCGATGTATAGCAGGTGCACCGGGCTTGCCAGCGCGGTGTTGCGCGGCACGGTGAGCAGGGCCGCGTCTTGCAGGAAGGCCGTGTTCAAGGCCGTGAACAGGGCGTTGTGGAAGGTGGCGTGGCGGGTGAGGTGTGGCGCCAGGCCGGCGGCGAGGGATGGCGGTGCGGTTTGCAGGGTGCTTGCCGTAGCGGCGGAGTCCGGCGCCGTGCAGGAAAGCGCGGGCGCGTGGACGCCGTCGACAAAGACGAGGCGGGTGCCGGCCTCGGGGATGTGAAACGGTGCGATGTCGGCTTCCCGCAGGGGTGTGGGCGTGCGCAGCGGGTGCAGGGTCTGGCGTGTGAGCGGGGAGATATCGGTGAAGCGCCAGGCTTCCTCGCGCACGGTGGGCAGCGTCAGGGCGTTGACCCGTTCCAGCGCCTGGGCACGCAGCGGCTTCAGCCAGGCCAGCGCAGCGTCCCAGGCGGCCGGGGACGGGGGCTGGTCGCGCAGCAGGGCCTCCAGCCAGGCGGACGTGGCGGTGGTGCTCATGCCAGCGCTCCCCCGGCCCGGGCTTCGGCGGTGATCCAGTCGTAGCCCCGCTCCTCCAGTTCCAGCGCCAGGTCCTTGCCGCCGGTCTTGACGATGCGGCCATCGGCCATGACGTGCACGTAGTCGGGCACGATGTAGTTGAGCAGGCGCTGGTAGTGCGTCACCAGTACCAGCGCGTTGTCGGGGTTGGCCAGCTGGTTGATGCCCTGGGAGATCACGCGCAGCGCGTCGATGTCCAGGCCGGAGTCGGTTTCATCCAGGATGGCCAGGCGGGGTTCCAGCAGCGCCATCTGCAGGATCTCGTTGCGTTTCTTCTCGCCGCCGGAAAAACCTTCGTTCACGCTGCGCTGCAGGAAGTCGGGATTCATCTCCAGCAGCTGCATCTTTTCGCGCACCAGGTCGTCAAACTCCAGCGGGTCGAGTTCCTCCTTGCCGCGTCCGGCCTGCACCGTGTTGTAGGCCAGACGCAGGAACTGGCTGTTGGCCACACCGGGGATCTCGATGGGGTACTGGAACCCCAGGAACACGCCGGCACGCGCCCGCTGCTCGGGGGGCAGTTCCAGCAGGTCGCGGTCTTCGAAGCGCACCGTTCCGGCCGTGACCGTGTAGGCCGTGTGGCCCGCCAGTACCTTGGCCAGGGTGCTCTTGCCCGAGCCGTTGTGTCCCATGATGGCGTGCACCTCGCCGCGCTTGACGGTGAGGTCCAGGCCCTTGAGGATGGGGGTGCCGCTGATGCTGGTGTGCAGGTCGCGCACCTCCAGCAGGGTGGGGCTGTTGTGCAGAATCATCCGATGCTCCCTTCGAGTTTGAACCCCAGCAATTTGGTCGCTTCGACCGCGAATTCCATGGGCAGCTGGCGGAACACGTCCTTGCAGAAGCCGTTGATGATCATGGAGATGGCGTCCTCCGGCGCGATGCCGCGCTGGGCCAGGTAGAACAGCTGGTCTTCCCCGATCTTGGAGGTGGAGGCCTCGTGCTCCACGGTCGCGCTGGCGTTGCGCACCTGGATGTAGGGGAAGGTGTGGGCGCCGCTCTGCTGCCCGATGAGCAGCGAGTCGCACTGCGAGTGGTTGCGGGCGTTGGCGGCGGTCGGCAGCACCTTCACCAGACCGCGGTAGCTGTTGTTGGACTGCCCGGCCGAGATGCCTTTGCTGACGATGGTGCTGCGGGTGTTCTTGCCGATGTGGATCATCTTGGTGCCGGTGTCGGCCTGCTGGTGGTGGTTGGTCACCGCCACCGAGTAGAACTCGCCCACCGAGTTGTCGCCCACCAGCACGCAGGAGGGGTACTTCCAGGTGATGGCCGAGCCGGTTTCGACCTGGGTCCAGGCGATGCGGGAGTTGACGCCCTTGGCCAGGCCGCGCTTGGTGACGAAGTTGTAGATGCCGCCGCGGCCTTCTTCGTCGCCGGCGTACCAGTTCTGCACGGTGGAGTACTTGATGTCGGCGTTGTCCAGCGCCACCAGCTCCACCACGGCGGCATGCAGCTGGTTGGTGTCGAACTTGGGCGCGGTGCATCCTTCCAGGTACGACACCGACGCCCCTTCCTCGGCAATGATCAGCGTGCGCTCGAACTGGCCGGTTTCCTCGGTGTTGATGCGGAAATAGGTGGACAGCTCCATCGGACATTTGACGCCCTTGGGGATGTAGCAGAACGAGCCGTCGGTGAACACCGCCGAGTTCAGCGCGGCGTAGAAGTTGTCGCCCGGTGGCACGACGGTGCCCAGGTATTTCTGCACCAGCTCCGGGTGGGTCTGCACGGCCTCGGAAATGGAGCCGAAGATGATGCCCACCTCGGCCAGCTTGGCCTTGTAGGTGGTGGTGACGGAGACGCTGTCGAAGATGACGTCCACCGCCACGCCGGCCAGCGCCGCACGCTCGTGCATCGGCACGCCCAGCTTCTCGAAGGTGCGTAGCAGCTCGGGGTCGACCTCGTCCATGCTGGCCAGCTTGGGTTTGCGCTTGGGCGCGGCGTAGTAGCTGATGGCCTGGAAGTCGATGGGCGGATGTTTCACGTTGGCCCAGTCCGGCTCCTGCAGGGTGAGCCAGTGGCGCAGCGCCTTCAGGCGGAAGTCCAGCAGCCACTGCGGTTCGTTCTTCTTGGCCGAGATCAGCCGCACCGTGTCCTCGTTCAGGCCCTTGGAGGCGACATCCGAGGCGATGTCGGTGACAAAACCGTACGGGTAGGGCTGGTTGACCAGCTCCTGCAGCGTGCTGCTCATGGTGCGGCCTTTTTCAGGTTGAAGCTCTCGCCGCAGCCGCAGGTGCTGCTGACGTTGGGGTTGTCGAACTGGAAGGTCTTCTTCATGCCTTCGCTCACGTAGTCCAGCGTGGAACCGTCCAGGCTTCCCAGGGTTTGCGCATTGACCACCAGCTTGGCGCCGAAGTGCTCAAACACCTGATCGCCGGCCTCCAGCGCGTCGGCGATGTCGTAGGTGTAGGCCAGGCCCGAGCAGCCCACGGGCTTGACCCCTACGCGCAGGCCCAGGCCGCTGCCGCGCTTGGCAAGCTGGGCGCTGATCTGTCGGGCTGCGGTTTCGGTCAGGGTGATGGCCATGGTGTGTGTCCTTGTTAAAGATATATTTAAGATAAATCTTATACCCCGCACGGCGTTTGTCAAACCGCGCCGCGGAGGCGGGCCGGTGGTTCCGGGACGCAGGGAGTCGCCGTTTTTTGCATGAAAACCGGCTCCATGCGCCGCGGAATATGCGTGAATAGCTACTGAATTAATAGCAATCGGGGCGCGCTGGAGGCGCTACAAACCTGATGAACCCTACTGCGGGTGCGGACTTGGGACCGTGGCGCCCCCGGTGGATGGCGTGCCGGCCAGGTCGTCCAGGATGGGGCAGTCGGGGCGCTCATCGCCGTGGCAGTGGTGCAGCAGCTGGTGCAGCGTGCGCTGCATCGCCTGCATGGACTCGATGCGCGCCCCCAGGTCGTCCAGGTGCTTCTGGGCGATGCGCTTGACGCTGGCGCTGGCGCGGCGGCGGTTTTGCCACAGGTTGACGAGTTCGCTGATCTCGGCCATGGAGAAACCGAGGTCGCGGCTGCGCTTGATGAAGCGCAGGGTGTGCACGTCGGCGGCGCTGTACTGGCGGTAGCCGCTGTCGGTGCGGCGCACCTGGCCCAGCAGCCCCAGCGACTCGTAGTGGCGCAGCATCTTGGCCGAAACGCCGCTGCGCCGAGCCGCCTCGCCGATGGCGACCGGCGCGTCCGGCGTGTCAGTCCGCGACGGCATAGCCTTCTTCGGCGATGGCGTGCGCCAGGGCCTCGCGCGGCTGGGTGGACTGCACCTGCACGCGGTTTTGCGCGCGGTCGATCTGGACCTCGGCCTGCGGGTCCACCTGCTTGAGGGCGCGGGTAACGGCCTTTTCGCAGTGGCCGCAGGTCATGCCGGTAACGGTGAAAGTCTGGTTCATGGGAAATCCTTGTTGATGGGGTGGTACAGGAGCATAGTCTGAACCTTGCCATGATGGGAGAGTCAAGCAACCCTGTCCGGTGTATGGTTGCGGGAGCGAGCGGGCTTGACCTTGCCACCATGGCAAGCCTTAGGCTAGCCCCAAATTGACTGCGAGCCCACCATGAACACCACGACTGCTGTGCAACCCGAACTCGACATTGGCATCGGCGGCATGACCTGCGCCTCCTGTGTGACCCGGGTGGAAAAGGCCCTGAAAAAGGTGCCGGGCGTGACCGACGCCACCGTGAACCTGGCCACCGAGTCGGCGCGCATCACCTTCTCGGGCGACGAGCAGATGGAAGCCCGGCTGCGCCGCGCGGTGCGGGACGCCGGCTACGAGCCGCGCACGCCGGCGCAGATGGACGCAGTGGACGACGCCTCGCCCTGGGCCGGCTTTGGCCCGGTGGCGGCGGGCCTGCTGCTGTCGGCGCCGTTGGTGCTGCCCATGGTGGGCGATCTGCTGGGCCAGCACTGGATGCTCAGCGCCTGGATGCAGTTCGCCCTGGCCACGCCGGTGCAGTTCATCCTGGGCGCCCGTTTCTACAAGGCCGGCTGGCACGCGCTCAAGGCCCTGACCGGCAACATGGACCTGCTGGTGGCCATTGGCACCACGGCCGGCTGGGCGTTGTCCGTGTGGCTGTGGCTCAGCGCCGCGCCGGGCGCCATGGTGCATCTGTATTTCGAGGGCTCGGCGGTGGTGGTGACGCTGGTGCTGCTGGGCAAGTGGCTGGAAGCGCGCGCCAAGCGCCAGACCACGGCGGCCATCCGCGCCCTGCACGCGCTGCGGCCCGATGTGGCGCACTGGATCGGTGGCGACGGCGAGGTGGACGTGCCGGTCATGGAGGTGCTGGTGGGGGACCGCCTGGTGGTCAAGCCCGGCGAGCGTTTCCCGGTGGACGGCACGCTGTGCGAAGGCCACACCCAGGTGGACGAGTCCATGCTCACCGGCGAGCCCCTGCCGGTGGCCAAGGACGTGGGCGACAAGCTGACGGGCGGCTCCATCAACGGCGAGGGCCGCGTGGTGCTGCAGGTCACGGCGGTGGGCGTGGACACGGTGCTGTCGCGCATCATCCGCCTGGTGGAGGACGCGCAAGCGGCCAAGGCGCCCATCCAGCGCCTGGTGGACCAGGTGGCGGCGGTGTTCGTGCCGGTGGTGCTGGTGGTGGCGCTCATCACCCTGGTGGGCTGGATGGGGCATGGCGCTGCGTTCGAAGCCGCCGTGATCAACGCCGTGGCGGTACTGGTGATTGCCTGCCCCTGCGCGCTGGGGCTGGCCACGCCGGCGGCCATCATGGCCGGCACGGGCGTGGCGGCCAAGCACGGCATCCTGATCAAGGACGCCCAGGCGCTGGAGCTGGCGCACAAGGTTGGCGTGGTGGCCTTTGACAAGACCGGCACGCTGACGGTGGGCCAACCGCGCCTGACGGCCCTGGTGGTGGCGCCGCCCGGTGCCGACGGCGGCATGGATGAAGCGCAGGCCCTGCGCGTGGCCGCCAGCCTGCAAAGCGGCAGCGAGCACCCGCTGGCCCGCGCCACGCTGGCAGCGGCGGCGGAAAAGGGCATGGCCGTGGAGGCGCCGGACAACGTGCGTGCCGTGCCCGGACGCGGCAGCGAGGGCGAGGTGGGGGTGAAGAGCTACCTCATCGGCAGCCTGCGCTGGATGGAGGAACTGGGCGTGTCCCTGGGCGACCTCGGTGCGCGGTCGGCGGCCTTGCAGGCCCAGGGCGCCACGGTGTCGGCCATGGCCGAGCGCACCACTGCCGGCTTGACATTGCGCGCCCTGATGGCCTTTGGCGACGAACCCAAGCCGGGTGCCAAGGAGGCGCTGGCGGCGCTGCGCTCGCGTGGCATCCGCACCGTGATGATTTCCGGCGACAACCGCGGTGCCGCCGAAGCCATGGCGCGCCGCCTGGGACTGCGGCCGGAAGAGGGTGAAGTGCTGGCCGAGGTGCTGCCGGGCGACAAGGCCGCGCAGGTGACGCAGCTGAAGGCGGGCGGCGCCCATACGGTGGCCATGGTGGGTGACGGCGTGAACGACGCGCCGGCGCTGGCGGCGGCCGACGTGGGCCTGGCCATGGGCAACGGCACGGATGTGGCCATGCACGCGGCGGGCATCACGCTGATGCGCGGCGAGGTGGCGCTGGTGGCGGCGGCGCTCGACATCTCGGACCGCACGGTCGCCAAGATTCGGCAGAACCTGTTCTGGGCCTTTGCCTACAACGTGGCGGGCATTCCGCTGGCGGCGCTGGGCTACCTGAACCCGGTGGTGGCCGGAGCCGCCATGGCCCTGAGTTCGGTGAGTGTGATGAGCAACGCCCTGCTGCTCAAGCGCTGGACGCCGCCGGTGGCCAGCAGCGTACCGCCGCAGGACTGAACTAGGGTGCCTTGGCGCCGGTGCCGGCCCACGCCTGCACACGCCGCCATTGCCGCCAGCCTGTCAGGCCCCAGCGCATGGAGCGCAGGGCGCCGCGGGGGCGCCACACCGCCAGGGCCGCGACGGCGGCCGTGACCAGGCCGGGGTGCGCGCGCAGCCAGTCCCGGGCCTTGCGGTACTGCCCCTGGGCGCGGTCGACGGTGTGCAGGGCCTGCGCCAGCGGCGCGAGGTCACGCGCCAGCTGCTCGCGCTGGGCGCCGATGCGCCCGCGCAGGCGGGCGCGGGTCTCGTACAGCTCAGTCAGTCTGGGGTCCATGGCCGGTGGCGGCTCGGAGTTGGTGCAGGTCTTCCTGCAGTTCGGCCAGACTGGCGGCAAACAGGGGTTCGGCCTTGCGGGTGCCCTGGCGCAGGGCCAGGTAGCAGCCGACCGCCAGGGCCCAGGCCAGGCCGGCAGCCAGCACCACGACCAGCAGGCGCTGCTCCCAGAACAGCAGGGCCAGCGCAATCACCGTCAGCACGATGGCCAGCCCGGCACCGAACAGCAGGGCTTGCGCCAGCATCAACCGGCGCAGGGCGGTGCGCCCGCCGATTTCCAGCTCGTTGCCCAGCAGTTCCAGCCGCGTGTGCCCCAGCGCCAGCAGTGTGGCGGCTTTGGCCTTGGCGGTTTCGAAGGCGCTGGTGTCGGGTGGGGTGCTCATGGTGGGGCGGTCGGGCACTGGCTAGCGGCGCCCCAGGATGAAGCCCAGCAGGAAGCCGATGCCGGCACCGATGCCCACGGCCTGCCAGGGCGACTCGTGCACATAGGCGTCGGTGGCGCGGGCGGCGGCCCGGGTCTTTTCCAGCAGCACGGCTTCGGCGGCGACCAGGCGGGTGCGGGCGTCTTTCAGGCGCTCCTGGATGCGCGCGCGCAGGCTGACGATCTTGTCACCGGTCTGGTCGGCCGTGGCGTTGAGCAGGTCTTCGGCGTCGGCGATCACGGACTTGATGTCGTGCACCAGTTTTTCCTCGGAACTCAGGGGGGCGGATTGGGCTGTGGACATGGCGTACCTTTCGCAACACAAAGGGATCGGGGAGACAGCGTAGCAGATTCGCCGGTTTTCCGGTCCCCCGGCCTTTGAGCGCCTGCTCACGCGGATCGTGCAGAAGGCGCCGGCGCCCATCGGGGTCGGGGCGGCCTGAACCGGCCCGACCGGGTGCCGAGTGCTATTTTTTCCGCTGCACGATCAGGTTGCGCCGGGCGTCTTCCGGGTGGGCGAAGGTGACGGCGCCATTGCGGACCTTGCCCATGACCAGCATGTTCTGCGAGATGGCGTCCTTGTCGTCCCGGGTGAAGGGGTGGTCGTAGGTGGTCACGATGCCGTAGTACACCTTGGACATGGATTCGAGCGCCGTCTTGATGGCCGGACCGGTCGCGTTGCCGTCACGGATGCCCAGCAGCGCGTAGGTCAACAGGTAGGTGCTGTCGTAGGCCTGGGCGGCCGACATGGGCACAGCCATGGCCTTGTTGAACTTTCGCTTGTAGGCGCTCAGGAATGCGGCGCGGCGCTCGTTGCTGGGTTCGGCGATGAAGGTCTGCGCCATCAGCGCGCCTTCGGCGGCGTCCCGGGCGCCGTTGATGAAGAAGGGGAAGGACAGGGTCCAGGCGCCCACTTGCGGCACTTTCCACTTCAGTTCCTTGCGGCCGTTGGCGATGACAGCGTTTTCCACACCCACGGTGTAGCTGAACACCACGTCGGCCCCGGCGTCGCGCGCGGCCTTGAGCTCGCCTTGCAGGTCCTTCACGCCCAGTGGGAAGCGTGCCACATGCACGGCCTTCAGGCCCTTGGCGGCGAGCGCGGCCTCCACGTCCTTCAGGCCGGCCTCGCCGTAGCCGGTGGTGTCGGCAAAGATGGCTACCTTGGTCCAGCCACGTGCCACGATGTCATCCACCACGAAGGGGGCCTGGATGGCGTCGCGCGCCGAAGTGCGGAAGATGAAGCTGGTGGGGGCCGCAAACTTGGTGGTGAGCGGCGTGCCGGTGGCGCAGGGAATGATCAGCGGCAGCTTGGCGTTCTGGAAGGTGTCCAGCGCCTTCTGCGCCACGCCGGTGTTGCAGAAACCGATGGTGGCGGAAACGCCCTCGGCCACCAGTTCCTGCGCACCCTTGAGGCCCACGTCGGGGTTGCCCTGGTCGTCCTTGATGACCAGGGTCAGCTGGCGCCCCAGGTAGCCGCCCACGGCGTTGATCTCGTCCACGGCCAGTTGCACGCCTTCGAGCATGGGGGTGCCGAAGTCGGACGACGGGCCGCTGAGCGGGCCGATGACACCGATCTTCAGGGGCGGGCCCGACTGGGCCTGGGCCGAAAACGCCATGGTGAGGGCCATGGTTGCTGCGCCCATGATGCCGATGACGCGACGCCGGTTGCTGTGCATGAGAGGTCCTTGTGTGAGCTGGCCAGCCCGTAGTGTATGCAGTCTGGCCGCTCGCGCCGGGCGCGTCCGCGCAGGGTTCCGTTTTTGCGGGTGAAATCGGGGGTAAACCCCCGTGGTTTCTGCGTCAACAGCTATTACTTTGGTAGCGCCGGGTAGTCGGTGTAGCCCTGGGCGCCGCCGCCGTAGTAGGTCGTGCGGTCGCCCGCGGTGAGCGCGGCCCCCTCGCGCAGGCGGCGGGTCAGGTCGGGGTTGGCGATGAAGGGCCGGCCAAAGGCCACCAGATCGGCGCCCGCGGCCAGCGCCTGGTCGGCCAGCGCGCGGTCGTAGGCGTTGTTCACCATCCAGGCGGCCTGGCCGCCGGCTGCGCGGTAGGCCTGGCGCAGGGCGGCGTAGTCGAACGGGGCATCGCCCTGCTGGTAGTCGCGCGGGCCCCCGGTGGCGCCTTCGATCAGGTGCAGGTAGGCCAGCTGCAGCGGTGCCAGCTGCTGCACCACGTAGGTGAACAGGGGCGTGGGGTTGGGGTCGGCGGCGTCGTTGGCCGGGGTGACGGGTGACAGGCGCAGCCCGACCTTGCCGGCGCCGATTTCCTCGCACACGGCACGCATCACTTCCAGCAGCAGGCGGGCGCGGTTCTCGATGGGGCCGCCGTAGGCGTCGGTGCGGTGGTTGGAGCCGCTGCGCAGGAACTGGTCGAGCAGGTAGCCGTTGGCGCCGTGCACTTCCACGCCGTCAAATCCGGCGGCGATGGCGTTGCGGGCGGCGCGGCGGTAGTCCTGCACGATGCCGGGCAGTTCGTCCAGTGTCAGGGCGCGGGGGGCGGAAGTGTCCACAAACTGGGCCGCGCCGTCCTTGATGAGCACGGTCTTGGTCTTGGCGGTGATGGCCGACGGGGCCACCGGTGCCTGGCCACCGGGCTGCAGGTCCACATGCGAGACCCGGCCCACGTGCCACAGCTGCATCACGATCTTGCCGCCGGCGGCGTGCACGCCCGCCGTGACCGGCTTCCAGGCAGCCACCTGGGCCTCACTCCAGATGCCGGGCACGTCGGCGTAGCCCTGGGCCTGGTGGCTGATGGCCACGGCCTCGGTCACGATCAGGCCGGCACCGTCGCGCGGGTCGGCGCGCTGCGTGTAGTAGGTGGCCATCAGCGCGGTGGGCAGGGCGCCGGGCGCGCGGTTGCGGGTGAGGGGCGCCATGACGACGCGGTTGGCCAGGGATAGCTGGCCGGTCTGGAGGGAATCGAACAAAGTGGTCATGGGATAGTGCTGCAGTGAAGGGAATGAAAAGGGGGCGCGGTGCACGGGTATGTCCACCGCGTAGCCCGGAGTTGGTGTCCCTGCCGCAAAATGCAAGCTCGTTCATCTTGCCGGGAGTGCGTTTCTTGACACCTTTGCGACATCTGTGGGGGCTGGCCCTGGCGCTCTCACTGGGGGCCGCCGTGTCCCTGGGCATTACCCGGTTTGCCTACGGCCTGCTGCTGCCCGCCATGCGCACCGACCTGGGCTGGTCGTACACGCTGGCCGGCGCCATGAACACCGCCAATGCCATGGGCTATTTCCTGGGTGCCCTGACCACGCCCTGGCTGATGCGGCGCCTGGGGGCGCCCACCCTGCTGTGGGGCGGTGCCGTGCTGGCCAGCGTCTTCATGGCCTTGAGCGGCTTCTTCACGGCCACCGAGCCCCTGCTGCTGCAGCGCCTGCTGGCCGGCGTGGCCAGTGCGCTGGTGTTCATTGCCGGTGGCCTGCTGGCGGCCCGCCTGGGCGCGCAGGACCCGGCGCGCGGGGGCTTGCTGATTGGCCTGTACTACGGCGGCACGGGGCTGGGCATCGTGCTGTCGGCCGCCCTGGTGCCCTGGCTGCTGGAGTGGGCGCAGGGCGCCCTGCACGGATGGCGCTGGGCCTGGTGGGGCCTGGCGCTGGCGTGCGCGCTGGCCAGTGGCGTGCTGCTGTGGCCGGCACGGGTGATGGCGCAGTGGGCGCCACCGGCAGCCGCGGGCAATGCCCCTGCGGGCGTGTTTCGCTGGCGGGAGTTTGGCTTTGCCCTGGCGGGTTACACCCTGTTTGGCGTCGGTTACATCGGCTACATGACCTTCGTGGTGGCGCTGCTGCGCCAGCAGGGCAGCAGTGCGCTGGCCGTGACGGTGTTCTATGGCCTGCTGGGGGTGGCGGTGGTGGCGTCCTCGCGCATCTGGGCCGGCCTGCTGGACCGCCACCGCAGCGGCCGGGCACTGGCCACCCTGAACGCCCTGCTGGGCGTGGCAACCATCCTGCCGGCGTTGACCCAGTCCTGGCCGGTGGTGCTGGCCTCGGGCCTGCTGTTTGGCGGCGTGTTCCTGTCGGTGGTGGCGTCGACCACGGCGCTGGTGCGCCACAACCTGCCGCACAACGCCTGGGCGGCGGGCATCAGCGCGTTCACCACGGTGTTTGCGGCCGGGCAGATCGTGGGGCCCACGGTGGTGGGCTGGATTGCCGACGGCCCCGGCGGGCTGGCGCGCGGCCTGGTGTTTTCGGCGGTGGCGCTGTGGCTGGGTGCGCTGCTGGCCTGGCGTCAAAAAGCCCTGTAAGCGGTGTACTGCTTGCGCAGACAGCTCGCTTTTTGATAGCGCATGGCCAACCCCGACACGCGGCCGGGGCTTGGGCGCGGTTTACTTGAGCAGGCCTTCGGCCTTCATGGCAGCGATGACGGCGGGGCGCGCGGCGACGCGGGCGCGGTAGGCCAGCAGGTTGGGGTAGGGCGACAAGTCCAGGCCCACGTACTGGGGCCAGTTGGTCACCACAAACAGGTAGCCGTCGGCCACGGTGAAGGTGTCACCCATCAGGTACTGCTTGCCGGCGAGCTCGCCGTCCACCCATTTCAGCCGGCCTTGCAGGCGCTCCAGGGCCGTGGCCTTGGTTTCGGCGGGGGTGGTGGGCACGAACAGGGGGGAGAAGGTCTTGTGCAGCTCGGTGCCGATGAAGGTCAGCCATTCCTGCAGCTTGTAGCGCTCGTAGGTGCCGTTGGCGGGTGCCAGCTGCTTGGCCGGCACCTGGTCGGCAATGTATTGGACGATGGCCGGGCCTTCGTGCAGGCTGCGGCCGTCGTCCAGTGTCAGGAAGGGCACGTAGCCCAGCGGGTTGACGGTGTAGTAGTCGGTGCCGTCGGGCAACTGGTGCGTCTTGGTGGGGGCGGCAATGGCCTCAAACGGCAGGCCGGCTTCCATCAGGGCGATGTGGGGAGACAGGGAGCAGGCGCCGGGGGAGTAATAGAGTTTCATGCGAATTCCTGGTGAAGAGGCTTTGCATGCTAGCGGGATTCCCCCGCGCCTGCAGGGGCTGGGGTCAAGCCCCGGATCGGATCAGGTCGGCGGCCTTTTCGCCGATCACCATCGACGGGGCGTTGGTGTTGCCGGTGATCAGCTCGGGCATGATGGAGGCGTCGGCCACGCGCAGGCCCTGCAGGCCGTGCACGCGCAGCGTGGCGTCCACCACGGCCATGGGGTCGCTGGCCGGGCCCATCTTGCAGGTGCTGACCGGGTGGTATTCGGTGTCGGAGTGCTGGCGCAGGAAACGCTCGATCTGTGCCGGGTTGTTGCGCTCCAGCGGGTAGAGCATCTTGCCGCGAAAGGGCGCCAGGGCCTTGGACTCCATGATGTCAAAGCCCATCTGCGTGCCCTTGGTCAGGACGGCCAGGTCATCGGGGTGCGCCAGGTAGCCCGGGTCGATCAGCGGCGCATCGGTGGGTTTGGCGCTGGCCAGCGTGACCGAGCCGCGGCTCTTGGGGCGCATCAGCGTGACGTGCAGGGTGTAGCCGTGGCCGAGGTGGCTCTTGCGGGTGTGGTCGTCCACAATGCCGGTGCACAGGGCCAGCTGGATGTCGGGATGGTCCGGGTTGCCTTCGGTGGAGAGGAAACCCTGCACCTCGGCCACGTTGGTGGTGATCCAGCCGGTGCGCTTGCTGCGCCACTCGAAGACGGCCTTGAGCATGGCCCAGGCGCCCCGCAGCGACATGCCAATGGTGGCGTCCGTGCGCGGGCTGCGGTAGATCAGCACGGTGGTGACGTGGTCGTGCAGGTTCTGCCCGACGCCGGGCAGGTCGTGCTGCACGGCAATGCCATGCTGCTGCAGGTGCGCCGCCGGGCCGATGCCCGACAGCATGAGCAGCTGGGGCGAACCGTAGGCACCGCCGCTCAGGATGACTTCCCGCCGGGCCTTGACCTGCTGGGTGCTGCCGCCCTGCAGGAACTCCACGCCGGTGGCGCGCTTGCCGTCGAGCAGCACGCGGGTGGTGTGGGCGCCGGTGATGATGCTGAGGTTGGGCTGGCCCCGGTGGGGGTCGATGTAACCGCGTGCGGCGTTCCAGCGTTCACCGGTTTTCTGGGTGACCTGGGCGGGGGAAACGCCGTACTGGCTGGCCGCGTTGTAGTCGGGGTTGCGCGGCAGGCCCTGCTCCACGCAGGCCTGCATGAAGGCTTCGTTGAGGACGCTGGGGCTGCGCAGGTAGCCCACGTTCAGCGGCCCGCCCACACCCCGGTATTCGGTGGCACCGAAGCACTCGTTGTTTTCCGAACGTTTGAACAGGGGCAGCAGGTCCTGGTAGCTCCAGCCCGGGTTGCCCTGGGCGGCCCAGTGGTCGTAGTCGTTGCGGTTGCCGCGCGTGTAGACCATGGCGTTGACCGAGGAGGAGCCGCCCATGACCTTGCCGCGGGGCTGGTAGCCCTTGCGCCCGTACAGGCCGCGCTGGGGCACAGTGTTGTAGCCCCAGGTGTTGAGGTTGAGGTGCGGCGTGGCGGCGAAACCCAGGGGGGCGCGCACGAACACGGTGTCGTCGCGGCCGCCGGCTTCGATCAGGCACACCGACACCTGGGGGTCTTCGCACAGACGCCCGGCCAGGGCGCAACCGGACGCGCCACCGCCGACCACCACGTAGTCAAATTCTTGCAGACTCATGAAATACCTTTGCTGTGAAGGAGGGGGCAGGCCGGGCCTGCCCCGGCGTTATTTGGTCAGGAAGTCCAGGTACTTGGTGGCAAATTTGCCGTACGGGGGCCACATGAACTTGATGGCGCTGAAGGGTGCCTGGTAGAACACCGGGCGCATCTTGGAGAAGGTCGCGAAGCCTTCGTAGCCGTGGTAGTGGCCCATGCCGCTGTCGCCCACGCCGCCAAAGGGCAGGTCATGCTGGGCGACGTGGAACAGGCCGTCGTTGACGCTCACGCCGCCGGACATGACGCGGTCCAGCAGGGTCTGGATCTGCTGACGGTCGTTGCTGAAGGGGTAGAGCGCCAGCGGACGCGGGCGGGCGTTGATGGCGGCAATGGGTTCTTCGATGGCGTTGAAGCCGATCACCGGCAGCACGGGGCCAAAAATCTCGCGCGTGCGCAGGGCGCAGTCGTCGGGGGCGTTGAGGACGATGTGCGGCGCAATCTTGCGGGTGCTGGCGTCCCACTTCTTGCCCGGAATCAGTTGCACCAGGGTGGCGCCGCGCGCCTCGGCTTCCTCCATGGCGGCCGTGATGCGGTTGAAGGCGCGCTCGTCGATGATGGAGGTGAAGTCGGGCGTGTCCAGCGAGGGGTAGCGCTGGGTCACGATTTCCTTGGCCATGGCGACGAACGTGGCGATCTTGTTGTGCGGCACGAACGCGTGGTCCACGGTGGTGCAGATCTGGCCGGCGTTGAGGCATTTCACGAACAGCAGCCGCTCGGCGGCCTTGCGCAGCGGGAAGTCGTCGCAGATGATGGCCGGGGACTTGCCGCCCAGCTCCAGCGTCACCGGGCACAGGTTCTGGGCCGCCGCCGCCATGACGGCGCGCCCCGTGGGGCCGGAGCCGGTGAACAGGATGTGGTCGAACTTGAGCTGGGAGAACTCGATGCCCACGCCGCCGGTCTCGTCAAAGAAGGCCAGCTTTTCGCGCGGGAAGTAGGCCGGGATCTTGTCGATCAGGAACTGGGCCAGGTGACGGGAATTTTCCGACATCTTCACCATGGACCGGTTGCCCGCGGCAAAGGTGTAGATCAGGCCGGTGAAGCTCAGGTTGATGGGAAAGTTCCAGGGCACGATGGCGCCCACCACGCCCAGGGGCTGGGGGATGACCCGGTTGCTGGCGCCGAAGAAATTGCGCAGGTCCACGCCGCGGCGCTGCGGCTTCATCCACTTCTTGAGGTGCTTGAGGACGTGTTCCACGCCGTCGACCACGGTAAAGATTTCGGTGAACAGGGTCTCGTGGCGCGAGCGGTTGCCGTAGTCGGCATTCACGGCCTGGACCAGCCCTTCGCGGTTGTCCTGCACAAAGGCCTTGAGCTTGAGCAGGTCGGCCTTGCGCTGGGCCAGGGTGGGGATGGGGTTGGCCAGGTAGGCGGCGCGCTGCAGCTGCAGGGTTTCTTCCAGCGTGTGGCGGATGGCGTCGACCGGGACGGTGGCATGCAGGGGAATGGCGGACATGGCGGGCCTCTTTCGGTAAATGAATGGCTGTTGGACGGATGATGCGCGCAAACGCGCGGATGTGCTCAGGTACGGTAGCTGGGGTCTGTGCGCTCGAGCTTGCGGATCAGCGCGGGCCAGACGAAGGCCCCGCCCAGACCGCCGGTCTGCACGCGCATGGCTTCGGCCACGCCCTGGACGATGCGGGGATCGACCGTGGTCAGGGCGCCACCGGCCTGGGCGCCGATCTGGATCTGGCAGGTGGACTCGAAGGTGTACATGGACAGGAAGGCGTCGGCAATGGTGCGGCCCACGGTCAGCAGGCCGTGGTTGCGCAGCATGAGGAAGTTGGCCTGCCCCAGGTCGGCCTGCAGGCGCGGCTTCTCGTCCTCGCGGAAGGCCACGCCTTCGTAGGTGTGGTACGCCAGCGAGCCCAGCACGAAGGTGGACTGCTGGCTGATGGGCAGCACGCCGCATTGCTGGGCGCTGACGGCCACGCCGGCGCGGGTGTGGGTGTGCAGCACGCAGCCCGCGTCCGCGCGCACCTCATGCACCGCGCTGTGGATGACGAAGCCGGCCGGGTTGACGGGGAAAGGCGAGTCGATGAGCTTGTTGCACTGCTGATCCACCTTGACCAGGCTGCTGGCGGTGATCTCGTCGAACATGAGGCCGTAGGGGTTGATCAGGAACTGGTGCTCCGGCCCCGGAATGCGGGCGCTGATGTGGGTGAACACCAGGTCGCTCCAGCCGTAGGCCGCCACCAGCCGGTAGCAGGCGGCGAGGTCGACGCGCAGCTTCCACTCTTCGGGGCTGACCTTGTCCTTGAGGGACGGTATGTTCATGCACAGGCTCCGGATGACAACAAGCCCGCACGGTAACCGCATGCCCGGTGCTAGACTGTTAAAAAATTTACAATCTAGGGTATTTACCGGGGGGAAATGGATGGCGGACTCCAAAAAAGCCTTGCTGGAAACCTTGTCGCGCAATCCCTGGTTCGGCAGCCTGCCGCTGGCCGAGCGCCGGGCCATGCTGGCGGTGGCAGACCGGGTGTCGGTGCGCTCCGGCGAGATGCTCTACCGCAAGGGCGATCCGGCGGGGGGCTTTCTGGGCCTGGTGGCCGGCGCCCTGAAGGTGTCCACCCTGGGGGAGGACGGGCGCGAGGGCATCCTGTCGGTGGTGGAGGCGGGCAACTGGCTGGGCGAGACTTCGTTGCTCGACGGACAGCCGCGCCCGCACGATGTGACGGCCGTGCGGGCCAGCGAGGTGCTGGTGATCAGTCCGCACGCCTTTGCACGCCTGATGCAGCGCAGCGCCTTTGCTCGCGCGGTGAACCTGCTGCTGTGCGCCCGGGTGCGGGGGCTGTACGGACTGCTGGAGGACTCCATGCTGCGCTCCACCCGCACCCGGATTGCCCGGCGCCTGCTGGCCCTGGCCCGCGGAGACGCCACCATGGCCAGCGACGCCCGCGTGCGGGTGACGGTGTCGCAGGAGGCGCTGGCGATGATGCTGGGCATCACCCGCCAGACGCTGTCCAAGGAACTCAAGGCGCTGGTGGAGGCGGGTGTGCTGGCCTTGGGGTACGGGCAGATCGAGATCGTGTCGCTGTCCGGGCTGGAGCAGCACAGCGCGCTGGCCTGAGCGCGCGCCTCAGGCCGCCAGCCGCTGGCCGGCCCACAGCACCTGGTCCAGCACGGCCTGCACCCGGTTGCGGTGCGCCTCGGACGGGAGCTGCCCCTGCGCGTCAAAGGCGTCGCTGGCATGGTTCAGGGCGAACTGGCGCGGGCACACCCAGCACTGCAGGTTGTGCAGCAGCGGGGTCAGGTGGCTCAGGGAGCGCAGGCCCCCCAGGGCGCCGTTGGAGGCGCTGAGCAGGCCCACCACCTTGCCGGCAAAGGGCCGCTCGCCGCTGCCCCAGACCGGGTGGCCGTGGACCGGGCTGGAAGCCCAGTCGATGGTGTTCTTGAGCAGGCCGGTGTAGCTGCCGTTGTACTCGGGCGAGCAGATGATCCAGGCCGGATGGGCGTCCAGCGTTTCCTTGAGGCGCAGCACATCGGGCGGCGTGCCCCGGGCTTCCAGGTCGGCGTTGTACAGCGGAATGTCCATTGTGGCGAGTTCCAGCAGGGTGACCTCGGCCCCGGCGGCGCGGGCTTGGGCCGCGGCCACGTGGGCGAGGCGGCGGTTGAAGGAGTGTTGGCGGGTGCTGCCGGCAAAGATCAGGAGTTTCATGCCCGCCATTGTGGCCGGGTTTGCGGGCTGGGGCCGCCCTGCACAGGGGGCGCCCGGTAAAATCGGCCCCATGCTCTACCCACAAGAATTCGACGTCATCGTCGTCGGCGGCGGTCACGCCGGTACCGAGGCCGCCCTGGCCGCTGCCCGCATGGGGTGCAAGACCCTGCTGCTGAGCCATAACATCGAGACCTTGGGGCAGATGAGCTGCAACCCGTCCATCGGCGGCATCGGCAAGGGCCATCTGGTGAAAGAGGTGGATGCCCTGGGCGGCGCCATGGCCTTGGCCACTGACGAGTCCGGCATCCAGTTTCGCACCCTCAACTCCAGCAAGGGCCCGGCCGTGCGCGCCACCCGGGCGCAGGCCGACCGCATCCTGTACAAGGCGGCCATCCGCCGCATGCTGGAAAACCAGCCCAACCTGTGGCTGTTCCAGCAGGCGGTGGATGACCTGATGGTGGAGGGCGACCGGGTGGTCGGTGCCGTCACGCAGGTGGGCATCCGCTTTCGCTCCCGGACCGTGGTGCTGACGGCCGGCACCTTCCTGGACGGCAAGATCCATGTGGGGCTGAACAACTACGCGGCCGGACGCGCCGGCGACCCGCCGGCCGTGTCGCTCAGCGCCCGGCTCAAGGAACTGAAGCTGCCGCAGGGGCGTCTGAAGACGGGCACGCCGCCGCGCTTGGACGGCCGCTCCATCGATTTCAGCAAGTGCGAGGAACAGCCCGGTGACGGCATGCCCGGCGGCATGAGCCCGACCATGCCGGTGTTCAGTTTCATGGGCCGGCTGGACATGCACCCGCAGCAGATGCCGTGCTGGATCACCCACACCAACGCGCGCACCCACGACATCATCCGCAGTGGGTTTGACCGCAGCCCCATGTTCACCGGCAAGATCGAGGGAGTGGGGCCGCGCTACTGCCCCAGCGTGGAAGACAAGATCAACCGCTTTGCCGACAAGGACAGTCACCAGATTTTCCTGGAACCCGAAGGCCTGACCACGCACGAGTACTACCCCAACGGCATCAGCACCAGCCTGCCGTTTGACATCCAGTACGCGCTGGTGCGCAGCATGCCGGGGCTGGAGAACGCCCACATCCTGCGTCCGGGTTACGCCATCGAGTACGACTACTTCGATCCGCGCAGCCTCAAGAGCAGCTTCGAGACACGCCAGATCCAGGGCCTGTTCTTTGCCGGCCAGATCAACGGCACCACCGGTTACGAGGAGGCCGCTGCCCAGGGCCTGTTCGCCGGGGTGAACGCTGCCCTGCAGGCCGGTGCCCGGAACGCCTGGGGCCAGGACACCTGGACGCCCGGACGCGACGAGGCCTACCTGGGTGTGTTGGTGGACGACCTGATCACCAAGGGCGTGACCGAGCCCTACCGCATGTTCACCAGCAGGGCCGAGTTCCGCCTGCAGCTGCGCGAGGACAATGCCGACGCCCGCCTGACCGAGACCGGCCGCAAGCTGGGGCTGGTGGATGACGCCCGCTGGGCTGCCTTCTGCCGCAAGCGCGATGCTGTTTCACGTGAAACAGAGCGCCTGCGTTCCATCTGGGTCAGCCCCAAGAACCTGCCGGCCAGTGAATCCGAGCGGGTGCTGGGCAAGGCGATTGACCACGAATACAACCTGGCCGATTTGCTGCGCCGCCCCGATGTGGACTATGCCACCCTGATGTCGCTGCAGGACGGGCGGTACGCCAACCCGGACCTGCCGCCTGTTGTTTCACGTGAAACCTCTTTGGGAGAGTCCACCACTGACCCGGCCGCCCAGGCGCAGGCGGTGTTCGTGGCGGCGGTGGTGGAGCAGGTGGAGATTGCTGCCAAGTACTCCGGCTACATCGACCGCCAGAAGGACGAGGTGGAGCGGGCGAGCCATTACGAAAACCTGCGGCTGCCGCCGGAGCTGGATTACATGCAGGTCACGGCTCTGAGCATCGAGGCACGTCAGCGCCTGAACAAGCAGCGGCCGGAAACCCTGGGGCAGGCGTCGCGCATGTCGGGTATCACGCCGGCCACCATTTCCTTGTTGCTCATCCATTTGAAGAAGGGCAATTTCCGCGGTTTTGCCGGCAACCCGCCGGCGCCGGCAGCGGAAGGGGCGGCCTGATGCGCGCGCTCGAACCGGGCTTGCGCCAGGGGCTGGCGGCGCTGGCGCTGGAGTTGGACGACGCGCAGGTGGGCCGCCTGCTGGATTACCTGGAGCTGATCCAGAAGTGGACCAAGGTCTACAACCTGACGGCGGTGCGTGATCCGGCGGAAATGTTGACATACCATCTGCTGGACAGCCTGGCGGTGATCCGCCCCCTGCGCCGGCAGGTGGCCCAACGGGCGGTGCCGGCGGGCGAGGCGTCTGCCATCCGCCTGCTGGACGTCGGCTCGGGAGCCGGTCTGCCCGGCATTGTCATTGCCATCTGCTGCCCTGACATCACCGTGCACTGCGTGGATACCGTGGCCAAGAAGGCTGCGTTCATCCAGCAGGTGGCCGTCAGCCTGAAGCTGCCCAACCTGCGCGGATTGCACGCCCGGGTGGAGTCGCTCACCGAACCGTATGACGTGGTCAGTTCCCGCGCCTTTGCCTCGCTGGCGGATTTCACCCACTGGTCCGGCGCCGCGCTGGCCGGGCAGGGCGTCTGGATGGCCATGAAGGGCAAGCACCCCGACGACGAAGTGGCCGCCTTGCCCGCCGACGTGGAAGTGTTTCACGTGGAACAGCTGCTGGTGCCGGGGCTGGATGCAGAACGCTGCATTGTCTGGATGCGCAAACGCGCTGCCTGACGCCGGCCGCGTGCCCGTCCGCCGGACGGGCCGAAAGGTAACGTAAACTTGCTCCCTCTGCCCGCAGCGGTCTGCGGGCCACGCCCCAAGGAATTCCCCATGTTTGGCATAGCCGACTACGGCGCCTTTGTCGCCGCCTTCATCATTCTGCTGTTCATTCCCGGCCCCGGGAATCTGGCCATCATCACCTCCACCACCAAGGGTGGTCTGCGGGGTGGCCTGGCCGCCACGCTGGGGCTGATGGCGGGCGACCAGGTCCTGATGTGGCTGGCCGTGGCCGGTGTGGCCGCCGTGCTGGCCGCGTACCCCACGGCGTTTCGGGCCGTGCAGTGGCTGGGTGCCGGCTACCTGGCCTGGCTGGGCTTCAAGATGCTGACGGCCAAGCCCGGCGCGGCGCCCATTCTGCACATCAAGCCGCACCACTATTTCCAGCAGGCGCTGACGATCACGGTGCTCAATCCCAAGGCCATCGTGTTTTACATGGCCTTCTTCCCGCTGTTCATCGACCCGACCCAGCACCTGGGCCTGGTGACCTTCGGGGTGATGGCGCTCACCGTGGCGGCCCTGGCTTTTGTCTACTGCTTCGCCGTCGTGCTGCTGACGCACTTTCTGGCGGAACGGCTGCGCGCCAATCCCCGGATTTCCCGCACCCTGGAAAAACTGGCCGGGGTGTTCCTCATTGGCTTTGGTGCCAAGCTGGCGCTGTCCCGCTGAGCCCCGCGGTCTTGCATTCTCCGTTTCCTTCCATTCTCAGGTAAGCACCCCATGGCCAAAATTTTCTGTGTTGCCAACCAAAAAGGTGGCGTTGGCAAAACCACCACCACGGTAAACCTGGCGGCCGGCTTGGCCAAGGTCGGACAGCGGGTGCTGATGATCGACCTGGACCCGCAGGGCAATGCCACCATGGGCTCAGGCGTGGACAAGCGCCAACTGGAGCTCACCGTGTACGACGTGCTGCTCGAATCCGCCTCCATTGCCGAAGCGCGCGCGCAAAGCGACAAGCTCAAGGACGGCGGCTGCAGCTACGACATCCTGGGCGCCAACCGCGAGCTCGCCGGGGCCGAGGTGGAATTGGTGGAAGTGGAGCGCCGCGAGCGCCGCCTCAAGCAGGCGCTGGCGGTGGTGGATGCCGAGTACGACTTCGTGCTCATCGACTGCCCTCCAAGCCTGTCCATGCTCACGCTCAACGGCCTGTGCTGCGCGCACGGCGTGATCGTGCCCATGCAGTGCGAGTACTTTGCACTCGAAGGCCTGACCGATCTGGTCAACACCATCAAGCAGGTCAAGGCCAATCTCAACGACGACCTGCAGATCATCGGCCTGCTACGCGTCATGTTCGACCCGCGCATCACCCTGCAGCAGCAGGTCAGCGACCAGCTCAAGGCCCACTTCTCCGACAAGGTGTTCGACACCGTCATTCCGCGCAACGTGCGCCTGGCCGAAGCGCCCAGCTACGGCGTGCCCGGCGTGGTGTTCGATCCCTCGTCCAAGGGGGCGCAGGCGTTTGTCACGTTCGCGCAGGAAATGGTGGACCGCATCAAGGCCATGTGAGCGCACGGCAGCAGAAATTCAGCATGAAACAAGGCTCAAAAGCCCGTATTCATTGCGCAGGAAGCTATCAAAATAATAGCAATAAAACGACATGAGCACTTCTTCCGATCCGGTCCTGATCCTGCCCGGCTGGCAAGACTCCGGGCCCGACCACTGGCAGAGCCGCTGGGAGGCGCTGCACGGCTACGTGCGCGTGGAGCAGCACGACTGGATGCAGCCGCTGCGGGGTGACTGGATGGCACAGCTGGAAGAGGCTGTTTTGGCGGCCCCTGCTGCGGTGGTGCTGGTGGCGCACAGCCTGGGTTGCATCCTCACGGCGGCATGGGCCGCGCATTCCCGCAATACCCACCGGGTGAAGGCGGCCTTGCTGGTGGCGCCGGGCGACCCCGAGCGTGAAGAGCTGCGCGCGGCACTCAAGAGCTGGTCGCCAGTGGTGCTGCAGCGCCTGCCGTTTCCCAGCGTCCTGCTGGGCAGCCACGATGATCCCTATTGCAGCCTGCAGCGCGCCCAGGACTTTGCCGGCGCGTGGGGCTCCACCTTTGTGGACTACGGCCACGCCGGCCATATCAATGCCGCTTCCGGGCTGGGCGACTGGCCGCAGGGGCACGCAATTCTGATGCAATTAATGAGGGAGAACTGAATGGTTACCAAGAAACCCAAGGGCCTGGGCATGGGTCTGGAGGCCTTGCTGGGCCCCAAGGTCAAGGACCGCGCGCCGGCCGATGCGGGTGCCGCCAACTCGGGGCTGCCAAGCACCCTGATGCTCGACGACATGGTGGCGGGCATGTACCAGCCCCGCACCCGCATGGACGAGGGCGCCCTGTACGAGCTGGCCGAGAGCATCAAGGTGCAGGGCATCATGCAGCCCATCCTGGTGCGGCGCCTGGCCGACGGCGCCAACGCTGGCAAATACGAGATCATTGCTGGCGAGCGGCGCTTCCGCGCTGCCCGGCTGGCCGGGCTCGACAGTGTGCCGGTGCTGGTGCGCGACGTGCCCAACGAGGCCGCCGCTGCCATGGCGCTCATCGAGAATATCCAGCGCGAAGACCTCAACCCGCTGGAAGAAGCCCAGGGCCTGCAACGCCTGATCAAGGAGTTCGGACTCACTCACGAAACGGCGGCGCAGGCCGTGGGCCGTTCGCGCAGCGCCGCCAGCAACCTGCTGCGCCTCCTGAACCTGGCCGACCCGGTGCAGACCATGCTGATGGCCGGCGACCTTGACATGGGCCACGCCCGCGCCCTGCTGGCGCTGGACCGCGCCACCCAGATCACCGCCGCCAACCAGATCGCGGCCAAGAAAATGTCGGTGCGCGAGGCCGAGAGCCTGGTCAAGAAACTCAGCGCCGAGTTCACGCTCACGTCCACCAAGCCCAAGAAAGAGAAGTCGCGCGACCTCAAGCGCGTGGAGGAAGAGCTGTCGGACCTGCTCATGGCGCAGGTTGAAATCCACGTCAAGAAGCGCGTCAAGCGTGCCGGGCGCCTGGAGGAAATGGGGGAGGTGGTCATCCAGTTCGGCTCGCTGGATGAGCTCAACGGGCTCATCGAGCGGCTCTCACCCGGTGCCAGCCGCTAAGCGTTTCGCGTTTCTGGGAACCTGGCCGCTGCCGGCCTTGTTGGCCTGGGCGGCTGCCTGGGGCCTGTTTCACCTGGCCCAGGGCTGGGGTTGGGAAATGACCACCGCCCTGGCGCTGGCGTCGGCCCTGGGCGTGACGGCCAGCCTGTGGGGCCACACCTGGTGGCGCCGTCTGTTCATTGCGGCGGGGTTTCCCCTGTCGCTGGCCTTGTCCCTGCCCGCCGCGGGCCTGGCGGCCGCGCCGGCTTGGGCCTGGCTGGTGCCGCTGGCCTTGCTGCTGCTGGTCTATCCCCTCAATGCCTGGCGCGATGCGCCCCTGTTTCCCACGCCGCGCCAGGCGCTGGACACTCTGGCGGCGCATGTCCCGCTGGCCCCTGGTGCCCGTGTGCTGGACGCCGGCTGCGGCCTCGGCGACGGGCTGCTGGCCCTGCGCCGGGCCTACCCGCAGGCACAACTGCATGGTCTGGAGTGGAGCTGGCCGCTGCGCGCGGCCTGCGCCTTGCGCTGCCCCTGGGCGCGGGTGCGCCGCGATGACATCTGGCGTGCCGACTGGTCGGGCTACGACCTGGTCTACCTGTTCCAGCGGCCCGAGAGCATGGCGCGCGCGCTGCACAAGGCGCGCAGCCAGATGCGCCGCGGCAGCTGGCTGGTGAGCCTGGAGTTCCAGGACCCCGCAGTGGCGCCGACCCACACCCTGACCGCGCCCGACGGGCGTGCGGTCTGGGTGTACCGCATGCCCTGAGGCCTAGACCAGGCCCCAATCCTGCGCCGGGGCATTGGGGAAGATGCGCTCCAGGTCCCGGGGCGAGAGGCCGTACATGCGGCCCAGCAGCCCTCCCAGCACGGCGCGGTATTCGTTGAGCACGGGATAGTCCCGGTTCTGGAACAGCGTGGCGGGCTCCAGCGCCTGCTGCGCGCCCACCACCTTGCCGCCCGCGGTGCTGCCCAGTCCGCCCCCCAGCACCCAGTACACCGTGCCATGGCCGTGGTCGGTGCCCCGGGTGCCGTTTTCCCGGAACGTGCGGCCAAATTCGGAGAGCACCACCACCACCGTCTGCTTCCAGGCTGGGCCCATCTCCTGGGCGAAACCCGACAGGCCCCGCCCCAGATCGGCCAGGTTGTTGGCCAGCGGGCCCTGCGCGGCCCCTTCGTTGATGTGGGTGTCCCAGCCGCCAATATCCACAAAGCCGATCTGGTAGCGCTCGCGCATCAGGCGGGCGATGCGCCGGGCTTCCAGTTCGAACCCCTTGGCGGAAATGGCGCCCCGATTGGCCATCTGCATTTCCTGGTCCAGCTCGCGCGCCACTTCCTGGCGCAGGTCCAATCCCTCGCGCACGGCGCCTTCCAGCGCGTGCCCCTGGTACAGGCCGGCCAACACGCCGGACTGCCGTGCATCGAAAGCCGGTTTGCCTACCCCCTTGAGCGAGATGTTCGCCACGCCCACGTCTCCCTTGAAGACGGTCGGCAGGGCATCCGTGAAGGCGATGGATGCGCTGCCCAGCACCTGCGACAGGCGGTTCAGGAAGCCGGAGGCCACGGCGCTGCCGGCCGGGCCAGCCAGACCGGCTTCGATGCGGTCCTGGGTCTCGAAATGGCTGCGGGACGCATCGTGGGTGCCGGCGAAGGGGATGAACGCCACTTCCTTGCGCGCCCACATCGGCGCAATGCTGTCGCGCAGCGCCGGATGCAGGCTCCAGTGCCCGTCCAGGGCCAGTGCTGCCTGCGGGTTGGCAGGGGCCGGCCGCGCGATGGCCAGGGTGGGGCGGGCCTCGTAATAGAAAGGGCTGCCGCTGGGGACGAGCAGGTTGGCCGCGTCATACCCGCCGCGCAGGAACACCAGCAGGAAACGGTTCTGGGTGGCGGGTGCGGCGTGCAGCCGGATACCGCTGGCCAACGTGGTGGCCGCCAGACCGGCTTGCAACAGGGTTCTGCGTTTCATGGGCGTCGCTCCAGGGGTGGGCACACAGCAGTTCAATGGAACATGAAATCGGGCGACGCCAGCAGGTAGGCATTCCATTCCCACTGGGTCGACGCCTGGGCCAGTGCCGTGCGCAGCGCCGGCGACAGGCCGGGCTCCAGGGCGTCGAAAAACAGCCGGTTGCCCAATTGGGGAAAGCCGGTGACCTGTGCCGGGTTACCGTCATCCGGATCAAACAACCCGGCGTTGCCGCTGCCGATCCATTTGGCAATTTCAAAGCGTTTGCCCATCTGTCCGGCGCTGTTCCAGTCCGCGGCACGCAGGCCGTAGCCGTCGGGCGTCAGGTGGCCGTACAGGCTCTCGCCCAGGGCGTTGAGCATGGCGTTGGCCGGTTTGAGGTTGACAAAGAAGCGGCCGCTTTGCGTGGGGGTGTCATAGGCCAGGCGCAGGGCGGACACGACGTAGTGCATCGGGTCCTTGAACTTGGTCCCCAGGCTGGCATCGAACTCCCGGGAGTTGAACATCACGCGCAGCACGCTGGGGATATCGCCATCGGAACGGATGAACGCGCGGGCCATACGCTCCACCAGGGCCGGGGGCGGGTCGTCCGCAACGAACTGGACGGCCAGCTTGCGGGCGATGAAATGTGCGGTGGCGGGGTTGCGCACCAGCAGGTCCACGGCCTGGGCCACCTCGGTCAGGCCGCTGCCTGCCAGGGTGTGCCCCAGCAGCGTCTTGTCGCCGAAGTCATGCCGGTCCGGATTGAATTCGAAAGCCCCCTCGTTGACCAGCAAGTGCTGCACCGCCGGTTTGACGCGCGAGGGCGCGGCACCGGTGTTGACCCCCAGGCCCGTCAGCACGCGCGCCAGTTCCTGCACGTCCTGCTGCGTGTAGCCGCCGTCCACCCCCATGGTGTGCAGCTCCAGCAGTTCCCGGGCGTAGTTCTCGTTGATCCTGCCGGCTGCGCTCTGGGCGTTGTCCAGGTACACCAGCATGGCCGGGTGCTTCATGGTGGCCAGCAGCAGATCGCGAAAGTTGCCCAGGGCGTGCGGGCGTATGGCCTGTTCCTCGTAGTCTGCAACGGACCACCGCAAGTTGGCCTTGTAGCGGAACACGCTGAAGTGGTTCAGCCAGAACCAGGTCATTTGTTCCTTGAGTTGCGCGGGAGAGTACACGGCGCGCAGCAGGTGGCGTTTGGCAGCTTCCTGGACTACGCGCTCCTGCGCGTCCTGCAGGGCCCGGCGGGCGGCGCTCTTTTCGTCGCCGTCCGGCAGGGCGTTGATGCGGCGGTTCTCCACGTCGGCGTCCGCCAGCAGCCGGGCGGCCGTGTGGGTGCTGATGCTCAGCGCGTCAATCGTGTGCTGGACCGCGGCGGGCAGGGTGTCGCTTGCGGGGGCTAGTTGCTGCTCCAGGAACTGCTTGCGTCCCAGGGCCCGGTACTGCGCCAGGGTGGTGGAATCGAGCCCGTAGGTCAGGCGGTTGATCCAGCGCACGTCATCCGGCTGGAGTGGGCGTTCGGCGCACAGGCCCAGCACGGCGGAGCAGGCCAGCACGATTCCCAGTGCCGCCCGGCATGCGCTTCCCTTGCGGTCCATGGCAGACGCGGCCTCAGTTCCAGCCGATCACGTCCAGCCCCTTGTCACGCAGGCAGCGCTGTACGAAATGCCGGTACGTCTGGCTGGGCTTGTTGTGGAAGGCGCCTGCGGTGGCCCCAGCCGAGCCGCCAATGGCGGCGCCGGCAGCACCCGAGCCCAGCACGTTCTCCAGGCTGCGGCCCCGCACGGCGGCACTCACGGCGCCGGCCACGCCACCCACGGCGGCCCCCTTGGTGGCCCCCTGGGCCACGGCATTGTCTTTTTCCTCCGGCGTCAGGCCAGCCGTGGTGGCCCGTGCGGTGCAGGCCGCTACCTCGTCACGGGCGCGTGCTTCGCCCAGGCTGTTGTAGGTGGCGTTGGGGTAGAGCACCGGCCCGGCGTTGGGGCTGTTGGGGCCGGAAGAGGCGGCGCAGGCCGCCAGCAGGAGGGCGGTGGCCAGTGTGGCGCACGCGGGGAGGGCAAGACGATGCATGGTGTGACCCGGTAGTGGATGTCCAGTGGCACGCGCGGCACCCGCGCGTGGGGCAAGGCATTGGGCATGGCCCCGTATCCCAGTCTACGGGATGACGCAGCCATGCACCCCGTCACAACGCGGCAGCCCGCCGCGAGTTGACACCCGGCCGGTGCGCGCACGCCTGCAAAGGTTACGCCGTGTAAAGCGGGGGTGGCCGATGGCAGAATGGCGTGGCGGCACCGGCTGTGCCACCCGCGCCTTCAGGAGATTGACCATGCATTCCCCCCGTTCACCGGCCCCCGACACCCCCAGCGACGTGGAGGCCATCACGCACGCCCAGCAGGTGGTGGTGTTCGCCCTGGCCACGCTGGCCGAGCAGCGGGAATCCGACTCCGAGAACCACTTGCTGCGCGTGCAGGCCTATGTGCGCGCGCTGGCGCAGACGTTGCAGCGGGAACCCGCGTTTGCCACCCTGCTGAGCGACGCGTACATCGACCTGCTGTGCCGCAGCGTGCCCCTGTACGACATGGGTTCCATCGGCGTGCCGGAGCGCATCCTGCTCAAGCCGGGGCCGCTGACGCCGGATGAAGTGGTGCTCATGCGCACCCACACCACCGTGGGCCACGCCGCCATCGAACGGGCCGAGCAGACGCTGGGGCGGGCATCGCCCCGACTGGTGGTGGCCAAGGAACTGGCGCTGTCGCACCACGAGAAATGGGACGGCAGCGGCTACCCGCAGGGGCTGGCGGCAACGCAGATTCCGGTGGCCGCGCGCATCATGGCCATCGCCGACGTGTACGACGCCCTGATCTCCGACAAGGTGTACAAGGACGGCGTGCCGCACGACCGGGCGGTGCAGGTCATCTTCGGCGAGCGCGGCGCGCACTTCGACCCGGACATGGTGGACGCCTTCATTGCCATCCAGGACACCTTCGCGCGCATTGCCCGCCAGCACGCCGACACCGAGGCCGACATGCGCCACCGGATGGAGTACATGGCCAGCTCCATCGCCGACCACGCCGAGCTGTAGGGGCTGGCGCCGCTGCCCTCGTTACCAGAGGGACAGTGCGCGGCCGGGCAGGCCGGCGGCCAGCAGGCCCATGCCCAGGTGAAAGACACTCCACGCCAGGTAGCGCCGGCGCAGGCGCTGGGGGGGCAGGGCGGAAATCAGGAACAGGCGCGTGTCACGTGGCGCCCGCACCATGTGGATGCCGGGCTGCTGGCGGATGTCCCGGTGGTTGCGTTCCACCGTCCGGGTGGCCAGTCGGCGCGCCAGCTCCCATTCGCGCGCATCAATCTGGCCGTTGCCGTCCAGGTCGAAACGCCGCTTCAGGCCGGCTGCATCGGCCTTCCAGGTGGCCAGCAGTGCGCCCACGTCCTCGCTCAGGTTCAGGGCCGTGGCGGCGCCGCCGATGGTGGAAAACTCGCCCAGCACGTAGACCGTGCTGCCGCCAAACAGCAGTTCCTCGACCTGCTTGGTGCCATCCCGGTAGGTGGTGCGGGTTTCGGCGCCCAGGATCTCGGCGTGGTCGGGGTCCACCCGGCAGGTGCCCGTGGCATCGGAGATTTCAAACGTGGCGCTGCTCACGCCGTGGTCCACCTCGCGCCACTCGCGCTCGCCCGTGTCTTTCTCGTACACCCGGTAGCGGTACCAGATGCATTGCACGCCGCTCAGGGGACTGACGATCAGGTTGTCTTGGCTGACGCTGGCGCGCCCCTGCACCTCCACGTAGCCCTGCGCTGCTGAGCCGATGCGGGAGGTCGCCGTGTTGGCAATGGCCCGTGCGCGGCGCAGGGCCGCAGCCCACGCCCCGATGCCCAGCAGCGCCACCGCCACCAGGAACAGCCGGCTGGCGGTGCCGGGACCGGCCCGCAGCGCACCCACGAACAGGCCCAGGTAGCAGGCCGTGAAAAAGGCGTTGAGGTCCTGGCTGCGAACCGCCCGCAAGCCCCAGAGCAGCACCGGTCTCAGCCTTTGAAGCGCTGGCCGATGTCGACGTCCTGCAACTCCGCGGCAGCAAACTGCAGCAGGTCAAAGGCCTTGAACTGGAACCAGCGCGCCAGCAGCACGCCGGGGAACTGCGCGATGCGCACGTTGTTGATGTTGACGCTGTCGTTGTAGAACTCGCGCCGGTCGGCAATGGCGTTTTCCAGGCCGCTGATGCGCGACTGCAGGTGCAGGAACTGCTCGTTGGCCTTCAGGTCGGGATAGGACTCGGCCAGGGCAAACAGCTGCCCCAGCCCGCCGCGCAAGGCGCCCTCGGCCTGGCCCAGGGCCTCCACGTTGTGGGCCTCGCGCGCCGACGACACGCGGGCGCGCGCCTGGATGACCTTCTCCAGCGTGGCCTGCTCGTGCTGCATGTACTGCTTGCAGGTGTCCACCAGCTTGGGTAGCTCGTCGTGGCGCTGCTTGAGCAGCACGTCAATGTTGGCCCAGGCCTTGGCGACTCCATTCTTCACCTCCACCAGGCTGTTGTACAGGGTGACCAGGTAGACCACCAGGACGCCGACGCCAATCCAGAAAATCACCATTGCAGTTTCCTATTCCATTGATGAAGGGGTGTGCGCCGCATTACAGCGCGAAGATTTTCCCCGGGTTGAGAATGTTCTGCGGGTCCAGCGCGTGCTTGATGGCGCGCATCATGTCCACGGCGCCGGTACCGGTTTCGCTCTCCAGGAAATCCATCTTGTGCAGGCCCACGCCGTGCTCGCCGGTGCAGGTGCCGCCCAGCCGGAGCGCGCGCGCCACGAGCTGGTGGTTCAGCCGTTCGGCGGTTTCGCGCTCGGCGGGAATGGCCGGGTCGATCAGGTAGCCCATATGGAAGTTGCCGTCGCCCACGTGGCCCACCAGGAAGTAGGGAATGCCGGCGGCCTGCGCCTCGGTCACCGAGTCCAGCAGGGCCTCGGCCAGGCGCGAGATCGGCACGCAGGCATCGGTGGTGATGGCCTTGCAGCCCGGGCGCGACTGCACGCCGGCAAAGTAGGCGTTGTGCCGCGCCGTCCACAGGCGGGTGCGCTCCTCGGGGGTGGCTGCCCACTCGAAGGTTTCGCCACCGTGCTCGCGGGCGATGGCCTGTACCGTTTCCACCTGTTCCTGCACGCCGGCGGGGGAGCCGTGGAATTCCATCAGCAGCATGGCGCCTTCGCGCAGGCTGAGCTTGGAGTGCTGGTTGACCACGCGCACGGTGTTGGCGTCCAGCAGTTCGCAGCGCGCAATGGGCACGCCCAGCTGGATGATCTGGATGGTGGTGTTCACCGCGTCGGCCAACGTGGCAAAGGAGCAGGTGGCCGCCATCACGGCTTCGGGCAGGGGGTAGAGCTTGACCGTGACTTCGGTGATCACGCCCAGCGTGCCTTCGGAGCCCACCAGCAGGCGCGTCAGGTCGTAGCCGGCCGACGACTTCTTGGCCTGCGTGCCGGTGCGGATGACCGCGCCGCTGGCGGTGACCACTTCCAGCGCCAGCACGTTTTCGCGCATGGTGCCGTAGCGCACGGCATTGGTGCCGCTGGCGCGCGTGGCGCTCATGCCGCCAATCGTGGCGTCGGCGCCGGGGTCGATGGGGAAGAACAGGCCGGTGGACTTGACCGCTTCGTTGAGCTGCTTGCGTGTCACGCCGGGCTGCACCGTCACGGTCAGGTCTTCGGCGTTGATGGAGAGCACCTGGTTCATCTGGCTCACGTCCAGGCTGATGCCGCCCTCCACGGCCAGCAGGTGGCCTTCCAGCGAGGTGCCCACGCCGAAGGGAATCACGGGGGTGGCGTGCTGCGCGGCCAGTTGCAGCACCAGCGCCACCTCGGCCGTGCTGCGGGCAAACACCACGGCGCCGGGCGGCGGCACGTCAAAGGAAGACTCGTCGCGTCCATGCTGCTCGCGCACCACCTGGGCGGTGGAACAGCGCTCGCCGAACTGGGCTTGCAGGGCTTGCAGCAGCGCGGCGGGAACCGGGCGCTGGTTCACGCGGGGCAGCAAATGCGGGGTGGTGGTAGGGGCATTCATGCGACCAGTTTACGATAGCGAGATTCCTTTTGTACTTTCATGGAGTCGACCATGGGCAACCGCCTCTCGCAAATCGCCACCCGCACCGGAGACAACGGCACCACCGGTCTGGGCGACAACACCCGGGTCTCCAAGAACAGCCTGCGCGTGCACGCCATGGGGGACGTGGACGAGCTCAACTCCCACATCGGCCTGCTGCTGTGCGAGGACATGCCGGCGGCCGTGCGGTCTCTGCTGGTGGAAATCCAGCACCAGCTGTTCAACCTCGGCGGCGAGCTGTCCATTCCCGGCTTCGAGCTGCTCAAGCCCGAGGCCCTCTTGGTGCTGGACCAGGCGCTGGAGGACCACAACGCCAACCTGCCGCGCCTGCAGGAATTCATCCTGCCCGCGGGCACCCGTGCGGCCGCCCAGGCCCACATCTGCCGCACCGTGGCGCGCCGGGCCGAGCGCTCGGTGGTGGCCCTGGGGGCGCAGGATGCGCTGAAGGACACGCCGCGCCAGTACCTCAACCGCCTGTCGGACCTGATGTTCGTGCTCTCGCGCGTGCTCAACCGCTACCGCCCCGACGGCACGGTCGGCGACGACGTCTACTGGAAGAGCGAGAAGCTGGCGCAGTCCGGGCAGTGAGGTCCGGCCATGCGTGACGCCGGCCGACGCCGATTCCGATGTACGGTGGTGGTGGCGGGCCTGCTGGCGCCCCTGGCGGGGCTGGCACAGGACGGCGAAGCCCAGCCGCTGTGGGAGGTGGGCGCCATGTCCCTGCTGATGTCGCAGCAGGCCTACCCGGGCTCCGGCCAGCAGCTGGAGCGGGGCCTGTTGCTGCCGTATGTGGTGTACCGCGGCGACCTGCTGCGGGTGGACCGCGACAACGTGGGCCTGCGCAAGATTCTCTCCCCCGATGTACGGCTGGACCTGGGCTTTGCCGCCGCCTTTGGCGCGGGCTCCGACGAGATCGATGCCCGCCGCGGCATGCCGGAACTCGGCACGCTGCTGGAGTTCGGCCCCCGCATCCAGTGGACGCTGGCCCGCGATGCCAACCACGGCCGCTGGCGCGCCGACTTTCCCCTGCGCGGCGTCTTTGACGCCACGAACCACCTCACCGACAAGGGCATGGCCCTGGAGCCCGAGCTGGTGTACCAGCGCAGCGCCCGCGCGGGCTGGAGCTACGGCGGCGGTCTGGGCCTGCTGCTGGGCGACCAGCGCCTGGCCGACACGCTGTACGGCGTGGCGCCGGCGTACGCCACGCCCAACCGCAGCGCCTACACCGCGCAGGCGGGGTTGATCGCCACACGCCTGTCGCTCTATGCCGGAAAGTCCTTCACGCCGCACCTGCGCATCACGGCCTTCACGCGCGTGGATTCGGTGGCGGGTGCGGCCAACCAGTCCAGCCCGCTGGTGCAAAAGACCACGGGCGCATCGGTCGGCCTGTTCATCACCTACACCGTGGCACAGTCGCAGACGCTGGTGCGGGATTGATTGGGCGATGCTATGCAATGCATAGCGGTATGCGCAGTATTCATGCGGCTGTTAGCCGCATTAGGCACTTATTTTGGCGCCAGGATCGCCATCGTGATACGTGACACGCAGGTCAGTTCGCCGGCCTCGTTGCGCAGATCGATCTGCCAGACCTGGGTGGTGCGGCCGATGTGCACGGGCTTGGCCACGCCGGTCACCCAGCCGCTGGTGGCGGCGCGGATGTGGTTGGCGTTGATGTCCAGGCCCACCGCCCGGTAGCCCTCCGGGCTGGCGAACACCGCAGCGCAGGAGCCCAGGGTTTCGGCCAGCACCACGCTCACGCCGCCGTGCAGCAGGCCGTAGGGCTGGCGCGTGCGCTCGTCCACGGGCACGCGGGCCGAGATGAAGTCGTCGCCGACTTCCAGGAATTCCATCCCCAGGTGGGATACGGCGGTGTTGGCGCTGATGGCGGTCAGCGTCTGAACAGAAATGGCTTGTTTCCAGATGGTCATGGTGCGCGGAGATACTGAAGAGTTCGTGGGAGTTTATACCCCCACCCCAACCGTTGACCTGCATCAATCCCCTGTGCGGGCAGCCTGCTAACCTGCCGCCTCGACTGTTTAATCCCCCCTGTTCCATGCCCTCTCTCACCCTGGCCGAATTTTCCCTGGACCACTTCGTGGCGCACTACTGGCAGCAAAAGCCGGTGGTCATCCGCCAGGGCTTCAAGGCCTTCGAGGACCTGATCACCCCCGAGGAGCTGGCCGGTCTGGCCTGCGAGGAGGCGGTGGACTCGCGCCTGGTCTACCAGAAAGACGGCAAATGGCAGGCCGAGACCGGCCCCTTCGAGTCGTACGACCATCTGGGCACCACCGGCTGGTCGCTGATCGTGCAGGCGGTCAACCACTGGTCGCCCGCGGTGGCCACGCTGGTGGAGCCATTTGCCTTCATTCCGAAGTGGCGTCTGGACGACGTGATGGTCGTCTACTCCCGGTCCCAGGGCGGCGTCGGGCCGCACATCGACCTGTACGACGTGTTCATCTGCCAGGGCTCCGGCCGGCGCCGGTGGCGCGTGGGCGACCGGGGCGCGCACCGCCAGTTCGCGGCCCATGCGGCGCTGCTGCATGTGGACCCGTTCGAGGCCATCCTCGATGTGGAACTGCTGCCCGGCGACATTTTGTACATCCCGCCGGGCTTCCCGCACGACGGCGTCACGCTGGAAACCGCGCTCAGCTACTCGGTCGGTTTCCGGGGCAAGTCGGCCTGCGACCTGCTCAGCGGCCTGGCCGACTACGTGATCGACCAGGAGCAGGGCAGCGCGCTGCTGAGCGACCCCGGGCGGCCGGTGAGCCACCATCCGGGCCAGATCAACGCCAGCGACTTCGGCCTGATCCGGGCGCAGCTGCAGTCCCTGCTGGACAACGACACCCTGGTGGCGGACTTTGCCGGCAGCTTCCTGTCCAAGACCAAATGCGCACTCGACCTGCAGCCGCTGGAAGAACCCATGGACGCCGCCGAGCTGCTCGATACCCTGCAGCAGCAGCCGCTGGTGCGCACCGGCGGCCTGCGCTGCTTCTACGTGGACGCTACGGCGGCCGACGGCGTGTGCTACGTGGACGGCGAACGCCACGCCTTTGGCGCTGCCGCCCGCGCGGCCGTCACGGCGCTGTGCGACCAGGAGCAGCTCAGCCACAGCCAGCTGCGCAGCGGCCTGAAGAACCCGGAATTCGTGGCGGCGCTCACCGCCTGGGTCAACGCCGGTTACTGGTACTTTCTGGACTGACCGGGCCGGGGTGTCGCCTGGGCGTCACCTGCGCCCAGGGGGGCGGGGGCATATTACGGCGAGACACCGGTGCGCCACGGGGCGCCCCGCAAAACCAGAACATGAGCCAGACAACACCCCCTCCCAATCTGCCCCAGATCCGCCTGTACCAGGACTGGCTGCGCGAAACCCGCGGCCTGTCGTTTGCCACCTACAACGACCTCTGGCGCTGGTCCATCACCGACCTCGACGCCTACTGGCAAAGCATCTGGGATTACTTCGAGATGCAGTCGCCCACGCCGCACACGGCGGTGCTGGCCAAGAACGCCATGCCCGGCGCGGCATGGTTTCCCGGCGCGCAGGCCAACTACGCGCAGCAGGTGTTTCGCCACGTGGCGCCGGCGCACGCCGCCGGTTTCCCGGCCATCATCAGCCGCAACGAAGGCGGGCAGCAGCGCGAGCTGGGATGGCCCGAGCTGCGCCGCCAGGTGGCTGCGCTGGCCCTGCACCTGCAAAGCCAGGGCGTCATGCCCGGCGACCGGGTGGCGGCCTACCTGCCCAACGTGCCCGAAGCCATGGTGGCGTTCCTGGCCACCGCCAGCATTGGCGCCGTGTGGAGCATCTGCGCCCCCGACATGGGCACCCACGCCGTGCTCGACCGCTTCAAGCAGATCACCCCCAAGGTGCTGATCGCCTGCGACGGCGTGCGCTACGCCGGGCGCGACTTCGACCGCATGGCCGTGGTGCAGGAGCTGGTGCAGGCCCTGCCCAGCGTGCGCCACGTCATCCTGCACGACAACCTGGGCACCGCCGATGCCCCGGAGCATGCTAGCAATTCCATAGCTGCCTGCGCCCGTTTCACGGCCGTCACAGCCCGAAATGATGCGCAAACCGCGGCCTTCGAGCCCCTGTGGCTGCCGTTTGACCATCCGCTGTGGATCGTCTACTCCAGCGGCACCACCGGCCTGCCCAAACCCATCGTGCACGGCCACGGTGGCACCGTGCTGGTGGCGCTGGCGCTCAAGACCCTGCACAACGACATCGGCTGCAGCTACAGCGACAACAACCGGGGCGAGCGCTTCCACTGGTACAGCTCCACCGGCTGGGTCATGTGGAACGCCCAGGTGGCGGGCCTGCTCAACGGCACCACCTGCGTGATTTACGACGGCAACCCCGGCGGCAGCAAGGACCAGCCCGACTGGAGCACCCTGTGGCGTTTTGCCAGCGAAACGGGCGTGACCTTCTTTGGCGCCGGTGCGGCCTTTTTTGCCGGCTGCCTCAAGGCCGGCGTCGATCTGGCCCAGTGTGGCGACCTCTCCAGCGTGCGGGCGCTGGGCTCCACCGGCTCGCCCCTGTCGCCCGAGGCGCAGATCTGGGGCACCCAGCAGTTCCGTCGCATCGCCCAGACCGCGGCGCAAGAGGACATCTGGTGGTGCAACATTTCCGGCGGCACCGACTTCTGCGGCGCCTTCATCGGCGGCAACCGCGAGCTGCCGCAGGAGCCCGGCGTCATGCAGTGCCGCCTGCTGGGCTGCGCCGTGGAGGCGTGGAACGAAGCCGGCGTGCCCGTGCTGGGCGAGGTGGGCGAGCTGGTGTGCAGCCAGCCCATTCCGTCCATGCCGCTGTATTTCTGGGGCGACCAGGGCAACGCCCGCTACCTGGCCAGCTACTTCGAGATGTACCCGCCCGGCCACGGCCGCAAGCCCGGTGGCGGCGACCTGGGCCCCGAGGCCGGCGGCGTCTGGCGCCACGGCGACTGGCTGCGCGTGGGCACCAAGGAGCAGGGCGGCGAGGGCTGCGTGATCTTTGGCCGCTCGGACGCCACCATCAACCGCCATGGCCTGCGCATGGGAACCAGCGAGCTGTACAGCGCGGTGGAGGTGCTGCCCGAGGTGATGGACAGCCTGGTGGTCGACCTCGAATACCTGGGGCGCGAGAGCTACATGCCCCTGTTTGTGGTGCTGCGCGACGGCCTGGTGCTGGACGACGCACTGAAGACCCGGATCAACGACGCCATCAAGACCGCCCTGAGCCCGCGCTTTGTGCCCAACGCCATCTTCCAGGTGGCCGAGATTCCGCGCACCCTGTCGGGCAAGAAGCAGGAGCTGCCCATCAAGAAACTGCTGCTGGGCCAGCCGCTGGAGAAGGTGGTGAACAAGGACGCCATGGCCAATCCGGCTTGCCTGGACTGGTACGTGGCGTTCGCGCAGCAGCGTTTAGTTCAAAAAAATTGAATTGTTGCGACAAGTAATTTGAATTTTTTGCAGAACGGCGACTCCTAAACTTGTCGCATGTTCCAAACGCCGGTGGCATCCCGCCGCCGGTGGTCTTCACCTTACTTGCCATGCCATCCACTTCCGCTGCCACGCGCTACCACGGTTTTGCCATTGCCCTGCACTGGGTGCTGGCCGTGGCATTGGTGGGCATTTTCGCCATGGGCCTGTACATGGCCGATCTGCCGTTTTCGCCCCAGCGCCTGAAGCTGTACAACTGGCACAAGTGGGCAGGCGTCTGCATTCTGGCCCTGTCGGTGGTGCGCGTGCTGTGGCGCCTCGGCCACCGCCCGCCGGCCTTGCCGCAGGCGGTGACGCTGGCCATGCCGGGCTGGCAGATGGCGGCCTACCGCGCCACCCACGGCCTGCTGTATGCGCTGTTCTTCATCGTGCCGCTGGTGGGCTGGGCCTACAGCTCGGCGGCCGGTTTCCCCATCGTGCTGTTCGGCGTGCTGCCGCTGCCTGACTTCGTGCCGGTGAGCAAGGCCCTGGCTGAGGTGATCAAGCCCTGGCACGAGATTTCGGCTTTCGCCATGGCCGCCTTGGTGGTGGTGCATGCGGGCGCCGCACTCAAGCACCAATGGGTGGACCGCGACGGCCTGCTCGACCGCATGCTGCCCGGGCGGCGCTGAAGCCCTCCGGCGGTACGCACACTGATTCAAGGAGTGAATGAAATGAAACCCGTGTTGTATTCGGTTCGCACCACTGCGGTGCTGTTGCTGGCCGCTCTGGGCGCCTTGCAGGCCCAGGCCGAGCAAAAGCTGCTGCCCGCGCAGAGCGAAATTGCGTTTGTGAGCAAGCAGATGGGCGTGCCCGTCGAGGGACGCTTCAAGAAGTTTGACGCCCAGATCGCCTTTGATCCGGCCAAGCCACAGACCGGCAAGATCGCCTTCACCATCGACGTGGCCAGCGCCACGCTGGGCGCCCCCGAGTCGGACGCCGAGCTGCCCAAGGCCCCCTGGTTCAACACCGCCAAGTTTCCCCAGGCCACGTTCCAGTCCAGTGCCATCAAGGGCCTGGGCGGCGGCAAGTTCGAGGTGACGGGCAAGCTGTCCATCAAGGGCAATGTGCGTGATCTGGTCGTCCCCGTGGCGCTCACCCAGAGTGGCGCCACCACGGTGGCCAATGGCGCGTTCGTCATCAAGCGCCTGGCGTTCAAGATCGGTGAAAACGAGTGGGCGGACACGTCCATGGTGGCCGATGACGTGCAGGTCAAGTTCAAGCTGGCGCTTTCCGGCGTCGGCAAGCTCTGATTCCTTTTTCCCCCAACCCTTTCTTTTCTGGAGTAATCACCATGCGTAAATCCCTTATCGGCCTCGCCGCTGCCGCCACCCTGCTGTCGGGCGTCGCCCAAGCTCAGACCGCCACCTACAACCTGGACCCCACCCACACCTTCGTGACCTTTGAAATCGGTCACTTCGGCACCACCACCAACCGGGGCCGCTTCGACAAGAAGGAAGGCTCCGTGCAGCTGGACAAGGCGGGCAAGGCCGGCAAGGTGGAAGTCACCATCGACACCACCTCCATCAACACCGGCACGCCCGGCTTTGACAAGCACCTGCAAAGCGCCGAGCTGTTCGACGCCGCCAAGTACCCCACCATCAAGTTCGTCTCCGACAAGTTCATCTTCAACGGCGACAAGGTGGCCGAGATCGTCGGCAACCTGACCCTGCTGGGCAAGACCCAGACGGTGACCCTGAAGGCCAACCAGTTCAACTGCTACATGAGCCCCATGGTCAAGCGTGAAGTGTGCGGCGGCGACTTCGAAACCACCATCGACCGCACCGCCTTCGGCATGAACTACGGCATCGACTGGGGCTTCCCCAAGAACGTCCGCCTGGTGATCCAGGCTGAAGGCGTCAAGCAGTAATTGCCTGTCTGCCCCGACAAGGCCCCGCCGGTGCATTGCCGGCGGGGCCTTTTTTTCTGGACGGTAAGATTTGTGCGTCCCAACAGCTTTATCCATCTCCGTGAACACTGATCTGCAACACTGGCGTTTCTTCCGGGCTGGCGGTTTTGACCAGGTGCGCCTGGACACCGCGGCGGAACTGCTCGCCATCGGCTCTCTGGACCAGAAACTGTGGGTGGCCCTGTCCTGCCCGGTGCAGGGCATCGAATTCGACAGCCGCACCCTGGCGTTTGTCGACAGCGATGGTGACGGACAGATCCGCGCGCCCGAACTCATTGCCGCCGTGCAGTGGGCCGGTGAGCGGCTCAGCGACACGCAGGTGCTGGCGCACAAATTGCCCGGCGTGCCGCTGGTTGCGCTGCGCAGCGACGACGAGGAAGGTCAGCGCATCACCGCCGCGGCCCGCGAGCTGCTGGCCAGCCTGGAGCAGACCGACGGCATGGTGAGCGTGGAGGCTGCCAGCGCAGCACAGGCCCGCTACGTGGAGCGCGCCATGGCCGCCTGGGAGGCGCAGGGCGAGGATGTCCTGCCCCTGGGCGACGCCACTGAAGCCGCCTACGCCACCTGGCAGGCGGTGGCCGACAAGGTGGACGACTGGTTTGTGCGCTGCCGTCTGGCGGCCTTTGACGGCCGTGCGGGCGAGGCCCTCAATGCCTCGGCCGACGCCCTGACCGCGCTGGCGGCGGACACGCTCACGGCCGACGCCGAGGGCATTGCCGCCTTGCCCGTGGCGCGGGTGCAGGCCCATGCGGCCCTGCACCTGGGCTCGAGCCTCAACCCGGCGTGGGCTGAGCGCATGCAGGCATTGCGGGAGGCGGTGGTCACGCCGCTGCTGGGCGCCCGCGAGGCGCTGAGCGAGGCCGACTGGCGGACGCTCAAGGATCGCTTTGCGCCCTATGCCGACTGGCTGGCCGCCAAGCCCGATCCGGCCGCCGAGGGCGATGGCGTGCGCGAGCTGGAAAAACTCGCGCGCTACGTGCGCGACCTGATGCCGCTGGCCAACAACTTTGTCGCCTTCCGCGACTTCTACACCCGCCAGGGCAAGGCCACGTTCCAGCTGGGCACGCTGTACATCGACGGGCGCTCGTGCGAGCTGTGCGTGGCGGTGTCGGACGCCACGCGCCATGCGGCGCTGGCCTCGCTGGCCCGCATCTGTCTGGTGTATTGCGACTGTGTGCGCGGCAGCGAGAAACTGAGCATTGCCGTGGCCATGACGGCGGGCGACTCCGACCAGCTCATGGTGGGCCGCAACGGGGTGTTCTACGACCGCCAGGGGCGCGACTGGAATGCCACCATCACCCGCATGGTGGAGCACCCCATCAGCCTGCGCCAGGCCTTCTGGTCGCCGTACAAGCAGCTGGCACGCCTGGTGGCTGGTCAGCTGCAGAAAATGGCGGCCAACAAGGCCAGTGCGTCCAACGACCGGCTCGGAGTCCTGGCCATGGGGGCCACCAAGAAGGCGGTTGCCGCCGGCGACGCGGCGGCCAAGGTGCCGGTCGCGCCGGCGGCGCCCCCGTTTGACGTGGGCAAGTTCGCCGGCATCTTTGCCGCCATCGGGCTGGCCGTGGGCGCCCTGGGCACGGCGCTGGTGTCCGTGCTGTCGGGGCTGCTGTCCCTCAAGTGGTGGCAGGTGCCCATCGCTTTGCTGGTGCTGCTGCTCATCGTGTCCGGCCCCGCCGTGGTGCTGGCGTGGTTCAAGCTGCGCAGCCGCAACCTGGGGCCGATCCTGGACGCCAATGGCTGGGCCATCAATGCCCGCGCCCGTATCAACATTCCGTTTGGCACTTCGCTGACCCAGCTGGCGCAGTTGCCGCCCAATGCCGAGCGTTCGCTGACCGACCCCTACGCCGAAAAGAAACGGCCGTGGGCGCTGTATGCCGGCCTGCTGGTCCTGGTGGGCCTGGGGGTGTATTTCGCGTTGAAGCAGGCGCACCTGGTGTGAGGGGAGGGGGCGCATCGCGCGCCCTTTCCGTGCGGACCCTGCCGGATTTGGTGCAGCCTGGTGGTGCACCACCGGACGCCGGTCAGCGTCCTAGGGGTTAGTCCGGGGCAGGGTATATCCGGATGCGTGATCCGTTTCTGGCACGAAACTCGCTAGTATTCCGGCAGTTACTTGACCAATCGGTTAGCTTTTTATCCATGAATCCTGCTCCAGCGCCTTCCCCTTCCACGGCGGTTCCCGCCGATGCATCCCGGCCCGCCGTGGAGGTCCACGACGCCAGCGTGGTCTACCAGACGGCCGACACGCCGGTGCAGGCGCTCAGCAACATCGACCTGCGCATCGGTGAGGGCGAGTTTGTGTCGCTCATCGGACCTTCGGGCTGCGGCAAGACCACGCTGCTGCGCGTCATTGCCGATCTGGAGCAGATCAGCAGCGGCACGGTGCTGGTCAATGGCGTGAGCCCGCACGATGCGCGTCTGGCGCGCGCCTACGGCTACGTGTTCCAGGCGCCGGCCCTGTTCCCGTGGCGCAACGTGCTGGCCAACGTCATGCTGCCGCTGCAGATCCAGGGCCGCAACAAGGCCGAGGCGCGGTCGGTCGCGCAGGAGCACCTCGCCCGCGTGGGCTTGGCTGGTTTCGAGCGCAAGTACCCCTGGCAGCTCTCCGGCGGCATGCAGCAGCGCGTATCCATTGCCCGGGCGCTGGCCTTTGAGCCGCGCATCCTGATGATGGACGAGCCTTTCGGCGCGCTCGACGAAATCACCCGTGACCGCCTCAACGAACAGCTGCAGCAACTCTGGCAGCGCGAGCGCCGCACCGTGGTGTTCGTGACCCACTCCATTGCCGAGGCGGTGTACCTGTCCACCCGCATCGTGGTCATGTCGCCGCGTCCCGGGCGCATCGTCAAGGTCATTGATTCCCCGCTGCCTGACGAGCGGCACCTGGGCCTGCGCGACACGCAGGCCTTCATGGACGTGGCGCACGCCGTGCGCGAGGCACTTGCCGATGGCCATCACGAATAAAGCCGCCCGCCTGTGGGAGCAGGCGCTGCCCGTAGCCGTGATGCTGCTGGGCGTGCTGCTGCTCTGGTACGCCGGCGCCTGGGCCATGAACGCGCCCGGCGCCATCGAACGTGTGCTGGAACCTGCCGGCAACCCCTGGACCTGGCAGGACCTGCTGGCCGCCACCATGGGCATGGAGCGCCCGGTGCTGCCCGCGCCGCACCAGGTGGCGCTGGACTTCTGGTCCAGCGTGGTGGACTGGCCCGTCGACTCGCCGCGCAACCTGCTGTACCACGTGGTCGTCACCGGCGAGACCACACTGGTGGGCTTCGTGCTGGGCACGGTGCTGGGGCTGGTGCTGTCGGTGCTCATCGTGCATTCGCGCACGCTGGACCGGGCCCTGCTGCCCTGGATCGTGGCTTCGCAGACCGTGCCGGTGCTGGCCATTGCGCCCATCGTGCTGGTGATCCTGGGCAGCCTGGGGTTCGAAGGTCTGGCGCCCAAGGCCGTCATTGCCATGTACCTGTGCTTCTTTCCCGTCACGGTGGCCATGGTGCAGGGTCTGCGCTCGCCGCAGGTGATCGAGACCGAGATGATGCACACCTACGCGGCCTCGCGCTGGCAGTCGCTGTGGCTGCTGCGTCTGCCCGCCGCCTTGCCTTTTTTGTTTCCCGCCCTGCGCGTGGGCATTGCCGCCGGCCTGGTGGGCGCCATGGTGGCCGAGCTGCCCACCGGTGCCGTGGCCGGCCTGGGCGCGCGCCTGCTCACCGGCTCCTACTACGGCAACACCCTGGCCATCTGGTCGGCGCTGGTCATGTCGGCCCTTTTGGGGTTGGTGCTGACCACGGTGGTGGCCCTCGTGGAGCGGCTGGCCCTGCGCCACCGGAGGCAGGCATGAAGCCCGCACGCCCTGTGTCCCACCGCACCACCGCGCTGGCCGTGGTGGTGTCCGCCGTGGCTGCGGCTTTGTTGCTGCTGCACCCGACTGCCCAGGGCGAGAGCCCGCCCACCGCACTGTTCTGGTTGCTGGCCGGTGTGCTGGGACTGGTGGCCCTGTGGACCATCCGCCGCGTGGCGGCCATCCAGGGCACGCGCTGGGACGGCGTGCTGACTGCCGGCCTGTTCGGCCTGTGGGTGCTGTACTTCTGGCAGGTGCTGGTGGTGGCCTTCGAGGTGCCGCGTGTGCTGCTACCGGCGCCCACCCTGATCGTGCAGGCCATGGTGGACAACGGCCCGCGCCTGTGGGGCGATTTCACGCAGACCGTGCTCAAGGCCGTGCTGGTGGGCTGGGTGCTGGGCAGTGGCCTGGGCTTTGCGGTGGCCATCGCCATCGACCGCCTGCCCTTCCTGCAGCGCGGCCTGCTGCCGCTGGCGTCGCTCACCAGCACCGTGCCGCTGGTGGCCGTGGCGCCCATTGCGGTGATGTGGTTTGGTTTTGAGTGGCCGTCCAAGGCGGCGGTGGTGGTGCTCATGACCTTCTTCCCCATGCTGGTGTCCACGCTGGCGGGGCTGCAGGCCAGCGGCAAGCTGGAGCGCGAGCTGATGCACAGCTACGCCGCCAGCTACGGGCGCACGCTGTGGTCGCTGCGCCTGCCGGCGGCCACGCCCTTCATGTTCGGGGCGCTCAAGGTCAATGCCACGCTGGCGCTGATCGGGGCCATCGTGGCCGAGTTTTTTGGTTCGCCCACCATGGGGCTGGGGTTTCGCATCTCGACCGAAGCCTCGCGCATGAACTCAGCGCTGGTGTGGGGCGCGATCGTGGTGGCTTCGGTCACCGGCTCGCTGGCCTACGCCTTGCTTGTGCAGCTGGAGCGCCGCGCGGCATTCTGGCATCCGTCGGTGCGAGGCACGTGATGCCCCGCTGTTTTGTTCCTACCCCAACCCCAAGGAGTGTTTCATGACCCGTTCTTTCAAGTTCAGCAAAGGCCTGCTGGCCGCCGTGGTGGCTGTGTGCGGCATGACCGCGCACGCCGCCGAGAAGGTGACCGTGCAGCTCAAGTGGCTGCCCCAGGCCCAGTTCGCCGGCTACTACGTGGCGCAGGCCAAGGGCTACTACAAGGCCGAGGGGCTGGACGTGACCATCAAGCCTGGCGGTCCCGACATCTCGCCCGTGCAGGTGATTGCCGGCAACGGCGCCGACGTGGTGGTGAACTGGATGCCCGATGCCCTGGCCGCCCGCGAAGCCGGCGTGCCGCTGGTCAACATCGCCCAGGTGTTTGACCACTCCGGCCTCATGCTGACCTGCAAGAAGGCCAGCGGCGTGAAGAGCCCGAAAGACCTCAAGGGCAAGACCCTGGGTGTCTGGTACGGCGGCAACGAGTACCCCTTCCTCAACTGGATGGGCAAGCTGGGCTACAAGCCCGATGTGGACGTGAAGGTGCTCAAGCAGGGCTTCAACGTCGACCCGCTGCTGCAGAACCAGGCGGCTTGCATCTCCACCATGATCTACAACGAGTACTGGCAGGTGGTCGATGCGGGCGTGAAGGAGAGTGACCTCATCACCTTCTTCTACGAAAAAGAAGGCGTGGCCACGCTGGAGGATGGCCTGTACGTGATGGAAGCCAAGCTCAAGGACCCGGCCTTCGTGGCCCGCATGGCCAAGTTCCTCAAGGCCACCTTCAAGGGCTGGAACGACGCTGTGAAGAACCCCGAAGAAGCCGCCAAGGCCGTGGTCGCCGCCGACATGTCGGGCAGCGCCACCCTGAAGGTGCAGAAACGCCAGATGGAAAACGTGGCCAAGCTCATCACCACCGCCAACACGCCCAAGATGGGCTACCTGGAGCCCGCCGCCTACGAGCGCACGGTGAAGGTGCTGCTGGCCGGTGGCAGCTCGCCTGTCATCAAGAAGGACCCGGGCAAGGCCGCCATGTCGCACGTGGTGTGGGAAGCGGCCAGCAAGTAAGCTGCCAGACGCTACAGTCGCAAGGCTGAGTCCAGGGGTCGTATCCTGTCGGGTGCGACCCCTTTATTTTTTTGCATGCATGACGATGTCCAAGCCACTTCCCATCCCCCTTGACCGCAGCGTAGCGGGCGACGACGGCGCCAAGGGCCAGATCCGCCAGGCCAACGAGAGCCGGATACTGGGCGCGGCCGAGAAGGTGTTTGCCCGCGCCGGCTTCGGCGGCGCCACCATGGCCGCCATTGCCCAGGCCAGCGGCCTGCCCAAGGCCAACCTGCACTACTACTTTGGCAGCAAGGACGTGCTGTACCGCGCCGTGCTGGCGCGCATCCTGAACGACTGGCTGGTGCCCACCCACGGCATCACGGCCGACGCCGCCCCGCGCACCGCCATCGAGCAGTACATCCGCGCCAAGATGGCCCTGTCAGCCCAGCGGCCCGACGGCTCCAAGGTGTTTGCCAACGAGCTGCTGCACGGCGCACCTGTGGTGCACGGCCTGCTGGCCAAGGAATTGCGCCAGATGGTGCAAGACAAGGCCGCCGTGGTGCAGGGCTGGGTGGACGCCGGGCGCATGGCGCCGGTGGACAGCATCCACCTGTTCTTCACCATCTGGGCGGCCACGCAAACCTATGCCGACTTTGATGTGCAGGTGGCAGCGGTGCTGGGCCGCAAGGCACTGACGCACCGCGACCACGTGCGGGCCACCGAGCATGTGGTGTCGCTGATTTTGCGGGGTTGTGGTTTGTGAATTGAATGGGGACTTTGCCGCAGTCCGGCGTCAAGTGCAATTCCGGGCATCCAGAGGACCCCGGCTACCACCAGTTCAGCACGTCTTCGGCAAAACCCAGCATGCGGTCCACCGCCATGCGGCTGCCATCGTCCAGAACGACCGTGCCGCTGTAGTAGCCAAAGACCTGGTGTTGGGCCGAGCGAATCAGTCCCAGATGGATGCTGGAGTGGCGGTCCACGATCGGTTCGAAATGCATTTCAAAGCGCTGGTCTGAGCTGGAAAAGCGCCAGGGGCGGGTGTAGTCCTGCTCGTCCAAGTGGAAGGTTACCTCGGCCAGCTTGTGTGCCACGCCATCGACCAGCAGCATGTTTTCGCTGGCCGGGCTGCGGTCGGAGAAGCCGTAGCCAATGTTCCAGCCCAAGGTGTGGCCTTGGGCGTGGCCGGAGGCCGAACCCCAGTACCAGCGGTTCTTGTAGGTCCAGTTGCCGCGTCCCCAGTCCAGGGCGCCAAAGTCGCGCTCGGGGGCAAAGGTGTAGCGGCGCTGCCCGATGGTAAAGCCGCCACTGGCGGGCATGCAATTGATCTTGCGGTTGTAATAAAACGCTTTCCGGTTTTGTGCCCATGAGGTGGCGATGTTCATGCTCTGCAGGGCGGGGTCCTGCTCCAGGGTGATGCTGCCGGACAGACCCTTGTCCCCCTGGGCGTTCTTCAGGCCGGGGGCGCTGAAGCGCAGGGTGCGGCGTCCCTGGGTGTAGTTGAATTCCAGTTCGAGGGTGGCGTTGCCGAAGCGAATGACGCCCTCGTCGCTGCCGGCCGGAAAGCCGGTTTTGCCCAGCGGCAGCAGGCTCAAGGTGTCTACCTGGTGGAAAAAACCACGCTCGAAGTCCAGAAAGCACAGGGCGAACATGCCGGCAAACCCGAGGTCGCTCATGGTCAGCGTCAGGCCGAACTTCTGGTCCGGCGACAGCACGCTGAAGTAATCCCACTCCTTGATGCGCCACTTCGGGGCATGGATGGCGCTGCGCTCATAGCGCCAAAAAGGGTGGCGCGCCCAACCGGGGTGGTTGATGTGGCCCTGCGCATCCAGCAGGTTCAAGGGGGTGGTGATTTCGGTCTGCATGGGGCAAGCTTACCTGGGGCTGGCCAGAAATAGGGTGGTTGGTACTGTCGAGTCATGCTGCTTCGCAGCACGGTCAACCGTTTGGGTGATCCAGCCGCGATAGGTACAGGCGGGTGTGATGGCAAAAGCCAAATCCTGGGCAGTGCCAGTTCGATGCCTGCCCGGTTTCTTGACTGGGAAAAGGCAGTGCGTGTTTGAGAATCCTTGGCGGAACGGCTTGCTGGCGAAAGACAAAGTCGCCGTGGTGCAGGACTGGGTGAACTCCGGGCGCATAGCGCTGTCGAGCCGCTGCCATGCGTGGGCCACCGAGCATGTGGTGTCGCTGATTTTTCGGGGTTCTGGTTTGTTAATTGAATAGGGCTTTTGCCCGCGCGGGAATTGCGTGAGTTGCGCCTGGCACCGGAGCACTGTGAGTCTAGCAATTTGGGGTTCCACGGCAAACACAAACCTGTGCGGACTACTTCCAGCGCTTGCTGACCGATTCACCCGTTTGGGGGATATGCGCGACCCTGAGGACCGCCTAGACTCAGTGACAGGCGACTGTCACACCTTAGGCGCCCAATGAGTCAATAAGTTCTGCACTGCATAGCCCTTTCGGCTCCTGAAGCAGTGCCAATTCACAGGGAAGAAATATGAGCGAATCACCAGCCAAGGCAATCGATGAGAAATTTTGCACCGAATGTGGTTCCGTCATAAAAGCCAAAGCGGAGATTTGTCCCAAGTGCGGAGTACGGCAGATGAATCCGCCCACGGCAATCAATTTGGGACCTGTGGCGTCAAATGGAAAAAGCCGGATTGCCGCTGCCTTGTTTGCTTTTTTTCTTGGAGGTCTGGGTGGTCACAAGTTCTATTTAGGCCAAGTGGGGCTTGGCATTGTTTATTTGCTTTTTTGCTGGACGTTTATTCCGGCCTTTATTGCCTTTATCGAGTTCATCTTGTTTCTCACGATGAGCGATGAAGCGTTCAATCAAAAATATGGCCATTCCTAAGTCCATGTGCGATGGGATTCCGGGCGGCACCTGCTGGCCCCAACTTTAGACTTGGAAGGAAGAGTCATGTTTTGTCCACAGTGCGGCACTGAAAATCCGGAAGACGCGCGCTTCTGCAAGAAATGCGGCAACTCGCTAGCGAGCTCGTTGGCGCAGCCTCAATCGGCTGCCCAGGCGGCAATCTGGAACCCCAATGCGGCAGCGAATTGGAGTTTGATTTTTACCCCCGCGTTTGGCGCCTATCTTCAAATGTTGAATTGGCAGAGTCTTGGAGAGTCCGAGCGGGCTGCTGCGTCAAAAAACTGGTTCTATGCTGGCCTAGGATTGCTTGTCGTATATGTGCTCATGGGTGTTTTCATGGGCAATTCAAAGGCGGCAGACGGTATGGCGCGTGGGCTTGGGTTCCTGTTTCTCTTGGTTTGGTACTTTTCTGCGGGGCGTGCGCAAAGCAAGTACGTCAAGGAAAAACTCGGCGCTGGCTATGCCCGCAAGCCGTGGGGCAAAGCACTTCTCCTAGGGGTCGCCTCCCTTATCGGTTACTTCATCGCGGCGCTGATTGTCGGCCTAGCGGTGGGGCTTTCGCGGTAGGCGCGTCCTCTGCGCTTTAGGAGCCAGCGCTTGCTTGTCACTGCCGGTGTACAGGTGAGCCTGTGGCGCTCCATGCCGTACCATTGCTCCTCATGAAAACAAGCTACATCTTCGGCGCCATTCTTCTCTGCAGCCTCATGGGGGCCATGGTCGGTGCGCGGGGCACCAAGACCGCGCTGCTGGTGGGTACCGGTCTGCTGTCCGCCTACGGGCTGATGCGCATCTTGGGCTGAGCGCACCGGGGCGCCGCCCGCAAGGGCTGCTCGGTTTTGTTGCTGATTTGGCCCTAAGCGCCCACAGGAAATGCGTCAGCAGCTCCTGAAATCATAGCGATCGCAGCAACTCCAGGGTCGGGTATCCGTCGGCCGGCAAGCCCCGGCTGCGCTGGTACTGGCGAATGCCGCGTTGCGTGGCCGGGCCGACCATGCCGTCGGGCGTGCCGCAGTCAAAGCCGCGTGCGTTCAGCGCCGCCTGCAATTCCAGCAACTGGCTGCGCGACAGCAAGGGCACGTCGCGTGGCCAGGGTGCCTGCACCCCGGGCCCCTCGGCCAGCCGCTGCGCCAGCAGGTGGATGGCCAGCGCATAACTGGTCGCGTTGTTGTAGCGCAGGATGGTGCGGAAGTTGGGCCCCACCAGGAAGGCCGGCCCGCGTGCGCCCGCCGGGAGCAGGATGGAACTCTCCGGCAAGGCCGGCAGCGGCGCACCGTCCAGGGTTTTCACGCCTTCATCCGCCCATTGGGTACTGGGCTGGCGCACATTGGCATCGGCGCGGGCGTAGTCAAACCCGGCGGGCAAGCGCACCTCCAGTCCCCAGGGCTGGCCCGTTTGCCAACCGGAGCGGGCCAGGAAGTTGGCGGTGGACGCCATCACATCGGGCACGCTACCCCAGATGTCGCGTCGGCCATCGCCATCGGCATCCACCGCGTAGGCCAGAAACGCCGATGGCAAAAACTGCGTCTGACCCATGGCGCCAGCCCACGAGCCAATCATCTGTGCCCGGTCGATGTCGTGGCTCTGCAGGATCTTCAAGGCGGCGAGCAGCTGGTCACGCGCCCACGTCTCGCGCCGCCCTTCAAAGCCCAGCGTCGCCAGGGCGTCGATGGTCGGAATGTCGCCCATGAAACTGCCGTAGTTGCTCTCCAGGCCCCAGATCGCAACCAGCACTTCGGCCGGCACACCGTAGCGCGCCGCAATCGTGTCGACGTCGATATTTGCATCCCTGGCCGCAGTGGAGCGCAGTTGCCGCAGCTTGGCCTGACCCCGTGCAATGCGTTGCAGCGACACCGCGCTGTCCAGGTAGTCCCAGACCGGGCGGGTGAACTCGGGCTGTGCCTGGTCCGACGCAATCGCACGGGGGATGAAGCGAACAGTATCGAACGCGCTGTGCAGCGTGGACTCGTCAATGCCGGCGGCGCGGGCACGGGTGCTGAATTCGGCCACCCAGCGGGCAAACTTCTCGCTGTATTCGGCTTCCGTGGATTCGGCCGCCACTGGCGTCGGCGCGGTGCCGACCACCGGTGGCGCAGACGCGCACCCCGCCAGCACGAGGATGGTCAGCCAAGTGGCAGCCAATTTGTAACGGGCGGGCGTTGGAGAAAGGGTGGGCGTTTGCATGCTCCCCATTTTCGCCGGTCAGCTGGGCCGCGCCACCGGCAGCGTGCGAAAGGCCAGCGCGCCCAGCGCCAGCAAGGACGCCACACACACCAGGACTCCCGCATAAGGGTCCAGCCCCCAGGTCTGCGACCAGGATGCGGCAAGGCCACTGAGGCTCTGCACGACAGCCACACCCAGAAACATGGCCATGGTGAATACCGACATGGCGCGCCCGCTCATTTCGACGCTGTAGGAGGCCCGCACGTTGGCGTATTGCAGAATGCCGGCACCGGAGACCACGGCCAGCACCACCATGCCGCCCACGTCCACCCAGGCCAGCGGCAGGAATGCCATCAGCACAAAGACCGCGGCCATGGCCAGCACGGCGCGCACGATCCAGTGCCGTCGCCGTGCCGGTCCGGGATCGAAGTGGCCAAACAGCGCGGGCGTGAACAGCGACAGCAGCGAAACCACCAGGGCCACATTGCCCGTTTGCACCAGCGACATGTCGTGGCGGTGCATCAGCAAAGGCCCCAGCCAGAGGCCGCGCAGGGTCAGGAACGAGGCGTAGTTGACCAGCGCCAGCGCCAGGATGCCCCAGGTTTGCGGCAGCAGGAACAGCGCGCCAAAGCCGCGCAGGGCGTGTCCCAGGTTGTCCGGACGGTGGTGCGCGCTGGACAGGCCCTCGCGCAGTTGCCGGTAGACCAGCAGCCACGATACGCAGGCCAGTCCCGCCAGCACGGCAAACCCCACGCGCCACGAACTCGCATCAATGAGCCATGCCAGGGGCGTACCCGTGAGCACCAAGCCCAGACCGCCCAGCCCCATGGCCACGCCGGATATGGCCGCAAAGCGCTCCACGGGGAAGCGCCGGGCGATGAACAGCGTGCACACCACAAAGGCCGGCGAGCAGCCAATGCCGATCAGGGCCTGGCCCAGCATCAGGACGGCATAGTTCGGTGCCAGCGCGGAGGTGAGCGCACCCAGGATGGCCAGGGGGAAGGTGCACAGCCAGGTGCGGCGCAACCCGTAGAAATCCAGCGCGATCCCGATGACGAACTGGCTCAGTCCGAAGGAAAAGGCAAAGGTGGCGGCGAAGAATCCCAAGGCCTGCGTGGACAGGCCGAAGTCGTGCTGCAAACCCGTCGCCATCATGGCCGTCACGGTGCGAAAGGCCTGGCTGAGCGCGAACGCACTGACCAGGGTCAACAAGGGCAGCCAGGGCATGGCGGCCTCAGAGGGGGCAGGGGAATCAGGTGAGGCGGACATGGCGGTCCCTAGCGTACCGCACCTGCGGTGTCACCGGTGTCGCCGGTGTGAACCGGCATCCGTCGAGGTCAGGCGCGGCACTCAGGCCATGAACACCCGGGCCTTGCGCGGGGTCAGCACCAGGGTCTCGCCGTCTTTCAGCGCCATGTCGCTGAACTGCCGCGCCGGAATCTGCGCTTCGATGATGTCGCCACCACCGGCGGTGGAAGCCTCCAGCGCCTGCAGCTCCAGCCGGGCAATGGGCCCCACCACGATGGCGCGCACCAGCCGGGCGGGAATGCCGCGTGGCGGCTGGCCGTTGGCGCTGCTGTCTTCGGCGGCGTTGTAGCGGCGCACGTCCAGGTCGTGCGGGCGCACGTAGGCAAAGGCCTTGGCGTTCTGCGCGTCCGGGTGCTCGGGGGTGGCCAGGTGCACGGCGTTGGGGCCATCGCCAATGTGCATCTCGCCGGCGTGGGCGCGGCCCTGGAACAGGTTCACGTCGCCCAGAAAGCCGTACACGAACGGGCTGGCAGGGTGGTCCCACACCTGCTGGGGGGAGCCGATCTGCTCGATCTGCCCGCTGTTCATCAGCACCACGCGGTCGGCCACTTCCAGCGCCTCCTCCTGGTCGTGGGTGACGAAGATGCTGGTCACGTGCAGGTCGTCGTGCAGGCGGCGCAGCCAGCGGCGCAGTTCCTTGCGCACCTTGGCGTCCAGCGCGCCGAAGGGCTCGTCCAGCAGTAGTACCTTGGGCTCCACGGCCAGCGCGCGTGCCAGCGCAATGCGCTGGCGCTGCCCGCCGGAGAGCTGCGCCGGGTAGCGGTCGGCCAGCCAGTCCAGCTGCACCAGGCCCAGCAGCTCGTGCACCTTGGCCTTGATGACGGCTTCGCTGGGGCGCGTGGCGCGCGGCTTCATGCGCAGGCCAAAAGCCACGTTGTCGAACACCGTCATGTGGCGAAACAGCGCGTAGTGCTGGAACACAAAGCCCACGTTGCGCTCGCGCACGTGCACGTCGGTGGTGTCCTCGCCGCTGAACAGGATGGCGCCGCGGTCGGCCGTTTCCAGCCCGGCAATGATGCGCAGGAGCGTGGTCTTGCCGCAGCCCGAGGGGCCGAGCAGGGCGACGAGTTCGCCGGATTCGATGTCCAGGCTCACATCGTTCAGGGCCTTGAAGGTGCCGAAGTCCTTGCTGACGTTACGGATGGCAATGCTCATGGGGTTCTTTCAATGGCTCAGGCAGTAACGGCCGGGGTGGGGCGTTCGGGGGGCAGCGCGGCGGCGGCCTTCTGCTCGCGCTCAAACTGCCACTCCACCACCGACTTGATGAGCAGGGTGGCCACGGCCAGCAGCGCCAGCAGCGAGGCCACGGCAAACGCGGCGACCGACTGGTACTCGTTGTACAAGATTTCCACATGCAGCGGCATGGTGTTGGTCTGGCCGCGGATGTGGCCCGACACCACCGACACCGCGCCAAACTCGCCCATGGCCCGCGCATTGCACAGGATCACGCCATAGACCAGGCCCCACTTGATGTTGGGCAGCGTCACGTGCCAGAAGGTCTGCCAGCCGGTGGCGCCCAGCACCTGCGCGGCCTGTTCTTCTTCCGTACCCTGCGCCTGCATCAGCGGAATCAGCTCGCGGGCGATGAACGGGAAGGTGACGAACACGGTGGCCAGCACGATGCCGGGCACGGCGAACACGATCTTGATGTCGTGCTCCTGCAGCCACGGACCGATCCAGCCCTGCGAGCCAAACAGCAGCACGTAGATCAGGCCGGCCACCACGGGCGACACCGAAAACGGCAGGTCGATCAGTGTCGTCAGAAACGCCTTGCCGCGGAACTCGTACTTGGCAATGGCCCAGGCCGCCGCCACGCCAAACACCAGGTTGAACGGCACCGCAATGGCGGCTGTCAGCAGGGTCAGGCGGATGGCGCTCCAGGCGTCGGGCTCCTTCAGCGCCTCCCAGTAGGCGTCCAGGCCCTTGCGCAGCGCTTCGGTAAAAACGGCCGCCAGCGGCAGCAGCAGAAACAGGAAGATGAAGCCCAGCGCCAGGCCAATGAGGGTGTAGCGCACCCAGGCCGGCTCGGTGGTGCCGGCGGTGCGAACGGTTGGGGGGCGGCTCATGATGTGGCTCCGGTGCGCCGGCGCTGCCAGGCCTGCAGCGCGTTGATGACCAGCAGCAGCACGAACGAGAACACCAGCATCACCACCGCCACGGCGGTGGCGCCGGCGTAGTCGTACTGTTCCAGCTTGCCGATGATGATGAGTGGTGTGATCTCCGACACCATGGGCATGTTGCCGGCAATGAAGATGACCGAGCCATACTCGCCAATGGCCCGCGCAAAGGCCATGGCAAAACCCGTGAGCAGGGCCGGCGCAATGCTGGGGAAGATGACATGGCGAAACGTCTGCCAGCGCGAGGCGCCCAGGCAGGTGGCGGCTTCTTCCAGCTCCTTTTCGGTGTCTTCCAGCACCGGTTGCACGGTGCGCACCACAAAGGGCAGGCCAATGAAGATCAGGGCCACCACCACGCCGTTGCGGTTGAAGGCCAGCTGGATGCCGTAAGGCTCCAGGTACTGGCCGACCCAGCCATTGCCCGCCAGCAGCGCGGTGAGCGCAATGCCGGCCACGGCAGTGGGCAGGGCAAAAGGCAGGTCCACCAGTGCGTCAACCACCTTCTTGCCGGGAAACTCGTAGCGCACCAGCACCCAGGCCACCAGCAGGCCAAACACTGCGTTCACCACGGCGGCAATGAACGAGGCGCCAAAGGTCAGCTGGTACGAGGCCACCACGCGCGGGCTGGCCACGGCCGCCCAGAACTGCCCCCAGGTCAGCGTGAAGGTCTTGAGCACCAGCGCCGACAGGGGGATGAGCACTATCAGGCTCAGGTACAGCAGCGTGTAGCCCAGCGTCAGGTTGAAGCCCGGCAACACGCGCCGGGTGGAGCGGGCGCGGGGCGGGCCACCCAGGGTGAGGGCCGTCATTTACTTGGCGGTGTAGAGCTTGTCGAACTGGCCACCGTCGTTGAAGTGCACTTTCTGGGCTTCTGCGAAGGAGCCGAAATAGTCTTCCACGCGGAACAGCGCAATGGGCTTGAAGGTGGCGGCGTGCTTCTTCAGGATGGCGGGGTTGCTGGGGCGAATGGCGTGCTGGGCAGCAATCTCCTGGCCGGCATCCGAGTACAGGAAGTTCAGGTAGGCCTTGGCCTGCTCGGCCGTTCCCTTCTTGGCTACCGTGCGCTCCACGATGGCCACCGGGTTCTCTGCCACGATGGAACTGCTGGGGTACACCGCATCCACCTTGCCCGTGCCAAACTCGCGGTCCACCGACACCACTTCGGACTCGAACGTGATCAGCACGTCACCCAGATTGCGTTGCAGGAAGATGTTGGTCGCGTCGCGCCCGCCCTTGGCCAGCACTGGCACATTCTTGTACAGCTTGCCCACGAACTCGGCGGCCTGCGCATCGGTGCCGCCTTTCTTGCGGACCGAGCCCCAAGCCGCCAGATAGGCCATGCGGCCGTTGCCGCCGGTCTTGGGGTTGACCACCACCACCTGGACGCCGGGCTTGATCAGGTCGTCCCAATCCTTGATGCCCTTGGGGTTGCCGTTGCGCACCAGAAACAGCATGGTGGAGCTGGTGGGCGCGGCGTTGTGCGGAAAGCGCTTGGTCCAGTCCTTGGCCACCACGCCGGTGCTGGCCAGAAAGTCCACATCGGTGGTGGTGTTCATGGTCACCACGTCGGCGGCCAGGCCGTCATTCACGGCACGCGCCTGGGCGCTGGAGCCCGCGTGCGACTGGTCGATCTTGATGTCCTTGCCCGTGCTCTTCTTGTAGCTGGCGACAAACGCGGTGTTGATGTCCTTGTAGAACTCGCGGGCCACGTCGTACGAGACGTTCAGCAGCGTGGTCTGTGCTGCTACCAAATTGCTAGCTGTCAGCGCAATAACGGCGAGGGCTAGAGTGGCTTTTTGCTTGAATTTCATGGGGTGTCCCGAAAACAGGGTGGTTGCAACGCAGCGTGCAAAACCCCCATTCTGGGGAAAGGCCGTTCAACCCACAACGAATCATTCGTTGTTTGTTTATGCCATAAAGCATCTAAGCCCTGCGTTGCTCAGTGCAGCAAGCGCACGGCGGCAATGGCCAGCCAGCCCAGAACGAAGTTGACCAGCACCAGCGCCTGCACCTGTGCCGCCGCCTTGGCCGCCACCGGCCACTCGCCCGCCGCCACGGCGCGCTTGAAGCGCCTGAAACCCGCAAAGTAGATGTGGCCGAAGATCAGCATCATGGCAATGCCCAGCACCAGCATCACGTTCCACCCCAGCGCGACGCTGCCCACGCCGCTGGCGGCCTTGGCCGCCTTGAACGCGGCGGTGTAGAGGTGGGTGCCGGTGGCCAGCAGCACCCCAATGGCGGCGAGCACCATCACAAAGAAGCGCTGCCACACCGCGCCCATCAGGCGGGCGCGGGGCTGGGGCTCCATCAGGGCCAGGGCCGCAGGTTTAAGCACCAGCAGCATGAAGGTCATGCCGCCCATCCAGACGATGGCGGCCACGAGGTGCAGGAGTTTGAGGGTGTCGTACATGGCGCGCATGGTAAGCGCTGGGCGCGTGGCACACCGCGTGCCCGCGCCTTTGGCCCTACCGGCACCACGGTTGCACGCTACTGCGCCCGCAAGGCCAGCTGCTGCGCCACAAAGCCCGCAAAGGTCTGCAGCAGCGGCGCAAACGCTTCAGGCGCGCCCTCCAGCTGCGCCAGCGCCGCACAGGTGGCTTCCAGCGTGGAGAGCTGCCCCGGCTGGTGCGCCTTGCGGATGGCGTAGCCCGACGCCGGCACATCCACCAGCGACTGGCGCGGCAGCGCCTGCAGCAGCGGGCTTAGGTGCAGCATCTTGCGGCTCTTGCGCCAGGTGGCGTCCAGCACCACCAGCCGCACGTGTGCCGGGTCCTGCAACCGTGCGGCGTCCAACGGCGCTGGCACCGCGTGCCCCGCATGCGCGGTGGGCGGGTACAGCAGCACGGTGTAACGGGGCCCGGCCAGCAGCGCCTGCAGCGTGGCGTCGTCAAACGCCTCGCCCACCACCACGCGGCTGTGCGGCAGGCTCAGGTGCAGCAGGCGCGCCGTGTTCTTGGCCTCGTGCACCTCCAGCGGGTGCTGCAGGATCAACACCTCGGTGGCGGTCTGCGTGGGCGTGACGAAGCCGCAGATGCAGGTGGATTGGGGGCGCAGGCAGCGGGGACAGGTGGGTCGGCGCATGGGGTGGGAAACGAAGGAACTATTTCTGCGCGAGGCCATGCGCACGCTGATTCGGAGGCAGAGCTGCTTTATGGAGAAGGCATGCGCATGTTGAGTTGCGCGACAGCTTCTTCAATGGAGGTGCTGACCGTAATGCCTTCCATGTGTGTAGGAATACGATGGGTTCCCGCACCGCCGATCCATATCTGTACATGCGCGGGAACCAACTCACGCAATGTCTGAAGTTCATTCCGAAGCAATCTCGGCGGATAGGCAACACTGGCCGATAGTGCTATGACTTGTGCATCGTAAGCCTGTGCCGCAGCGGCGATTTCAGACGCAGGGAGTCCTCCGTGTAGAAACAGGGGAGAAATACCCAAGTTCCAAAGCAGGGCGTTGATCAAGACAAGTGCCAGCGTGTGCATTTCTGCTGCAGGGGATGCCAACAGCACTCTGGGTGCGCCAAGTCTGTTCTTGCGCGGCGGTACAACTTCTCGGCTGATGACGGCTTGCAGCGTCTCTGAGAATATGTGTTCCGCATAGATGGGCAAAACCCCCGCTTGCCAAGCCGCGCCCACGGCCTGAATCAGGGGAATAGCAAGTTCTCGGACAAAAACCGGAATGCCATTGGCAGCAAGTCGACGGTCAAGGTATTTTTCGAATGGTGCAAATTGGCTCTGAAGCAGCATTTCCAAGGCCCGATCGACATCAGAAGTGGCCGCAATAGCCAGTTTCTCTGGGCCAGCAGGGGTATTTCTTGAACGCTCCTTGACGCACTGGATTGCCTCGCCAGCGCGCTGTCCCGCTGCAATCAGACGTGATATTTCAGCGATCAAGTCCAGGTCGGGCAAGCTGTAAGCCCTTTGGCCTTTTTCCGTTCGTCCAGGAACTGGAAAACCATACCGCTCTTCCCACTTTCTCAGGGTAGCAGCGGGAATGCCGGTCTGCCTTGATACCGCGCCTATCGTAATCAAGATCACCCCCCAAAGGTTGAATGTTATTTTGTTTGTCTAAGTATATATTGGACATTCATGCAACAATGCCCACTCGCGTATGTGCATCAAGGCAGCAAGTGCGATTTCTGTAGCTCGCTTGGTAGACCGAGTTCCGCGAGGTTCAAAGCATGCTGGCTTTGAATCTCGCCCGGTTGTCCTGGGCAAGGCATCAGTCAATTTTCCGACAAATCCACTGCATTTAAGAACCTGCATGAAGTCGTCGAGCAATAAGCCCGCTGATTTGAACGACAAAACACAACATAAGTGCCATTTCAATGAGTAACTTCACAACAACATCTGCCGGTCCGGCTGCAGGACTGCACGACAGAGTGGCCGGTTGGTCTGTCACTTCCATCCGGGAATTTCTCGCCTTTAAGCTGGGGCAGGAGGAATACGGGATCGACATCCTGCGCGTGCAAGAAATTCGGTCTTACGAGCAGCCCACCCGCATGACCCATACGCCGGCGTTCGTCAAGGGCGTGATCAATTTGCGCGGAGTGATCGTCCCTATTGTTGACATGCGCATCAAGTTCGACCTGACGCAGGTGAACTACGACACGTTTACGGTGGTGATCGTGCTCAACATCGGAACCCGGGTGGTGGGCATGGTGGTGGATGGCGTCTCTGACGTGATCACCTTGACGCCAGAGCAACTGCGCCCGGTACCCGAGTTTTCCACGGCCACCGGAAGTGACCACCTGCTAGCCATCGGTTCGATCGGAGATCGCATGCTGATGCTGCTGGATATCGAAAAACTCATGGCTGGCACTGAGATGGGGCTGATAGCCACAACGGTCCAATAGCCAGCCAACAACTTCAAGACACGCAACATGAACAATATGACAGTACGCGCAAAGCTGGCGTGGGTATTCGGCGGAATTTCGGTAATGGTTCTGCTGATTGGCGGACTGGCCGTGAAAACGCTCGGGGATGCGAACGAGCGGTTTGTGAATTACGTCACCGGCATTAATGCACGTGCCAATGCGGCCCATCTCGTGCGAGAGGCCATCGATCTTCGGGCCATAGCGGCCCGCAATCTGGTGCTGGTGACCACGCCTGAAGATATGGCTATCGAAAAGTCGGTGGTGAGCAAGGCGCATGCTGACGTCGTTGCGGGCATGAGCACGCTGAACCGATTGGCGGAGGAAAAAGATGTCACCACCGAGGCCCGTCGACTGATCGCGGCGATAGACAACATAGAAAAGTCGTATGCGCCGGTGGCGCTTGCGATTGTCGAGCTTGCACTGAACAAGCAGAACGAAGCCGCCATTGCCAAGATGAATAACGAATGCCGGCCGTTGCTGGCCGCGCTGGTCAAGGTGTCGAACGACTACTCTGACTACACAAAGGAACGCGCTGCCAAACTGGTGCAGGTGGCTGCTGCGGAATATGCCACGCAGAGGAATTACCTTTTTGCCGGCTGCATGGGCGTTCTTCTGGTGGCGCTGATTGCGGGGGTACTCATTACCCGCAGTCTGATGCGCGCACTCGGTGCCGAGCCGATTGAGCTGTGCAGTGCGGTCAGTCGCGTGGCGGATGGCGATCTGACGACGCGGCTGCATGTGCGTAGCGGCGATACGGCTAGCGTGTTGGCTGCGGTGGGACGCATGCAATCGTCACTGACCGGGGTGGTCAACACGGTGCGGGCCGGCTCCGAATCGGTGGCCACCGCTAGCGCGGAAATTGCCCAGGGTAACCATGACCTGTCGTCGCGTACCGAGCGGCAGGCCAGCGCGCTCGAAGAAACCGCCGCTTCCATGGAGGAACTCAGTTCCACCGTCAAACAGAACGCGGACAATGCCCACCAAGCCAACCAGTTGGCTCTGAGTGCCTCCAGCGTGGCCAACAAGGGAGGTGAAGTCGTATCCCAGGTGGTCGACACCATGAAAGGTATCAACGAATCGTCCAAGAAGATCGGCGACATCATCAGCGTCATCGACGGCATTGCGTTCCAGACCAACATCCTGGCGCTCAATGCGGCGGTCGAAGCAGCCCGCGCGGGTGAGCAAGGCCGTGGCTTTGCCGTGGTGGCCAGCGAAGTGCGCAGCCTGGCGGGCCGTTCGGCCGACGCGGCCAAGGAAATAAAAAACCTCATCAGTGCCAGTGTGGAGCGGGTCGAACAGGGCACCGCCCTGGTTGATCAGGCGGGGGTCACGATGGCCGAAGTCGTGAGTTCGATCAAACGCGTGACCGATCTCATGGGCGAAATCAGTGCTGCCAGCAACGAGCAAAGCCAGGGTGTGGCCCAGGTGGGAGAGGCCATCACGCAGATGGACCAGGTAACGCAGCAGAACGCCGCGCTGGTGGAAGAGATGGCGGCCGCCGCCAGCAGTCTGAAATCGCAGGCACAGGAATTGGTTGGCACCGTGGCGGTGTTCCAGTTGGCGCAAAGCCAGGGGAGCTTTGGTGCCGACAGCACGCCGGCACAGATCAGCCACGCCCATCCGGTACCGGCCAGGCCGGTTCTCCGAAAACTGGGCCACGCCACGGTACCTCACCTCGGCAATAGCGCCTAGATGAGGCTGGTGGCGCAGACCACTCACTGAAACGTGATCTGTAAAACAAGAGAACTGAACATGAGAAACAACCAGCCCGTCACACAACGGGACTACTCGTTCCCGGACAGTGTGACGCTGATGTCCACCACCGACACGCAAAGTCACATTACCTACGCCAACGCGGCCTTCATTGATGTCAGCGGCTTCAGCCGAGAAGAAATCGTGGGTCAACCGCACAATGCCGTCCGTCACCCGGACATGCCCGCGCAAGCGTTTGCAGACATGTGGGCGACCTTAAAGGCGGGCCAATCCTGGACGACGCTGGTGAAGAACCGCCGCAAGAACGGAGACCACTACTGGGTGCGCGCGAACGCCAGTCCGATTCAGCGAGACGGTGCGGTAACGGGCTACATGTCAGTGCGCACCAGACCCGAAGCGCAGGAAGTGGCCGCAGCCGAGGACCTGTACCGCCGATTTCGCGAAGGAACGGCCAATGGCAGGGCATTCCACAAAGGCATCATTGTTCGCACCGGACTGATGGGTTGGATGTCCTGGTTTCAGGTGATGCCCGTACGCTGGCGCATACGCCTGGCTGCGGTGCTGATGACGACGGTACCGTTTGTGGCCGCCCTGGCCATCGGGGTGGCAGGGCCGCCCTTGGCCATGATGGTGGCCGCGCTACTGGTCGGTGCCGCGCTGGGGACCCTGATGCTGGAAATGCAGGTGGCCTCGCCGCTGGCAGCCATTCTGGTGCAAGCCCAGACGGTTGCCAGTGGGCAAGCGGGCCGCAACATCAGTCTGGACCGCGTAGACGAAATTGGCCTGCTTTTGCGCGCTGTCAATCAGTCGGGTTTGAATCTCCGGGCGCTGGTGGACGACGTGAGCGAGCGGGCCATGAGCGTGGACCAAAGCAGTGCGGAAATTGCTCAGGGCAATAACGATTTGTCCGCCCGAACCGAGCAGCAAGCCAGCGCGCTGGAAGAAACGGCGGCGTCCATGGAGGAGCTGAGCTCCACCGTCAAAGCGAACGCCGAGAACGCCCGGCAAGGCAACCAGTTGGCACAGAGCGCCAGCAGCGTGGCCGTCAGGGGAGGGGATGTGGTGGCTCAGGTGGTTGGCACCATGAAGGGCATCAACGACTCGTCGAAGCAGATATCGGACATCATCAGCGTCATCGATGGCATTGCGTTCCAGACCAACATCCTGGCGCTCAACGCGGCGGTCGAAGCAGCCCGGGCGGGTGAGCAAGGCCGCGGCTTTGCCGTGGTGGCCAGCGAAGTGCGCAGCCTGGCGGGCCGTTCGGCCGACGCGGCCAAGGAAATAAAAAACCTCATCAGTGCCAGTGTGGAGCGGGTCGAGCAGGGTACCGCCCTGGTTGATCAGGCAGGTGTCACGATGGCCGAAGTCGTGAGTTCGATTAAACGCGTGACCGATCTCATGGGCGATATCAGTGCTGCCAGCAATGAACAGGCATTGGGCGTAGCCCAGGTGGGAGAGGCCGTCACGTTGCTGGACCAGACGACACAGCAAAATGCCGCCCTGGTAGAGCAAAGCGCCGCTGCCGCCGACAGCCTGAAAGCACAGGCTCGGGAACTGGTGAATGCAGTGGCGGTATTCAAATCAGGCAGTGCAATGGCTCGGCGCCCGGCGCCACCGAAGCACCTGCACGCAACTCCACGGCCACTGACATTGGTCAAAAAAACCGGCGACGCGCCTAAGAGCAGTCTCGGTCGCAGTGGCACACGGCCAGCGCTTTCGGCGCAAGTGGCGGTACGCCAGGTTTCACGTTCCACAGCGCCACAGGTGGAGGGTGGCGACTGGGAAAGTTTTTGAGTTATTCCCTGACCGGCCAGACGATGACCGAGGTGGTGCGTGGGCCCAGCGCGGGTGTTGTCATTTCTGCCATTGCAGCACCTGTGGTGGCTACGAAGGCTCCATATCTTCCTGCTTCGTCACGCCACCCCCGCCCGCTCCAGCATGGCATGCAGCAGCACATTGCACCCGGCGGTAATGTGCTCGGGCTTGGCGTCCTCAATCTCGTTGTGGCTGATGCCGTCCTTGCAGGGGATGAAGATCATGCCGCTGGGCGCCAGGCGGGCCATGTAGACCGCGTCGTGCCCGGCGCCTGAGACGGCGGGCATGTTGCTGTAGCCCAGCTTCTGCGCGGCACGCGCCACGGCGCCCTTGCAGTCGTCGTGGAAGGCCTGGGCGGGGTAGCTGGACACCATCTCGATCTTCACGTCCAGGCCGCTGTCCTTGGCTACCTGGGCGGCAAAGGCTTTCACCTCGTCGGCCATCTGGTCGACCAGCGCGTCCGTGCTGTTGCGCAGGTCGATGCTGAACTTTACCCGCCCCGGAATCACGTTGCGGCTGTTGGGAAACACCTGCACCATGCCCACGGTGCCGCGGCCGTGCGGCTGGTGGCGCAGGGCGCAGGCCACCACCTCCTGCATGATGCGGGCAGACACCTGCATGGCGTCCTTGCGCAGCGCCATGGGCGTGGGGCCGGCGTGGGCCTCCATGCCGGTCACGGTGCAGTCAAACCAGCGGATTCCCAGCACGCCCTGCACCACGCCGATGGTCACGTCGGCATCTTCCAGCACCGGGCCCTGTTCGATGTGGGTCTCGAAGTAGGCGCCGATGGGGTGGTCGCCGGGTTCCTGCGGCCCGATGTAGCCGATGCGCTCCAGTTCGCCCTTGACGGTCAGCCCTGCAGTGTCGGTGGCGGCGTAGGCGTGTTCCAGCGTGAAGGCCTTGGCGAACACGCCTGAGCCCATCATCACCGGCACGAAGCGCGAGCCTTCTTCGTTGGTCCAGAACGCTACTTCAATCGGCGCTTCGGTCTGAATGCCCAGGTCGTTCAGCGTGCGCACCACTTCCAGGCCGGCCAGCACACCGTAGTTGCCATCGAACTTGCCACCGGTGGGTTGGGTGTCGATGTGGCTGCCGGTGACGATGGGGGCCAAGCTGTTGTTGCGCCCGGCGCGGCGCATGAAGCCGTTGCCGATCTTGTCGATGGTGACCGTCATGCCGGCTTCGCGCGCCCAGCGGGTGACGAGGTCACGGCCTTGTTTGTCGAGGTCGGTCAGCGTCAGGCGGCAGACGCCGCCCTTGGGCGTGGCGCCGATTTTTGCCAGTTCCATGAGGGAGTCCCACAGGCGCTGGCCGTTGATGCGGGCCTTGGCAATGTCGATGGCGGTTGCGGTGTTCATGCTGTCTCCTTAGCGTTGGACTGCGGTGGGGGCCAGGGTCTCCGCCCGCAACTTGGTTGCCGCAAAGTTGGAACTGAACGGCGCCCGGTGCAGGTAGCGGCCTTTGCCCTTCACCGCCCGCAGGTCGCCCTGCACAAACACCAGTTCGCCCTGGCTGATTGTGTGGCTGGGAATACCCTTGACGGTGCGGCCCTCGAAGATGTTGTAGTCGCCCTTGCTGAACTGCGTCTTGGCGGACAGTGTCTTGCTGGCCATGGGGTCCCACACCACCAGGTCGGCATCGGCACCCACCGACACGCTGCCCTTTTGCGGGTAGAGATTGAACAGCTTGGCCGTGTTGCTTGACGTGATGGCGACGAACTCGCTGGGCGTGAGGCGGCCGGTGTTTACGCCTTCGTCCCAGATCACGGCCAGGCGCTCTTCCACGCCGCCGCAGCCGTTGGGGATCTTGGCAAAGTCGTCCTTGCCGGCCGCCTTCTGCGCGGCGCAGAAGGTGCAGTGGTCGGTGGCGGTGGTGTGCAGGTTGCCGCTCTGCAGGCCGCGCCACAGAAATTCCTGGTGGCCCTTGGGACGGAAAGGGGGGCTCATCACGTGCGCGGCGGCGGTGGCAAAGTCGGGGTGGCGGTAGACGCTGTCGTCCACCACCAGGTGGCCGGCCAGTACCTCGCCGTACACGCGCTGGCCGCGGACGCGGGCGCGGGCAATGGCCTCGGCGGCTTCGATGCAGCTCACGTGCACCACGTAGATGGGCACGTTGAGCACATCGGCAATGGCGATGGCGCGGTTGGCGGCCTCGCCCTCCACCATGGGCGGGCGCGACAGCGGGTGGCCCTCAGGCCCATGGATGCCCATCTCGGCCACCTGCTTTTGCAGCAGGTACACCAGCTCGCCGTTCTCGGCGTGCACGGTGGGCATGGCGCCCAGTTCCAGGCAGCGCTTGAAGCTGTTCACCAGCGTCTCGTCGTCGCACATGATGGCGTTCTTGTAGGCCATGAAGTGCTTGAAGCTGTTCACGCCTTCCCGCTGCACCAGGGTGCCCATGTCGCGGTGCACGGTCTCGTCCCACCAGGTGATGGCGACGTGGAAGCTGTAGTCGCCCGCCGCCTTCTCGGCCCAACCGCGCCAGGTCTGGTAGGCCTCCATGAGGGGTTGCTGCGGGTTGGGAATGACGAAATCAATGATGGTGGTGTTGCCACCGGCCAGGCCGGCCGCGGTGCCGGTGTAGAAGTCGTCCATGGTGGTGGTGCCCATGAACGGCAGCTGCATGTGGGTGTGCGGGTCGATGCCGCCGGGCATGACGTACTGGCCGCCAGCGTCCACGGTGGTGGCGCCGGCCGGGGCCGAGAGGGCCTCGCCCACGGCGACGATCTTGCCGTCTTGCGTGATGACATCGGAACGAAAGGCGCGGTCGGCGTTGACCACGGTGCCGCCACGGATGAAGAGTGTGCTCATGGTTGCTCCTGAAACAATAGCTGATTACGCAATGAATACAAGGGTTTGGGGCGGATTCAGGCCTGAATCCGCAGGGGGTTGTTGGCGTGGGTGGTCCAGTCGGCATGGGTGGCTACCACCGGCTTGCCGGTGCGCAGGTCCACCTCGCCCACGGGCAGGTCGCGCAGCGTGATGCAGTTGGTCACCGGGCACACGTTCACGCACAGGTTGCAGCCCACGCATTCGTCTTCCTTCACCTCGAAGTGGCGCTGGCCATTCTTCTCGAAGGTGATGGCCTGGTGGCTGGTGTCTTCGCAGGCAATGTGGCAGCGCCCGCACTGGATGCAGCTGTCCTGGTCGATGACGGCCTTGGAAATAACGTTGAGGTTCAGGTAACGCCAGTCGCTCACCGTGGGCACGGCCTTGCCGACGATCTGACTGACCGAGGTGAAGCCCATCTCGTCCATGTAGTCGGACAGGCCGCTTTCCATCTCCTGCACGATCTTGAAGCCGTAGACCATGGCGGCCGTGCACACCTGCACCGTGCCGGATCCCAGCGCGATGAAGTCCAGCGCGTCGCGCCAGGTGCCGATGCCGCCAATGCCGGAAATCGGCAGGCCGCGCGTTTCGGGGTCGCGGGCGATCTCGGCCACCATGTTCAGCGCAATGGGCTTGACCGCCGGGCCGCAGTAGCCGCCGTGGCTGCCCTTGCCGCCGGTGTTGGGCGTCATGGTCAGCGAATACGGGTCCACGCCCATGATGGAGTTGATGGTGTTGATGAGGCTCACCGCGTCGGCCCCGCCGCGCTTGGCCGCCTGGGCCGGTTTGCGGATGTCGGTGATGTTGGGTGTGAGCTTCACGATGACGGGCAGCTTGCTGTACTGCTTGCACCAGGCGGTGACCATCTCGATGTACTCGGGCACCTGGCCCACGGCCGCGCCCATGCCGCGCTCGCTCATGCCGTGCGGGCAGCCGAAGTTGAGCTCGATGCCGTCGGCGCCGGTGTCCACCAGGCGCGCCAGGATGGCCTTCCAGCTCTCCTCCTGGCAGGGCACCATCAGCGAGACGATCATGGCGCGGTCCGGCCAGTTGCGCTTGACCTCGCGTATCTCCTTCAGGTTCAGCTCCAGGTCGCGGTCGGTGATGAGTTCGATGTTGTTGAAGCCCATCAGGCGCCGGTCGGGCGTGAGCAGGGCGCCGTAGCGCGGGCCGTTGACGTTGACGACCGGCGGTCCGGCCTCGCCCAGCGTCTTCCAGACCACGCCGCCCCAGCCGGCCTCGAAGGCGCGGTTGACGTTGGTGGCCTTGTCGGTGGGCGGCGCGCTGGCCAGCCAGAAGGGGTTGGGGCTGCTGATGCCGGCAAAGGTGGTGTGCAGATTGGCCATGGTGTTCTCCCGTCTCAGGCACGTGTGATGTAGGCATGGATGGCGCGGGCCGACTGCTTGCCGTGCTCCACCGCCTCCACGGTCAGGTCCAGCCCGCCGGCACGGCAGTCGCCGCCGGCCCAGACGCCGGGCAGGTTGGTCTGGCCCTCGGCGTCGGTGGCGATCTTTCCACCGTCCAGCGCGAGGCCGGCCTGTGCCAGCACCGGGTTGCCCAGTTGCTGGCCGATGGCCTTGAACACCAGGTCGGCCTCCCAGCGCAGCTCGCGCCCGGTGGGCTGCAGCCGGCCGTCCACCAATTCCTGCTCGGCAAAGCGCACGGCCCGAACGTGACGACCTTCGTGGCCGTCCTGGCCTTCGATCTCCAGCGGCGAGAGCCAGTGGTGCAGCACCACGCCGTGGGTCTGTGCCCATTCCTGCTCGGCGCGCGAGGCCGACATCTGCTCCGGCCCGCGCCGGTACACCATGTGCACCACGTGCGCGCCGAGCAGCTTGCTCTGCACGGCGGCGTCCACGGCGGTCATGCCCCCGCCGATGACGATCACGCGCCGGCCCATGGGCAGGGTGGACTTGTCGGGCGTCTGGCGCAGCGTGGCAATGAAGTCCACCGCGTCCTGCACACCGGCCAGGTCTTCACCGGGAATGCTCAAGCGCTGCGTGCTGGCCAGGCCCAGACCCAGGAACACGGCGTCGTAGTTCTTGCGCAGGGTTTCGAGCTGCTCGGTGGTCTGCAGCTTCCAGTCGGTGCGCACGCTGATGCCGCCCACGTCCAGCAGCCACTGCACTTCGCGCTGGGCGAAGTTGTCGGGCGTCTTGTAGGCCGCCAGGCCGTATTCGTTCAGACCGCCGGCCTTGGCGCGGGCGTCGAACACCGTCACCGTGTGGCCCAGGCGCGCCAGCGTGTGGGCGCAGGCCAGGCCGGCGGGGCCGGCGCCCACCACTGCCACGGTCTTGCCGGTGTCCGGGGCGCGGGTGAAGAGCTGGGGCCGGTCGCTTTCCATCAGGGCGTCCACGGCGTGGCGCTGCAGCCGGCCAATGGCCACGGGCTGGCCCTGCTGCGTGTTGCGCACGCAGACGGCCTCGCACAGGTTCTCGGTCGGGCAGACCCGGGCGCACATGCCGCCCAGGGGGTTGCTCTCCAGAATGGTGCGGGCTGCACCACGCAGGTTCTCGTCGGCAATGCGCCGGATGAAGCTGGGCACATCGATGCCGGTGGGGCAGGCCGTGGCGCAGGGGGCGTCAAAGCAGTAGAGGCAGCGCTCGGCTTCCAGCAGGGCCTGCGTGTGGGTCAGGCGGGGCGTGGCGTCGGCAAAGGCGGTGGCGTAGGCGTCGGCGGGCAGGCGCGCGGGGCGGACGTCGGGTAGGGGCGAGGTGGACACGGGTGCACTCCTGTTCAAAAACTGACCGTTTAGTCAACTTCTGAAAAGAATGCTAGCAAGTGTGATGCCAGTCTGTATCTAGGGGTTTGTCCGCAGGGTCCGGCCCGGCGGCGGCGCTCACTGGGGGCGGGCGGCCTGCACCAGCCACTGGGCAAACTGCTGCAGCGCCGGCTTGGGCTGCACGCCTTCGGGTTGCACCAGGTAGTAGTGGCGTTCGCCGGGCTGGGGCAGCGGGTTGGCAATGACGAGTTCGCCGCGCGCCAGTTCAGCCTCGATCAGCAGCGGAGGAATTAGCGCCACGCCCAGGCCCTGGGCCGCGGCGGCGGCCGTCATGGAAAACTGTTCGTAGCGCGGCCCCGCCAGGGCGGCGGGGGTGGCCATGTCGCCCTCCAGCCCGGCGGCCTCGAACCACTGGCGCCAGGCGTCGGCCCGGGTGCTCTGCTGCAGCAGGGTCTGCTGCGCCAGTTCGGCCGGGCTCCAGTGGCTGCGCCCGCCCAGCAGGGCGGGGGCGCACACCGGCAGCACCACTTCGGGCATGAGCTGCAGCAGCCGGGTGCCGGCCCAGTGGGCCATCTGCTGCGCGGTGCCGGCGTGCAGGGCGGCGTCCACCTCGGTGTCGGCAAACAGGAAGGGGCGGGTGCGGGTTTCGATGTGGATGAGCACGTCGGGGTGGGCGCGGTTGAAGTCGCCCAGCCGGGGAATCAGCCAGCGCGCCGCCAGCGTGGGCACCGCCGCCAGGGTGATGGCGCCGCCGGCCCCCTGGCCCGACATGGCGTCCAGCGTGTCGCGCTCCAGCGCCTGCAGGCGCGGCGCAATCTGGCGGGCGTACTGGCTGCCGGCCTCGGTCAGCGCCACGCCGTGGCGGGTGCGGCGAAACAGGGGCACGCCCAGGTAGCCTTCCAGCGCAGCAATCTGCCGTGAAATGGCGCTTTGCGTCAGTGCCAGCTCCTGGGCGGCGCGGGTGTAGCTCTGGTGGCGGGCGGCGCTGTCAAAGCAGGCCAGCGCCTGCAGGGAAGGGATTTTTCTGCGCATGGTGTGCCCAATATACACAAATCCCGGGTTTGTTGGGCGGTTTGTGTGCTCCTGAATTGATAGCTATCTACGCAATGAATACAGCCAATAAACTCACTATTTGTACTAAAAATAGAGTGTGTTGTTGGGTTTTATACATGCAGTAAACGCATATCTGGTTGCCAATAAGTCGTTTGCCAAGGCGGGGTGCCTGGGACTACCATGGCTTCCAGTCGGGTTGGAAAGGCGTTGCCTGTGCACCGCGCAGTCCGCTCGTTCGGCTTGTTTACCCCTTTACCTGGAGATTTCCCATGGCCCACGCATCGTTCAACTGGCAAGACCCGTTTTTGCTCGACAGCCAACTCACCGACGACGAGCGCATGATCAAGGAGGCCGCCGCGGCCTACAGCCAGGACAAGCTGCTGCCCCGCGTGACCCAGGCGTTCCGCGACGGCACGACCGACCCGGCCATCTTCCGCGAGATGGGTGAACTCGGCCTGCTGGGCCCCACGATCCCCGAGCAGTACGGCGGCCCCGGCCTGAACTACGTGGCCTACGGCCTGATCGCCCGCGAAGTCGAGCGCGTGGACAGCGGCTACCGCTCCATGATGAGCGTGCAGAGCTCGCTGGTGATGGTGCCGATTTTCGAGTTCGGCACCGAGGCGCAGAAACAGAAGTACCTGCCCAAGCTGGCCACTGGCGAATACATCGGGTGCTTCGGCCTGACCGAGCCCGACCACGGTTCCGACCCCGGCTCCATGGCCACCCGCGCCCACAAGGTGGCCGGCGGCTACCAGCTCAAGGGCTCCAAGATGTGGATCTCCAACAGCCCCATCGCCGACGTGTTCGTCGTCTGGGCCAAGGAAGTGTCCGAGAGCGGCCAGGTCGGCCCCATTCGCGGCTTCGTGCTGGAAAAGGGCATGAAGGGTCTGTCGGCTCCCGCCATCCACGGCAAGGTGGGCCTGCGTGCCTCCATCACCGGTGAGATCGTCATGGACGGCGTGTTCTGCTCCGAAGAAAACGCCTTCCCCGAGGTGCAGGGCCTGAAAGGCCCGTTCACCTGCCTCAACAGCGCCCGCTACGGCATTGCCTGGGGCGCGCTGGGTGCCGCCGAGGACTGCTGGACGCGCGCGCGCCAGTACGTGCTGGACCGCAAGCAGTTCGGCCGCCCCCTGGCCGCCAACCAGCTGATCCAGAAGAAGCTGGCCGACATGCAGACCGAAATTGCGCTGGGCCTGCAGGGCTGCCTGCGCCTGGGCCGCATGAAGGACGAGGGCACGGCCTCCGTCGAGATCACCTCCATCCTCAAGCGCAACAGCTGCGGCAAGTCGCTGGACATTGCCCGCCTGGCGCGCGACATGATGGGCGGCAACGGCATCAGCGACGAGTTCGGCGTGGCCCGCCACCTGGTGAACTTGGAAGTGGTGAACACCTACGAAGGCACGCATGACATCCACGCCCTCATCTTGGGTCGGGCGCAGACGGGGATTGCGGCGTTCGGTAATTGAATTGCTGTTAAATGGGTGGGTAACGTCGGCTGGGGGTGTGGCGGCGGCCTCACGGTGCCAAATGCGCACAAATCGGCCGCCACCCCACCCCCAACCGACGCCGGGTATGTATTTGGAACGCCGCCGTCCGTAACTTCCCTTTTCGCCGGGGTGGGGTAGTCCGGGGGCCGATTTGTGCGCATTTGGCACCATGAGGCCCCCGGACTGCTCCACCCCGGCAGGCACAACATCGGAAACAAGTGAGCCGTATATGAGTGAAAAACCCGCTGCCCTTGCGCACCTCAAAGTCCTGGACCTGTCGCGCGTGCTCGCCGGTCCCTGGTGCACCCAGATCCTGGCCGACCTGGGCGCCGACGTGGTCAAGGTCGAGCGCCCCGGCGAGGGCGACGACACGCGCCACTGGGGGCCTCCGTTTCTGAAGGACGCGCAGGGCAACGACACCGCGCACGCCACCTACTTCACCGCCTGCAACCGCAACAAGCGCTCCATCACCATCGACATCGCCAAGCCCGAAGGCCAGGCGCTGGTCCGCCAGATGGCAGCGCACAGCGACGTGTTGGTGGAGAACTTCAAGGTCGGCGGGCTGAAACACTACGGGTTGGACTACGCCAGCCTGCAGGCCATCAACCCGCGCCTGATCTACTGCTCCATCACCGGCTTCGGCCAGACCGGCCCCTACGCGCCGCGCGCCGGCTACGACCTGATGATCCAGGCCATGACCGGCATGATGAGCATCACCGGCCGCCCGGACGACGTGCCCGGTGGCGGCCCGCAGCGCGTGGGTGTGGCGCTGACCGACCTGTTCACCGGCGTGTATGCCTCCACCGCCATCCTGGCCGCCATCGAGGCGCGCCACCGCACCGGCCTGGGCCAGCACATCGACATGGCGCTGCTGGACGTGGGCATGGCCATCCTGGCCAATCAGGCAGGGGGGTTCCTCAACACCGGCAAGGTGCCGCAGCGCCAGGGCAACAGCCACCCCAGCCTGGCGCCGTACCAGGACTTTGACACGCTCGACGGCGCCATGCTGCTGGCCATTGGCAACGACGGCCAGTTTGCGCGCTTCTGCCAGGTGGCCGGCCACCCCGAGTGGGCGGCGGACGCCCGCTACGCCACCAACACCGACCGCGTGCGCCACCGCGAAACGCTGATTCCGGCCATGCTGGAGGTGACGCGCACGCGCACCACGGCGCAGTGGATTGCGCTGCTGGAAGACAAGGCCGTGCCCTGCGGCCCCATCAACGACATGGGCCAGGCTTTTGCCGATGCCCAGGTACAGGCCCGCAATTTAGTGGTAAATCAGTCGCTGGCGCCCGCAGCTGTTGCGCAGACAGCTATTGAATCCATAGCAACGGTGGCCAGCCCGCTGCGCCTGGGCGATGCGCCGCCGGTGCTGCGCAACGCCCCGCCCATGCTGGGCGAGCACACGGCCGAGGTGCTGGGGGAGCTGGGACTGGACGCCGACGGCATTGCCGCGCTGCGCCAGGCCGGCGTGGTCTAGGGCTGCACGGCTCAGGCCGGGCGGCCCAGCTCTTCCCAGCGCTCCAGCGCGGCCATCAGTTCGTCGTCGATCTGCGCGGTGCGGCTGGACAGCTCCAGCGCCCGCGCGTTGTCGCTGGCAAACAGGCTGCCGTCGGCCAGGGCCTCGGCAATGGATTGTTGTTCCGCTTCCAGCGCGGCAATGCGCTCCGGCAGGCCGTCGAGCTCACGCTGTTCCTTGAAGCTGAGCTTTTTGGTCTTGGCCGCAGGCGCTGCCACGGGCGTGCTGGCGCTCACCTGGGCGGTGGCCTGCTCCTGCTTCTGCAGCTGCTCGCGCTCGTAGTTGAAGGGCTTGGCCGTAGCCTTGCCGGCGGCCGCGTTGATGGCGTTGGCGCGCTTGGTCTGGATCAGCCAGTCGCTCACGCCGCCTTCGTATTCGCGCCATTTGGCGTCGCCCTCGTAGGCAATCGTGCTGGTGACCACGTTGTCCAGGAAGGTCCGGTCGTGGCTGACCAGGAACACCGTGCCGTCGTAGCTTTGCAGCAGATCTTCCAGCAGCTCCAGGGTGTCAATGTCCAGGTCGTTGGTGGGTTCGTCCAGCACCAGCACGTTGGCCGGGCGGGCAAACAGGCGCGCCAGCAGCAGGCGGTTGCGCTCGCCACCGGAGAGTGACCGCACGGGCGAGTTGGCGCGGGCCGGCGAGAACAGGAAGTCGGCCAGGTAGCTCTTGCGGTGCTTCTTCTGGTTGCCGATCTCGATCCACTCGGAGCCGGGGCTGATGAAGTCTTCCAGCGTGGCGTCCAGGTCCAGCGCGTTGCGCATCTGGTCGAAGTAGGCCACCGTCACATTCGCGCCCAGGCGCACCGTGCCCCACGGGCTGTGGCCGGGTTCGGGCTTGGGGGCGTTGGCGGGGGCCGGGTCGGGTTTGAGCTCGCCCAAAATGAGCTTGAGCAGGGTGGTCTTGCCGGCGCCGTTGGGCCCCAGGAGGCCGATCTTGTCACCGCGCAGGATGGTAGCGCTGAAGTTGTCGACGATCTTGCGCTCGCCAAAGGTCTTGCTGACGTGGACCATCTCGGAGACCAGCTTGCCGCTCTTGTCGCCGCTGTTCACGTCCATGTTGACGCTGCCGACCACGTCGCGGCGGGCTTCGCGGTTGGCGCGCAGCTCGTTGAGGCGGTTGATGCGGGCGGTCGCGCGGGTGCGGCGGGCTTCCACGCCCTTGCGGATCCACACCTCTTCCTGCGCCAGCAGCTTGTCGGCCTTGGCGTTGATGATGGCTTCCTGCGCCAGCTGCTCTTCCTTCTGCACCAGGTAGGCGGCAAAGTTGCCGGGGTAGCTCATGAGCTTGCCGCGGTCCAGCTCCACGATGCGGGTGGCCACGTTGTCCAGGAAGGAGCGGTCGTGGGTGATGGTGATGATCGATCCCTTGAAGTCCACCAGCAGGCCTTCGAGCCATTCGATGGAGTCCAGATCCAGGTGGTTGGTGGGCTCGTCCAGCAGCAGCACATCGGGCTGCGCCACCAGTGCCTGAGCCAGCGCCACACGCTTCTTGGTGCCGCCGGAGAGGGTGCTGACGATGGCGTCGGGGTTCAGGTGCAGGCGTTGCAGGGTCTCGCTCACCCGTTGCTCCCAGTTCCAGCCGTCCAGGGTCTCAATCTCGCTTTGCATGGCGTCCAGGTCGCCGTGACCCAGGCAATACTCTTCAATCAGGCCGATGACCCGCTCCAGGCCTGCCCGGACAGCCATGAAAACCGTCGCATTGGCGTCCAGCTGGGGCTCCTGCGCCACGTAGGCCACGCGGGTGTTGCTCTGCACCTGCAGGGTGCCGTCGTCGGGCTTTTCCATACCCGCCAGGATTTTCAGGAGCGAGGATTTTCCGGCGCCGTTGCGGCCAATCAGGCCGACGCGCTCTCCGGGTTCGAGGGAAAAACCAGCGTGGTCGAGCAGGGGGACGTGCCCAAACGCCAGCTGGGCGTCAAGTAAGGTAATCAGTGCCATGTGGCACCGATTATCCCTTGTCGCCCTGATCCGCGGCGGCCTTGTAGGATCAACCCATTGCGGTCGCTTTTACTTCGGGCATGTTCAATCACGCATTCAACCATTCGCTCAGGCTGCTGTTCACCCGGCGCTTTGGCACCTTCTGGTTCGCCAGTCTGCTGTCCAACATCGGCACCTGGGCGCAGCAGGTGGCCCAGCCCTGGTTGCTGCTCAGTCTGGGGGCGTCGCCTTTTCTGCTGGGGCTGGACAACTTCGCCATGGGCGCCCCGGTGCTGCTGCTGACCCTGGTTGGCGGGGCGATGGCAGATGGCGGGGACCGCCGGCGCATCATCGTGATGTTCCAGTCGGTCCAGATGCTGTGCCCGATTGTGCTGGTGGGCTTGTTGCTGGCGGGCAGGGTGCAGCCCTGGATCGTGATCCTGCTGTCGCTGGTGGTGGGCGTTACGGACGCGCTGTCCATGCCGTCGTTCCAGTCGATTGTTCCGTCCATCGTCAGGCGTGAACAGATTCCTTCGGCCATTGCCCTGAACTCCACGCAGTTCAACCTGTCGCGCATTCTGGGGCCGGCCATTGCCGGGGTGCTGATGGCCAGTGTGGGCGCGGTGGGCGCCTTTGCCGTCAGCGCGGCGTCGTATGTGCCGTTCATTGTGGTTGCCATGTGGGTGCTGCCGCGGGTGGTCACTACGGCTTCCCTGCGCCAGGGGCTGGACCACCGCAGGCTCGTGGCCAGCGTGAAGGAAATCGTGCACGAGCCCATGCTGCGTGGCGCCTTGCAGACGGTCCTGACCAGCGCTTTTTTGTGTGCTCCGCTGATCACGTTTTGCCCGGTTCTGGTGAAAGAGGTTCTGCAGGGCGATGTGGGGCAGTTCAGTCTCACGATGGGGGCCTTTGGCGTTGGGGGGCTGCTCGGTGCGATTGGGTTGCTGGCCGTCGACCCGGACAAGGACCGTCGGTCCTTGAGCTCGGCATTCGCACTGGTCTTCGGCGTGGTGGTGGTGCTCGCGGCACTCAACCGCTGGTCATGGGGCCTGCCGGTTCTTCTTGCGCTGGCCGGTGTGTCCATGACTGCCAGCAACGCGTCGGCCAATGCCCTGCTGCAGTCGGCGGCACCCGAGCGCATCCGCGGGCAAACCGTGAGCCTGTTCATGCTGGCCATGCGCGGTGGCCTTGCGCTGGGCGCCTTGGTGACCGGGGTGTCCGTCAATTTTCTGGGAGTGCGCGAGGCGCTGGTGATCAACGGCGTGTTGGCGGTACTGGTGCACCTGTCGGCCCGCTCCGCATGGTTGCGTGCGCCACTGCCGAAACCGGCAGCGTGAAGTGCCTGACGGCCTTGCAACGCGTAGGTTGGCAAGGCCGTCGGTAGCGCCAGCGGTGGTTACCGGCTGCTCGGGAACGCGAACACCGAGCCTTCGCGCACGCCGGCGGACGGCCAGCGCTGGGTGATGGTCTTGCGCTTGGTGTAGAAGCGCACCGCGTCGGGGCCGTAGGCCGAGAGATCGCCAAACAGGCTGCGCTTCCAGCCGCCAAACGAGTGGTAGGCCACGGGCACGGGCAGGGGCACGTTCACGCCCACCATGCCGACCTGGATGTTGTCGGTGAAGTAGCGGGCAGCCTCGCCGTCGCGGGTGAAGATGCAGGTGCCGTTGCCGTACTCGTGGGCGTCGATCAGGTCCATGCCTTCCTGCAGCGTCTTCACGCGCACCACGCCCAGCACCGGGCCGAAGATTTCTTCCTGGTAGATCACCATGCCTGGCTTGACGTTGTCGAACAGGCAGGGGCCCAGGAAGTAGCCGTCCGCGTGGCCGGCCACCTTGAGGCCGCGGCCATCCACCACCAGGGTGGCGCCTTCCTTCACGCCCCGGTCCACGTAGCCGCGCACCTTCTCGAAGTGGGCCTTGGTGACCAGCGGGCCCATGTCCATGCCGGGCGCAGTGCCGGGGCCGACCTGCATCTTGGCAATTTCGGTCTTCAGGCCGGCAATCACGGCGTCGGCCACGGCGTCGCCCACGGCCACCACCAGCGGAATGGCCATGCAGCGCTCGCCGCAGGAGCCGTAGGCCGCGCCCATCAGCGCGTTGACGGCGTTGGGCACGTCGGCGTCGGGCATGACCACGGCGTGGTTCTTGGCGCCGCCCAGGGCCTGCACCCGCTTGCCGTGGGCGCAGCCGGTGGCGTAGATGTATTCGGCAATGGGGGTGGAGCCGACAAAGCTCACGGCCTTGACGCGCGGATCGGTCAGCAGGGTGTCCACGGCCACCTTGTCGCCGTTGACCACGTTGAGCACGCCAGCGGGCAGGCCGGCTTCCAGCGCCAGCTGGGCGATGCGCAGCGTGCTGCTGGGGTCGCGCTCAGAGGGCTTCAGGACAAAGGTGTTGCCGCAGGCCACGGCCATGGGCCACATCCACAGCGGCACCATGGCCGGGAAGTTGAAGGGGGTGATGCCGGCGGTCACGCCCAGCGCCTGGAATTCGCTCCAGCTGTCGATGGCCGGGCCGGCATTCTTGCTGTGTTCGCCCTTGAGCAGCTCGGGGGCGTAGCTGGCGTATTCCACGTTCTCGATGCCGCGCTGCAGCTCGCCCATGGCGTCGGACAGCACCTTGCCGTGTTCGGCGGTGATCAGGGCGGCCAACTCGTCGGCGTGCTCTTCCAGCAGGTTCTTGAGCTTGCTCATGACCCGCGCGCGCTTGAGCGGCGGGGTGTTGCGCCACGCCGGGTAGGCCGCCTGGGCCGAGGCAATGGCCTGCTCGACCGTGGCTTTCTCGGCCAGCAGCACGCGCTTTTCGGCCTGGCCGGTGGCGGGGTTGAAAACGTCTTGGGCGCGGCTGTCCGGGGTGACGATCTTGCCGTCGATCAGGTGGCCAATGGCGGGGAGCTGGGACATGGGTGTCGGTCTTTCAGGAAGGGGTGCCGGGCGGTCAGGCCGTGGCGTTCAGGGCTTCGCCCAGGGCGTTGATCAGGCTGTCGATTTCCGATTTTTCGATGATGAAGGGTGGGGCCAGTTGGATGGTATCGCCACCGTAGCGTACATAAAAGCCCTTATCCAGGCATTTCATGGCGATTTCATATGGCCGCTTGGCGGGCTCGCCGGGCACGGCGGCAATGGTGAAGCCGGCGGCCAGGCCGTAGTTGCGGATGTCCACCACATGCTTGGCGCCGCGCAGGCTGTGCACGGCCTGCTCGAAATAGGGCGCCAGGCTGGCGGCGCGCTCCACCATGTTTTCCTTCACCAGCACGTCCAGCGCGGCAATGCCGGCGGCGCAGGCCATGGGGTGGGCCGAGTAGGTGTAGCCGTGGGGGAATTCGACCAGGTACTCGGGGCCGCCCTGCTCCATGAAGGTGTCGTAGATTTCCTTCTTGGCCACCACGGCGCCCAGGGGCTGCGCGCCGTTGGTGATCTGCTTGGCCAGGTTCATGATGTCGGGCGTCACGCCAAAGGCGGCTGCGCCGGTGTAGGCGCCGCAGCGGCCAAAACCGGTGATGACTTCGTCAAAAATCAGCAGGATGTTGTTGGCCGTGCAGATCTCGCGCAGGCGCTGCAGGTAGCCCACCGGCGGGATGACGACGCCGGCCGAGCCCGAGAACGGCTCGACGATGACGGCGGCGATGTTGGAGGCGTCGTGCAGCGCAATCAGGCGGGTCAGCTCGTCGGCCAGATCGGCCCCGGTGGGTGGCATGCCCTTGTGGAAGGCGCCGGCTGCCGGCTGGGTGTGGGGCAGGTGGTCGGCCTCAATGCCCTGGCCAAAGGTCTTGCGGTTGCCGCCAATGCCGCCGACCGAGATGCCGCCGAAGTTCACGCCGTGGTAGCCCTTCTCTCGGCCGATCAGCCGGGTCTTGGTGCCCATGCCCTTGGCGCGCCAGTAGGCGCGGGCCATCTTGAGCGAGGTGTCGGCCGACTCGGAGCCGGAGCCGGTGAAGAACACGTGGTCCAGCCCCGCCGGGGTGAGGTCGCGGATCTTGTTGGCCAGCGCAAACGACAGCGGGTGGCCGAACTGGAAGGCGGGGGCGTAGTCCAGCGTGGCAATCTGGCGGCTCACCGCTTCGGTGATTTCGGGGCGGGCGTGGCCCAGGCCGCAGCACCACAGGCCCGAGAGGCCGTCGAGCACCTTGCGGCCGTTGCTGTCGGTGTAGTAGGCGCCTTCGGCGCTGACCAGCATGCGCGAACCCTGGGCGGCCTGCGCCTTGAAGTTGCGGTTGCCGGTAAAGGGCATCCAGTGCGCGTCCAGCCAAGCGGCGTCGCGGGGGTAGGCGCTGGTGCTGGTGACGGCGGGTGACGCGGCGGTGTCGTTGAGCTTCATGGCAACTCCAGGTGGGCCCGCTGGGCGGGTGGGGCAAATGGACAAACAGGAAAGCGGATTGTCAGCCGCTCTGTTACTCTTATAAAGTCACAAATATCGCTATTTAGTTGCCAGTTTATGCAAACAAAGAACCGCGCCGTGCTGGGCCAGATCAGCGACATGGACCTGCGCCTGCTGCGGGTGTTTCGCGCCGTGGTGGACTGCGGCGGCATGGCGGCGGCGGAGCTGGAGCTCAACATCGGCACCTCCACCGTGAGCCGCCACATCAAGGACCTGGAAACCCGTCTGGGCCTGACGCTGTGCCGGCGCGGGCGGGCTGGCTTTGCCCTGACCCCGGAAGGCGAGAAGATTTACGCCGAATCGGCGCGCCTGCTGGCCTCCACCGACGCCTTTCGCGCCAGCGTGGACGAAATCCACCGCCGCATGGGGGGGCAGCTGCACATCGCCGTGTTTGACAAGACGGCCAGCAACCCGCACGCCCACATCGCCCAGGCCATTGCCCTGTTCACGCAGCAGGCGCCCGATGTGGCGCTGAACCTGCACGTGGCCACCCTGACGGCCATCGAGCGCGGGGTGCTCGACGGTCAGTACCAGATTGGCATCATCCCCGGCCACCGCAGCTCCGACCTGCTGGAGTACACGCCCCTGTTCGACGAAGCCATGTCGCTGTACTGCGGCCAGAGCCACCCCTTGTACCGGGAGGAGCCGGTGCCCCTGAACTGGGACAGCCTGCGCGAGCAGCGTTTTGCCGGTCTGGGCTACCACTCCCCCAACATGGACGTGACGCAGCGCGCGCGCCTGCCGCGCAGCGCCACGGGTTTTGACCAGGAGTCCATCGCCACCCTGATCCTGTCGGGCCAGTTCCTGGGCTTCCTGCCGGACCACTACGCCGAGAGCTTTGTGCGGGCCGGCCAGATGCGGGCCATCCAGCCCGAGGTCCTGCGCTACGACTGCCAGTTCTTCGCCATCACCCGCCGCTCGCCGCAACCGGCGCGGGCGACGCGGGCGTTTCAGGCGTGCCTGGCGCAGGCCCACCCGGCGGCATAGCGGCGCCGGGGAGGTCCGGCAGCGGCTCGTAGCCGAACAGGTAGGGCACCACGCGGTAGCCCAGCAGCATGCCACCCTTGTCTGGGGTGGCGCTCAGGCGCTCGTAGTCCTGCGGGCTCAGCGGCTTGTGCTTGGCAAAGTCGCGGCGGCGGTTGAACACGCCGTGGCGCCACTGGAATACCTCACTGAGTTTTTCCTGGTAGCTGTAGTAGTGGTTGTTGTCGTTGTAGTAGTCGTCAAACCGGTTGCGCCCCAGGTAGATGGCGTTGGAGCCTTCATAGCCGGTGCGCTGGTAGGTCTGGGCGTCGGTGTTGAGCAGGTAGATCCAGTCGCCGGGGACGAAGTTGTCGGAGGCCACGCCCTCCACCATGCGCAGCAGCTTGCCGGGGCGTTGCAGTTCCTCGGCCTCGAAGTCGGGCTCGAAGCTCCACATGCGCCCAGGCTCCACGTCCACCAGGGGCTCCTGGTCGGCCAGCAGGCGCTGCGCCACGCGTTGTGCCGTCTGGGGGTCGTTCTTGATGCGGCGGTAGTAGTCCAGCGTGCCCTGGGCGAACACGATCTTGGTGGCGGTGTAGCAGCCGATGCTGTACTTGTCCTGCTGGAAAAACAGGTCGTTCAGGGCCTCGTGCAACGCCACGTCGGGCAGGGGGGTTCCCTGGTGCCAGTAGCGGGTGTTCCATTCGGCGGCGTCGCCGTCGGGCCAGCCCCAGTGCAGGACTTCGGCCCACATTACGGTCGTCTGGCGCACGCCCACATGGTCGATCAGGGCCTGCACGTCACAGGCCTGCTCCCGGAACTCGGTCAGGCGGCCGGGGTGCAGCAGGGCCAGCACGATTTCCTTGCGCGACACGGTTTTCAGCGGGCGCGTTTCCTGGTCGCTGACGGGAACCTGCACCTCTTCGTCCTGGATGGCCAGCTCCGGGCGCCAGGCCAGGTACAGGGTGCGGGTGTTCTCGCCCGTGCCGGCCAGCGCGTAGGTGACCTGCCCGCGGGGCCGGTCCACGTGCACCTGGACCAGGTGCGCGGGAATGCCGAGTTCCAGGAGGTAGTGCGCCATGGCCGCGCGCAGCGGCTCCAGCCGGTCCGGGGCGCAGGTGTAGCGCACGCCGTAGGCCGGCGTGCCGGGGGCCTCCTGTGCCTGCGCACCGGCGGCGCCGACCAGGGTTAACAGGGACACCCACAGGGCGGTGAACAAGGTGTGCGGGTGCGCCGCAGAAAATCCGGTCAAATCGATACTCCGCCCGCCACGCGGACCGATCCGCGGTGGCTCAAAAAAAAGAAACCATCCGTGCGATGGTTTCCGCCGAGCATACCTGCTCGGCACCGGGGTCGGACCCCGGCGAGGCGGGTGCGGGCGCTTACACCCCGTAGAAGCTGAACGCCATCTCGGGTCGGCGTCCGCTGACCAGCTCGGCCAAGGCCTTGCCGGAGCCGGCGCCGTGCGTCCAGCCCAGCGTGCCGTGGCCGGCGTTGACCCACAGCCCGGCCACCCGGGTCTTGCCGATGTAGGGGATGTTGGTGGGCGTGGCCGGGCGCAGACCGGTCCAGAAGTTGGGGGCACCGCCCTGCTCGGCACTGCGGGTGTCGCACACGCCCGGAAACACCTCTTCCACCCGACGGGCCAGCATGGCGCAGCGCGCCTGGGCCAGTGGCGTGTCCAGCGACAGATCGTAGCCTCCGACCTCGATGGTGCCGGCAATGCGCAGCGTGTCGCCCAGACGGCTCATGGCACATTTGACCGAGTCATCGAGCAGGCTGACCTGCGGCGCCTGTTCCGGCTTGAGGATCCGGAAGGTGGCGCTGTAGCCTTTGCCGGGGTAGATGGGCAGGTCCACGCCCACGATGCGCAGCAGCGGCGCCGTGTAGGAGCCGCAGGCCACCACCACCTGGTCGGCCTGAAGCCGCTCTGCTTTTTGGGTGCCTTTTGGGCCTGCAGCCTCCGTACCGATTGCGCGGACAGCTACGGATTTGATAGCGCCACCGACCACTTCCAGCCCCTCGATGCCGTGGTTGTAGCGGAACTGCACGCCGCGCGCGGCGCAGCGCCGGGCCAACTCCTGGGTGAACACGCGGGCGTCGCCGGACTCGTCGCTGGGAGTGAAGGTGCCGCCGACGATGTGGTCCGCAAACGGGCGGAAGGCGGGTTCGATGCGCAGCAGCGCGTCGCGGCTCACCACCTGGCGGTTCACGCCGTACTTGCGCATCAGCGCGGCGGCGTCGCCGGCGGTATCGAAGGATTTCTGGTCCGTGTAGTAGTGGGCAATGCCACGCTCCAGGCGCTGGTAGGTGATGCCGGTGTTGGCCACGATGTCCTTCAGCGCGGTGTGGCTGTAGGCGCCCAGGGCCACCAGCTGCTGCACGTTGCGCTCGAACGCGCCGTCGTTGCAGTTGGCCAAAAATTGCAGGCCCCAGCGCCATTGCTGCCAGCCCTCGCCCAGCGGCAGCTGGGGGCGAAACAGCAGGGGCGCTTCCTTGCTGAACATCCACTTCAGCGCCTTGAGCGGCGCGTCGCGATTGGCCCAGGGTTCGCAGTAGCTCACCGAAATCTGGGCCGCATTGGCAAAGCTGGTTTCCAGTGCGGCGTCGGCCTGGCGGTCCACGACCGTGACCTCATGTCCGTGTTCGGCCAGATGCCATGCCGTGCTGATGCCAATGATGCCTGCGCCCAAAACTAAGATTTTCATGGGGCAGAGTGTCGTGGAATTGGCGTTGCAGTAAAAGCTGAATTACAGAGTTTGCTAAAACATTAGTTTTGCTAATAATCTGGCCATGCGAACATTTGACGCCGATGCCCTGGAATGCCTGGCCGCCATCGTGGAAGAGGGCGGTTTCGAGCGCGCGGCCGTGCGCCTGTCGGTCACCCAGTCGGCCGTGTCGCAGCGCCTGCGCGCGCTGGAAGCCCAGGTGGGCACCGTGCTGCTGGTGCGCAGCCGCCCGGTGCGGCCCACGGCGGCCGGCCGGCTGCTCATCAAGCACGCCATGCAGATGCGCCTGTTGCGCGCCGACCTGGAAACCGACCTGCAGGACCTGGCCCCCGGTGCCGGCGCCACGCACGAGGAAGACCGCATCTCCATCGCCATCAATGCCGACAGCATTGCCACCTGGGCCTTGCCGGCCCTGGGGCCGCTGGTGGCAGAGGGGCTGCCGCTGGAAATCATTGCCGACGACCAGGACTTCACCCACGAGTGGCTGCGCGAGGGCCAGGTGCTGGGTTGCGTTACCACGCTCAGGCAGGCCCTGCGCGGTTGCAAGGTGTTGCCGCTGGGCGCCATGCCCTACGTGGCCGTGGCCAGCGCCGCCTACGCCGCCGCCCACTGCCCCCAGGGGCTGACGCAGCACAACTTCCGCCAAGTGCCGTTCATTGCCTTCAACCGCAAGGACGATCTGCAGACCGAGTTTGTCGGCCGTGCCTGTGGCTTGCGCCGCGTGGCCCTGAGCCAGCGCTTTGTCCCCAGTTCCGAAGGCCAGGTGCGTGCTGCGCTGGCGGGCTGGGGCGCCACCGTGGTGCCGCTCTTGCAGGTGCGCGGGCTGCTGGAGCGCGGCGAGCTGGTCAACCTGGCGCCGCAGACGACCCTGCCCGTGGCCCTGTACTGGCACTGCTGGAATCTGGATTCGGTGGTGATCGACCGGCTCACCGCGGCGCTGGCCACCGCTGCCGCGCAGGCGCTGGCCCCCCCGGCAGCGGCCGGCCGGTGAGGCAGCGGGTCGGCAGGGCCCTGGCTGTGCGTCAGCGCACCAGCAGCACCGGTACCTTGCAGTGGGCCAGCACCTGTGTGGCCACCGAGCCCATGACCAGGTTGACCATGGCACCGTGGCCGTGGGAGCCCATCACCACCAGGTCGAATTTGCCGTCGGTTGCCGCCTTGGCAATGGAGGTTCCGGCCGGGCCGACCTTCCAGCTGCTCTTGGCGTCGATGCCATGGCGCAGCAGGAACTTGGTCACCGGAGCGAGCACCTTCTCGCACTCATCGACGTAGTACTGGTCCACGATTTCCTTGCCCACGGCGGCGCGGGCGCGCGGCGGCAGGGCGGGCTGGGCGGTGAACACGGTGTAGGTGTTGTCCGGGTTGAGCAGGGTCTCGTGCGTGCTCAGGTAAGCCAGCATTTTTTTGCTGTAGGCGCTGCCGTCAACGGCCAGAAGAATCTTCATGCTGCACTCCTCTCCATGTGGAGCCACCAGTGTAACGAAGCGCCGGACTGCGGGGCTGGCCTATGCGCCGCGGGGCGCCAGCTCGATCACCATCTCGGGCTGAAACGCGGTCTGCTCGTTCTTGCGTGCGTACCCCAGCGGGTTGGCCACCACGCGGCAGCCGTTGCGGGTGTAGTCGCTGGGAGCATGCAGATGGCCGTGCAGCCAGAGCTGTGCCTGGGGCAGCAGGACGTCCAGCGCATTGCAGAAACCGGCCGTGCCGGGCGTGAGGCCGTAGCGCGGATCGGCGCTGTGCAGACTGGGTGCGAAGTGGGTCACCACCACGGTGGTGCCGGCGAATGGCTCAGCCAGGGCGTTGCGCAGCCACGCCTGGCACACCAGCGCTTGCTCCCGTACGCCTTCGGCCAGCAGGGGCTCGGCGTGGCGGGTGGCCAGGGTCTTGCGCAGGTAGTAGTTGGCGGCGCGGTAGGCCCGCTCGCGGGCCTTGAGCTGCTGTGCCAGCACGTTGATGGCATGGTTGACGCCGGGCTGCACTGCAATGCTGGCTGCGGTGGGGCCCAGCGCGTCGAAGTCGGTCCACAGGGTGGTGCCGATGAACCGCACGCCGGCCAGCACCAGGGTCTCGCGCTCCAGCCACAGAATGCCCAGGCGCTCGCAGGTGGCCCGCAGGCGGACGTGCGCCTCGTCGAAATCCAACGCGTCGTACTCGTGGTTGCCGGGCACAAAAATCACCGGGGTCGGCCACCCCGCGCGCGGGGAAAATAGGCCCAGGCCAAAGTCGGCATCGGCCAGCTGGGAGCCCTGCTGGTACGAGCCAATGTCGCCGGCCAGCACCAGCACGTCGGCGTCGGGTGCGGGTTGGGGTACCCAGTGCGGGTGGGCTTCCAGGTGTAGGTCGGACAGAAGCTGGATTTTCATGGGGGGAATGCCTGGGTGGCCAGTGCCGCCACCTGCGCGCGCAGCCAGGCGTGGGAGCTGGAGTTGTCGTGGCGCAGATGCCACAGCGCGTCCACGTGGATGGGCGGCGCGGTAAAGGGCAGTTCGCGCAGGACGAGCTGGTCGGCAAAGCCGGTGACGTTGACGAAGTGCCGCGGCAGCACGGTGAGCAGGTCGGAACTGGCCACCACCTTGCCGGCGGTGAAAAACTGGTTGACCGTCAGCACCACGCGCCGGGTGCGCCCCAGGGCGGCCACCGCCTCATCGATGAAGCCGAAGGCCCGGCCCGAGAAACTCACCAGCATGTGGCGGGCGGCGCAGTAGCGGTCCAGCGTGAGCGGGCCCTGGGCCAGCGGGTGCCCGCGGCGCATGACGCACACGTAGTCGCCGGTAAACAGGCGGTGGTGCAGGAACGCCACCGTTTCGCCGGACTGGGCCCGGGCGGTCAGGTCGGCCATGGCAGCCGGGAAGTTGCCGATGGCGAGGTCGGCAAGGCCTTCGTCCAGCAGGTGGCGCGGGTCGCGGGTGGTCAATGGCACCACGCGCAGGGAGATGTCCGGCGCCTGCATGGCAATGAGCTGCACCAGTGCGGGCATCAGTTCGGCGGCAGTGGCGTCGGCCATGGTCAGCACGAAGGTGGTGTTGGCGCTGGCGGGGGTGAAGGTGTCGGGCGCCAGGGCGGCCTGCAGGCGTTGCAGTGTGTCGCGCACGGCCGGCCACAGCGCCTGACCTCGGGGGGTGGGTTCCAGTTTGCGCCCCTTGCGCACCAGCAGTTCGTCGTCCAGCGCCTCGCGCAGGCGGCGCAGCGCGTTGCTGACGGCCGGCTGGGTCAGCGCCAGCTGCTGGGCGGCCCGGGTCAGGCTGCGCTCGGACATGACCACGTCAAAGACCTTGAGCAGGTTCAGATCGAGGGTGCGCAGGGAGGTCAGGGGCATGGCGCATCATAAATCCTGTGAATACCAAACATCACCAACATAAAGTTGAACCGTATGAGTGTTAACCCTAGTATGGGAGCACGTTTGTCCGTAACCTCTTCACGGGGGTTGTTCAGGGAGCTTGTCATGACCCGTTTTGTTCCTTCCTATTACGCTTCGCCGGCCGTTGCCGCACCGCGTCCCGAGGCCGTTGTGTCCCGGCGCCGTGTGGAGTCGGGGCTGGATGCCTCCCGTCCGCTGGCCGGAATGCTGCTGGCCGCGGTGGTCGCGGCCTTGCTGGTGGTGGCGGACCGTTTGATCGATACCTGGTCCTCCGGCAATGTGCTGGTGGTCTGGGTGGCTTCGTGGACGGTGGTTTTTGCGGCTCTGGCCGTGCTGGCGTCGTCCCTGCGGCGGCTGGCCAACACCGGGGCGATGATGCTGTCCCAGTGGAACCGTGCCCGCCTGCAGCGTCGCGCCGAGGCCGCCATGTGGCAGCATGCCCAGGGCGACTACCGCGTGCTGGCCGAGATCCAGATGGCCCGGCTGCGCAACGAACGCTGAGTCGCACCCGCCAGCCCGGGCATCCTGTGTGCCGGTAAGCGGCACAAAAAAAAGCCACCGGTCCGGTGGCTTTTTTGTTGTCTGGTCCGCGGGGCGGATCAGGCGGTCAGGCGCTGTTCCAGCTGGGCCTTGGTGGTTACCAGTTCCTGGGGCAGGTGGTAGGCCAGTTGGGCGAAGTGCTCGGTGTGCAGGGCGAATTCGGCCTTCCAGGCGTCCTTGTCCAGGCTGGTCACGCTGGCGAACTGGGCTTCGCTGAAGTCCAGGCCGGTCCAGTTGATTTCGCCGTAGGTGGGGCTGATGCCGAAACCGTTTTCGGCGCCTTTGGCGGAGCCTTCGATGCGGTCGATCATCCACTTCAGCACGCGCATGTTGTCGCCGTAGCCGGGCCAGACGAACTTGCCGTCGGCGCCCTTGCGGAACCAGTTCACGCAGAAGATCTTGGGCAGGGTGTGGCCCATGCTTTCGAGCTTGTGCTCCATGTCCAGCCAGTGCTGGAAGTAGTCGCTCATGTTGTAGCCGCAGAACGGCAGCATGGCGAAGGGGTCGCGGCGCACCACGCCCTGGGCGCCAAAGGCGGCGGCGGTGGTTTCGGAACCCATGGTGGCGGCCATGTAAACGCCCTCCATCCAAGTGCGGGCCTCGGTCACCAGCGGCACGGTGGTGGAGCGGCGGCCGCCGAAGATGAAGGCATCAATGGCCACGCCGCCGGCATCGTCCCACTGGGGGTCGAGCGCGGGGTTGTTGGTGGCGGCCACGGTGAAGCGCGAGTTGGGGTGGGCGGCCTTGGCGCCGGTTTCCTTGGCAATGGCCGGCGTCCAGTCCTTGCCCTGCCAGTCGATCAGGTGGTCGGGGATGACGCCAGTGTCCTTTTCCATGCCTTCCCACCACACGTCGCCGTCATCGGTCAAGGCCACGTTGGTGAAGATCACGTCCTTGTCCAGGCTGCGCATGCAGTTGGGGTTGGTGTGCATGTTGGTGCCGGGGGCCACGCCGAAGTAGCCGGCTTCGGGGTTGATGGCGTACATCTTGCCGTCAGCATGGGGCTTGATCCAGGCGATGTCGTCACCGATGGTGGTGACCTTCCAGCCCTTGAACGCGGCTTCCGGCGGCACCAGCATGGAGAAATTGGTCTTGCCACAGGCGCTGGGGAAGGCGGCTGCCACGTGGTACTTCTTGCCTTGGGGGTTGGTCACGCCCAGGATGAGCATGTGCTCGGCCAGCCAGCCCTGGTCGCGGCCCATGTTGGAGGCGATGCGCAGGGCCAGGCACTTCTTGCCCAGCAGGGCGTTGCCGCCGTAGCCGGAGCCGTAGGACCAGATTTCGCGGGTTTCGGGGTAGTGGACGATGTACTTGACCTTGGGGTTGCAGGGCCAGCTGGTGGTGTCCTTCTCGCCGGCGGCCAGGGGCGCGCCCACGGTGTGCATGCAGGGCACGAACTCGCCGTCCACGCCCAGCACGTCGTACACGGCCTTGCCCATGCGGGTCATGATCTTCTGGTTGGTCGCCACGTAGGCGCTGTCGGTCAACTCAATGCCGATGTGGGCAATGTGCGAACCCAGGGGGCCCATGGAGAAGGGCACCACATACATGGTGCGTCCGGCCATGCAGCCGTCAAACAGGGCTTTTTCGCCATCCTTGCCGGTTTGCAGGATCTTGCGCATGTCAGCCGGGGCCATCCAGTTGTTGGTGGGGCCGGCATTTTCCTTCTGCTCGCTGCAGATGTAGGTGCGGTCTTCCACGCGGGCCACGTCCGATGGGTCGGAGCAGGCCAAGAAACTGTTGGGGCGCTTGGCCGGGTTGAGTTTCTTGAAGGTGCCGGCATCCACCAGTTGCTGGCACAGGCGCTGGTACTCTTCCTCGGAGCCGTCGCACCAGTGGATGGCGGCGGGCTTGCACAGGGCCACCATGTCGGCGACCCAGGCAATGACCTTGGGATTCTTGATATAGCTGGGCGTATTCAGGTTCAGGCCCTGCATCACGGGTGAGTTCATAGAAAGCTCCTAGTTTGAAAATCGTCTTTTCAAAATGAAAGCGGAACTTTGATTTTGAGAAAACGGCTTGCCGTCAAACCATGCCGGGCGCCGTTACGCCAACCGGGATGGCCATTTTAAGAACAGGTACCGCAGTTACATGCCCATTACCCCGAAAAGTTATGCAAAACCCGCATGAGGTTATGCGTGGCGGTCAAAGGGCGGATTAGGCGAGTGCCGCTAGGGCGTGGCGCGTTGTGACGGCGCGCCACCCGCGGCGGACAGCCGTGGACACCCCGGGGCCGGGCGTGGGCGGGTCTACGGGGCTAGGGGATTTGCCTGGTCGCGCAGCAACCCGCCAGTGACGGGCGGCAACCAAGGGGAAATACAGGAGGGGCGCCTTAGGTCACCGCCAGGGGCGGTGGGCGCCGGGCCGGTTTTAGGCCATGGAGACGGCGATAAACGCCAACAGGAAGATCAGCACGCCGCCCACAACGGGCAACACCAGCGGCATCAACGGCACAATGGCTTCAACGGCATCGGCTTGGTCAGCGTGGGTGGCGGGAGCGGACATGGTGTTTCCTTCTGGTATCAGTGGTTTTGCGGCTGATTCTACCCAGAAGGCAAAAAGGCTGCGCGGGGTGGGTCAAACCCGCTGGGCATCAAACCCGGCCTGCCGCAGCACGGCCAGAAGGTCCTCCACATGGGCGTGGCCCCGGGCCTGCACCACCAGTTCAATTTCCACGTTCTGGGCCGACAGCGCGGTAAAGGCCCGCTGGTGGTGGACTTCGTCGATGTTGGCACCCGCTTCGGCCACCATGGCCGTGATGCGCGCCAGCGAGCCCGGCACATCGCGGGCGCCCACGCGGATGCGGGCCAGCCGGCCGGCACGCACCATGCCGCGTCCGATGATGGCCGCCAGCAGCATGGGGTCGATGTTGCCGCCACACAGCACCAGACCGACGCGCTTGCCCCGAAAGCGATCCGGGTGTTTCAGCAGGGCCGCCAGGCCGACGGCGCCGGCACCTTCGACCACGGTTTTCTCCACTTCCAGCAGCATGACCAGCGCCTGCTCGATGTCACCCTCGTCCACCAGTAGCATGTCATCCACCCGGCGGGTCACGATGTCCAGCGGAATGCGTCCGGGGGTGCCCACCGCAATGCCCTCGGCGATGGTGCTGTGGCCCTGCGGGTGGTGGGTGCCTTTGACGGCGTTGAACATGGCGGGAAAACGCACCGTCTGCACACCCACCACTTCCATCGCCGGGCGCAAGGCCTTGGCCACTGTGGCCATGCCGGCAATCAGGCCGCCACCGCCCACGGCCACGATCAGGGTGTCCAGGTCGGGCACCTGCTGCAGCATTTCCAGCGCCACCGTGCCCTGGCCAGCCACGATGGCCGCGTCGTCGTAGGGGTGGATGAAAGTGAGCTGCTGCTGCTCGGCCAGCGCCAAGGCGTGGTTGCGGGCTTCGTCCAGTGTGTCGCCGTGCAGGATGACCTCGGCGCCAAAGCCGCGTGTGCGTTCCACCTTGACACCCGGTGTGAAGCGCGGCATGACGATGACCGCGCGCAGCCCCAGCCGCTGGGCATGGTAAGCCACCCCTTGTGCATGGTTGCCAGCGCTCATGGCGATGACGCCGCGTGCAGACTGCTCCGGCGTGAGCTGGGCCAGCTTGTTGCAGGCACCCCGTTCCTTGAAGGAGGCGGTGAACTGCAGGTTCTCGAACTTCAGGAAGACCTGGGCTCCGGTGATGTCGGACAGGGTCTGCGAGGCCACGCAGGGCGTTTGCAGCAGGTGGCCGTGCAGGCGCTGGGCCGCAGCGGTGATGTCGGGGTATTCAACCATGGGCGCATTGTCATCCGTTTTGCACGAATTTTCCCGGCGAGGCTTCCATCTTGCGCCGGTCTGCAGTATGGTGAACCCTGCACACCCCTGTGCCGGAGGCGTTTGATGGCCAAGCGTTCGCTGTCCCAGCCCCTGAACGGGCACCTGATTCCCTCGCCGGGCCTGCTGGAGGCGCCGGTGCTGGACCTGATGTGTTCGCATTTCATTCTTACCCTGGCGGCGCGCCAGGGCGCCGGCCTGAACGTGCGCCGGGACTTCAATGGCATCGTGGGCCTGGCCGGCCGGCACCTGGTGTGGCCGGTGTCGGTACTGGCCCGCCTGCGTGAATTCCTGGGGCGGCGTTGCGCCGGCAATGAACTCTGGCGCGGGCACGACGCGTTGGACGCGGCGGAATTCCTGGGCCGTTACGGCGTCTGGCATGGCCCGTACGACGAGGCCACGCTGTATTTTTTCCTGGATGAATACGCCAAAGACCAGCCCAAGGATCTGATTGCGGTGCTGACGGTAACCGGCGAGTGGCTGCGCCATGCGCTCAAGCGCCAGTCCACGCTGGTGGAGAAAAACATCAACGCTCTGGCGGGGCTGCTGCAGCTCAACAAGGCCGAGCGTGCCTTGCTGCTGTACGGCACGCTGGCCCGCTACCAGCGTGACATGCGCTCAATCCTGGTCGAGTTCAAGGTGAACAATGCACCGGAGGCCTATGCCGCGATTGCCGAGGTCGCCGGTGTCAACCCCGAGCAGGTGGCCGAGGCCCTGCGCGCCGGCTCCCGGCTGGAGCGCATCGGGCTGGTGGAAAACCTGATTTCCGAGCACAACATCACCGACTTGGCCGACCTGATGAAGGTCAGCGAGAAACTGCCACCGGTGCTGATGCGCGCCTACCGCGACCAGGCCGAGTTGATGGCGGTGTTCACCCGCCTGTCCAGCAAGAGTCCGCTGGGGCTGGACGATTTCGCCTTTGTGGCCGAAGATGCCCGGGTGCTGTGCGCCCTGCTGGCCAACGCCGTGGCGCGCCAGGAGGTGGGGATCAATGTGCTGCTGTATGGCCCGCCCGGCACTGGCAAGACCGAACTGGCCAAGGTGGTGGCGCAGGCGGCCGGGCTGGAGTTGTTCGAGGTCGAGTACGCCGACCGCGACGGCAACTCCCTGAGCGGCCGCGACCGCTACCGTTCGCTGCAGATCGCCCAGGTGTTCCTCAAGGGGAGTGCTCAGGCGGCCCTGCTGTTTGACGAGGTGGAGGACGTGTTCCCGCCCCTGACCAGTGAGGCGGCGCACCGCATGGCCCGCGCCGATGCCACGGCCGCGCCGCCCAACAGCAGTGTCAGCGGCAAGGCCTGGGTCAACCAGGTGCTGGAATCGAACGCCGTGCCCACCATCTGGGTCACCAACCAGATCGAGCAGATCGACCCGGCCTTTCGCCGCCGCTTTGCCTACCACCTCGAACTCAAGTCGCCGCCACCGGGTGCGCGCGAGGCCTTGGTGCGCAAGACCCTGGCCGGAGTGGCGGTGTCCGATGCGTTTGTGGCCCGCCTGACCCGCCGCAAGGGCCTGACGCCGGCGCAAATCCAGACGGCGGCGCGTTTTGCCGGACTGGCCGCTCCCGGTGCACCGGAGGGCGGGGAGGAGCCGGGTCTGGAGGCCTTGATCGAGCGGCAACTCCGCAATGCAGACCTGGCCCTGGGCAACCGGGCACTGGATGCCGGGCGTCCGCCTGCCGTCACCCGGTACGACCTGGGGCTGCTCCATGTGGAAAGCCGTTTCGAGATTGGTCGCATGGTGCAGGCGCTGCAGGCGCGCGGTCACGGTACCCTGTGCTTCTACGGTCCGCCAGGAACCGGGAAAACCGCACTGGCCGAGCACATTGCCACGGCGCTGGGCCAGACCCTGATGGTGCGCCAGGCCAGCGACCTGATGAGCAAGTATGTTGGGGAAACCGAGCAGAACATGGCCGCCATGTTCCGGGACGCGGAGGCCGAGAACGCCGTGCTGCTGCTGGACGAAGCCGACAGTTTCCTGCAGGACCGCCGTGGCGCGCAGCGCAGCTACGAGGTATCCGAGGTCAACGAGATGCTGCAAGGCATGGAGCGTTTTCGCGGCATCTTCATCTGCACCACCAACCTGATGGACCGCCTGGACCAGGCGGCGCTGCGCCGCTTCACATTCAAGATCCAGTTCAAGCCGCTGACCCGGACACAGCGCGAAGCCGTGTTCGTGGCGGAAGCCTGCGCGGGCGATGCCGGCCGGCTGCAGCCCGCGCTGCAAACCCGGCTGGCTGCCCTGGACCAGCTGTGCCTGGGCGACTTTGCGGCCGTGCGGCGCCAGGCCGTGATTCTGGACACGCCGCTGGAGCCGGGCGAGTTTCTGGAACAGCTGGAGGCGGAACACCGCATCAAGCCCGAGGTGCGGGAGGTGCGCGGCATGGGCTTTCTGGGCTGATCTTTTCCATCCAAACTGGTTGAAAACAGGCTGTTTGTTACAAACAGTCACGCCCCTTTGTTGTTTCAAATCAAACTACAGGTAGTGTCTGAAGGGTATCGTGCACACCATAGGTAGTGTTTACGATCCAAAAACCCGGGAGACGCCCATGCAAAATACCCTGATCACCCTGCCGCGCGAGGTCCTCAAGCGCGGCGGCCAACGCGCGCCCTTCGACGCCGACAAAATCCTCTCCGCGCTGGTGCGGGCCGGCGCCGCCAGTGGCGAATTCGGCGCCGACGAAGCCGCCCTGCTGTGCGCCCAGGTGGTGAAGGTGCTGATCCACCGCTTCCACGGCCAGGCCCCCGCCATCGAGCAGATCCAGGACGTGGTGGAGCAGACCCTGATCGCCGCCAACCACTTCCAGACGGCGCGCGCCTACATCGTCTACCGCGAACGCCACGCCGCCCTGCGTTCGGATCGCCAGACCCTGGTGAATGTGGAGTCGTCCGTCAACGAATACCTGTCGCGCGCCGACTGGCGGGTCAACGCCAATGCCAACCAGGGCTATTCGCTGGGCGGGCTGATCCTGAACGTGTCGGGCAAGGTCACGGCCAACTACTGGCTCTCGCACGTCTACACGCCCGAGATCGGCGAGGCCCACCGCAGCGGCGACCTGCACATCCACGACCTGGACATGCTCAGTGGCTACTGCGCCGGCTGGTCGCTGCGCACGCTCCTGCACGAGGGCCTGAACGGAGTGCCCGGCAAGGTGGAGGCGGGTCCGCCCAAGCACATGTCCTCGGCGGTGGGCCAGATCGTCAACTTCCTGGGTACGCTGCAAAACGAATGGGCCGGCGCGCAGGCGTTCTCGTCGTTTGACACCTACATGGCCCCCTTTGTGCGCCAGGACCGCATGGACTACGCCGCCGTGCGCCAGTGCATCCAGGAGCTGGTCTACAACCTGAACGTCCCCTCGCGCTGGGGTACGCAGACGCCGTTTACCAACCTCACCTTCGACTGGAATTGCCCCGAGGACCTGCGCGAACAGGTGCCGGTGATCGCCGGCGTGGAGATGCCGTTCTGCTACGGCGAGCTGCAGGCTGAGATGGACCTGATCAACCGCGCCTACATCGACGTCATGACCACGGGCGACGCCAAGGGCCGGGTCTTCACCTTTCCCATCCCCACCTACAACATTACGTCCGATTTCCCCTGGGAGAGCGAGAACGCCGCCGCGTTGTTCGAGATGACGGCCAAGTACGGCCTGCCCTATTTCCAGAACTTCATCAATTCCGAGCTGGAGCCCAACATGGTGCGCTCCATGTGCTGCCGCCTGCAGCTGGACCTGCGTGAGCTGCTCAAACGCGGCAATGGCCTGTTTGGCAGCGCCGAGCAGACCGGCAGTCTGGGCGTGGTAACCGTCAACTGCGCCCGCCTGGGCTACCTGCACGCGGGGGACGAACCGGCGCTGCTGGCCGCGCTGGACCGTCTGCTGGAGCTGGGCAAGCAGAGTCTGGAAACCAAGCGCAAGCTGATCCAGCGCCTGATGGACCAGGGCCTGTTTCCCTATACCAAGCGCTACCTGGGCACGCTGCGCAACCACTTCTCCACCCTGGGCGTGAACGGCATCAACGAGATGGTGCGCAACTTCAGCGCCGACCGCCACGACATCACCAGCTCCGAAGGCAAGGCCCTGGCCGTGCGGTTCCTGGACCATGTGCGCGCACGCATCGTCGCCTTCCAGGAGGAAACCGGCCACCTCTACAACCTGGAGGCCACGCCGGCCGAAGGCACCACCTACCGCTTCGCCAAGGAAGACAAGAAGCGCTGGAGCGCCATCCTGCAGGCCGGTACGACCGAACGGCCCTACTACACCAACTCCTCGCAGTTGCCGGTGGGGTTTACCGACGACCCCTACGAGGCACTGGAGCGGCAGGAAGAGCTGCAGTCCAAGTACACCGGGGGCACCGTGCTGCACCTGTACATGGGCGAGCGCCTCTCCAGCGGCGCGGCCTGCCGCGACCTGGTCAAGCGCGCGCTGACCCGCTTTCGCCTGCCCTACATCACGGTTACGCCCACCTTCTCGATCTGTCCCACCCACGGCTACCTGGCCGGCGAGCACCCGTTCTGCCCGGTGTGCGACGAGGAACGCCTGGCCGCCAAACGCCTGGCGCTGGCGGCCTGAGCCTTGCTTTTTCAACCCCCCAAAGGAGACCTTCCATGACCGCTATTTCCACCACCGAGATGACCGCCGTGAACCGCGCTGCCGTGCAACTGACCGACGCCGAGCGCCAGCCCTGCGAGGTCTGGACCCGCGTCATGGGCTACCACCGTCCGGTAGCCAGCTTCAACATCGGCAAGCAGGGTGAGCACCAGGAGCGCCAGTTCTTTGCCGAACAGCGCTGTGCGGACTGAGAGCGCGCCGGCTTCTTCCGCCGCGCGGCATGCGCAGGCCGATGCTGCCGGCCTGCGCGTGGGCGGCCTCACCCGGCTGACCAGCATCGATTTCCCTGGCCGGCTGGCGGCGGTGGTGTTTTGCCAGGGCTGCCCTTGGCGCTGCGGCTACTGCCACAATCCCGACCTGCTGGACGCCGGCGCCGCCACCGGTTGGAGTTGGGACCAGGTGCTGGCCTTTCTGCAGACGCGCCAGGGGCTGCTGGACGGCGTGGTGTTTTCCGGTGGCGAGCCGACCCTGCAGGCCGCCTTGCCGTCGGCACTGGCCGCCGTGCGGCGGCTGGAGTTCCAGACCGCCCTGCATACCGGCGGCATGTACCCCGAGCGGCTGGCGGCGGTCCTGCCGCTGCTGGACTGGGTGGGGCTGGACATCAAGGCTCCCCTGGACCGCCACGACGCCCTGACCGGCACCCCGGGCAGCGGTCCGCGTACTCGCGACGCGCTACGTGCCCTCCTGGCCAGTGGTGTTGCCTATGAATGCCGCACCACCTGGCACCCCGGCCTGTTTGGCGCTGACGCCTTGCAGGCGCTGGCGGATGAGCTGGCCGCCCTGGGCGTCACCCATTGGGCGCTGCAGGAGTGCCGGGTGCCGGAGGGTATGCCATTTGCCATCTCTTCGGAGCAGATGGCGCATTTATCCGCGCAATTTGCACATTTTGCCGTGCGGCGGGCCTGAAGGCCCCCACTGATCCCGCTGCGCTCGCCCTGGCGCGGATACCTGCCGTCCGGCCGATCGGGCGCCTGCCGGGGCCGCTGGCCGGCATATTTCAGGTTCGTGTCAACCGTTTTGGGGCGCCGCGCGTCATATTGCCCAGCGGATGCCAGAAAGCGCCAGCACGTTGGAACAGAGGCTGACCGGCTTTGAAAGTATCTATTTCTTTCATTTTGACCAGTTGATATGCACAAAGAGATGATCAAGGTACCTGAAAAAGGCACTTACCAAGGACAGTTGTTCGACTATTGGGCGGACGAGTACCGCCATACCAATGCCGACCACTCTGCCTACATTGCGCTCAATTTCGCGGGCGTCCTGGACGCGTGCCGCTCCAAGCTCTACGCGCTGATGCAGTACCACCGCCAGCATCTGGCCGACAAGAACGGCGCTGACCGCCACAGCCGGGCCATCGCCCGCCTGCAGAACACCATGAGCGGTGCGGCCATGTCGTACGAGAGCTGCTTTCAGCGGCATTGAGCCGCCGGCACATCAGTCGATCGACACCACGCGCAGCACCGCCTGCGCGTAGGCTTCCAGCTTTTTGGCGCCAATGCCGCTGATTCCCTGCAGGTCGTCCAGGGTTTGTGGGGCCCGCTTGGCAATCGCTGCCAGCGTGGCGTCGTGAAAAATCACGTAGGCGGGCAGGTTGTGCTCCCGGGCCACCTCGGCGCGCCAGGCTTTTAAGGCGGCATAGCGCTCCAGCCCCGCACCGTCCAGCGCAATCGGCGCCTTGATCGCCGCGGAACCCGCGCCGGAGCGCCGCTTGCGGTCCGCCGGCGCCGAGACCGATTCGCGCAACTGCACCGACACCTCCCCCTTCAGCACCGCCCGTGACTGCTCCGTGAGCTGCAGCGTATTGAACGCCTGGGCGTCCACCGCCACGGCGCCCATAGCAATGAGCTGGCGCAGCACGCCGCGCAGCTGCAATTCGCTAAAACCGGCACCGATGCCAAAGGTGCTCAAGGCCTCATGGCCGTACTGGGTGACTTTTTCGGTGGTCTTGCCGCGCACAATGTCCATTACGTGGCCGGCGCCAAACGCCATGCCGCTGGACTGTTGGATGCGGTAGATGGTGCTGAGCAGCTTGCGCGCGGCGTCTGTGCCGTCCCACACCGCCGGCGGGTGCAGGCAGTTGTCGCAATTCCCGCAGGGTTGGCTGGCCTCGCCGAAGTAACTGAGCAGGCGCACCCGGCGGCAGTCGGTAGCCTCGGCCAGGGCTAGCAGCGCGTCGAGCTTGCCGCGCAGGGCCTGCTTGAAGGCATCGGCCGCCGGGCTTTCGTCGATCATGCGGCGTTGGTTGACCACGTCCTGCAGGCCGTAGGCCATCCAGGCGTCGGCGGGAAGGCCGTCGCGCCCGGCCCGTCCGGTCTCCTGGTAGTAGCCTTCGATGTTCTTGGGCATGTCCAGGTGGGCCACGAAGCGCACGTCGGGCTTGTCGATGCCCATGCCAAAGGCAATGGTGGCCACCATCACCACGCCTTCCTCCCGCAGGAAGCGGTCCTGGTGCTGCTGGCGCAGCTTGCTGTCCAGCCCGGCGTGGTAGGGCAGGGCGTTGATGCCCGCTTCCACCAGCGTCTCGGCGATCGACTCCACCTTCTTGCGCGACTGGCAGTACACGATGCCGGCGTCGCCCTCGTGTTCGCGGGCGATGAAGCGCAGTAGTTGCTGCGTGCCGTCGGTCTTTTCGACGATGGTGTAGCGGATGTTGGGGCGGTCAAAGCTGCTGACGAAGGCCCGCGCGTCCTGCAGCTGCAGGCGCTCCAGGATGTCGGCGCGGGTCAGGTCGTCGGCCGTGGCGGTGAGCGCCATGCGCGGCACGCCGGCATAGCGTTCGTGCAGCACGGTCAGCGCCCGGTATTCGGGTCGGAAGTCGTGGCCCCACTGGCTGACGCAGTGCGCCTCGTCAATGGCAAACAGGCTCAGCTGGCCGCGCTCATGCAGGGAATCGAGCTGCGCCAGGAACCGTGGCGTGGTGACGCGCTCGGGGGCGGCGTACAGCAGCGTGATGTCGCCGCGCAGCATGCGCTGCTCCACCTGGTAGGCCTCGTCGCTGCTCAGGGTGGAGTTGAGAAAGGCGGCGCTCACGCCGGCCTCGTGCAGGGCACCTACCTGGTCGTGCATCAGTGCAATCAGGGGCGAGATGACGATGGTCAGACCCTGCCCCGCACGGGCGCGGGCAATGGCCGGAATCTGGTAGCACAGCGACTTGCCGCCGCCGGTGGGCATGAGCACCAGGGCGTCGCCGCCGTTGGCCACATGCTCCACGATGGCCTGCTGCGGGCCGCGGAACTGGGCGTAGCCAAAGACCTCTTGCAGGATGGCGTGGCAGGTCTGGCGGGTAGGGGAAGAATCGGTTGCTATCAAAACAGGAGCTGGTTACGCACTGTTTTTGCGGGTAAAAGCCGAAAATCGTGCTGAATTCAGGGGGCGCCCCGGGCGCCAAGACCCTATTGTCGGGCAAGTGATCCGTTGGTACCCTGGCGGCGGATTTCTTGCGTGCACTAAAATGCGGCCTTCCCAAGGGGCGCTGCAGCGGCCAGGTACCGGTCTACCGGATCACCACAGGCTGCCAGGCTTGGGTTTGTCAACGGCGCTCACTTGTTTGCACTACAAGGTGAGCCGCTTCGCATGAAACCCGTAACTTACACCCGCGCCCAGGCGCTGCCCGGCATTCTGGCCAACCGCATCGCCATCCTGGACGGCGCCATGGGCACCATGATCCAGCGTTTCAAGCTGAACGAGGAGCAGTACCGGGGTGAGCGCTTCAAGGACTATCCCCGCGACGTCAAGGGCAACAACGAACTGCTGAGCCTGACCCGCCCGGACGTGATCACCGACATCCACGAACGCTACCTGGCTGCCGGCGCCGACCTGATCGAGACCAACACCTTTGGCGCAACAACCATAGCCCAGGCCGACTACGGCATGGAAGACCTGGCGGTGGAGATGAACCTGGCCTCGGCGCGCCTGGCCCGCGCCGCCTGCGACAAATACAGCACGCCGGACAAGCCGCGCTTCGTGGCCGGTGCCGTGGGCCCCACGCCCAAGACGGCCAGCATCAGCCCCGACGTGAACGACCCTGGCGCGCGCAACGTCACTTTCGAGGAACTGCGCAAGGCCTATTACGAGCAGGTGCAGGCGCTAGTCGAAGGGGGCTCCGACGTGCTGCTGGTGGAGACCATCTTCGACACGCTCAACGCCAAGGCGGCGCTGTTCGCCATTGACGAATACTTCGAGGCCAGCGGCGAGCGCCTGCCCCTCATCATCAGCGGCACCGTGACCGATGCCTCCGGGCGCATCCTCTCCGGCCAGACCGTCACCGCCTTCTGGCACAGCGTGCGCCACGCCCAGCCGCTGGCCATCGGCCTGAACTGCGCCCTGGGCGCGGCGCTGATGCGCCCCTACATCCAGGAGCTCAACCGTGTGGCGCCCGACACCTTCATCAGCTGCTACCCCAATGCCGGCCTGCCCAACCCCATGAGCGACACCGGCTTCGACGAGACGCCGGACGTGACCGCGCGCCTGGTGCACGAGTTTGCCGCCGAAGGCTTGGTCAACATCCTGGGCGGCTGCTGCGGCACCACGCCGGACCACATCGGTGCCATCGGCCGGGCCGTGGCGCCGCTGGCCGCGCGCGCGTTGCAGCGCAATTTCTTTTACACAGAAGCGGCCTGATGGCGGCTCTACCGGTGACCCACATGTCCACAACGCCCATTTCCCCCATGCTGCTGTCCGGTCTGGAGCCGGTTGTCATTGACGCCCAATCGCTGTTTGTCAATGTCGGTGAACGCACCAACGTCACGGGCTCCAAAGCCTTTGCCCGCATGATTCTCAACGGCGAGTACGAGCAGGCGCTGGCCGTGGCGCGCCAGCAGGTGGAGAACGGCGCCCAGATCATCGACATCAACATGGACGAGGCCATGCTCGACAGCCACGCGGCCATGGTGCGCTTCCTCAACCTGATTGCCAGCGAACCCGATATCTCCCGCGTGCCGGTGATGATCGACTCCAGCAAATGGAGCGTCATTGAGGCCGGCCTGCGCTGCGTGCAGGGCAAGGGCATCGTCAACTCCATCAGCATGAAGGAAGGCGTGGACGCCTTCAAGCAGCAGGCCAAGCTGGTGCGCCGTTACGGCGCCGCTGCCGTGGTCATGGCGTTCGACGAGCAGGGCCAGGCCGACACCTACCAGCGCAAGATCGAGATCTGCGAGCGCGCCTACCGCATCCTGGTCGACAAGGTGGGCTTTCCGCCCGAAGACATCATCTTCGACCCCAACATCTTCGCCATCGCCACCGGCATCGAGGAGCACAACAACTACGCGGTGGACTTCATAGAGGCCACGCGCTGGATCAAGCAGAACCTGCCGGGTGCCAAGGTGTCGGGCGGCGTGTCCAACGTGAGTTTCTCCTTCCGCGGCAACGACCCGGTGCGCGAGGCCATCCACACCGTGTTCCTGTACCACGCCATCCAGGCGGGCATGGACATGGGCATCGTCAACGCCGGCATGGTCGGCGTCTACGACGACCTGGAGCCCACCCTACGCGAGCGCGTGGAAGACGTGGTGCTCAACCGCCGCCCCGACGCCGGCGAGCGCCTGGTGGAGATTGCCGAGACCGCCAAGAGCGGCGCCAAGGACGACAGCAAGAAGCTGGAGTGGCGCGGCACGCCGGAGCACCCCGCCTCGGTCGGCCAGCGCCTGAGCCACGCCATGGTGCATGGCATCACCGACTTCATTGTGGAAGACACCGAAGAGGCCTACCAGGACGTGCTGGCCAAGGGCGGGCGCCCCCTGCACGTGATCGAGGGCCCGCTGATGGACGGCATGAACATCGTGGGCGACCTGTTCGGCCAGGGCAAGATGTTCCTGCCGCAGGTGGTCAAGAGCGCGCGCGTCATGAAGAGCGCCGTGGCGCACCTGATTCCCTATATCGAGGAAGAAAAACGCCAGGACGAGGCCGCCGGGCGCGATGTGCGCACCAAGGGCAAGATCGTGATCGCCACCGTCAAGGGCGACGTGCACGACATCGGCAAGAACATCGTCACCGTGGTCCTGCAGTGCAACAACTTCGAGGTGGTGAACATGGGCGTCATGGTGCCCTGCCACGAAATCCTGGCGCGGGCCAAGGTGGAGGGCGCGGACATCGTCGGCCTGTCGGGCCTGATCACGCCCAGCTTGGAAGAGATGCAGTACGTGGCTGGCGAAATGCAGAAGGACGACTACTTCCGCCTCAAGAAGATCCCGCTGCTCATTGGCGGCGCCACCACCAGCCGCGTGCACACCGCCGTGCGCATCGCCCCGCACTACGACGGCCCGGTGGCCTACGTGCCCGATGCCTCGCGCAGCGTGGGCGTGGCGCAAAGCCTGCTGAGCGAGCAGGCCGCCCAGTACATCGACGAGCTCAACGCCGACTACGCGAAAGTGCGCCACCAGCACGCCAACAAGAAGCAGGTGCCCCTGTGGCCGCTGGCCCAGGCGCGCGCCAACAAGACGGTGGTGGACTGGAGTCGCTACACGCCGACGGTGCCCAAGTTCATCGGCCGGCGCGTGTTCAGGAATTTCGACCTGACGGAGCTGGCCAAGTACATCGACTGGGGCCCGTTCTTCCAGACCTGGGACCTGGCCGGGCCGTTTCCGGCCATCCTGAAAGACCCGGTGGTGGGCGAGGAGGCGGTGCGGGTGTATGCCGACGGCCAACGCATGCTCAAGCGGCTGATCGAGGGACGTTGGCTCACCGCCAATGCCGTGGTGGCCCTGTACCCGGCCAATGCGGTGGACGATGACGACATTGCTTTCTACACCGACGAGTCGCGCACCGAGCGGGCCATGACCTGGTACGGCCTGCGCCAGCAGACCGAGAAAGAAATCGTGAACGGCGTGCAGCGGCCCAGCCGTTGCCTGGCCGACTTTGTGGCGCCCCGTGGCGTGGCGCCCGACTACGCCGGCATGTTCGCCGTGACCGCCGGCATTGGCGCCGACAAGAAGGAAAAATACTTCCTGGACGACCACGACGACTATTCCGCCATCCTGCTCAAGTCGCTGGCCGACCGCCTGGCGGAAGCCTTTGCCGAGGCCCTGCACCACCGTGTGCGCAGCGACCTGTGGGGCTATGCCCCGCAGGAGGCGCTGGGCACCGACGAGCTGATTGCCGAGAAGTACCGGGGCATCCGCCCGGCACCGGGGTATCCGGCGTGCCCGGACCACAGCGTCAAGAAGGACATGTTCGCCTTGATGCACTGCGAAGAAATCGGCATGGCGGTGACCGACAGCCTGGCCATGACGCCGGCGGCCAGCGTGAGCGGCTTCTACATCGGCCACCCGGACAGCACCTACTTCAGCGTGGGCCGCATTGGCCAGGACCAGGTGCAGGACCTGGCCCGCCGGCGCAACCTGAACCAGGACGAATTGCAGCGCCTGCTGGCGCCCAACCTCTGAAACACATTGGCGGGCGCTTTACGCCCGTTTACAACTCCGACATCAAAATCTGCGTTTGCGTGTTTACCTTGAGGCCTTCTGCGCGTTGAAGGCGAAAGGAACGATATGAACACTGCAACTTTGGACAAAATCCCGGCGGAGAAGGCCACTTCGGTACGCTACCTGTGGGTGGCCGTGGCCGGCCTGGGGGCAGCGGTACTGGCTTTGGGCGCCGCCCTGGTGCAGGTGCAGACCCATCCCCGGGCCATGGTCGCGGCCGAAACCCTGTCGGTGCCGGCCGAGGTGCGAGCCGCACCGGCGAACGCGGTAGACGCCGCGCATCCGGCGGCTGCTGAAAATTCAAGCCAAAAAGACGCTGTAGCCAAGGTGAAACCTGCGCCAACAGCTACCAAAAAGATAGCAAAAACCAGGGCGGCCCAGCCCGTGCCGCTCCCTCCGGGCCCGGCCGTGGCCGACGCACCGCCACCGCCATGGAGCGCCCCGGCGCCCAAGGCCGTGTGCGCGCGCTGCGGCACGGTTAAAGCCGTGACGCCCCTGCAGCAGGAGGCGGCGCCCAGTGGTCTGGGAGCCATTGCCGGCGCGGTGCTGGGCGGACTGGTGGGCAACCAGTTCGGCGGGGGAGATGGCAAGGCCGTGGCCACCATGGCCGGTGCCCTGGGCGGCGGCTGGGCGGGCAACACGGTGGAAAAACGCATGAAGAAGGAGACCGTGTACCAGGTTGACGTGCGCATGGAAGACGGCAGCACCCAGCGGGTAGTGCAAAACAGCCCGGTGGCGGTGGGTGCCCACGTGACGGTGGACGGCGGCGTCATCACGCCGTAGGGAACCTGACTAGTATGGGGCCTGCCGGGGCCGGATTGGTGACTTTAGTCACGGCCCGGCGGCCCTTGTGTTGGTTAGCGCGTGCTATTATTTTCGCTTACCAGCACAAGGAATAGCGCATGAACAAGGCAGCCGTAGCGCCCAACGCGGCGGACGCTTCGCGAACGGCCCCGGGGCGCCCGGAGAAACAGCGTCTGGGTGATGTGCTGGTGCAGCAGCGCCTGATTTCGCAGGAACAGCTGCAGCAGACGCTGGAGCTGCAGCGCCAGACCGGCAAGAAGGTGGGCCGCCTGCTCATCGAGTCCGGCGTCATTACCGAAGAATTGCTTGCCAACGGCTTGGCGCGCCAGTTGCGCATTCCGTTCGTCAATCTCAAGACCTTCCCGTTTCGGGCCGATGTGGTCAAGCTCTTGCCCGAGTCGGCGGCGCGGCGCTTTCGGGCGCTGGTGCTGGAAGACAAGGGCGACCTGCTGCTGGTGGCCCTGGGTGATCCGCTGGACCTGTTCGCCTATGACGAGCTGACCCGCATCCTCAAGCGCCCCATTGGCATCGCCGCGGTGCCCGAGAGCCAGCTGGCGCCGGCGTTTGACCGCCTGTACCGGCGCACGGAGGAAATCAGCGGCCTGGCGCGCGCCCTGGAAAAAGACCTGGGCGACGCGGTGGACTTCGGCGAGTTGTCTGCCAGCGTGGGCATCGAAGGCGCACCGGTGGTGCGGCTGCTGCAGTCGCTGTTTGAAGACGCCATGCAGGTGGGGGCGTCCGACATCCACATCGAACCGCAGGAAGCGGGGCTGCAGGTGCGCGTGCGGGTGGACGGCGTGCTGCAGACGCAGACCCAGGCCGACAAGCGCATCGGGGCGGCACTGGCCCAGCGCCTCAAGCTCATGGCCGGGCTGGATATTTCCGAGAAGCGCCTGCCGCAGGACGGTCGTTTCAGCGTGCGCCTGAAGGACAACACCATTGACGTGCGTCTGTCCACCCTGCCCACCGCCTATGGCGAGTCGGCCGTGATGCGCCTTCTGGTGCAGGGCGGCGGCATGCGCCGCCTGGACAGCATCGGCATGCCGCCCTACATGCTCAAGCGCTTTCGCGAAATCCTGGGCCGCAGCGCGGGCATGGTGCTGGTCACCGGCCCTACCGGCTCCGGCAAGACGACCACGCTGTATGCCGCGCTGGCCGAGGTCAACGCGGCCGAGCTAAAAGTCATCACGGTCGAAGATCCGGTGGAATACCGCCTGCCCGGCATCACGCAGGTGCAGGTTAACGAAAAGATTGACCTGACCTTTGCCCGGGTGCTGCGCGCCACGCTGCGCCAGGACCCCGACGTGATCCTGGTGGGGGAAATGCGTGACCCCGAGACCGCGGAAATCGGTATGCGCTCGGCCATCACGGGTCACCTGGTGCTGTCCACCCTGCACACGCGCGACGCCATGAGCACGCCGTTTCGCCTGCTGGACATGGGGGTGCCGGCGTTCATGGTGGCCACCTCGTTGCAGGCGGTTATTGCCCAGCGGCTGCTGCGGCTGAACTGCCCGGAGTGTGCCGAGCCCCACGCGCCCACGGCGCAGGAACAGGCCTGGCTCGATGGCATGCTGGCGCCGGGGCAGACCCTGGTGTCCCAGCGGGGCCGGGGCTGTTCGGCCTGCAACGGCACCGGCTACGCCGGGCGTCAGGGCGTCTACGAGTTGCTGGAGATGGATGCCGCGTTGGCGCACGCCGCGTCGCACGCCGACCCGGCCGCCTTCCTGCGCACCGCCCGCGAGCGCATGCAGGGCCACACCATTGCCTACCACGCGCTGGAACTGGTGCGCCAGGGACGCACCTCGCTGGCCGAGGCGTTGCGCGTGGGGTTTGACCTTGACGACATGGAAAAGCAGGGCTAACGCGCCATGGCACTGTACGAATGGCGCGGGCGCAACAAGCGCGGTGAAGCAGTCCAGGGGCAACTGGAGGCCATGACCGAAGGAGGCGTTGCCGATCAGCTCAGCGCCATCGGGGTGGCCCCGGTGCACATCGCCCTGGCGCCGGTGGCTGAAGAAGGCCAGGCCGAAGGCTGGCTCGACCGGCTGACCCGCAAACCCGTGGTGCCGGAAGACATCATGGTGTTTTCGCGCCAGATGTACACCCTGAACAAGGCGGGGGTTCCGATCCTGCGGGCGTTTGCCGGTTTGCAGGCCTCGGCCACCAAGCCCGCCATGGTGGAAATGCTCAAGGACATGCGGGCCAGCCTGGACCAGGGGCGCGAGCTGTCGGCCGCCATTGCCCGCCACGCCGACCTGTTTGGCGCCTTCTACATCGCGATGATCCGGGTGGGCGAGATGACCGGCCGGCTGACCGAGGTGTTCTTGCGCCTGAACGAACACATGGAGTTTGAGCGCGACGTGCGCGAGCGCATCAAGCAGGCCGTGCGCTATCCCATATTTGTGCTGGTGGCCATGGCAATCGCCGTGGTCATCCTCAACATCTTTGTCATCCCGGTGTTTGCCAAGGTGTTTGCCGGTTTCAACACCCAGTTGCCGCTGATCACCCGCGGGCTGCTGGCGTTTTCGGGCTGGATGCTGGCCTGGTGGCCCTTGCTGCTAGCGCTGGTTTTTGTCTCGGTGGTGTTGGTCCGGGGGTACCTGCGCACGCCCGAGGGACGCTACCGCTGGGACGCCCGCAAGATCAAGCTGCCCATCGTGGGCGAGATCATCCTCAAGGCCACGCTGGCCCGCTTCGCGCGCAGTTTTGCGCTGTCCAGCCAGAGCGGCGTGCCGCTGGTGCAGGCGCTCACCGTGGTGGCCCAGACGGTGGACAACGCCTACATTGGCGGCTGCATCGAAGAAATGCGCGATGGCATCGAACGGGGCGAAAGCATTTCGCGCTGCGCGGCGGCCACCGGGGTGTTCACGCCCGTGGTGCTGCAGATGATTGCGGTGGGGGAAGAAACCGGTGAGCTCGACGCCCTGCTGTTTGAAATTGCCGGCATGTACGAACGCGAGACCGACTACAACATCAAAGGGCTGTCCGCTGCCATCGAGCCCATCTTGCTGGCCGTCATTGCGGTGCTGGTGCTGCTGCTGGCGCTGGGCGTGTTCCTGCCCCTGTGGAACATGGGTCAGGCGGCCATGGGTCGGGGCGGCGGCTAGGCGTGCCCGGTTCCGTCGTGCGTTTCTCTGAATCCGAATCGGCGCCGCTCTGGAGCCGGCGACTGACCGAGTGGAGCCTGCTGGTGCTGGTGCTGGGCGTGGTGGTCTGGGCCTTTGGGCGCCAAGTGCGCGTGGTGCAGGGCATGGGTGAGCGCGCTGCCGTGCAGTCCACCCTGGGCGCGGTGCGCACCGCGCTGGTGATCGACCACATGCAAGCCAGTGTGCGGCCGGCGAGCACGGGTGGTGTGGTGCGGCAGAACAACCCTTTCTTGTTGCTGCGCAGCATTCCAGCCAACTACGCCGGGGTGGTTGCCCGGGCCAACATGGTGACGGTTGCTCCGGGTAACTGGGTGTTTGATCCGGGTTGCGTGTGCTTCGGCTACCGTTTGCTGTACCCACAATGGCTGGAAAGTCCGGTGGACGCAGAGGGGGTTTGGTTTCGCATCGAGTCCACGGCCGGCCCCATGCAGGTCACGCCGATGGAGCGCTACCTGTGGCAAGGGGTGGTGGTGGATTGAATTCGGGGGGCGCAAAATGTGCGATTTGTGCCGAATTTGTGAACTATTGCAGGTACTTAACGCGTCATTTTGATGCGAAATATGACGTTGCGGCACTAAAATCTGGGCGGAATACCCCGACAGGGTGCAACGTTGGAACTGAGTATGTTGGTCGGGTGTAGTGGATTTTTAACTTAAAAGGCAAATGACATGAAGCAAGTACAACGCGGTTTTACTTTGATTGAGTTGGTCATGGTGATCGTGATCCTGGGCATTTTGGCGGCAGTGGCGATTCCGAAGTTTGTGGATCTGAAGGGTGATGCGCAAACTGCTGCCACTCAAGGTGTTGCAGGCGGCATGTCTTCCGGAATGGCCATCAACTACGCTGCGCGCAGCATATCGACCAGCAAGGGCGTTGCTGTTGCTGACTGCAATACTCCCGCCGTTATGCAGGGGGGCGCACTGCCTACAGGTTACGCCATCACGGCTAAAGCAGTGGCTGCGGGTGTCAGTGATTCGACCTGCGTTCTCACTGGACCCAGCGCGAGTTCGGCTACTTTTACAGCCATCGGTATCAACTAAGTAGTAGTTTCTTTTTCAAAAAAGGCCACCCAAACTGGGTGGCCTTTTTTACATCTGGCTCCTGAACCGTTCGGGTACCTGCTGGCGAAAGTTTTCTTTCTGCTCGGGCGGCACTGCCTTCAACCCCAATTGAAAGGCCGTCAAAGCCTTGGCCTCATCTCGCACAGATGGGTCAGCGTAGATGTTGCCCATTCTGAAATAGCCATCAGCCGCTTGCTCGGGCCACTTGGCGTTACGCAGTTCTAGCGAGCGAATGGCGAGACGCCAGTTATGTGTTTTGTAACCGATGGCGTAGCCGGTTTGAACCATGTCGTAGTCAAACCGCCCTTGATCGTATTGAGCGGTCAGTATGCGTACAGCTTGATCCTCATCGCCAGCGCGGCTCAGCAAAATAATTTCCAGTGTTCGCGTTGCTAGCGCATCCGGTTTGAGTCGCTGCACCTGCAGCAGGGCTTGCCGGGCCCGGTCAGGTTGGCCCACGTAGGAGTAGCCCATGGCCAGGCCGGTCCATATGGCTGTGACATGGGGGCGTGAGGCGGCCACCGATTCCAGAATCCAGATTGCATTTCCCCAGTCGCCATCAACCGACAGGGGCTCCGCCAATTCCGCCGTGAGCTTGCGGTAGTGGGGGTTGATGGCAATGCCTTCCCGAACGTCTTGCAGAAACCGGGATTTGCGATCTGCCCAAGAAGGGGTATCCGCGTGCGGAAGCTGCCTGAGCGAATTCGCGAGCAGGATAGCCTCCACCAGCTTGCGCTCCGCATGTGCTGCCTGAAAGGTGATATATCCCCCAAGCAATGTACAGCCGGTCAGCAAGGCAAGCATTGTCTGGGCGTAGACAGGTCGCCAGCGCAGGCTCGTGGCAAAAAACCGCTCCTGCTGGCCTAGGCGCACATCGGAATTCGCCAGAGTCGCCAACCCCAGCGCCAATAAGGCCCCGCAGCCCGCGAGATGCCACGGAAACCCGGCATTGCTCACAATTAGCAGCGCGAGCAAGCTTGCCAGCGTGAATGCCCGCAACGGGACTTCCTGAATATCATCGTCGCCTAGCTGCCAGGTTCGACCGGCGGCATGCAGTACATACGCCAACAAAAAAGCCAGCACCAAGCCGCCCACCAGCAAGCCGTATTCACTGAGTAATTGCAAGTACTCATTGTGGGCGTAGTAGTCAGTTTCTAGCGTGGTTGCTACATTCTGGTAGAGCGGAATCTGTACCTCCCAGGAGCCAGCCCCAACTCCCGTCAGAGGATTGGCCAGAATCATGCGAGCGGAAGCTTTCCACATGACCGAACGAATTGCGAACGAGCCTTCGGTGTACTCTTGAGGCGCCGCCATGGAAGCCGTGCGCAGAAAGCTGCGCTGCAACGCCGTGGTGCCGTTGTTTTCCAGGGTAACTTTCGGGTTGTTGCTGGGAACCGATCCCAGCACGCCGATCCCCAGCACCAGAGCTAGCCCGACCAGCGTCTGTTGGGCGCTGCCCCAGTGCATAAAAGCGAACTGCCGACGGTACCGGATTAGTGTGACCGTAAACACCGCGCACAGCACCAACAGTGCAATTAGCGCAGAGCGGGTTCCGGTCATCAGGATGGCCACGATATTGAATGCTGTGGATAGCGCCACCCAGCCCAGCCAGCGGGATGCGCGCATGGTGGCCAGCAGCAGTACAGAGAATGGCAACGCACATACGGCGTATTCGGCAAAGAAATTGCGGTTGACGAACGTGGATGCCGGGGCAGCACCTTGCGGGAAGAGGTCAAGATTCAGCCAGAACTGCAACGCTACCCATAGTGAGGCAACCAATGCGCCAGCATGTATGCCCCACGCCAGTTGTGGCAAGTTGTCGCGGGTCAGGGTATTTAAACCCAGCCACAGCAGCAGAGACAAAATGAACCAGCGGATCGCCTCCACACCCGCCAGATACGTGTGAGACCACACCATGCTGCCCAGCGCATACACCAGCAGCGCCACGGGTAACCACACCAGTCCGTGCCATAGCAATGGCGTGGTCCGGCTGCGCTGTTGCCAGATAAATACCAGCGCGGCGACCAGCACGCCAAAGGCCGCAATGGCCGACTTCAGGGTGTCCTGCAGCATGAGCTGGCTGGGTACACCCAGGGCGGGCAGCAGGAACATCATCCAGGCAAGGATTGTGACGGGCGTGTCCGCGGAATTGCGTCGGGAACACGTCTCTGGGGGTGCCGTCGGAGCGGCATCCCGGGGGGGGGGGGGGGCGCCTGCGTCAGCGGGTGTTTCAGATGGAAGGCGCATACTTTGGGTCATCTCTCAGCGTACATTCGGGCATGGTCCGGTATTGTCAGGGAGGGGCCCTATGCCGGGGAGGAGGCCGCAACGGTGAAACCATTGGCTGCGCGTGAAATTTTTCTGGAAATTGGCATTAAATGCAGCTTTATCCCGCATACGTATTGCGCCAGTAGCTATTAAAATAATAGCGAATCGATTCCCCGCCATGTCTTTGTCCAGTCCACAACACCGTTTCATCCGCCTCGGGCGGGGTCGCGGCGTGGGGCAGCAGGGGTTCACGCTGATTGAACTGGTCATGGTCATTGTGCTGGTGGGTGTGCTGGCGGTGGTGGTGGTGCCACGCATGGATATTTTCAATAGCGTCAATGAGGTGGGCTACCGCGACAAAGTTCGCGGTGCGCTTGAGTTCGCCCGCAAGGCGGCGGTGTCCGGGCGACGCAGCGTGCAAGTGACTCTGGCTGGCAACAACCTGACTTTTTCGGTCGATAACGTTGAAACGGGCGGCGTGGGTGCCGGCACCTACCCGCGGGATCTGACACTGCCAGCTGCAGACCGTACCTGCGGTGGAACAACCAACCAGGTGTGTGCACCGACGGGAGTTGCATTGGCCGGACCGGCCACGTTGGCGTTCAATCCCTTGGGGCAGCCTTCCGCGGGAGGGGTGTACACCGTGACGGGCACCGCTGCATGGACTATTACCGTGGAAGCCGAGACGGGTTATGTGCACTGACCGCACACATCGGCTTGCACCGCAGCAGAGTCAACAGGGCTTGACGCTGATCGAGTTGGTCATTTTCATCGTGATCGTTGCGGCCGCTTTGGCCGGAGTGCTTGCCGTTTTGAATGTCACCACCCGTTCCAGCGCCGACCCGATGATCCGCAAACAGATGCTGGCCATTGCAGAGGGCGTTCTGGAAGAAGTGCGCATGCAACCCTTTACTTGGTGCGATCCGGATGATGTCAACGCCGCCACCGCGACCAGTGCGGCGGGTTGTACCGGTGGAGCGGGAGGGGTCAATGACCAGTCGGCTACGGCACCGGGGACTGCTGCCACCGCACCCGGTACGACGGCGGAGACCCGTGGCAACGCCACCACGCCATTCGATAACGTGGCGGACTACAACGGCGCGGTCATCGTCACCAATATTGCGGGCGCTGCCTTGCCGGCTGGCTATGCGGCAGCGGTTGCTATCGTTCCAGAAGCGCTGGGTCCTGCCGCCGCCAGTGTTGCAGTGGGCGCCGCCTTGCGCATCAATGTCACGGTCAGCTACGGTGCCGATGCCCTGGTCCTGAGTGGCTACCGTGCCCGCTATGCACCCAACAACCTGCCCTGAACCTGCGATGCGCCGCCCGCTACTTTCCTCCCTCAGGCAACGCGGTTTCACGCTGCTGGAGTCGGTCATTGTCATCGTCATCACCGGCATTTTGGCGACCATCGTGGCGGTTTTTATCCGCTCTCCGGTCGAGGGCTATCTGGCTTCTGTGCGCCGCGCTGAACTCACCGACCAGGCTGACATGGCCCTGCGCCGTATGTTGCGTGACGTGCGCCTGGCGCTGCCCAACAGTTTGCGGGTGACCACGGACGGGGGGGGCGTGAACTACATTGAATTCATCATGACTAGTGCGGGCGGGCGTTACCGCGATCCATCGGATGGTTCCACGGCTGGTAACTTCCTGAGCTTTACCGATAACGCCCAGCTTGCGTTCGATGTGCTGGGCGCCATGCCCAACAATCCTGCCATTGCGGTGGGTGACTACATCGTGGTCTACAACCTGGGCCCAGGGTATGCGCCGGCCAACGCCTATGTGGCCGCAGACCTCTGCGGGGCGTGCAACCGTGCGAAAGTGGCCGCTATTGCCGGCAACGTCGTTACCTTGGCCTCCAATCCATTTGCCGGTCAGAGTCCGCCGCTGCCATCGCCCGATGGGCGTTTCCAGGTCGTTCCCGGTGGTGTTCGGGCGGTGACCTATGCCTGCCCCACGGCGGCGGCGGGTGCCGGGAATCTGTCGCGCTATGCCAACTACGGTTTTGTCGCCGCACAACCCACGCCTCCCGCCATCGCCCCCGCTTTGCTGGCGGTCGGGAACGCCACCTGCACGGTGAACTACGCGCCGGGGGTATTGGGGCGCAGCGGCCTGCTATATGTGCAATTGACACTCAGTGCCGGCGTGGGTGCGAATGCTGAAAGCGTCACGCTGTTTCAGCAAATTCATGTGGACAATTCGCCATGAAGCTCTCGTCCACCCTGCGCAGTCAGCTACAAAAAGCAGAGCGTGGTTTTGCCATCGTCTCGGCGCTATTCATTGTGGTAGTGCTTGCGGCGCTGGGAGCGTTCATTCTGAGCGTGTCCACCAACCAGCAAGTGGGCTCCGCGCTGGATGTGCAAGGTGCACGCGCCTACGAGGCCGCGCGCAGTGGCGTGGAGTGGGGCTTGTACCGGGTACAGGCTACCCCGGCTTACAACTTCAGTTACGGCACGCCGGTGGTTGCAGTCAACAGCGCAAACCCCAACGCGCGGGTGTGCCCCGCATCACCTACCAGTTATGTTCCGGCAGCGCCTGTTCTCAGTGGGTTTACCGTAACGGTTACGTGTGTGGCTACGGTGGATGGAAATGGTGGCCCCACGTCTTTCGTAGTGGAAGCCACCGCCTGCAATCAGCCATTTGCCGGCGCATGTCCCAATACGACCAATCCCGGCGGCAATTACGTCGAGCGGCGACTGGCTGTGAGTTTCTAAAAAGGAAGATTGACCATGCATTGTGTCTGGCGCCCATGGATTCTGACCTTGCGGGTACTGCTGGTGCTGGGCGTCATGGCCGCCGCCAGCGTTGCGCAAGCCGTGACCTTTACGGCGTTCCCGTCAGCCTGCACCAACGTTACCGGTGTTGGATCCAGGGCTTGGTCCAACCCCTCCAGAGCGAGGACGACCGATGCTTCGTATGCCACGACGGCGCTGTCCAGTGGCAACAACAGCAACTATCTCCAGTGCACAAATTACGGGTTCTCTATTCCCGCCACCGCCACCATCACCGGCATTCGGGTCAATGTAACGCGCAAGATCGGAAGTGGAGGAGCCAGGGATCTGGATGTGCTGATCATCAAGGGCGGCACCGTCAGCACGGCGGTGGATCGTGCGACCACCACCGCCTACACCACGAGCGATGTGAACGAAGACCACGGCGGCAGCGCTGATTTATGGGGTTTGAGCTGGACGGTGGCGGACATCAATGCCGCCGATTTTGGTGTTGCCTTTGCCGCACAGCGTACTTCAGGTAGCCCGACCGTCAGCGTGGACTCCATCAGTATCACCGTTGCCTACACCTTGCCCTGTACGCCGCCGAGCAACACGCCTGCCGATGTGACCTTGACCTGTGTCTGTGACAACTTCAACCGTGCGACGCTCAATCCATCCACTATCTTCAATTCCAACTGGGTGGTTTCCACGTCCGACAGCACGGGGGTTGTGCCATCCATCGTAGACAACGGTTTTCTGCGTTTGACCGAGAACACTGGAAACAACGCCAAGGCCGCCACGGTACCGGGCATTTTCCCGGCAGCCGCCAATTACATCTCGGTGGAATTTCAACCCTATGCCTACAGTGGCTCGGGTGCAGATGGCATGGCGGTGACGCTGTCGGACTATTCGGTCCCTCCGGTGCCCGGGGCATTTGGTGGTTCACTGGGGTATGCGCAGAAAACGGGCATCAACGGGTTCGCGGGTGGGTGGATTGGGGTCGCCCTGGATGAGTTTGGCAATTACCAGAATCCTACCGAGGGGCGCGTGGGTGGGCCTGGTTCTCTGCCAGAGACTGTGGCAGTGCGCGGCTCCGGTTCGGGCACGACCGGCTACCCCTGGCTGCAAGGCAATACTTCAGCGCTGTCGCCGGCTATTGACAACCCGGCGTCCACAGTGCCTGCCCCTGACATTCTTTACCAGGTGATCGTGGATGCGCGCAATGCAGCCAGCGCCACCCCGCAAACCCTGATTGCTGTAAACCGGGATACGACGGGCACCTCCACCAGCTACAGTTCGGTGATTCCTTCGTTTGATGCCTTCGCACGGGCCACGGCGCTGGGGTACACCCAGGCTGCCGTGCCAGCCAACTGGCAGATTTCTTTTACCGGCTCCACGGGTGGATCCACCAACATCCACGAGTTGGGTTCTTTGCGGATCTGTGCGCAGACGGTTGCGCCGACCTCTGGCGGCGTGGCTACCGGCTTTAGCGCCATTGATGAGGCCTACGGTACGCCGCCCTCGGTGGCTGTGCAAAACTACCTGACGGGCACCATCTACACCAAGCTGGTCAATACGGCCTTCAAGCTCAACATCGCGGCGCTCAACAACAACCAGATCCAGACCACTTATGCTGCGGGGAGCAACAAGTCGGTTACGGTCAAACTGGTGGACAACAGCGACGGCGCTTGCGTGCTCAATAGTGCCCAGGCCAACTACTGCAGCGCTGCTTGCAAGGCAAAGTCTGCGGTTGCGGGCGGCACGCAGACCTTGACCTATGCTGCGTCCAACGCAGGGCAGCAGCAGACTGCGGCGTTCACCCTGACGGCACCCTATAAAAATTTGGCGGTGCTCGTGGGTGACGGTACAACCACTGCCTGTTCTACCGATGCCTTCTCTGTACGTCCCCTCAGTTTTACGGGTGTCAGTACCTCAGGAGTCGGCACTACGGCCAACAACACTGCGTTGACCGGGGCACCGTCCTTTCGCGCAGGAACCGATGCGTTCGTGTTGACGGCGGCGACGGGGCTTGCTGGCTACACCGGCACACCCAAAATCAACACAACCGGCATGTCCGCTGACGGAACCGGATGGGTCGTGGGGGCTTTTACGCCGTCGGCTTTTTCCGGCGCAGACACGGCAACCGGAGCTGCCAGTACCAGTTTCGTGTATGGGGAGGTCGGTCATTTCAGTTTTCGGGGAGTGGCCCCTTGCGTTACAGCGGGCAATCCTTCGGGATGCAGCGATACCAGTGTGCGCGGCATCTACGACAACGACTGGACCGCAGTAGACAGCGGTGCCACGGGGGACTGTGTGGCCGGGAGTTACAGCAATACCAAAAGTGCTTCCGGAAAATACGGCTGTCTATTTGGGTTGCAATCCAATTCGGGCAATTTTGGGCGCTTTCGGCCCGATCACTACACGGTGGTGTCGGGCTCCGTAGTATCTTCTTGTACGGCGGGCGCCAATAGTTTTACCTACATGGGGCAATCGGCCATGAACGTGGCCTTTGTAGTGGAGGCGCGCAACGGATCGAACGCCATAACTACCAATTACTCAAACTCGGCGGCGATGACGCCCGTCTACCCGGTTGGTGCCCCCGCATTGGTCGCGGAAGACCAGGCGGGTGCAAATCTGGGTTGCGATCTGGGGTCTCGCATTAGCGCGCTGCCCAGCGTGAAGTGGATCGGAGGCAGTTACACCGTGGCATCGACCGCCACCAGTTTTTCGCGCCCAACCGGTGTGCCAGCCGCTCTCGATATTTCCACCGCCGCCACCTGCGCCGCCAATAGTGCCCAAGTGGCCGGTCCTTTCTGGAATCTGGACGTGGGTGTGCGCCTGGTGGATGCCGATGGCGTTGGTTTGAACACCAGTGGCACGAATGGGGCCGACATGAACGCCAGCAGCAGCACGGCATGCAGTGGTTCGGGCTGCGATGCCCGCAAGATTGGCACTACGGCACAGATCCTGGGGCGCCTGCACCTGTTCAATGCCTATGGCTCGGAGTTGCTGCCCATTCTGGTGCCGGTGCGTGCCGAGTACTTCAATGCGGGTGTCTGGACGCTCAACTCCAATGACGCATGTACAGCACTTTCCGCCGGGTCGGTTGCCTTGGGGAATGCTACACCGGCTTATGGATCCAGCCTTGCCGTGTCCGCCCCGCCCACCGGGGTTGCTGTTGTGCCATCGACTACGTTGACGGGAGGCGTCGCCAGTTTGCGCATTACCCCCAGCGCCAAAGGTGCGGGCAGCGTAGATTTGGCGTTCAATCTGGGCAATGGTGTGACAGGCAGCAACTGGTGCGGAACCTGGGCTGCGGCGCCCTCGGGAGGTGCGACCCCCAGCCCTGACCTGAGCTATTTGTCCGGCAACTGGTGCGGTACCGCGAGCGACCGCGTGCCCAACGCCCGCATCCGGTTTGGCGCGTCTAAGGCGCCCTATATTTATCTGCGGGAACGGTATTAAGGCCGCGTCCAGTGTGACTTTCTGCAGCTTCTGCCCAGAATGGGCCTGTTCTCGGTCGCGGTGTGGAGAAAACGTTCGAATTTGTTGGAAAATGGCGCGTAGCGCTGCTGATCAATGCCATGATTGCACAGGTAGCTACTAAAACGAGAGCAGACGTTTCTATCGCCCCCCTTTTCATGATTGAAGTACGTACCTTTGACCATCCGTTGAACCCGCAGGAGCGACGCTGACCATGCGTTGGCCCTGGAAACGCGCCGCTTCGCAAGACCAGCTGGTCGTGTCCTGGTCGGACAAGACGCTGGCGTATGTGCGGGCGCGGGCGGGTGCGGGCGGTGGGGTGGAGGTTCTGCAGATGGGGGTGGAGCGCCAGGGCGCGGACGGGCTGGATGCCTTGGTGCACCGGCTGCAGGCGCTGGGGCTCAAGGGCCTGCAAGCCAGGGTGATGCTGCGCCCCGAGCAGTACCAGATCCTGCAGATTGATGTGCCTCCGGTAGCCCCCGAGGAATTGCGTTCTGCTGCGCGGTTCCAGATCCGCGACATGGTGGAAGCCCATATCGACGACATCACGCTGGACGTGATGCGCGTCGGGGACGGGCAGCAAAAAGGAACACCCCACCTGTTTGTCGTGGCCGCTGCCACGGCCCGGGTGCGCGAGGTGCTGGACTTGGGCGAGGCCCTGCACTGGGCGGTCTCGGTGATCGACATCCAGGAAACGGCCCAGCGCAACCTGCAAACGCTGCTGGCCCGGCGCGACGGGCGCCTGGAGCGTGCCGACGCGACCCTGCTGGTTGCCGGCGACCACCAGGCGGTGCTCACCATCAGTGCCAACGAAGAATTGTTCTACACCCGCCGGTTGGAGCTGCCCCAGGGGTTCATGGACATGTCCTGGGGACAGGGCGCTGGCGGGCTTGCTCCATCGTCCAGCGCGTTCACGCCGGTCGATGAGTACGTGCCCGACTACAACGTGGGCGGGGTGTCGTACGGAAATGACTACACCGTTGCCCCGGCCGCGCCCGAGGAGGGGCCAGGGGACCAGGGCGATGCCGAACGGTCGCAGCGCTTCGTGGTCGAGGTGCAGCGCTCCCTGGATTTGTGGGACCGCTCCTGGTCGCACATGCCGCTGGCGGGCCTGCGGGTTTCCGCCGGCGCGCGCTCGGTCGAACTGGCCGCATGGCTGGCGCGCGAAATGGGGCTGCCGGTATCGGCCATGGACCTGGGCGCCCACTTTCACGGGTTGCCGGCCGTGGCGGACGCCGACCAGGCGTACTGCTTGCCCTTGTTGGGTGTGCTGCTGCGCACCGAAAGCCGGGAGCTCTGATTCACCATGCCCCAGCAAATCAACCTTTGTACGCCGATCCTGCTGACGCAGAAGCGTTACTTTTCTGCGCAGACCATGGTGATAGCGTTGGGCGTTTTCGTGGTGCTGGGCGGTCTGCTGTGCGGCGTGTGGGTCTGGAACCTGGAGCGCGCCAGCGGGGGCTTTCGCCAGACCATGGACACCCAGGCGGGTGAAATCGACAGTCTGAAGGCCGCCATTGCGCGCAGCCGGGCCAGCGCCGGCCCAGCTGACGCGGCGCTGCTGGCCCGGCTGAAGGATCAGCGCGGCGTGCTCGCACAACGCGAACAGCTGCTGGAGGCTTTGCAGCAGGGGCTGCTGCGTCCGGGCGAGGGGCACTCTGACCGCCTGCAGTGGGTGGCGCGCAGTATTCCGTCTCCCGTATGGATTACCGCTGTGCGCCTGGAGGGGGCCCGGTTTGAGGTGGCGGGTTACACGCTGGAGCCCGCCGCGCTCAACGACTGGGTGGCCGGGCTGGCGGGTAGTCCCTTGATGGCAGGCCTCAAGTTGGCCACGGTGCAGGTGGAGAGCGCCACGGCGGCACCCGTGCGCACACCCGGGGCGCCAGCCTCGGCGCCGGTGGCGCCATCGCGCCCGGTGTGGTCGTTTCATCTGGTCAGTGCGACCCCCGCGGCGCTGGCCAGCGGAACGGTTGCAGTGGGGAGTCAGCCATGATGCCCATGGTCCGGCAATGGTGGCAGCGCCAGGCGGTGCGCATCGACGCCCTGAGTCTGCGCGAGCGCGTCTTCCTGTTCGTCTCGGCGATTGTCTGTTGCCTGGCGTTGGCCGACACGCTGTGGCTGTCGCCCGCGCAGCTGGCCCACCAGCAGGTGACGCAGCGATTTACCGCCCAGGGTGCCGAATTGAGCCGCCTGCGCGAGGAGCTCAAGGGCACGGCGCACCCGGTGGACGCCAGTCAGACCGTGCGCGATGAAATGGCGGCCATCCGGACGCGCCTGGATGCGGTCAACCACGATATCCAGCAGGTAGCCCCCCAGGCGGAGGGCGGTCCGGCGCTGGAGCAGGTGCTAGTGCAGTTCCTGCGCCGCCAGCCTGGGCTCACCCTGCTGAGTGCAGGCACCCTGAAGCCCGAGGCAGCCGGCGCGCCGGTAGGCGGTGCCGCCCCCGTCGGCCTGTCCAGGCGTGGGATCGAATTGAAGGTGGCCGGCCCCTACCCGGAGTTGGTCCGCTATGTCCGAACCCTGGAGAACGCGCTTCCGGCCTTGCGCTGGGGCACTCTGCAACTCAAGAGCGAGCAGCAACCGCCCGAGTTGACTCTGCAGGTGTACGTGGTGGGAGTGCCCGCGCAATGAACAAGACGTCTATGCAAGTGGGCGGCGCGGTTTTTGCGCTGCTGTTGTGCCTGCCGCTGGCTGCCCAGGAGGCGCGCGATCCTACCTTGGCGCCGCCCGAAGCCGGCGCCGCGGCGGGGGGCACCGCACCGGCCTCGCCGCTGGGCGGGGAGGGTATGGCCGTGGTGGTGCGCAACGGCAAACCGTTCCTGGTGGTGGGGACCCGGCTGTACGCTCCCGGACAGAAGGTCGGACAGCTGCGCGTCGAGCGCATCACGGAAACGGAAGTCTGGTTGCGCGAGGGGGGCGAGTTGCGCAAAGTACCGCGCTTTGCCGGCATCCAGCGCAGCGTAGCCAAGGGCGCGCCGCTGTGCGGAAAGCGGGAGCCCCGGAAGGCCAAGACGCCACCCAAGGCGAAAGCTGGCCAGCCCTCCACCAAATCCCCTATTGCGCCTGCCGTCGCGCCGTGCGAAAGTGCCCAACCGTGAAGCCCATGCCCATGATCTCCAAAGCCGTCCCCATGATTGAACTGTTGCGCACCGATGCGGCGGGCCGCGTCACTGCCCGTGCCCCCGCGATCAGCGCCAGCGTGTGCCTGCTGGTGGCAACTGGTTTGCTGACGGGGTGTGCGGCCGAACGGCATTTGAAAACCTCCGATGTCACCACCACCGTGCGCGCCGATCTGGCGGCGCCGGAGGCCAAGCTTGTTGCTGGGGTGCCGGCACGGGTGAGCGAGGCGCTGGCCGAGCCGGCCCTGCCGGCCGTGCCGGTGCCTGCCGAGCCGCGGCTGGACTTGCTGGTCAACAATGCACAGGCCCGCGATGTATTCCTGGCCATCGTGGCCGACACACGCTACAGCATGCTGATGCACCCCGACGTCAGTGGCACGCTGTCGGTCACCCTGCGCGGCGTGACGGTGACCGAGGCGCTGGAGTCCATTCGTGACGTCTATGGCTATGACTTCAAGATGGAAGGGCGGCGTATCACCATTTACGCACCCACCCTGCAGACCCGGGTGTTCACCATCAACTACCCCACTTCCCAGCGCACCGGCAACAGCGAGTTGCGGGTGTCCTCGGGCGCCGGGCAGCAGACCACCAGCGGCGGCGCGGCCGCCACCGGCACGACGCCGGCAGCGGGTGGCAGCACCCAGCAGCCGGAAAGCAGCCGGGTCGCCACGTCGTCCAAGAGTGATTTCTGGGCTGAACTGACCGGTGCCGTGCGTGGCTTGGTGGGTGAGGGGCCGGGGCGCAGCGTCATCACCAGCCCGCAGGCTGGCATCATGGCCGTGCGCGCCATGCCGGAGGAGCTGCGGCAGGTCGACAAGTTCCTGAAGGCGGCGCAAATTGCGGTGGAACGCCAGGTCATGCTGGAGGCCAAGGTGGTCGAGGTTGAGTTGCGTGATGGCTTCCAGAGCGGGGTCAACTGGGGCGCTTTCAACAACGATGGCACCACTACCGTGGCCGCCGGGGTACTGGGCAGCGGCGTAGCCAACACCAATGCCCTGCTGCAGGGCGGCAACACGGTGCTGCCGGGCGTGGTGTCCGTGCCCTCCGTGGCCACCGGTGGTGGCCTGTTCGGCCTGGCCTTGGCCACCACGCAGTTCGGAGCCGTCCTGGGCTTCCTGGAAACGCAGGGCGATGTGCAGACGCTGTCGAGCCCGCGCGTGGCCACGCTGAACAACCAGAAGGCGGTGCTCAAGGTGGGGACCGACGATTTCTACGTGACCAGCGTGACCGGCGGCACCGTGACCAGTGGCACCAGCACGGTGGCGGGCACGACCACTCTGCCTACCGTGTCGCTTACCCAGTTCTTCTCGGGCATTTCGCTGGACGTGACGCCCCAGGTGGACGACGGTGTCAATGTGACGCTGCACGTGCATCCGTCGGTGACCACGGTGACGGAAAAAACCAAGCAGGTGGACCTTGGTAGCGTGGGCAACTTCCGCCTGCCCCTGGCGTCCAGCAGCGTCAACGAAACCGACACCATGGTGCGCATTCCCGACGGCCGCATCGTCGCCATCGGCGGCCTGATGCAGATGGACTCCAGCCGCAATGCCTCCGGCCTGCCGGGCACGACGAGCATTCCGGTCCTGTCGTCGCTGTTCGGCAACAAGGCCGTCATGGGGCGCAAGAAAGAAGTGATCGTGCTGATCAAGCCTACCATCATCCGCACGGCGGACGACTGGGAGGCACAGAACCGGCGCGTGCGTTCGGCACTGGACGACATGGATGCCACCCGGGCGCGCGTGATCCGCATGGATGGCAGCGGGGACCGGGCCGCCTCCGACAGTCTGGCGAAGTAATGTACCGGGGGTATTTTTCGCTGCGCGAGGCCCCGTTCTCGATCACGCCGGACACCGCGTTCTTCTACCCCCACGAGAGTGCCCAGGCGGCGCTCAACACCCTGCTGGTGGCGCTGCGCAGCGGCGAAGGGTTTTTGAAGATCGTGGGCGAAGTGGGCTGCGGCAAGACGGTGCTGTGTCGCCAGCTGCTCAATACGCTGCAGGCCGAGTGTGTGACGGCCTACATTCCTAACCCCGATATGGGCCCCGACGACCTGCTGATGGCGCTGGCGCTGGAGCTCAACATCAAGCTGACGCCGCCCATCAGCCGCCACAGCGTGCACAACGCCCTGCGCGACTGCCTGTTGCGCCACGCCGAGGCCGGCCGCAACGTGGTGGTCTGCATCGACGAAGCGCAGGCCATTCCGCTGCGCACGGTGGAGAGCCTGCGCCTGCTCTCCAATCTGGAGACGGAGAAACGCAAGCTGCTGCAATTGGTGTTGCTGGGCCAGCCGGAGCTCGATGCCAAGCTGGCTCGCCCGGAAATCCGCCAGCTGCTGCAGCGCATTACCTTCAGCGAGTACCTGGGCCCCATGCGCAGCGACCGCGTGCCGCTATACCTGGTGCACCGCCTGGCCACGGCGGCCATCGACGGTAACACCGATATCCAGCTCTTTGAGCCTGCCGCAGCCCGTGCCATTGCCCGCTACAGCGGCGGGGTGCCGCGCCTGGTCAATGTGCTGGCGCACAAATGCCTGATGCTGGCCTTTGGCGAGAACGTGCACCGCGTCACCCTGGCGCACGTGCAGCTGGCAGCCAGGGACACGCCCGGTGTGCAGCCCTCCGTTGCGTGGTGGCGTCGCTGGTGGCCTGCGGGGCGTTCGCGCCCTGCGGTGTTGGACCGAGATTCAGGGAGCAAGCTGTGAGTGTGATCAACAAGATGCTGCGCGATCTGGACCAGCGGCAGGCGGCCAACCGGGCGGCCTCCTCCGTGCCCGTGGCGCAGCCGCAAACGGCGTTGCGCCGGGGGACGGCCAGTGTTGCCCCGTCCGCCGTGCCTGCTGCGTCCGGCGCCCGCCGGGTTGGCTGGCTGGTGGGCCTGGGCAGCGTGGCGGCACTGGCCGTTGCCGGGTGGTGGTGGCAGACCGCCGGCACGCCTGCGACCCGTGCGCCGGCGGTGGCTGTTGCGCCTGCGCCGGCGGCCGTGGTGGCGCCGGTTCCGGTGCCGGCTGCATCGGTACCTGTTGCCGCGCCGGAGGTGGTGCCGGTCGCGGTGGCACCCGTGTCGCAGGCACCAACCCAGGCACCAGCGCCCGCGGTGCAAGCACCGCCGGCCGCCAGACCGCTGGCGGCCTTAGCCCCCACGGCCGTGGACACCCCGCCTGCCGTGGCCCGTGCCAAAGTTGTACCGGCTACGCCCGCCGCACCCATCGCCTTGCGCATGGAATCGGCGTTGACACCGCGCAAGGGCGTCGGCAGTGCCCAGTCCGTGCCGGCAGCCGTGGCTCCCGCGGCGACCGCACCCGAGAGCGTCCCCATGGCGCAGCGCCAGCAGCAGGCGGGCGGTGATGCCATCGCCCAGGCGCAAAGCCTGTGGAACACGGGATCGCGCGATGCCGCCATTGACCTGATGCAGCAATCGGTGGCGGCTGCGGAACGTGCGGCGAAAACCGGTGCCCATCCGGGCAGTGCGGCGGGCGGCACCCCGCTGCTGCTTCTGTTGGTGCGGGAAATGGCCCGCATGCAGATGGCGGAAGCCCGTTTCGGCGCCGTGTGGGAGGGGCTCACCCGGCTGGAACCCCTGTTGGGCAATCAGCCTGATTTATGGGCCATTCGCGCCAATGCCGCGCAACGCCTGGGGCGTCACCAGGATAGCGTGCACGCTTACATGATGGCCTTGCAGTCCCGCCCCAACGAGCAGCGCTGGATGCTGGGCGCGGCCGTGTCCCTGGCCGCACTGGGCCAGACGAACAGCGCGGCCGACATGGCCGAGCGGGCGCGTGCTGTCGGCCCCATCAGCCGCGATGTGCTGGCCTACCTGCGCCAGATGGGCGTCCCGGTTAAGGAGCAATAAGGCCGTTGGAGCCCGTATCTGCTGCGCAAATAGCTATGCATTTTGTAGCAATCAGAGCGGCCGGTGCAGGGTTCGGCGGTATTGCATGGCCTCGGCCACATGGCTGACCTGGGTATGGGAGGAGCCCGCCAGGTCGGCGATGGTGCGCGCCACTTTCAGGGCCCGGTGGGTGCTGCGGGCCGACCAGCCCAACCGGGTCGCGGCCACGTTCAGGAACTGGGTGGCGTCGTGGTCGAGCAGCAGGTGGTGGTCCAGCGCCTGGCCCTGCAAGGCCTGGTTGGCGTGTCCTTGGCGTTCCAGCGCCCGTTGGCGGGCGGCGGTGCAGCGCAGGCGGATGTTCTCGGTGGCTTCGCCTGCCGGGGCGTGCAGCAAATCGGTGCTGGGCAAGGCGGGCACCTCCACATGCAGGTCGATGCGGTCCATCAACGGTCCGCTGAGCTTGGACTGGTAGCGGTGGATCTGGTCGGGCGTGCAGCGGCAGGCGTGGGTAGCCGAGCCCAGGTAGCCGCAGGGGCAGGGGTTCATGGCGCCGATGAGCTGGAAGCGCGCCGGGAACTCGGCGCGCCGCGCTGCGCGGGAAATGGTGATGCAACCGGTCTCCAGCGGTTCCCGCAGGGCTTCCAGGGCGGCGCGGGGAAATTCGGGCATTTCGTCCAGGAACAGGACCCCGTGGTGGGCCAGCGAAATTTCGCCGGGGCGCGGCGGCGAGCCTCCGCCCACCAGTGCCACGGCACTGGCGGAATGGTGCGGACTGCAGGTGGGGCGCTGCCCCCAGCTCTCCATGGAAAAGCGCCCGCTCAGGGAACGGATGGCGGCACTTTGCAGCGCCTCATCGGTCGACAGCGGCGGTAGCAGCCCGGCGAAACGATGGGCCAGCATCGACTTGCCGGAACCTGGGGGCCCGACCATCAGCAGACTGTGCCCGCCAGCCGCAGCGATCTCGAGGGCGCGCTTGGCGCCCGCCTGTCCCTTGACGTCGGCCAGATCGGGTGAGTGCGCCCCGCGCGTGGGTGCCAGGCCGGCCACGCGGGTCCAGCCGTCGTCCTCCGGGGGCGCGTCCCCGGCTGGCTGGGCTGCGCCGGCGGGGACGAACTGGCGCACCACGTCCAGCAGGTGCCGGGCGCGGTAGACCTGCGCACCGGGGACCAGGGCCGCCTCTTCGGCGCTGCCGGGGGGCAGCACCAAGCGGGTGAGCACCCCGCCCGTGTGCAGGGCCAGCGCCGTGGCCAGTGCGCCCCGCACCGGGCGCAGTTCGCCCGACAGCGACAGCTCGCCGGCAAATTCGTAGCCCGCCAGCTGGGCGCTGTCGATCTGGCCGCTGGCGGCCAGGATGCCCAGCGCAATGGGCAGGTCCAACCGGCCTGAGTCTTTCGGCAGATCGGCCGGCGCCAAGTTCACTGTAATGCGCTGGTTGTGCGGAAAGGTCAGACCCGCGTTCTGGATGGCGCAGCGGACCCGCTCCCGGGCTTCCTTGACCTCCACGTCCGCCAGCCCCACCAGGGTGAAACTGGGCAGGCCGTTGGCCAGATGCACCTCGACGGTGACCTGGGCCGCTTCCAGCCCCAGCAGAGCCCGGCTCTGCACCAAAGATAAACCCATGGCAACGTCCTCCCAAAACAGTGCGCCAGCGCCCGCGGCGCGGCACGCGCAAGCACCACAGCGGTGCTAACTGTATTTTTGTACAGTTATCTTAACGCAGGCCGCGGTCATTGGTCCATAGCGGCAGGCGCACCCGGCGTGGTCAGGTTGGCACGGAGCGTGCTTAACCGAAGCATCTCCCGACATCCTGGAGAAGCAGAGCCGCCAGATCCGGTGCCTGCAACCCATTCTTTTCAAGCTGAGGTGAACACATGAAACTCGTAACGGCCATCATCAAACCGTTCAAGCTCGACGAGGTGCGAGAAGCCCTGTCGGGCATGGGCGTGCAGGGCATCACCGTCACCGAGGTCAAGGGCTTCGGGCGGCAAAAGGGCCATACGGAGCTCTACCGCGGTGCCGAATACGTGGTGGACTTTCTGCCCAAAGTCAAGATCGAGGCCGCCGTCGACGACAGCCTGGTGGACCGTGTCATCGAAGCCATCGAAGGCGCCGCCCGCACCGGAAAGATCGGCGACGGCAAGATTTTTGTCTACGACCTGGAGCAGGTCGTGCGCATCCGCACCGGCGAGACCGGCAATGAAGCGCTGTAACCCGAAAGAGAGCATCAACATGAAAAAACTGCTTGTATCCCTCGCCCTGGGTTGGGGCCTTCTGAGTGCCGGATCCCTGGCACTGGCGCAAACGGCCGCGCCCGCCGAGGCCCCCGTGGCCGCGGCTGCGGCGGCCGAAGCC